>JAGZRA010000017.1:0-44790 GCA_018381885.1 Parahaemophilus parainfluenzae | reverse complement strand
ATTATTCATTGTCGTCTGGTTCGCCAAACCGCCTTTTGGAAATCGCCATTAAAAAAACTCAAAAAATAACCGCACTTTGATGATGTTCAAAAGTGCGGTCGTTTTTTCTAGCCTTTTGTTAAGATGTCTTTCAGGAATCTCGCGGTGTGCGAACCTTTAACTTTGGCGACTTCTTCCGGTGTGCCTGTCGCGATGATTTGACCACCGCCACTGCCCCCTTCAGGCCCAAGATCCACAATCCAGTCTGCGGTTTTGATCACATCTAAATTGTGTTCGATCACCACGATAGTATTGCCTTGATCGCGCAAGCGGTGTAACACTTCGAGAAGTTGTTTAATATCGGCAAAATGCAGACCAGTTGTCGGTTCATCCAAAATATAAAGGGTTTTACCGGTATCGCGTTTTGAAAGCTCTGTCGCTAACTTAACGCGTTGTGCCTCACCACCTGAAAGCGTGGTAGAAGACTGACCTAAACGAATATAAGACAAGCCTACATCCATTAGGGTTTGCAATTTACGTGCAATCATTGGGATCGCATCAAAAAACTCACGAGCTTCTTCCACCGTCATATCTAACACTTGGTGAATAGTTTTGCCTTTATAACGGATCTCCAAGGTTTCACGGTTATAGCGTTTACCTTTACATTGATCACAAGGTACATACACATCCGGCAAGAAATGCATTTCAACTTTCAGCACGCCATCACCTTGGCACGCTTCACAACGTCCACCACGTACGTTAAAACTAAAACGTCCTGGGTTATAACCACGCGCACGCGCTTCTGGCACGCCCGCAAATAATTCACGAATTGGGGTAAATAAGCCCGTGTAAGTCGCAGGGTTAGAACGCGGTGTACGGCCGATCGGACTTTGGTTAATATCGATCACTTTGTCAAAATATTCCAAGCCTTCAATGGATTTATAAGGCGCAAAATCCGTTTTTTCCGCTCGATTTAAGGCGTTTTGAGCCAATGGGAATAACGTATCATTAATTAGCGTTGATTTGCCTGAACCTGATACCCCCGTAATACAAGTAAATAAGCCCACTGGAATTTCTAAATTTACACCTTTCAGATTATTCCCTGTCGCCCCTTTTAATTTTAGAAGTTTGCTTTTATCAAGTGCGGTTCGTTTTTTCGGAATTTCGATTTTTTCTTCACCCGATAAGAACTTACCCGTAATCGAATTCGGGTTCGCCATAATCTCTTTCGCTGTCCCCTGAGCAATCACTTGACCACCATGTACACCTGCTCCAGGGCCAATATCAATAATATGATCGGCTTCTCGAATAGCATCTTCATCATGTTCCACCACGATCACGGTGTTGCCCAAATTACGCAAGTGAATCAGCGTATTTAACAGACGCTCATTATCGCGTTGATGCAAACCAATAGAAGGCTCATCCAACACATACATAACACCCACTAAGCCCGCACCAATCTGACTCGCAAGACGAATACGTTGTGCTTCACCACCCGAAAGGGTCTCGGCTGAGCGAGAAAGGGAAAGATAATTCAAACCCACATTCACTAAAAATTCTAACCGCTCTCTGATCTCTTTCAGGATTTTTTCTGCAATTTGTGCTTTTTGACCGGTTAAAGTAAGCCCTTGGAAAAACTCAAGGCTTTCACCAATGCTTTTCTCTGAAATTTGTGGCAAGTTAATATTACCGATATACACGTTACGAGCTTCTGGACGAAGACGCGAGCCACCACAATCTGCACAAGGGCGATTGCTGATATTTTTCGCCAATTCTTCGCGTACAGACATGGATTCCGTTTCTTTGTAACGGCGTGCCATGTTATTCAAAATCCCTTCAAAAGGATGCTTGCGGATCACCACATCGCCACGGTCGTTCATATATTGGAATTCAATTTCTTCCTTGCCTGAACCGTGCATCACTATATTTTTAATTTTTTGTGGCAAATCTTCGTATGGCGTTTCAATATCAAATTTGTAGTGTTTCGCCAACGAGGTAAGCATTTGATAGTAATAGAAATTTCGACGATCCCAACCTTTTACCGCACCGCCTGCAAGAGAAATACTTTCATTTTGTACCACACGGCTTTCATCGAAGAACTGCTGAACACCTAAGCCATCACAAGTCGGACACGCCCCTGCTGGGTTATTAAATGAGAACAAGCGAGGCTCTAATTCTGGTACGGAATAGCCACAATGTGGACAAGCAAAATTCGCCGAGAAAACCAATTCTTCAGCGTTAGGATTATCCATATCTGCCACAACTGCTGTACCACCAGAAAGCTCCAAAGCCGTTTCAAAGGATTCTGCTAAACGTGTGGCTAAATCTGACCGCACTTTAAAGCGATCTACCACCACTTCAATGGTATGCTTTTTCTGTAAAGCAAGTTCTGGTGGATCGGATAAATCACAAATCTCACCATCAATTCTTGCGCGAATATAACCTTGTGCCGCCAAGCTATCTAACAGCTTAACGTGCTCACCTTTACGGTTTTTCACCACAGGCGCAAGCAACATCATTTTGCTTTCTTCAGGCAGACTTAAAACTTTATCCACCATTTGACTGATGGTTTGTGCCGTTAATGGCACATCATGATCAGGACAACGCGGCTCCCCTACGCGAGCAAACAGCAAACGCAGATAATCGTAAATTTCGGTGATCGTGCCCACGGTTGAACGCGGGTTATGAGAAGTGGATTTTTGCTCAATAGAAATCGCTGGCGACAAGCCCTCAATCGAATCCACATCCGGCTTTTCCATCAAAGAAAGGAATTGACGCGCATAAGCAGAAAGCGATTCCACATAACGGCGCTGCCCTTCCGCATAAAGCGTATCAAATGCTAAAGAAGATTTGCCCGAACCAGACAAGCCTGTAATCACAATTAATTTATCGCGCGGAATGGTTAAATTGATGTTTTTGAGGTTGTGGGTTCTAGCCCCACGAATGTCGATAGTATCCATAGAAAAAGCGATTGCCTTAAGAAAATAAATTCAAAAATTGTGACCATTATCGCATATTTCAATATCTGTGCAAATATCCAGTTAATTTTTATGGATCTTTTGTTTCTTTTAAGGCAAAATAGCCAAAATTTTTCATCTTATTTCTAAAATATAGAGGATTCTATGGCAGGTATTAATAAAGTAATCATCGTGGGTAATTTAGGTAATGATCCTGAAATCCGCACGATGCCAAATGGCGAAGCGGTAGCAAATATCAGCGTGGCAACAAGTGAAAGCTGGACAGATAAAAACACAGGTGAACGTCGTGAAGTGACCGAATGGCACCGCATCGTGTTATATCGTCGTTTAGCGGAAATTGCAGGTCAATACTTACGCAAAGGTTCACAAGTTTATGTTGAAGGTCGTTTAAAAACCCGTAAATGGCAAGATAACAACGGCCAAGATCGTTACACCACTGAAATCCAAGGTGATAACTTACAAATGTTAGGTGGTCGTAATCAAGAGATGGGCGGTTATACACCTGCACAATCAGCACCACAACCAAGCTATCAATCTCGTCCAGCACAATCTGCGCCAGCACCACAAGCTGAGCCACCAATGGACGCATTTGATGATAACATTCCATTCTGAATTGTATTGGTACAAGATTATCAATACGCAGTGGGATTTTCGCGATTTACAAATTTTCACGAAAATCCCTCTGTTTTTTATGGTTAGATACCACTATTCCACTTTAAACATCCCCATCATACCGAGATTTTCATGTTCCAAAATATGGCAATGGTACATTTTCAACCCAGTGTGTCCTTGCTTAAAGCGAATAATCACTTTTTCATAAGGGCGCAAATTGACTACATCTTTTAACGCCCTGCCTTCTGGCTTGAAGGTTTTGCCGTTTAATGTATGTTGAATCACTTCAAATTGAGTGCCGTGCAAATGGAACGGATGATCCATATGGCTTTCATTGAAAATTTCCCACTGTTCCACTTCATTCAATTTGGCAACAAAATCAATACGGTTCATATCAAAGGTTTGACCGTTGATTAAGAACATACCATTCATCATTGGTGGAATAGGGTTGTCCGTTGGTGTTGTAGTAGCGTGATGTGTACCGTTATTCATCATTGGCATATTCGTATGGTTCATCATTTTTTCACTAAAGCGAATTTGGCGAACCTGCTTTGGCTCATCCCAGTTAGGGAAGGACCTTAAGCTTTCAGGTAACTGAACAGGTTCTGATTTCACCTGAATTGTGGCTAAAGTGAGATCTTTAGGCTGTTCTTGCACCATCATCTTACGGCGATCATAATAACCGCTTTGTAAATTGACTGTTCCTTGCGTTTCACCCACCATAATCACTTCAACGCGTTCGGCTGGTGTAAGTAGCAGTTCATCAACAGGCGAGCGAGGTTTTTCAAGTAAACCACCTTCGGTACCCACCACAATCCATTTCACCCCTGGAATGTTTAAACGAAAATAACGAGCGCTAGTGGCATTCCAAAGACGGATTCGTTCATTCGTTTTCACTTGAATCTGGGGCTGATATTGACCGTTGATTAACACAAATTCACCCTCACGACCGTTCATCCAATCTAACATCGTGTTTGCTGGAATGGTGCCATCGGCATTTAAACGCAGATCGGAAATCACCCAATGTTGTTCAGGAAGGTGTGCAAGCGGATCATTTTTCGCTTTAACAACGAAAGTGCCTGCTAAGCCTTTATAGACTTGTTCGGAAACATGGTCATGTGGATGAGGGTGGTACCAATATGTCCCAGCACTGCCTTGAGGTAGCGTAAAGCGATAGACTTTTTTCCCTTGCGGTTCAACCATATCCATCGGGTTACCATCCGCTTCATTTGGTACATCTAAGCCGTGCCAATGTACTGTTGAGGGTTGTGGTAGGTGATTGATAAATTCAATTTCTACGGCATCGCCTTCAAATACTTCAATTTGTGGCCCTGGTAGTTGTCCGTTATAAGCCCAAAATTCCGTTTCTTTATTGTCTGCGAGGCGAATTTTAATTGGCTCTGCTTTTAAAGTGGCTTTGAACAGTCCAGCTTGAGTCGATTGATTAGCAAGTTTTGGTAATATCCCATTAAGCGATAAACCTGAAGGCATTGCCTCAGTTGGCATTAGGCCAGTAGGTACTGAATGCATCATCGCCATATTGCCATGTTGTGCGTGGTTCATCATATTCGCAAGGCTATAAAACGAGCTACTGGCTAAGCTAATTCCAATTCCATAACGTAAAAAATCTCGACGTTTCATTCTTTCCCCCCCTATTGGTTATAGGATTTAAACACTTCACTTTCACCGTTTTTCTTAATCAAAACAACATCATAAGGATCTTTGCGTCCGCCGTATGCTTCACCGTCCATACCTGGTGAACCAATTGGCATTCCCGGTGCAGACAAGCCTATTGCATCGGGTTTTTCTGCGAGTAAACGTTTGATATCCTCAGCAGGTACATGTCCTTCAATCACATAGCCATCAATCACGGCTGTGTGGCAAGAAGCATGTTCATATTTAATGTTAAAGCGCTTATGAGCATCATAATTACCTGTTTCGTTGACTTTAACCTCAAAACCGTTTTTCTGCATATAGCTGATCCATTCATTACAACAGCCACAAGTCGGGCTTTTCCACACTTCCATAGAAAGTGTTTGTGCTTGAGCAAAAGCGGTTATGCCTAAACTTAAAAGCAACAATGAGCGGGTGAATTTATGTAATTTCATAAGATGTCCTTATTTTTTATTGAGATTGAATGGACATCATGTTAAAGCTTAACCTAGAGTTAAGCTCAAGGGATTTGAAAAAATAATTTGCAAATTTTTCTCAAAATCCTACCGCTTGTTTTTCAATATGTATGAAATCTTTACTATAATACAGTCTCATTACTCAGGAGTAATAATGCACACATTCCATCCCAAATCACTTGTCTGGACAAGAGAGCCGCAAGCTTTTGAAATATCAGAAAATAAAATAACCATCACCACAGTACCACATACGGATTTAAAGCAGTCAATGTGTTTTTGCGTGAACACCCCAATTTAAACATTCATTAGGTATAATAATAAAAACCTTAAACAGAATATCATAGCAAAATGAATTTAAAACCAGTTAAAAATCAAACTTCCCAATACGAAGAGTGGGCAAGAGAAAAAGTCAAAAAAGCTATATCCCCAACCTGAAGAACGGGGCTTTACGGCGCAAAAATGGTAAATTTGACTGGTTAAAAATTGAAGGCAAAATAAGTTATTTTAATTTGCAAACACCCAAATCCTGCATAATTTTGGAGATTTTTTACAAATTATTCATATAACATTGTTTTATGAAGAGAGACCTTTCATTGAAAGGTCTCTTTTTTATCTCTCATTTTGACATCAATTATTCGTGCGCCTTATCTCGCTCAAGTACTAAAACACAATAAATACTCAATTTATTGCACAGCATCCGAATCTAATATATCTTTATTTGAATACTGTAAAATAGTATAAATATCAAGGAGAACATATCTTAGATAAGCAACATAACTAGAACCAGAAAAAAGAACACGATGTATCTTTGCTTTATTTCCTTTGAACATTTTCAGGAGTAAGAATATATGGAAAATTTTAAACAAATTCTTTCGAAATTATCTGTTATTTTTTTATTGTTCTATTCGAAAAATATATTTTCCATGACACAAACAGAAATCCAATTGGAAAAAGCTTATTTAGCAGAAATGATTGATATTGCAGCTGAAATTATGGAGAAAAAACAATCTATTGATCCTGATTCATTGCAATATAAACGTAGGAATATCAAGGTTCTTACTCATACAAACATGAAAAACGGTTATACAAGCTACACTTTGGAAAAATCAAAGGTTCATTTGGTTGTACCTAAAGAGTTAAAACAGAATACGAAACTTAATCTCTATTGGGATGAAAGCAACGGTTCAATAAATATCCTATTTGACAAAGATGAATTGACAAAATACTTTCATCTGAATCTTAAAAAAAGTGAAGAAAAATCAGAAACATTGAAAACAGTTTTTGATGAAACCACATATTTTTTACTTCCTATGAATTTTCTATCGATAAATACCCTAACGTTACCGTTGAGTTTCGTCTCTACCATTCACCCAGTACAACATTCAGATTGGACTACCCGACTGAATTTACGCGGATTTTGATTTATAGAAAAATGTAACAGACGATGTTTCCTTATACCGTTTCTAACTTGGGCGACATTGTTCCACCACCGACCGCACTTTGCCCCCCTCAAAAAAAAGAACCTAGACACCTAATTTTAGGTTCGGATTATTATTCAATTTCGTTATAACTAAAAATCAGTACATATATTTAACAATTCTTTCGGTTTTTCTATGTGGTTTGCTACATTTTTACCGTCTTATTTTCACTAGAGGTACAACTATGCAGCATCGTGATCTTTATCCCCACGAAATCTTACAAGATGTTATTGATAAAAGTTATGCTAAGTCGGAAGGACACCTAAAAACACTGGCTATTTTAAGTTTTTTAGGTGGCGGCTATGTGAGTTTTGGTTATATGGCCTATTTAAAAGTAGTGAGCGGTATTCCTCCAGAGTGGAGTGGGTTATCAACATTACTTGGTGCGGCCGTGTTTCCTATTTGTTTGATTTGTATTCTAATCGGTGGTGGTGAATTAGCCACGGGAAATATGATGATGATGGCATTAGGCCGTTTAACCAAAAGAGTAAGCCTTAAAAAATTATTTCGTAACTGGATTGTAGTGAGTTTGGGCAACCTGCTTGGTGCGCTGTTTATGGCATATTTCTTAGGGCATTATGTCGGTTTATCAGAAGGTGCCGCCTCTGCTAAAACCATTGCTATCGCCGAAGCTAAAGTGCAAATGGATTTTGGTCGCGCCTTTATTTCAGCCATAGCCTGTAACTGGATGGTCTGCATGGGTATTTGGTTCTACTTTGGCGCCAAACAAACTTCTGGCCGTATCCTAGCCATATGGTTCCCAGTGATGATTTTTGTGCTTATCGGATTACAACACTTTGTCGCCAATATGTTTATTATCCCTGCGGGGATTTTTGCCGGTGCTAATGTGACTTGGAGCCAATTCTTCTTCAATATGATTCCTGTCTTTTTAGGCAATGTCACGGGTGGTGCGGCATTTGTCGGTGCATCTTATCTTTATGCCTATCGTCACTTATTAAAAGAAGATTATTGTATTTAGTAAACGAAAATCTGCTCGCACTTTCACATAAAAAAGCCGCCTGAAATTTCAGACGGCCTTTTATTTCTTGCTTTATTCTCCAAATACTGTCCGATCAAAACGTTCAATATAAGCGACCAAATTTGCTTTGGTTCTTGCATATAGCGCAATTTCAGTGTCGATGGGGGTAAGAATCAGGTTTGCAACAAAAGGCACGATGGCCACATCAACGGAGGTTAATTCTTCGCCGAAAAAGTAGCGTTTTGTGCCTAAGTAGTTGCTAATGGCGTCTAAATCTCCTTTTCCGAAGGCGTAAATATCAGATTGTGTGTGTCTTCCGATACCATGTCCGTGCATTTCTTTTTTCGCGTTTTCCTGTAACACAGCAAAAATCGCTTCGGCTTGTTCGGTCGGCATGCCATCAAACATTGCCTTCATCATAAATGGTTTGCCGAGAGGATCGACGAAACGGTTATATACGCCCATCCAATATAAATGTTCTTCTGTCATACGGCGAAAGGCTTCAGCAATCGCTTTTTGTTCAGGCGTTAAATGTTTATCTAAATCAATGCCGTAGGTTTCGGTTAGATAACGCTGAATGAGAGAGCTATCAGGGATCAACTTCTCGCCATCTTGCAATACCGGAACTTTGCCTTTAGGCATTTTGCTAAGATCGGCAACATATTCTTTTTCGAAATCTAAGCCGGATAAACGCAGCATCGCTTCGGTTTTCCAGGCGAAAGGTGATGAACTGCGAATTTTACCTTCACCGGGTAAAGTAAATAATTTAAGCATTTTTTTTCCTTTCATTATTTGTTATTCAAATACGGTTCTACAATAGTCCAAACAGCCGGGAAGTTCAAGACAAATACCGGATGTGGCGCATTAGGGATAACGGCTAAATCGGCATTCTGTGTCATACGATAGGCGTTGATGACTGTATCCAAGGGTGCATTGGCATCGTCTTCGCCAACCACAAACAACACCGGCGATTGAATCTTACCGAACGTCTCTTTGCCAACTTGGGTGTTGTCATAATTTCTCTGTGCATTGTCAAACCACGTTGCCGTTTGTTGTGGATTTGGACGAATGGTTTGCTGCATATCCCAATAACTTGGATCTAACTGGCGGATTTGTTCATAGCTTGCACGTTTATTTCCCCCGCCTTGAATAAAACCACGTTTCCATTCACCGGCACCGATGGCAATAATTTTGGCAGCTTTTTCGGGATAAGCGGCTGCAAAGGTTAGGGCGGTGTAAGCGCCGTCTGAAAAGCCGAGCAAATCCACTTTACCGTTAATTTGTGCAGCTTTTAATACGGCAAGCACATCAGCTGCTTTTTGTGTGTAAGTGGGCGCAACACTGCCAACTTCAGATTTTCCATGACCGCGTGTACTGATGGCGATGACTTCATGATTTTGGCTTAAACGGTCAATAAACTCGCCCATTTCAGCCGTTGAACCCACTAATCCGCCATGCAAAACAATCACAGGTGAGCCTTTGCCATAGCGTTCAAAATAAATTTTTGCCCCATCATTTGCCGTCGCATAACGACCGACTTTTTCATTGTTCCCATAAGGCACTTGGCTATGGTAGGCAGTTTCATTTTGTCCCAAATAGCGCAACGGTTCACCGGCAAAACTGCTCGTTGCAAGGGTGGCGAAAAGTACGCTAAACCCTAATTTTTTAAATGCTTTCATGCTGTTCTCCTGAGTAAAGTACGGTCGTTTTTTTAGGGTTTTGATGATACGCGCAGGTTACATGTCATATTCGGGTTTACGTAACAGGTTCTCTACATTTGGCTCAATTTCTTTGTCCCAAACCTTTTCTTTCCATTCATCATCCGGAATTTCAGTGTAGGCAATAGTGATGAATTCTGCAGGCGTGTTTAGACGCTCGCTGGCAAACGCCGTTAAATCATCTGCGAAGGCTTGCAATTCCTGTTCAGACAGGTTCTTTGGACAACATTTGATATTGATATGTGGCATAAAGTACTCCTTTGTTTGTAATGAAATATATTGTATATTACTTTAATTAACTTGATAATCTATCAAATTAAATAAACAGTTTTAAGCAAGGCTTTATAATGGAGCAATTTAAACTTATCTATATTTTTGCCACCGTGCTGCAATATGGCAGCATGAATGCCGCCGCGCCGCATTTGGGCATGACTGCCAGCGCAATCAGTCAAGCCATCCGCAAACTGGAAAATCATTACGGCGTCAAATTGCTTAACCGCACCACACGCAGCCTCACGCCGACGGCAGAAGGGCGGCAATTGCAACAGTACGCGCGCCAATTGACTGACTGGCACGATGCCGTTGAGCGCGAAATGGGCATTTTGCAAACCGAACCGGAAGGCGAAGTCCGCATCAGCCTACCGACCGGTTATAGCGCGGTTGAACCGATGAAACGCACCGTGCAAACCTTACGCCATCGCTACCCAAAAATTCGCTTAATACTCAATGAAAACAACCGCTTGGTAGATTTACAAAACGATACTGATATCGCTATCCGCGTTGTTTTACATCCTGACGATCCCGACAGCATCGCGCGCCCGTTGGCACAATGGCAAACCTTGATTTGCGCTTCGCCAGACTATTTGCGTGAACATCCCATTGCCCAGCTGCAAGATTTACTCAATGCCGACTGGCTCAATCACAATAGCAATGTCCTGCTGCACGCATTGAAGTGTTTAGGGCTACCTGAAACGCTGCCCGAAAATCGCACCGATTGCCCAGATTCTTCACTGGTCGCACGCGAATATGCCTGTGCCGGCATGGGAATGGCGGTATTGCTTTCTGGCGATGTGGCACCTTTGATAGAAAATGGTCAGTTAAGTGTTGTATTACCTGAACACAAACTCCCCACACGCACCCTTTATGCCACCACCGCACATCGCACCCAATCAGCAAAAGTACGCACCGTATTGGATTGCTTAATGCGTTGTTTTGATGAAGAAAAGGGATAAATAAAAAGCTAAAAATCTGACCGCTCTTTTTTCTAAAAGGCCGTCTGAAAAATAAACCCTCATATTTCATCTAAAAAATGCAAAGGAAAACATTTTTTCATTTGAAAAAATGTATAAATTAAAACTTATATTATTAGAAAAAGTGTATTATGTACTGTATAATTAGCCTATATCCCTTGTTTTGGAGAGGCATTATGCAGCGTAAAATCATACAATCCTTAGAAAAGTGGAAGCACAAAACAAACCGCAAACCATTAATTATTCAAGGAGCAAGACAGGTAGGAAAAACCTGGGCGATGAAACACTTTGGCGAGCAATCCTTTGAAAAAGTGGCGTATATCAACTTTGATAATAACCCACGTATGAAAACGCTATTTTCTGGCGACTATGATATTGATCGCTTAATGCTCGGTTTGAAAATTGAAAGCGGTGTCGATATTCAAGCAGAAAACACCTTGATTATTTTTGATGAAGTACAAGAAGTCCCGCAAGCATTATCTTCACTCAAATATTTTTACGAAAATGCACCTCAATTTTATATCGTCGCGGCAGGCTCATTGCTTGGGGTGTCACTACATCATCAAGTCTCTTTTCCTGTTGGCAAAGTGGACTTTCTACCGCTTTATCCCATGGATTTTCATGAATTTTTAACCGCACTTGGCAAACAAGATTTGGTGAAATTGCTGGAATTGAAAGACTGGTCGCTAATTTCAGCCATGAAAACCACCTATATTGATTTGCTCCGTCTATATTATTTTGTCGGCGGTATGCCTGAAGCGGTAAAAGTATTTATCGAAACACAAAATGTTGATGAAGTGCGTCAAATACAGCGTAATCTATTGATGGCGTATGAACAGGATTTTTCCAAACATATTCACGATGGACAAACCGTGCAAAAAGTGCGGTCAATTTGGGCTTCCATTCCTGAACAGCTTGCCAAAGAAAATAAAAAATTTATCTATGCTCAGCTACAAAAAGGAGCGAGAAGCAAAGACTATGAAATTGCTCTGCAATGGCTAAAAGACAGCGGCTTAGTACATAGCGTGCCTCGAGTGAAGAAACCACATTTACCGCTTTCAGCCTATCAAGATAACGCCTTTAAATTGTATGGTTTAGATGTCGGACTGCTTGCTGCACAAAGCAATTTGGATGCCAGCATACTTCTAGAAGGTAGCCGTATTTTTACCGAATTTAAAGGCGCTTTAACCGAACAATATGTTTTGCAACAATTAATTGCCACCCAAGAAAACCCTGTTTTTTATTGGGCAACTGAAAAAGGCACTGCAGAGGTCGATTTTGTTCTGCAACGTAAGCAAGCTGTTATCCCGATTGAAGTCAAAGCGGAAGAAAATTTAAAAGCGAAAAGTTTGAAAGTGTATGTAGAACAATTTCAACCTGAGCAAGCAATTCGATTTTCCATGGCGGACTATAGAGAGCAGGATTGGCTGGTGAATGTGCCGTTGTATGGGATAGATTTTATTAGTTTATAGTTATAGGAAGTAAAATGAAAACATACGAAATTAGTAGTATTAATGACTTGAATAATCTTATTCAAAAATTAGGTGAACCCAAACAGGGAACCACTCGTTTTTTTAGAGGGCAAGCAAACAAAAAATGGGACATGAATCCAAGTATCTTTAGAGAGCAATATCTTATTGAGAATGAAGATAAAATTATTAAAGATGTATTAACTAATTGTCCAGATGATTTTTTACCTACAGATACTTTGTTTGAGAAGCTGGTGAAATTACAGCATTATGGTTGTAAAACAAGGCTTTTGGATTTAACTACAAATGCTTTGGTTGCTTTATATTTTGCTTGCCATGAGAAGAAACATCATCGAACAAATGGAGAATTAATCATTCTAGACATTCCAAATGATCAAATAAAATATTTTGATAGTGACACAGTTGCTATTTTATCTGCTATTAGTGTACAACCAATAGATTTTGAAATAACAAAAAGCATTAAAGCTGCTGAAACTCAAGAAAAATTAAAAAAAAGTGATTATATACTTAAACAATATGAAAGTATTCAAAGTTTTGATGAGACAAGAACTAGAATACAACAAGACTACAATATCGATATGCCAGATGGGAATGAATATCTTAGATTGATTGGGTCAGTAGCAAGAGAAGAAGGGGAAGAAGCATTTAAAAAATCATTTAATGAACAAAAAGAAATAGTGAAATTGATTCATGATGTAAGGGCAGATAAGCCAAGTTTTTGTCCTGAAATAGAATGTAGTGATTTGGAGAGAGTACTTTGTGTGAGAGCTAAACTTAATAATGCTAGAATATCACGCCAACAAGGTTGCTTTTTATTATATGGACTTGATAAAAACAAATTACAACCTGCAAAAGTTCCTGAAGAATGGCAGCAAAAAATAGATGGGAAGAAAATTATTGTAAAAAATAAAACTAAAATAATGGAAGAACTTAAATCTTTTGGAATTAGCACTCAAACTTTATTTCCTGAATTAGAAAAACAAACTATAGAAATAATGGAACGATATAAATCGTGAAATAAACAAATTTCGATTTTCAAAGACCTATTTCTGTCTCTCAAAAGTACAGCCATCATTTTTTTATCATTTAATCTTCTTTAGATGATGTATTTAAGTTAGCAATTATGTTATTTACAAACATAAAATGAGACATTGCACGGGTTTCTTTAATAGGAAATTTAAGAAGAGTTAAGGAACAAGCGGTCAGATATTGAAGGTAATTTGCAAAAACACCTAAAAATCTGACCGCTCTTTGTTATGAAAAAAGCCGTCTGAAACTTCAGACGGCTTTTACTTTTAACGCATCCACAATCAACTTAAACACATTGGAATGCCCGCGGCGGCTGGGATAATAGAGGTAAAGCGGTTCGTAAGTCATAGCATACTCAGGCAACAGCTCGACCAGGTGCCCCGAATTGAGTGCATCCGCTACGCTCATATGTGCTATCCACGCAATGCCAAGGCCGTCTGAAACGGCTTGCAGACGCAGATGATTGTTGATAGAAAACTGCGATTTTGGTGTGAACGTAATCAGCTTTTTTTTGTATTTGAATTCCCACTGTATCTCCGTGCCGTGTTCACCGGAGAGTTTTATGCCGATAAGGCGGTGTTGTTGCAGATCATCAATATTTTTCGGTGAACCGTGTTGTGCCAAATAATCGGGCGAGGCAACCAATACCATTTTGAGCGGTGCGGAAATTGGTACCGCAATCATCTCTTTCGCTACCTTGTTACCTAACCGAACGCCCATATCAAATCCTTCTTTCACAATATCTGCCCAACGATCGTCCACCACGATTTCCAAGCGGGTTTTCGGGTATTGGTTCAAAATCGGCTTTAATTTTGGATACAACACGGCTTCCGCTGCTATTGCAGGGGTATTGATGCGAATCAATCCCGATGGCGTATTCAAAAAATCATTTAATGCATCGACTTCTTGGTTTATGGCTTGATAAAGTGGGGAAAGTTGGTCGAAAAGCTGCTGCCCGGCTTCGGTCAGTGACACATTGCGCGTAGTGCGGTTGAACAGGCGCAAATTTAGCCGCGTTTCTAAATTTTTCATGCTGTGGCTCAACGCCGAAGAAGAAATCCCCAAAAGCTGTCCCGCTTTCACAAAACTTTGTGTTTGCGCCAACGTCAAAAAATAATTCAGTTCGTTAAAGTTCTGCATTTTCTCTTTAAACTCTCTTTTATTAGTGAATTTAATTCATTACATCATAAAGCTAAACCCTATTTATCTCAATAAAAACAAATCATAAAATGACTGCGACTTCATGAGAGTAAACAGAAGACAATATCCGTAAACATCACATCCTTTTTTTATAAATTATTTATTCTAGGAGTAAAAATGAACATTTTATTATTAAACGGTGGTAAAGAATTCGGCCATTCGCATGGTGAGTTAAACCACACGCTTCACAAAAAAGCAAAAGAAGTTTTGACCGCACTTGGACACAATGTAAAAGAAACTGTGATTGATGCTGGCTATGATGTTGAGGCAGAAATCGAAAAATTCTTGTGGATGGATGCCGTGATTTGGCAGATGCCTGTTTGGTGGATGCACGAGCCTTGGACAGTGAAGAAATACATAGACGAAGTATTTATCGCTGGACACGGCAAGCTTTACCACAGTGATGGCCGTCATCGTGTCAGCCCGACCGAAGGATTTGGCACAGGTGGTTTGTTGCAAGGCAAAAAACACATGCTTTCGCTTACTTGGAATGCGCCGATTGAAGCGTTCACCCGTGAAGGCGACTTCTTTGAAGGCAAAGATGTGGATGCTGTGTACATGCCTTTCCACAAACTCAACGAGTTCATCGGTTTGACCCGTCTACCGACATTTACATGTAACGATGTAGTTAAAAATCCACAAGTAGAACAATACTTCGCAGACTACCAAGTACACTTGAAAAAAGTGTTCGGTTAATGATAAAACATCAACTTGAAGCGGTGGGCTTTTGCCCTCAGCGATGAAGACAAAGCCGAAATTGCCAAACTGGACGGCACGTTCGCCGCCATCATCAATCACGACACGGTGGATAATTTGAAACGCATCTCCGCGTGGAAAATGGGCGTGTAAGTGTAGCGAGAGTAGCAGAGAAAATCTAAACGGCTCAAACTGCTTTCTTGTTTTCATTTCGTTGAAAGCCCCTTTTCTGGACAACTAGAAACGTGCTTAATCGCTCAAAGGAGTACATGACATGCAACAACTACACACTCTGAAAGACATCGAACAGGCCATCGCCACACACCCTTTAGTATCGCTGTACATCAAAGCCCCAATCTGCGGTGTTTGTACGGTCGTGGCCGCCCAGCTTGACTCAGCTTTGGCGGAGGAAGGAAATGTGTATGCCGTAAAAGCCGATATTGCTGAAATACCCGAAATGGCCGGACGTTTCCACGTGCTGACCGCACCTGCATGGCTGCTGTTTTATCAAGGCAAGGAAGTAGAACGGATGGCCCGCTTCATCCCTCAGGCACAGATGAAGCAGACATTGGCAAAATGGACAAAAGTAGCAGAAAGCGAACATCAGTAACCGGTCTATCAATGTTTCAGACGGCTGCGGTCTTGATAATGATGCAAGTGGTCAAGTTTTTAAGATGATTTGCAAAACACTTAAAAATCTGACCGCACTTTATAGTAAAAATCCCCTACTGTCTGCTCTAGGGGATTTTTACGTTAAATGATGCTTTGTTTATTTCAAACCTTTTTTAACCAAATCTTCATAACCACCATGGTTAGTAACATTGGTATAGCCTGCATTTTTCAGCTCAGTGAGCGCGGCTTCGGCACGACGACCGCTACGACAATAAAGGTTGATCGGTGCATCTTTATCTGAACTAATCGCTTTAACACCTTCCACGATTTTATCGTGTGGAATATTCACCGCATCTTGTAAATGACCAGCATTAAACTCCTCAGCAGAACGCACATCAATCCAAACGCCTTTTGCTTTTTCTGGTTGTACTGCGCTTTGTTCCGTTTGTGGTGCAGTATTTGCATGAGCAAAAAAAGGTACAGCAATCGCTGCCGCAGAAAGTACAGTTATGAATAATTTTTTCATCATTCAATCTCCTATTAAATAGAAATAATATATTTACCTAAATAAATTTAGGGGTTATGTAAAACTAATAGTCATCATACGCCTAAACATAAAGATAATAAACTGTAAATAAAGTAAAAATTAAGTAAAATTTTCGTAAAATTTAACCGCACTTAAAAAATTCAATTATTTCTTCGCAGGATCAACTTCGCTCACTGCTTTCTGAGATTTTTCATCCATTTCCACTTTAATATTGTGGTCCACCACCACATTCATATTAATGGTGATGCCTTCCTTTGGTGTATCCAATTGAATGGTCGGCGTACAAGCCGCGAGTGTAAACATAGCCGCAAAAATAAAAAAGTGCGGTTGAAATTTAAGGTGTTTTATCATTTGTCTTGTCTAATTGCTTATAAAGTTTATATTGCAGATTTTGTTCAAATTGCGAGCCATAGTCAATCATATTCCACAATTCAAACATATTTTCTTGGTGCGTATAATTTAACGTTATCGGATTATGAGTTCGCTTGGTTGGATTAAATCCACTAATGCTCGCACGCAACGTCATTTGCCCTTTAGGATCGAGCGTCACAGCTGCATGGGAATTTTGCAGTTCCATTTCTTTTAATAAATCCACCAAAATATTCTCTGTCCAACCGCCTTTTTTCAGCCCTTTCACCATTTCATCCGTTAATTTGATGGACACATTCCCCACTTGTTCCAACGTGCCATTACAAATTAAACATTCCTTATGTCCGAGCCAAAATGGCAGGGTTGCATTAGCACGGCCGGTTAAGGTTACTTGATTATATTGTGCCAAAGCTAACACTTGGGCTAAATCAATATTGGTAAAAGAAAGTGTCGCCATTTTACTTTGTGGGAAAGTGAGCTGAGGTACCGTCAATTCACCATCAAATAAGGAAACTTTCACATTTTTTAAGATAAGTGGATTTTTCATGGTATTCGGATAACGACCGAATAAATCTAATTCCCCATTTGCGACAGAAAGCACCCCATAGCGAATATTTTTAGTCGAAATATGAATGGGTTTGCCCGAAGCCACTTGTAATGCCTCGTTTTCATAATTCATTGGGAAGCGAATATTCAAGCCATACACTTCACCATCTGGCATAGTGATTTTACCGTTTTTTAGGTTCAGCTCCCCACCCATTTTCACGCCATTGGTATTAATCACGAATTTGCTCTGTCCTTTGATGCTCCCTTCATGGATTAACCAGTTCCATTTTTGTGGGAAGAGTGATTGGAATACTTTTGCGGATTGTTCTTTCCAACTAATTTCGCCTGAAAGTGCACTATTCTGATATACACCCAAAACATCTAAAGGCCCAAGCGAGCCCGCCTTTAAATCACCTGCAAAATTGAAGTTACTGATACTCTTACCATCAATGCCTAAGCCAAAAACAGGCGAAACAAAACGACCGCCATAAGCCAGTTCAATCCAATCTGTTTTCGCTTGTAACAAGCCTCGAATATGTTCTTCTTCATAATCCCAGCGGAGTCGATCTTTAAGTTCCAATGAAAGTGGTGCCATTTTTACCTCTTTCATTTTGACTTCTTTAGAATGAGCAGAAAGTTGATTTAATTCAATATGATCGGCTTCCCAAAATCCTTTACCTTCCATTTTGACTGGCGTATTTAAGGATTTCCAGTTTGCGCTTCCATTGATAATCCAATCCCAACGGTTTGTCGCTTGTTTTTCCACCGACTGTAACTTATGTTCTTCATCTCGGAAGTCAAACACGGTTTTAATACCGGCAATAAACTCGTGAGCGTTTCCGTCTAATTTTAAATTGAGATTTTCAAACTGCGGGGTTGTGCCATTCAACGTTGCCAGCAAACGCCCTTCTAAGCCATAACGACCAATAATAATGTCATCTAACGGTAAACGAACATGTAATTTGGTATCTGGTTGCACAGTATCCATTTTAAAGACCGACCCCGGATAAAAATACACCACGGGATGCGTAAAAATCCCGCCTAGATGATAAGTTAAATTAGTGAGTGCCACGGTAGCGTTATAACGTAAATCCCCGCGAGTTTTCAGCTCAAAGTCCAATTCGTTATTATCATCGCCCCCACCGATTTCACCATTTTTCCCTGAAATCACGATCTCCCCTATGCCCATTTCGCCAAAGGTTTGCAAGATCACGTTCATATCAATGCTTAATGGCAACAAGCCTTCTGCCGCACGATGAATAGATAACCCAAGGAAACCTTTGATTGGTTGATAGCTATCAAAGGTCCAATAAAATTTCCCCCACGAAATATCCAAGCCATCTTTGGTGAACACGAAAGGCACATCCAACAACGGCGAATTTGCTGTTAAATCTTGAGCGTTTAACTGACCGTCTGCACCTTGCCACGACACTTTTGCCTCGCCTTTGGTTACAGCAAGTTCAGGGTTATTCCAATTGAATAAAACATTTCCTTGTTGAGGAAGTTGAGAAAGATCGGGCTCAAAATTTGCAGTGAACTGAAGATCATAGGTTTTATCGCCTGATTGTTTGATATCGGTATTGCCTGTCCATTGGAAGATCCCATCTCGTGGCGTGACAGTGGATTGATGATGCAGCTCAAGCCCATCATTATTCGCTTGAGCTTCAAGGGCTAATTGGTTGCCATTATAGTTGGCATCTAACGCCCAATCAGCCGATAAAAAAGGCTGCAATGCGGCTTGTTTCAGTGCATCGGTATTTGTTAATTGAAAGTGTTTAACTTTGACATCAGAAATAGGTAATGCCGCCCAAAGTGCGGTCAAATTTGGTGGTGTTTTTTCAGCGTTATCGCTTGGTAAATGAGTTAAACAATCATAATTCAAACTCGCCTTTTCAACATCAAGACTACGTTTATTCCACCAAGTGAGTTGCGTATTATCGAGGTTTACAAGGGTACATTGGTCTGTTTTCACTTTTAGCTCAGGTAGCGTTAAACCTGTCGCTTTCCATTGCCAGTCATCCGCTAATTCAATGTGATAATGCGGTGCTAAAAAATGATTTGCGAGTTGTTCCACACGTTTCGGGGTCGCAAAAACGCGCACTAAGCCAACGCTTACTACGATCAACAGCAACAAAATAATCAAAGCCCACAGGCAACGCTTTCGCATAGTTTCCCCAATTACGCGATAAATAAATGAACAGAGGCGTATTCTATCTTATCTCGCCCCAAATAGCTCAACTAACTTATCCCCAAAGAAATAAAATACTAATCCAAAGGCGACAATAATTAAGCCGATAAATTTCGTGATATTGACTTCTCGAATCGGCATACCGATAAGACCGAAATGATCAATAGTGGTTGCGGTAATTAATTGTCCGACGATGATAAAAAATAACATCGCGGTAATGCCTAGCTTAGGTGCAAGTAAAACCGTTGTGAACACGACAACTGCACCAAGTATCCCACCAATTAATTTCCACCAAGGTTGTGAAGGGACGGTTGATAAATTGCCCCATAAATCGGTTTTTACCCAAGCAATAAAAAAGAGAACGATCGTTCCCACTGCAAAAGAAATAAAGGTCGCGATCACCGCTTCGCCACTCATGGCTTTCGCCAACTGCGTATTAATGGCTGATTGCGTCGCGAGTGCGACACCTGCCGCTAAGGCGATAATGAGATAAACAAAAAACATCGAAACTCCCAACAGAAAATTTGGCTTATTTTAACCTTTTCCTATTTATCTTGTCGCGAAATGCTTTCTATTCTGAAAAATAATCAAAAAATCTACCGCACTTTGCATTTCATTCATAAATACCTCAAAAGTTGTGAGTCATCTTACCTGTTTATTTGATCTCGATCACTATTTGACTATTCTTTATTTGACGGTAATCTTCAAATCCATACACTAAACTCCATTCGGAGCAATCGTTTGCGTAATGCGTATTGAAAGCAAAATAGACTGATTTTATCAACTCAATGGGAGGAATATCCATGACCCACATTATCGTTGCAACGCACGGTAAGTTTTCTGAAGAAATCGTCAACTCCGCCGCTATGGTGTATGGCGAAGATGAAAACTGCCATGTCGTGACTTTCTTACCGGGTGAAGGCGGTGAGCATTTAATCGAGAAATACAATGCGATTATTGCCACGCTGCCTGAAAATGAACCAGTGCTCTTTTTGGTCGATTTATTTGGTGGTAGCCCTTATAACGCGGCAAGCCGAGTCGCCAGTGAAAGAGATAATACCGATATCGTCACCGGCATTAATCTACCGATGTTGCTAGAAGTACTTGATGCTAAAGATGGCGCCAGCTTAGATGAATTGGTAGAAACCGCGAAAGAAGTCGGGGTCGCTGCTGTGAAATCCTTCCGTCAACCTAAAGAAAGCAAGCCTGCTCCAACGCCCGCTGCTAAGCCAGCTGAAGCACCAAAAACCTCTCCAAATCCAACCGCACTTTCTGGCAATATGAACATTTCCTTATTGCGTATTGATAGCCGTTTAATCCACGGTCAAGTAGCGACCTCTTGGGCGAAAGCAGTGAAATGTGAAGCCATTTTTGCAGTAAATGATGATGTGGCAAATGATGCGCTTCGTCGTGATTTATTACTCCAAATCGCGCCTGAACATTTAAAAGCTTATGTGATTCCAGTAGAAAAAGCCATTAAGGTGTATCACAACCCGAAATATGCAGGTAAAAACATTCTTTGGTTGGTAACCAACCCAACAGACATCCTGCGTTTAATCGAGGGTGGCGTGAAAATTGATAAGGTTAACGTGGGCGGTATGACATTCCGTGAAGGCGATAAGATGCTTTCCCAAGCAGTTGCTGTCAACCCAACTGATGTGGCGGCATTTAAACAGCTTTTAGATAAAGGCGTGGAATTAAGCTTGCAACAAGTGGCGAGTAGCCCGAAATCAATGCTCACGCACAAAGAGCTTGATGCGATTCAATTTTAATTACGAGGACAATTCATTATGACAACAATGGAAATTATTTTAGTCACGCTCGTTGCCGCCATTTGCGGTATGGGGAGTGTATTGGACGAACGTCAAACCCATCGTCCTTTAGTTGCTTGTACCCTAATCGGCTTAGTATTGGGTGATTTAGAAACCGGTATTATTGTCGGTGGTACCCTTGAATTAGTGGCATTAGGCTGGATGAACGTGGGTGCGGCAATGGCACCAGATGCGGCATTAGCCAGTGTGATTGCAACTATCCTCGTTATCAAAGGCGGCCAAGATAAAGGGAGCGCATTAGCGATTGCGATTCCAGTAGCCGCAGCAGGTCAAGTATTAACCATCTTCGTTCGTACTTTAACCATCTTCCTTCAACACAAAGCCGATGATTTTGCCGCAAAAGCGAACTTCCGCGGCATTGAATTCTGTCACTTTAGTGGTCTTGCATTACAAGCGTTACGTGTGGCAATTCCAACCTTCTTCGTTGCGTTAGTAGCAGGTACGGATACGGTGACTGAAGCATTGAATGCCATTCCTGAAGTGGTTACTCGTGGTTTACAAATCGCCGGTGGCTTTATCGTAGTCGTCGGTTATGCGATGGTCATCAATATGATGCGTGCAGGCGCATTAATGCCATTCTTCTTCCTAGGCTTCGTAATCGCCTCTTTCACCAATTACAACCTTGTCGGTCTCGGTATTTTAGGCACATGCTTAGCGATGATTTACATTCAATTAAACCCACGTTTCCATCAATCTACTGCCCCACAAGCAGTTGCAAAAAGTGAATTAGCTGATGATGAACTTGAAGGACTATAAGGAAGAAATTATGACTGAACAAACTAAAAAATCATTAACAAAAGGCGATATTCGTAGCACTTACTGGCGTTCAACTTTCTTGCTAGGTTCCTTCAACTTTGAACGTATGCAAGCAATGGGTTTCTGTGTATCGATGATCCCTGCCATTAAACGTCTTTACAGCAAAAAAGAAGATCAAGCGGCGGCATTAAAACGCCACTTAGAATTCTTCAACACCCAACCTTGGGTAGCCTCATCTATCATCGGTGTAACTGCCGCGATGGAACAAGAACGTGCGAACGGTAACGATATTGATGACTCAGCAATCAGCGGGGTGAAAGTCGGTTTAATGGGACCATTAGCCGGTGTGGGTGACCCCATTTTCTGGGGAACATTACGTCCTGTATTGGCCGCACTTGGTGCAGGTTTAGCCATTACTGGCAGCCTTTTAGGGCCATTACTTTTCTTCATTGGTATCAACCTTTGCCGTGCAGTAACTCGTTGGTATGGTTTCAAATACGGCTATGAAAAAGGTACCACAATCGTTAACGATATGGGTGGCGGTCGCTTACAAAAATTGACGCAGGGGGCATCTATCCTCGGTCTCTTTGTCATGGGCTCTCTGGTATCGAAATGGACGAGTATCAACATTCCATTAGAACTTTCCCGCTATAAAAACCAAATGGGCGAAGAAGTGGTGACCACTGTACAAAGCGTGTTAAACGATCTTCTCCCAGGCCTTGCGGCGTTAGGTTTAACCTTCTTATGTATGTATTTATTACGTAAAAAAATCAACGCTATGTACATCATCTTTGCCTTATTCGGCGTGGGTATTTTAGGCTATCATTTTGGTGTGTTAGCCTAATACATTATGATATTGCCTTCCCTCTTTTTCTTGTGGGAAGGCAAATTTTTTAGCATGACATATAAATCCTATGAACTGGAAAGATCTCATCAAGCCACCACCGGCTGAAGGCTATATTAAAAATTCATCCAATTTAGTGACCGCACTTTTTGTTCTGGCGGGCATTCTTTATTATCCCACTAATGGCTATGGCGCCGTCATCGCTTTAATTGCCGCATTAATTGTATTAATCGGACAAAAAGTGCTGCTTGCTCAAACCAATAAAGATTTCACTGAAATGCAGTTAGCCGAAAAGCAATTCCAAGAAACACAAAACAGTGATTATCTCCGCTTTATCGAAGCACGCGCCACCCAAATGTTGCGTGACAACAAAGTCCTTTCCGAAAAAGGCAAAAAAGAGTTGGAGAGATTACTGTCTGTCGTCAAAACACATTTAGCATAGCGACGCCAAAATAATCATAACTTTTGGCTATATGAAATAAGCTTTTCTTCTTTTTCTTATTTAAGTTAGAAAGGTATTATCAAGCGGAAATTTATGATTTATCCCTTAGGAGTAGTTTATGTCTCAATTTAAAATTCACACCATTGAATCAGCACCTGAAGCGGCACAAGAAGCCTTAAAAGCCGTACAAAATGCAAATGGTTTTATTCCAAATTTAATTGGTGTTCTCGCGAATGCCCCTACTGCACTTGAAACTTATCGCACAGTGGGCGGCATTAATGGTCGTAACAGTTTAACGGCAACAGAACGCGAAGTGGTGCAAATTACCGCTGCCGTAGTCAATGGATGTGGTTTCTGTGTAGCTGGCCACACGAAGATCGCTTTAAAAGTATTAAAACTTGAAGAAGAGCTTGTAAACCAAATTCGCGCAACTGCTCGTATTGAAAGTGATAAAAAACTGGATACTTTAGCGCGTTTCACCCTTGCCGTTATTTTGCAAAAAGCAAAATTAACTGAAGCACAGCTTAAAGCGTTCTTTGATGCAGGTTATACTCAAGAAAATGCCATTGATGTGATTTTAGGTGTCAGCCTCGCCACATTATGTAACTATGTGAACAACATCGCTGAAACCCCAATCAACCCTGAATTACAGGCATTTGCATAATCAAGCCAATATAAAAAGTGCGGTCCAAAATGACCGCACTTTTTTATTCCTTCACAAATTGTTTAATTTGATCTGAATTCAAATGACCTGGTTGTGCTTTGATAAGGTTTAAATCCTTATCTAATAGCAAATTAAACGGATAGCCTAATACATTAGCTCGTTTAATTATTTCACCGTTTTCATCCAATAATACGGTGATATTTTTGTAATCCAAACCTTTATACCAATTGATAAATTTTGGGCTATTTTGTTCGTTCTTTTGTCCAGGTGAGGCAATCGTAATCACATTAAAATCAAGATTTTTTTCTGCACTAAGATCGTCAATTTCCGCTAAACCCGCCAAGCAAATTGGACACCAAGATGCCCACATTTTGATATAAAGCGGTTTGCCTTGATATTGTGATAAAGAGACGGTTTGATTATCCAACGTTTTCAAGGAAATATCCGCCAAAGACACCTTCTCTTGTGCAAAACTCAATGGACTCAAAAACAATAAAAGTGCGGTCAATATTTTTCTCATTTTGCCCTCTTATTTCACAAAAGGAATCAAATCACCATAGCCTTGTTTTTCCATTTCATCTAATGGAATAAACTTAATCGATGCGCTATTGATGCAATAACGTAATCCACCTTTATCACTAGGACCATCGTCAAACACATGACCTAAATGGGCATGACCACTGCGACTTAACACCTCAATGCGAGTCATGTTAAAGCTATTGTCTCTTTGATACTCCGCCACTTCAGCGGCAATCGGTTTGGTAAAACTTGGCCAGCCGCAACCTGATTCAAATTTATCTTTAGAAGAAAATAACGGTTCTCCCGTGGTGATATCCACATAAATACCCGGCGCGAAATTATCCCAATATTCGTTACTAAAAGAGCGTTCGGTATGTTTGCCTTGCGTCACATCATATTGAAGTGCGGTCAGTTTTTGCTTTAATTCTGCATCACTTGGTTTTGGGTATTTTTTATCATCAATTAATGGCTCATCGGCTTTTTTGATGTCAATATGGCAATAACCATTCGGGTTTTTCTTGAGATAATCCTGATGATACTCTTCCGCCTCCACATAATTTTTCAGCGGTTCTACTTCAATTTGAATCGGCACTTGATATTTACTTTGTAAGGTTTTTAATGCCGCTTCAATAACGGCTTTATCTTGCTCATTTTGATAATAAATGCCGGTGCGATATTGTCTGCCTCGATCATTGCCTTGCTTGTTAATACTGGTTGGATCGATAACGCGGAAATAATATTGCAGTAATTTATCTAACGAAATTTTATTTGGATCGTAAGTGACTTTCACCGTTTCCGCATGATCTGTCGCATGCAATAATTGGTAGTTAGTGGTATCACCTTTTCCATTGGCATAACCAGAAACAGCATCAGTCACGCCTTGAATTCTTTCCATATAAGCTTCTAGTCCCCAAAAACAACCACCGGCAAGATAAATAATTTGTTGTTCTTGTTTACTTTCCATTGTCATTTTTTGCTCCTTTGATGATTCTGTGTGATCAGCATACGTTAAACTACTTTGCAAACCGCCAAAAAGTGCGGTCAATATGAGAAATGTTTTTGTATATTTCATTTTCTTTCCTTATTATAGAAAAATCTTCAGCTTGCATTTCATTAGACGAAGACAAGCCCATTTTCTTACAAAATAAGGCAATTTTTTACCGCACTTTGTGCAAGGAACCTTTATGCCAAACATACATCTCCGCAATAATTATCAAAAAGCTGTTGTTTGTATGGTGTTAGCTTACATCAGCATTGCCTTAATGGGTGTATTTGTAAAATACGCCTCTGATGAATTACCGTCCAGTGAAATTTTATTTTCCCGCTTCTTTATTGGTTTTGTTTTTCTCTTGCCCTTTTTAATTAAAGATGGAGATTTCAAAGTCGATATGTCGCAATGGAAGTTTCTCATTTTGCGTAATCTCGCCGGCATTGCCAGTATGTTGCTAACCTTCTACGCCATTAAATATTTGCCGATTTCTATTGCGATTTTATTGATGAATACGTCCGCACTTTTTGTGCCTTTATTGCTGTTTTTCTTTAAAGTCAGAACGCCATTAAAAGTATTAGCTTGCAGTTTTATGGGGTTTATCGGTGTATCCATCATTATGCTGACCAACGGTTCAATGAATATCAACCCTATCCATGTAGGCTATGCGTTAGGTGCTGCAGTATTGGCGGCCATGGCATTTATCAGCTTACAAGAGCTCAATAAACACAACTCACCTAAAAATATCGTGTTTTACTTCCACTTATTAGGCTCGATTTTATTGCCACTCTTTTTTATTACTCAATGGGAAATACCAACACTACATGGATTCACATTACTGCTTTTAGTGGGCGGATTTGGTCTTATTTTCCAATTATTACTCACTCGCGCCTTTAAATACGCCCCTGCCAATGTCATCACGCCTTTTGCTTTTACTGGCGTGATTTTCTCCAGCATCTGTGACTGGTTCTTCTGGGATAACGTACCAAGCCTAAATTTCTGGATTGGTTCATTAGTCATTATTATTGCCGTCAGTTTACTTGCCAGAATGCGGGCAAAATAGAGAAATCCGACCAAATAGCTAGAATATAACTATTCTCAATAACATTGTTTGAGTGTATAATCCAAATGCTTTTTATTATTGAGGACACAACATGAAAAAATTATTCAAAACTACTTTAGCTTCCGCATTATTAATGGTATCCGCATTCGCTAGCGCCGTGACGGTTAAAGATGCGAAAGGTGAATTTACCCTTGATAAAACCCCAAGCCGTGTTGTGGTATTGGAATATTCTTTTGTGGATGCTTTAGCCCAAGTCGGTGTAAGCCCAGTAGGTGTGGCTGACGACAACAAAATCGATCGTATTTTGCCGCAAGTGCGCGAAAAAATTGCTGCATGGCAATCCGTTGGCACGCGTTCTCAACCGAGTCTTGAAGTGATTGCTTCTCTCAAACCCGATTTAATTATTGCTGATCCATCTCGCCATACTGCAGTATTTGAAGAATTGAAAAAAATTGCGCCAACGGTGATGTTTGATTCCCGTCATGAAAGCTACCAAGAAAATCTTGAAACTGCGCAGAAAATTGGTGATTTAGTCGGTAAAAGCGCTGAAATGAAAGCGAAGATCAATGAACATAATGATTACATTGCCAACATCGCAAAAAATTTAGGTGTACAAGGCAAAAAAGCCTCATTTGGTACTTCCCGAGAAGATAAATTTAATATCCAAAATGACAATGGCTATGTGGGTAGTTTCTTAACGACATTAGGTTTTGCGCCAACTAAACTCAATAGCGATCAAGCTTTCGTAGAAATCAACCTTGAACAATTAGTAATGGAAAAACCGGAATACTTGTTCATTGCCCATTATCGTGATGAAAGTATTGCGCGCAAATGGGAAGCTGAGCCACTTTGGAAAGCCATTCCTGCGGTCAAAGCGAACCATGTTTACAGTGTTGACTCCGACATGTGGGCGCGTGGTCGCGGTTTAGAAGCAAGCAAAATTATGGCAAAACAAATTGAAGATTTCGTGAAGCAAAAATAATGATGAAGTCTGCTTTCCGTTGGGGACTTCCCCTTATCATTCTGGCTTTCCTATTATGGGGAAGCCTGTTTTTGTATTATCCCATCGAAATTCGACCGCTTGCAGCGTTACAAGCGTTCCTCCCCGATGGCGATGAAATTGCCAAAATTACGGTAACCGATTTACGCCTACCGCGCGCATTAGTTGGCATGATTTTAGGTGCCAATCTTGCGGTGGCGGGGGCGTTGTTACAAACCATTACGCGCAACCCGCTTGCTTCACCTACGCTACTCAGCGTGAACTCTGGAGCTAGTCTTGCCATGGTAACCGCCAGTGCGTTTAGCCCCTTGATTCTTTCTGGTTATAGCATTGCCTTAGTGGCTAGTATCGGCGGCGGTCTGAGTTGGTTTGTGGTGATGCTGATCAGCAACGGATGGAAAGATAATAGTGGAGATCGTAGCCGAGTGATTTTAGCGGGGATTGCCGTATCACTACTTTGTGCCGCGCTCACGAAATTGGTGCTCATTATCGCGGAAGATCATGCCTTCGGTATTATGAGCTGGCTAGCTGGCGGCATTGCACATGCCCGTTGGAATGAATTATTGACGTTATTTCCGTTCTTTATTTTGACCGCACTTTTCTGCCTGCTTTTTGCCAGTCGTTTGAATTTACTCAATTTAAGTGATGAATCCGCTCGTTCGCTAGGTATCAATCTCTTCCGTTTACGTTGGTACGCTAACATCATGGCGTTATTGATTGTGGGCTCAAGCGTGAGTGTTGCTGGCCCTGTGGCCTTTATTGGCTTACTCGTGCCCCACCTTGCCCGCTATTGGATTGGTTATGACTTGCGAAAATCGCTCCCTATGGCAATGTTACTCGGCGCAATTTTAATGCTCGCTGCAGATACCATTGCCCGTGCGGTGAACTTCCCTAGCGAAGTGCCTGCTGGTGCGGTGCTTGCCTTAATCGGTGCCCCAGTCTTTGTATTATTTGCCAGAGGAAGACACTAATGCGAGCTTCTCATGTATCTTTTCGCGCTATCGGCTTTTATGTCGTCACGCTCAGTCTGATGGTACTACTCTTTGGATTGAGTATTCGACTTGGCACTTATACGCTTTCTTTTGAGGAAATTTGGGCGGCCTTTCAGCCTGACGATAAAAACTATTTTACCTTGATGGAATATCGCCTACCTCGTGCGGTATTAGCGATTTTATTAGGCGGAGCCTTAGCGATTTCCGGTGTGTTAGTGCAAAGCGTAGTACGCAATCCACTTGCCTCTCCCGATATTTTAGGGATTAACAATGCGGCAGGGTTAGTTGCTGTTTCGGTATTGATGTTCTTACCAAACTTAGCATTTTACTGGATGCCAATTTTTGCCTTTTTAGGTGGAGTGCTCTCTTTTGTCATTTTATGGATCGTGTGCGGTTTTAACTTCCGCCCTATTAAAATGGCAATCATTGGGGTCGCACTTTCCGCATTGTGGGCAGCCATTAGTCATTATCTGATGCTTACCAATCCGGTCGAGATCAATACAGCGATGTTATGGCTTACAGGAAGCCTATGGGGGCGCAGCTGGTCTTATTTGAATGTGGTATTACCATGGTTAGTAGTGTTGCTACCCTTGCCATTTATTTTCTGTCGCGATCTCGACACCCTTGGTTTAGGTGAAAACAAAGCCTCCACCTTAGGCGTGACTGTGAATAAAGTGCAAATCAGCGTTTTAGTGCTAGCGGTCGCCCTTTCCACTACGGCCGTAGCAATTTGTGGTCCGATTGCCTTTTTAGGCTTGGTTGCGCCGCATCTTGCCCGTCGTTTAGTCGGCGGCAGACATCGCACCCTATTACCGGCGGCCTTGATTATTGGCGCCCTCTTATTACAACTTTCGGATATTTTGGCGCGGGTGATTGACCCACCAACTGAACTACCAGCGGGTATTCTGACCGCGATTATCGGTGCGCCATATTTCTTCTACTTATTGATGAGAACTAAATAATGAGCATTGAAATCAATAATTTATCTTTAGGTTATCAAGATAAACTCGTGGTTAAAAATCTGTCGCTAAAATTCCCGAAAAATAAAGTGATTGCGTTAATCGGCCCAAATGGTTGCTGTAAGTCCACCACATTAAAAGCGGTGGCTCGCCTGCTTAAACCGAAGCAAGGCTCAATCACCCATAAAGGCAAGGACATTTGGCAAAAAAGCCCTAAAGAATATGCCCAAGAATTGGCTTTTCTCCCGCAGCAACACTTGGTACCTGAAGGGATAAAAGTGCGCGAATTGATCGCTTACGGGCGTTCGCCTTACTTAAATCTATGGGGTAAACTCAGTCAAAAAGATGAAGAATTGGTCACTTGGGCGATGGCGCAAACACAAACTGCCGAACTCGCCGAACAGTTGGTTTCCGATTTATCTGGTGGTCAGCAACAACGGGTATTTTTAGCCATGACACTTGCGCAAGATGCTGAATTAGTGCTACTTGATGAGCCTACCACTTATCTGGATTTAAACCGCCAAGCAGAACTCATGGGCATGATGCGACAAATGCAACAAAACGGCAAAACCGTAATTACAGTGTTACATGACCTCAACCAAGCCTGCCGCTATTGCGATCACTTAATCGTCATGAAAAAAGGTGCCGTAATGGCACAAGGCACACCTGATGAGGTCATGACCGAAGAGTTACTTAAGGATGTGTTTGATTTGGATGTCATCATTCATCGTGATCCTATCAGTAACACACCGATGTTTATTTTGAAATAACTTTCAATCACTTCTCTAAATATCAAATAGGCGTTTTATTTTACTAAAACGCCTATTTTTTCACCTAAAACACTTGATGTTATACATAGCTAATGCTTTTTATCGCTCAACTTGAGGTCGGACCACTTTACGAAACTTATACTTTCTTTACATTGTCATAAATATGGAGTCCACAATAAATAATTATAATTAAACATCGTAGAAGTTAATATGAAGTCTCTATCCCATGTCTTTAAGACTGTGCTATTAGTAGGTGTCAGTACCTCAGTAGTACAGGTTGCCTATGCCCAAAATTCCTCTATTGATACCGAACGAGAAAATATCATCATTTTCTCCCGTCAAGGAGAGGCCCAATTAAATCAAGCCATTCCAAAACTTGAGGCCTTATTTAAGAGGACAAACGATATTAAAGTGCGCGATGATTTAATTACACTCTATCTGAGGACGAATCAATCCGCTAAAGCACTTTCACTTTGCGAAAGCTGCGCACCCGCGCAATTTTCCCAAAATGAACTGGAAAATTTAGGCAAAGCCGCTCGAAATGAAAAACAATACGACCGTGCCGTTGCATTCTATTCCCAATTGCAAAAGCAATTCCCTGATAATCCAAATGGATGGCTTGGTGGCGCATTAGCCTCCACTGAAACCAAAAACTACACTGCGGCAAAAAATGCACTGAATGTTTATAAGAAACGTTTTGGACAAGATAATGCTTACCTTGATGCGGAAAGCTATTTGCTTGATTTCACCGAACCCGACATGGCTAAACTTGGCCGTTGGCAACGTCAGTTAGAACAAAATCCAAAAAATATCACCTTAATGAGAGAGTTGTATCGTTTGGCATCGAAATACAACCTTCAACCATTACAAGAGAAACTACAAAAAGCCTATCCTGATCAATTCAATCAAAAAGACATGATGTGGTTTGAGCATGGTAAGACAATTACCTCTTCAAAAAATGCGACAACGCCTACACAACAAGAAAAATCATTTGAAGAATTGACCGCACTTTTGGCCAAAATTAACCCTGAACATCCTTTGTATCAACAAGCATTGCAAGATCGTTTTGTGATGGGTGTCCGATTAAATAAATTTGATGAAATAGAGGATGACTTCAATACATTACAGACTCAACCTAATGTGCCAGCGTATTTAGAAGAAGCCTTTGGTGATTATTGGGCAGCAAAAGGCTCACCACACAAAGCATTAGCGATTTATCAAGCAATTGAACAACAAGCCTTAAACAATAAACTCGCTGTGAACGATGGTTTACTTCATAAACTCTCTCTCACTGCAAGCGATGCGGGCAAATTTGAATTGGCTCAACAATATTTAGAGCGTATGAATTCAAATATTTATATCAATGACTATACCCGAACATCAAAAATTCTAAATCCAGGCTACGATTCTCGCTATTTTGGTTTGGCACGTTTAGCCTTATGGCGTGGTAACCGCAAATTGGCTCAGCAACTGATTGATGATCGTCTATTTAATAAAACGCCAGGTGATCCATGGGTTATGTTGCAAAAAGCAGAACTTGAGCGAAATCGTGGCAACTATGATGATGCCAAATTATGGGCTGAAAAAGCCGGTTATTTTTTGAGTAAAAATGATCAGCAAGAAGCACGCAATAACCTGGCAGAAACTGCTTTAAGTCAAAATGATTTACCAACAGTTTCAAAAACAATTGATGCAATGAATGAAGAACAACGTCAGTCAGCACAATCCCTCATAAACCATTACGAACAAGCACGTTCTGGCAAAATTGTAGGAAGTATCGGCTTACAGCATCGTACCTCACCAATCAGTTATAGCAATGAAAGTAGCCAAGATTATGCGATTTACACACCGAAAACAGCAAATGGTCACGATCTCTACGTTCATTACTTAGAAACTCGCTCCCCTTATGACAAAGAAAGTCTCATTTCTCGCCGAATTGGCGTAGGAACAGAGCTCAATTTCTATCCACTCCAAGTGAAAATGGAAAGCGGGAAAGGCATTAAGCTTAATGATAAAGCCTATTTCTCTACAGAGGCAAATTATACCCTCAACCAGCATTGGTCATTTAATTTAGACGCCAATATTAATGGTAGTGGCACTCCAGTTAAAGCCATCAATAAAGGGGTGTATACCAAAGATATTGGTTTCTCTACCACATATTCCTATTCCGATATTTTCCAAGCTGGGCTAGGTGGTGGCGTCATGAAATTTAATGACGGCAACTTAAGAAAAGAAGCCAATTTCTGGTTGAATCTCAATACATTCAAACATGACCGTTGGGCGCTAACCAACAATTTCAGAATCGATTACAGCAAAAATAAAACCATTGATTCTGCTGAATATTACAACCCATCAAAAGCGACAAGCTTGGAATTCGGTGCGGATTTAAGTTACTACCAACCACTTAATTATGGCTTAGTCTTAAATCATCACCTGAAAGCCAGTGTGGGTGCTTATAAACAGGCAGAACTCAATCAAGAAAAAATGTGGTCGATAAGTTACGGACACCAATGGCGTGTTGGTAAAAAATTTGGCGTGTCTTATGAAATTGGTCGTAAAAAGAATATTTACGACGGCAGTGCTGAATTCAACAATTTCGGAAATTTAAACTTCTCTATTTATTATTAAATACTTAAGCGGTATAACTTTATGAGATCTCTAAAACATTTTGCAAAAATCATTATTTGCACGCTTTCCCTTTTTTCAGCTTTTGCCTTTGCGCAAGATCGTTATGGCGTATTAGCTTATCACTCTGTTGTAGATGAAAGTGCGGCTGAAAATCAAAAACATTATTTTCCTCAAACGATTTCAGCCCAAACCTTAATTAAACATTTTAATTGGCTAAAAGAAAACGGATACAACGTGATCAGTTGGCAGCAAGTTATCGATGCTGAAAATGGTAAAGGCACATTACCTGATAATGCGGTATTGCTAAGCTTCGATGATGGCTATGAAACCATGTATAACGTGGTCTTTCCTCTATTAAAGGCCTATAACTACCCTGCTGTTTTTGCGCCAGTGACAGGCTGGTTAGATACGCCGGCAGATCAAAAAATCGCTTATGCCGATAAAATGTTAGATCGTTCCGTTTTTGCCACTTGGTCGCAAGTCAAAGAAATGGAACAAAGTGGGCTCGTTGAAGTAGCCTCACATACTCATAATCTTCATAACGGTATAAATGCCAACCCATCTGGTGGTCAATTACCCTCAGTGATTGCACCTGAATATAAAAACGGAAAATATGAAACTGAAGATGCCTACAAAAACAGATTGAAATCTGATTTCACTCGTTCTGTTCAAACGTTAGTCAATCATATCGGTAAGAAACCACGTGTCATGGTGTGGCCTTATGGACAATTTAATGATGTTGCTGTGCAACTTGCACGACAAGCAGGAATGCCACACTATTTCTCATTAGGTGAAAAAATCATCAATAAAGTGGGCGATAAACATATTGGACGCTTATTACTTAATGCAGAAACCGATCTAAATACCGTTAAAAACTATCTTGATGGCATTGATGAAAGCAAACAAATTCAACGAGTACTGCATGTCGATTTAGATTATGTCTATGATGCGGATAAAGCTCAGCAAGCCAAAAACCTTGATAAGTTAATCGACCGCATCTATCGCTATGGTGTGACGACAGTTTATCTTCAAGCCTTCTCCGATCCAGATGGGGATGGCGTAGCCGATGCCTTGTATTTCCCTAATAAATATCTTCCTGTTCGCGATGATATTTTTGGTCGAATTGCCTGGCAATTACAAACACGCGCAGGCGTACAAGTTTATGCTTGGATGCCTGTACTCGCCTTTGATTTACGAAAAAGCGTAAAAGAGGCGGAATATGTCATTGATAGCCGTACAGGCAAGCCTTCAACAAAGGCTTATTTACGCCTTTCACCTTATAACAAACAGAATGTCGAAATCATTAAATCCATTTATAACGATTTGTCATTCTACGCCAAATTTAATGGCATTTTATTCCACGATGATGCGTTCCTAACCGATTTTGAAGGTGCTGAAGGCACTCACGCTGAAGGCATGGTTAGTCCACAAGCAAAACAAAAAACACAAGATTTAATCCAATTAACCCATCAACTCACCGATGCGTTAAAACCTTATTTCTTGCGTGGTTCATATTCTCTTAAAACGGCTCGTAATCTTTATGCATCAGTGATCACAAATCCAAATGCAGAAGAATGGTTGGCACAAAACTTAAAAACGCTCACCGACAATTACGATACCACTGCCATCATGGCGATGCCATACATGGAAAATGAACAGCCTATTTCACAAAAAGAAGCCTATCAATGGTTTGCTTCTCTTATTGAAAATGTGAAAGCTCAAGCGTCATTAGATAAAGTCTTATTTGAATTCCAAGCGGTGAATTGGCGAACTCAAAAACCAATTCCTGAATCTGAATTGATTGATTGGATGACGCTATTACAAAAAAATCATATTTATAGCTATGGCTACTATCCGGATAACTTTTTAACAAACCAACCGGATATGAACAAAATGAAACCGTATTTTTCCGTAAATACGAATGCAGGGAAAAAATAAGGATTGATCATGAACCAACAATTCTTAGAAGCAGTGAGTATCTTCGTATTCATGTATCCTGCCGGGATGGCAATATATTGGGTGACAGCAAGTCTGTGCTATTACCTGTTTATGGAAGGAAAACTCGGGCAACCGACTTTCCAACAAATGCCTAAAGAACGCGTTCCTATGGTCAGCATTATGGTGCCTTGCTACAACGAAGGGGACAATCTAGATGAAGCTATTCCTTACTTGCTCCAACTCAGATACCCAAACTATGAACTGATCTTTATCAATGATGGCAGTAAAGATAACACAGGTGAAATTATTGAACGTTGGGCAAAAGCTGACGAACACATCGTGGCACTTCACCAAGAAAACCAAGGTAAAGCCAGCGCATTAAATCATGGCTTGTTAATTGCTAAAGGTGAATATGTAGCCTGTATTGATGGCGATGCCGTATTGGATTTCGATGCCATCGATTACATGGTGCAATCCCTCGAATTAAACCGTGCTTATGGCGCCGTTACAGGAAACCCACGCGTACGTAACCGCAGTACAATCCTAGGTCGCTTACAAGTGTCTGAATTTAGCTCCATTATCGGTTTAATCAAACGCGCTCAAAGCCTAATGGGAACGATCTTCACGGTATCTGGAGTATGCTGCCTATTTAGAAAAGATGTAATGGAAGAAATTGGTGGTTGGAGCACCAATATGATCACCGAAGACATTGATGTCAGTTGGAAAATTCAAACAGCCGGTTACAACATCATGTATGAACCCCGTGCCTTATGTTGGGTATTAATGCCTGAACGTCTTTATGGTTTATACAAACAGCGTTTACGCTGGGCGCAAGGTGGCGCAGAAACCATCATCAAATATTTTCCTCAGGTCTGGCGCTGGAAAAACCGCCGTCTATGGCCAATGTATGCCGAATATTTTGTTACCGCTACTTGGGCAATCTTATTGGTTACACTGGTTGCACTTGCACTATACCGCAAGATTACCTTAGGTATAGGTATTCAAAACATGGAGCTGTTTGAAACAAATATCTCGATCATGTTTTTTTCCTTCTTCTTACAGTGTCTCTTAAGCTTATACATTGATTCACGTTATGAAAAAGGATTGATCCAATATGGAATTTCCTGCATTTGGTATCCCTATGTTTATTGGTTACTCAATACGGTAACATTACTCGTTGGAATCCCAAAAGCGATTTTTAGAAACAAGTCCAAGCTAGCTGTCTGGACAAGCCCTGACAGAGGAGTTTAAATAATGGCAACCGCCACTTTACAACAATTGATGGTTATTAATAAAGGTAGCAGCCTTCCCTTGCTGATTAAAGCCAAAAGCTTTGTACTAGATCTAGTTACCTGGGCTTTATGGGCTTATATCATCACTTTTGTCGCGAGATATGCGGAACGCATCTTCACTAAACCGATTCTGGAAAGTTTCTTTTTCGTTGATGTGATCAGCATCATGTTTTCTGTCTCTGCGGTATTGGTCATCTTGGCTTATATTTGGTCTATTCTTACCGTAGCAAAAGAATAACTCGCAAAAAACTTAATATAAAAAAACCGCACTTTGGTTAACAAATCAAAGTGCGGTTATTTTTAGAAATGTTTAATTAGATACGATATTCTCTAATTAAGCTTTTGGACCTGCTGCGATAAGTGCTTTACCTTCTGCGTTGGTCGCATATTTTTCAAAGTTTTTCACGAAACGTCCAGCAAGGTCTTTCGCTTTCGCTTCCCATTGTGCTTTATCGGCATAAGTATCACGAGGGTCTAAGATCGCAGGATCTACGCCAGGTAATGCTTTTGGAATCGCTAAATCAAAGATTGGTAACTCGCCCATTTCTGCTTTTTCGATAGAACCATCTAAGATCGCATCGATAATACCACGAGTATCTTTGATTGAGATACGTTTACCTGTACCGTTCCAACCAGTATTAACTAAATACGCTTCTGCACCAGCAGCTTGCATACGTTTAACTAATACTTGAGCATATTGTGTTGGGTGGAGAGTTAAGAACGCTGCACCGAAACATGCTGAGAAAGTTGGCGTTGGCTCAGTAATACCACGCTCTGTACCAGCTAATTTAGCAGTGAAACCAGATAAGAAGTAGTATTTGGTTTGCTCTGGTGTCAATTTAGACACTGGAGGTAACACACCGAATGCATCCGCAGTTAAGAAAATTACTTTCGTTGCATGACCTGCACGAGATACTGGTTTAACAATATTATCAATGTGATAAATTGGGTAAGACACACGAGTATTTTCTGTTTTAGAACCATCATCGAAATCAACTGAACCATCTGCACGAACCACGACGTTTTCTAATAATGCATCACGACGGATTGCACGGTAGATATCTGGCTCATTTTCTTCAGAAAGATGGATAGTTTTCGCGTAACAACCACCTTCAAAGTTGAAGATACCTACATCATCCCAACCGTGCTCATCGTCACCAATTAATTCACGTTTTGGATCGGTAGAAAGTGTGGTTTTACCTGTACCTGATAAACCGAAGAAGATTGCTACATCACCGTCTTTACCTACGTTAGCAGAACAGTGCATTGCACCTACACCTTTAAGTGGTAGGAAGTAGTTCATCATTGAGAACATACCTTTCTTCATTTCACCGCCGTACCAAGTACCTCCGATTAATTGGATACGCTCAGTTAAGTTGAATGCAACGAAGTTTTCAGAGTTCAAACCTTGTTCTTTCCAGTTCGGGTTGGTGCATTTAGAACCATTCATCACCACAAAATCTGGTTTAAAGGTTTTTAATTGTTCTTCTGTCGGACGAATGAACATATTTTTCACAAAGTGTGCTTGCCATGCCACTTCAGTCACAATACGCACAGCGATACGGTCTTGTTCACTTGCGCCACAGAAACCATCAACCACGAATAAACGTTTGCCAGAAAGTTGTTTAGTCACAAGACCTTTCAAGCTTGACCAGGTTTCTTGAGTCATTGGTTTGTTATCGTTTTTCGCCACATCAGAAGTCCACCACACCGTATCTTTTGTGGTATCATCTAAAACGATGTATTTGTCTTTCGGTGAACGACCGGTAAAGATCCCTGTATCAACAGCCACCGCGCCAGTTGTGGTAAGTGTCCCTTTTTCAAAGCCTTCTAAGCCTGGTTTTGTTTCTTCTTCAAAAAGTTGTTCATAACTTGGGTTATAAACCACTTCTTTAACATCATGAATACCAACGGCTTCAAGTTCTTTAATTACGTTTTTAACATCAGTCATAGTTCACCTCTTGATTAAAGTTTAAAAATTTTTCCTATGATTATTGTATGGGAATTGTCAAAAAAAAAATGTTAACTAGATCTCATTTTTGAACATTCATTGGAAAATTCTACCCCTTTTTAGGTGGTTTAAGAGGCTAAGATACAACAAGGTTGATTTACCCATCATATTTTCGATATAGTGAGAACTATTATCAACTAAAAACTCAATAACTATGTTCTCATTTTTGCGTTTACCCTTTTTATTTTGTCTGCTGATGTTTACGCAAAGCACGCAAGCAGAACCCGACTTTAAGATTCCACCTATTCAAGAAAGCATGAAAAAAATGTATCAAATTCAACAAAAAGATTTTACCTTTGAAGACAAACATTACCGCTTGTTTATTGCGGTACCACCAAAAACATCGCAAAAACTGACCGCACTTTACACGTTAGATGGTAATGCTCAATTTCCAATGGCAGTGAATGCTGTCAATCCCAATAACCCCCTCCCGCTTATTATCGGTATCGGTTATGTATCAGATAAAGCTTACGTCATTGAAGAACGCACGAGAGACTACACTTTCCCGGCAGAAGGTACCGAATTCGCCAAAGGAGGAAAAGCAGCCGATTTTCTACGCTTTATTCAACAAGACGTAAAGCCTTATATTGAACAGCATTTCGATATTAATAAGGAAAAACAATATTTCTTTGGCCATTCTTTTGGTGGATTATTTGGATTGTACGTGCTCTTCCATCAACCAGATTTATTTCAACATTACACCTTGGCAAGCCCTTCTCTTTGGTGGGGGAATGGTTCATTTTTACCTCAAAATGAACCATGGATTCGCCAAAAACCATCACATATTCTGATTACATTAGGCTATTATGAAGAGCATCCTGACCAGGATCCGAATATGACTGAAGAACAATTACAGCGCATTAATCAACGGAAACAAATGCGAACAATCAATGCGCATCAATTGGCGGAAATATTGGAAAAACAAGGTAATTCCGTGGAATTTATTTCAATTCCCAATAAAAACCATGGTGGTTCGATTCCAGATGCCATCAAATATTGTTTAGAACAAGTTCAACAATAAAAGGCTATAAAAAATCCCCGTTATCATGAACGGGGATTTTTCTTATTGGGCTTGTTTAAGTTTATCAATAGCTTCTTTATTGAAGAAGTAATGCGTACCACAACATTCACACTGCATATCAATGCTGCCTTTATGTTCTTCTAAAATTTCCTCTATTTCAGCTTCTGGAATCAGTAATAATGCTGCCCCAGAACGCTCAGGTGAGCAACCACAGAAGAAAGAAACGGCTTGAGGTTCAAAAACTTCCACTACTTCTTCGTGGTATAAACGATAAAGCAATTCTTCTGCAGGTAATCCAAATAACTCCTCATCTTTTACGGTTGCAGCTAAGGTCGTTAAATGTTCAAAATCTTCTGGCGTACCTTGGCCATCTGGCATAATCTGTAGCAACATTCCAGCGGCAACAGCTTTACCGTCATATTCACCCGTGCGAATAATAAGTTGGGTTTGTAATTGCTCTGAACGCACAAAATAGTCTTCTAAACATTCCGTAATCGTTGGTTTATCTAAACCGATAACGCCTTGATAACGTTCACCTTCAGTTGGAGCAATCGTAATCACTAATACGCCTTTGCCAATCATATCATGTAGGCTCATGCCGTCTTGAATATCACCTTGCACACGTGCTAATGCACGGATCTGTTGCTGATCATTGCCATTAACTAAGGCTAATTTTAATGGACCATCACCTTGAATTTGAACTGTAATATTGCCATTAAATTTTAATGTGGCGGTCAACAAATTCGTTGCCACCATCATCTCACCCAGTAAGTTTTGTACTGCTTTTGGATAATGATGAGTGTTCAACGTATCAGTAAAAGTTTGGTTTAATCGTACCCATTCACCACGCACGGCACGGTTTTGGAAAAGGTAACGGTAAAGTTTGTCATTGTCTTGAGTGTAATTCATTATTTGTTCCTATTTATTCTTTGAGTAAAAAGTGCGGTCAATTTTGTGAATAAATCTTAAACGTTCAAAAAAGATGTCGTTTTGTTACCGCACTTTGTGCCTGAGCAATATTATGGGGGTGAAAATCAAAATTACAAGCCAAAAAGAAAAGCGGATAGCTCTCACTATCCGCTCGCTTTATAAGATTAAACTGATAAATTACCAGTATGCACGTAAACCGATAACAGTTTTGAAATCACGGCTACGATCTACAGTGCTGTTTTCGTATTTAGTACGAGTCGCTTGCCATTCTAAGAATGGTTTCACTTTTAAAGAACCTTGATTATATACGTAGTATTCAGTACCTACCATGAATTGACGAGTTCTGTCTGTATCACCAAATTGTTTATCTGTTTTATACGCATACATTGCATATACATTCCAATCTTCGTTTAAACCTTGACGAACAATCGCACGCACTTCATTTTTAGTACGTTTGTCACCTTGATTTTTAGTTACTTGACGTTCTAAATCTAAACCATAAGTAGTGTGAACGAAGTTATACGCTAAACCTAATCCATAAGCATTGCGGTAGTATGCAGTATTATTCGCATTTTCAGAAATTTCACGAGTAAAACCAGCTGCTACGGTTACATTTTGGATGCTATCAATTGCATGATTGAAGATAAGACCTGTACCCCAAGCATTTTTACGTTTGTTCGCTAAATCAAGGTTTTTCATGCTACGTTTGCTTGAACCACCGTAGTATGCACCAAATTTAACTTTGTTATCACCATAGTTACCGTTGTACACATATTGAGTTACACGACGTGCAGAACCATCTAATAAGCCATCAGATAAGCTGTAAGTATTTGCTAAGTCGGTTTGTTTTACTTCATCAGTGATGGTTACCATGTTACCGTAAGTTAATTCACCGAATTGTTTGTGGCCAAAACCTGCATAAAGTTGGTGAGTATAAACATGGTCAAAATCATGTTGTGAAGGTGCTTCACCACGCATACGCCATTCAGCACGGCCTAAAGCGTAGAAATCACCACCTAAGCTTTGTTTTAATTTGAAACCAAAACGTGAACCGTTGTTATCAACTGCGTGATTGATGTGTTCTTTAGTTACATCACCATTTACATAGTTAGTTTTGTTAGAGGTGCTTTCCCATTTAACACGTAAAGAACCGTAAAAATCAACATCAGTACCAGTTTGGTCAATGTGGAAATTATAAGCTTGTGCAGAACCTGCTGCCAATGCCGCTACAGATAAAGCAAGAAGTGTTTTTTTCATAACGCTTTCCCTATTATTTTATTAAGTTTATTAAAAAATTGAACTTTTTGCAGTTTATACACTACAACTTAAATGGTCAACCCTAAATTTTGCCAACTATCAGAAAATAGGCAATATTTTGACTAAAATCAATCAAGATAAATACATATTTGATTATTTTATCGCCTATTTAATTAATAAATTAATAATGCTGATTTTTACCATAACAGCCAATTAAGGTCGGATCTGTTGCGCCATAAAGCGTAATATTCGGTTTATCCAGCGCAGCAGTTAAGTGGGCAAGCCCCGTATCCACCGATACCACAGCTCTCGCATTGGCAATTTGTTCAGCCAATTCATGCAATGAAAGCTTAGGTAAAACAACCGCATGAGATAAGCCCACGGCTAATCGCTCGGCTCTTGCCTTTTCTTTTTCATTTCCCCAAGGTAAACGGGCTTGAACAGAAAGTGTGCTCAGTTTTTCAATTAAATTTCGCCATTCTTGTTCTGGCCAATGCTTTTCATCTCTTGTCGTAGAATGAAAAAAGATCACATAAGGTTCGATAGAATCTGCGGAAATGAAATGTCGAGCAATACCATAATCCCCTTTTTCTTTCGGTAATGGATAAGATAAGGCTTGCGCAAAAAGTTGACGAATACGTTCTACCGCATGTTGTTGATAGGAAATAGCGTATTTTTTATCGTAGAACAAGGAGGCAATCGGCTCACGGATACTTTTTCGGTCATAACCATGTTTAACGCCATTAGCTAAGCGTGTTGCAAAAAAAGCACTCTTAAAAAGCCCTTGCGCATCAATCACAGCATCATATTGGTTGGCTTGTAATAAAGTGCGGTAAGATTTCCACTCGTTTTTGGTCTGAGCCGAAAAAGGCGATTTTCGCCAACGTCTTAAGGCAATTGGAATGATTTGCTTCACTGCCGAATGCCAGTGTGGAATTTCGGCAAAATTCTCTTCCACCACCCAATCAATAGAGAGATTAGGAATGGCTCGCTGCGCATCAGTCAATGCCGGCAAAGTATGAATCACATCCCCCATAGAGGAAGTCTTAATCACACATACTTTCATTTAATTAACCTTCTTCCCCAGTGCATAATACCGAGACCTGACACCGCCAAAATACCCCCAATAATTAAGGATGAATCCACTTGTTCATTCAACCAAACGGCTGAGAATAAAATCCCTAAAATCGGCACAAGAATAATATAAGCTGAGGCATTACCTGCCCCTAAGTATTTCACCCCATCAAAATACCAGGCATAGGCCAATACTGTGGCACCAAATGCGAGTCCAAGCAAACTGATCCATTCGCCTTGAGATAAATTCTGTACAGTAAGCCAATCGTCTGCACTTTCCACGCATAACGCGCTCATAAATAACAGTAAAAAACCAAAAATGGAAGATAATGTGGTCGCTGTAAGTGAATCAATGCCCGCCAGTACTTTTCTCGCCAATAAGGTGTAAACGACCCAACAAATCAGCGCCCCAATTAATAATATTTGCCCAAAGCCAAAGGAATCCATCATCTGTAAAAAATTCCCTTTTGTGAGAGCCAATAGCGATCCACTCATGGCAATAATCATTCCGAGTATTACCCATCGATTCCATTTTTCTTTAAATAAAAAAATTGCCAAAAGCGTGGTGAAAACTGGGTTTGTTGCTACAATCACGGCAGCTTGTCCTGCAGGAAGATATTTCAGTCCCCAGATAAAAAACGTGGAATAGGCAAAAACACCGAAAAAGGCAGTCACAAACAAACCTATCCATTGGTTTGCTCTTAGTTGTTTCGCATATTTAAAGCGATTTGCCGCATATAACCAAATCATGAGCGGAATAATCGCAAAGAAAAATCGTAAACTTGAGGCAACAAATGTCGGCATAGCTTGGGCAACCACTCGCCCCCAAGGCCAAGATGCGCCCCATAAAATAGCCATTCCGATTAATTGTAAGTGTATGCGAAGAGGGTTCATTTTGCTAATAATGTCTCTAATTTTTCTAATGCCATTTCTGGTGTAATATCAATCAAACTTTGATGATACCCTTCCGAGCTATCTGTGCTTTTACGCACTTTAATTAAATCGCCTTCAATTAAACGAATAATCACCGCTTTATCAGATAATGGTGGCGTATAAGTTGGGCTCGTTGGGCCGTAAAGCGCGACCAATGGACGATCTGTTGCAGCGGCAATATGCATTAAGCCGCTATCATTGCTCACCACTGCTGTGCAGTTAGCGATTAGATCCACAGCTTGATTAAGATTCGTTTGCCCTGCCAAATTCAAACAAAACGGTTGTAGCTCGGCTGGCAACGCATTGCGGATTTGCTCTCCTGCCTCCACATCTTTTGGTGAACCAAATAATTCTACCGCATAGCCTTTTTCAATTAGCATTTCAGCCAATTTAGCATAATGATAATGCGGCCAACGTTTAGCTGGACCAAATTCTGCACCTGGGCAGAAACCGATAATCGGACGTTCGCCTAAAAGTGCGGTCTGTTTTTCAAAGTTTTTTAAGGTTTCTGTTTGTTGCGTTGGATCAACGGCTAAATAAGGTTTTAGAACAGAAATATCTGCCGCTTTCGGTACTGCATTTTGCTCAAAAGCTAACGCCACATAACGTTGCACCATCATTGAGTAATCACGTTTGTTATTGCGTAAATCATTAAGTAAGAAATAACGGCTTTCCCCTTTCCAACCACGACGCACAGCAATTTTTGCAAAAGCAGGAATAAAAGCTGACTTCAAGGAATTTGGTAACACAATCGCCATATCATATTGATTGCGCAAAGCCTTACCTAGACGATAACGTTCACACAAGGCAAACTTGCCGTGTCCAAGCGGCATTTCAATGGCATGGCGCACTTCTGGCATACGGGCTAAAAGCGGTTTACACCAATTCGGTGCCATCACATCAATTTGGCAATTGGGATATTGCAGTTTGAGTTGTTGATACAAACTGTGCGACATCATCATATCGCCGACCCAAGACGGGCCGATAATTAAAATATTCATGCTTGACCTTATAACAAAAGTGCGGCTAAAAATAAGACTAATTTTAACCGCACTTTATTCATTTTCTAGTATTGAA
>JAGZRA010000016.1:0-70617 GCA_018381885.1 Parahaemophilus parainfluenzae | reverse complement strand
AGACTGTAAATAATCCCCTACCGGCGAAAATTTACTATTAATCGTGTTTTTATCAATCGTGATATTTAATGTTTTATTTAATTGACGAACTAATTGATCAGATAACTGAGACTCTGCTGTAATGAAGAAAGGCAGTGCGGTGAGCTTAGTTGAAATCACATTTGTGCTTTTCGCATCGCTATCTTTTACACTAAAGATTAACTCGCGAATAAAAAAGTTTTTCGCGGTTTGCGTCACATTCAATGTTGCTTGATTATCCAAAGAGTAAGGGAAATTTTTTAATACCTGATCGATTTTGTGATTGGTATAAAATTGTGCGCCGATCCCAAGTGCCACTGCGATAGCCGAAATCGTCAATGCTATTGTTCTTTTCTTGCTCATAATGTCCCCAAATACGATCTCAATTTACGATCTCAAAATCCTTTTGAAAAATTAACCGCACTTTTCTCTTCAAAGTGCGGTCAGTTTCCAGTCTATTTTAGCCTAAGATTTTATCTAACTCTTGGCTTACAGCTTCCACTTTTTGAGTACCATCTAAACGGAAATATTGCGTATTACCTGCTTTCGCTTCAGCTTGGTAATAATCAATTAATGGGCTGGTTTGTTTGTGGTAAACCGCTAAACGATCTAATACAGTTTCTGGTTTATCATCTGCACGGATAATTAAATCTTCACCCGTTACATCATCTTTACCTTCCACTTTTGGTGGATTGTAAACGATGTGGTAAGAACGACCTGACGCTTGGTGTACACGACGACCACTCATGCGTTCAACGATCACTTCATCCGGTACATCAAACTCTAAAACGTAATCAATTTTCACGCCTGACTCTTTTAACGCATCTGCTTGTGGAATCGTACGTGGGAAACCATCTAATAAGAAACCATTTGCACAATCTGGTTGAGAAATACGATCTTTTACTAATGCCACGGTTAATTCATCCGGTACTAATTTCCCTTCATCCATTAATGCTTTTGCTTGTTTGCCTAATTCTGTCCCCGCTTTGATCGCTGCACGGAACATATCCCCTGTTGAAATTTGTGGGATGCCAAACTTGTTCATAATAAATTGTGCTTGTGTGCCTTTTCCTGCACCAGGTGCACCTAAAAGAATAATTTTCATACAAATCTCCAATAAATAATAGACCCGTTTAAAATACCGTTAAAGCCTTGTATGGTCAAATGATTTTGCTGTTAATTTTGACCGCACTTTATTTTATTTTAAGCTTTTTCATTTCCTTTTTCATTCCATGGCGCCACCCAGAATAAACAAATCATTCCTGGGATAGCGAGGAATAAACAAATCCAGAAAAAATGATAGTAACCTACTGCTTTGACTAAGTAACCCGATAACATACCAAGCCCTTTACTTGGTAAAGCAGAAAGGCTGGTAAATAAAGCTAACTGAGTGGCTGTATAAAGCGGATTCGTTTCGCGAGCCATAAAGGCGACAAAGGCAGCAGTACCGAGACCGACACCAATATATTCACCCGCAATCACGAAACCTAATTTCCAAAGTTCTGCGGCTCCAATATGGTCAAAATGCCCAAATGCAGCCAACCAAATAAATCCACCAATAGTAATCAATTGGATAAAACCAAATACCCACAATGCGCGATTAATGCCTAGGCGCAACATAATCACGCCCCCCACGAGACCGGCAGAAATACTTGCCCAAAGTGAGGTACTTTTTACCACCAACGCAATATGCTCTTTTTCAAAGCCCATGTCATAGACGAATTTCGTTTGTAACGTAGTAGCGAATGAATCGCCAAATTTATACAAGAATAAAAAGAGTAAAAAACCGATCGCTTGGGCGACACCTTTGCGTTGGAAGAACTCTTTTAAAGGTATCCAAAACACCATATAGAAAGGTTGATCACGATCGACCTGTGCAATGTTTGGTTCTTTCGCTAAAAAGAGCGTCATAAATATGCCCGCTAGCATACAAAGTGCGGTCAATAAAAAGACGGTTTCCCATGGATAAATCGTCGCTAAATAAAGCGAGAGCCCGCCAGGAATTAAGCCTGCAACACGATAAGCATTAATATGGATGGTGTTCCCCAATCCTAATTCATTATCCGTTAAAATTTCACGACGATAAGCATCGAGTACAATATCTTGTGTCGCAGAGAAAAAGGCAATAAATGTGGCAATTTTAGCCACTGTTCCCAACTGTGCTACAGGATCAAACTGACTAATCGCATAAAGGGAAATCAGCAAAATCACTTGAGAAATCAATAACCAACTACGACGACGCCCTAAAAAATGTGGGAAATAGCGATCTAATAACGGCGCCCATAAAAACTTCAAACCATATGGCACCATCACCCCTGTCAATGCACCGATTAATTCAACGGAAAGCCCTTTATCTGTCAGCCACACTGGCAACATTTGCAATAACACGAAAAGTGGTAAACCCGAACTAAATCCAGTGAAGACACAGATCAGCATTTTGCGGGTAAATATTTGACTAGAAAGGGATTGTTCTGACATAAAGTGCGGTTATTTTTGAGCGTATTTTATCTGATTAAAATAGTAAGGGCGGAATGATACTCCGCCCAACAAGAGTGAGATTAATCTCTGTATCCTTTCGGATTATTTTTTTGCCAATTCCAAGTGTCTTTCATCATTTGCTCAAGACCACGTTGAGCTGTCCAATTTAACTCTTTCGCGGCGAGACTTGGATCGGAATAACATGTTGCAATATCACCAGGACGACGTGCAACAAGACGATATGGAATTTTGATATTGTTTGCTTGTTCAAACGCTTTCACCATATCAAGCACAGAATAACCGGTACCTGTACCTAAGTTATAAATGTGTAACCCAGCGTCATTTTCATGGCGATTTAATGCTTTTAAGTGACCAATCGCTAAATCCACCACGTGGATATAATCACGTACACCTGTGCCATCATGAGTATCATAATCACTACCAAATACCGAAAGTTGCGGTAATTTACCGATCGCAACTTGGCTGATGTAAGGTAATAGGTTATTTGGAATACCATTTGGATCTTCACCAATCAAGCCGCTTGCGTGAGCACCTACTGGATTGAAATAACGTAAAATCGTCATACTAAATTGTGGTTCAGCTTTCGCTACATCGGTCAGAATTTGTTCTACCATGTATTTAGAGGTACCGTAAGGGTTGGTTGTCCCACCCACTTTGCAATCTTCTGTAATTGGAATAATTTCCGGATCGCCATAAACCGTTGCAGATGAACTAAATACAAAGTTCCACACACCTGCTTTTTTCATTTCTTGAATGAGAACAATCGTGCCTGCGACGTTATTCATGTAGTATTCAGCGGGTTTCTGGACACTTTCACCCACGGCTTTTAAACCCGCAAAATGGATTACCGATTGAATACTGTTTTCAGCAAAGATTTTTTGTAATAAAGCACGATCTAAAATATCGCCCTCATAAAATTTCACGTCTTTGCCCGTGATTTTTTTTACGCGTTCTAAAGATTTTGGGGATGAATTGCATAAATTATCCAATACCACCACTTCTTTATTTGCATTTAATAATTCCACTACAGTGTGTGAACCGATATAGCCTGCGCCACCCGTTACTAAAATAGCCATGAGTTACTCCTTAATCATTTTGTTCGCAAATTATAACATTGATTTCTACGATACATAAATTTATCCCCTCTTTTGACCGCACTTTGGTGTGATCGTTGTCACAGAATAAACATTTTTCTCTGGAATTTTGATTTGAGTCATTGAAGCGCTTCGCGATGAGGCGAATAATAGCCTGCGAAAATCGAAAAGATAAAGGAAGACAACATGAAACCTCAAACACTTCAAAAAACTGCACTCGCACTACTTGTTGGTTGGTATGCTGCTAATGCAGCAGCTTATTCTGAACAAGGCCAAGCCGGTAATACAAAAAGTTGGGAAAGCACTGAATACCTCAAAGACTGGGGCTTAACCTCAATGAATGCCTCCACAGCTTATGCCCTAGGCTTTAATGGTTCAGGCGTAAAAATCGGCGTGATGGATTCAGGTGTGCTATTAAACCACCCTGAATTTCAAGACGGTCGAATCCACGTTGTAAAAACGGAAGGGACTTATAGTAAAGATGGCATGCGTTATCCCGATGCATCGGTGGGAAATGGTCCAATTAATAAAAATGAACCCGTAAAAAACGGCAAACGCAATTTCGATAAAACAGATAATGGCATCTTCACTAAAGGTGAAGCCTTCAATATTGACGGGGCATGGCATAAATATACCAATGATGCGCACGGTACGCACGTTGGCGGGACAATGGCAGCAAGCCGTGACGGCAATGAAATGCACGGTGTGGCTTTCGGCGCTAACCTCTATTCTGCCAATACTGGTGGTAACGACAACATGACCTATGGTCCAAACCAAGACTATGATTTCTTCTTACAAGGCTACTCTGCCCTAGCAGATGCCGGTGCCAAAGTAATTAATAACAGTTGGGGTTCAAACCGTCGTGTCAATTCATCCTTTGCCGGTGCCTTAGGCTATAAACCAAAATATGATTGGCGTGATGTGCCTGAATATGGCGTGCAATATTATGATGTACCAAAAGCACCTGATCCAATTTCCAGTCCTGCGGCACATATTTATTTAAGTAACTTAGGCGAAGCTGAAAAAGCTTATTATCAATTTGTCACCAGTGGTGAGAAAAACTTTGTTGATGCGGCTTATGAAGTGGCAAAAAATAAACAAGTGATTCAAGTCTTTACAGCAGGTAACCGTAGTATGATGGCCGAATCTTTTACGCGTGCCATGTTGCCATATTTTAGACCTGATGCTGAGAAATACTGGGTAAACGTCACGGGGCAAGTCGGTGGTGAAGGCTATCCGAATGATTCGAATGACGATGTGAGTGATGAAAAAGCAGGCGCAGATATTCAAGAATTTAACCTCGCCGGCCATTCAAAATGGTGGACGATTGCAGCGCCATCCGCCAACATCTATTCCTCCTACATTCAATTACAAGACAACAATACTTATGGTGACCCTATTTACAAATCAGCCGGTGGTACTTCAATGGCTGCCCCACACGTAAGTGGTGCATTAGGTGTCATCTTTTCTCGCTATCCATACATGACAACCGAGCAAGCTCGCGATGTCATGCTGACTACAGCAAGACAAACTACGTTGCGTAAAGGGCTTGAAGGCAAACCATTAGAACGCTGGGAAAGCGAACAAGGTGTACCGAGTAACGTTTGGGGTTGGGGTATTTTAGATCTTGGCAAAACGATGTTTGGCCCGGGTCAATTCTTAGGAAACGTGAAAATCAACCTCAATCAAAATGATGTTTGGTCAAATGATATTAGCGATAAAGCCATCAAAGCACGTCAAGTCGAAGATCAAGCTGAAGCCGCCACTTGGACAACGCGTAAAGCAGAATTACAAGCATTAATGCAAAATCGTGCAGGCGCGACAGCTGAAGAAAAAGCAGAATATCAAGTAGGTTTAGCGCGTGAAGCCGCTCGTAATGAACGCGCTGCACAAGGTTATGTCGGTGCATTAACTAAAAATGGTTCTGGCACCTTAACCCTCACCGGTAATAACAGCTTCACTGGTGAAATTACTGTGAATGAAGGTCAGCTTTCAGGGTTAAATCAATCCCTTGGTTCGGCACAACAAGTCATCGTAAAACAAGGTGCAACATTGGAAGTGTTACCGAAAGCGGAAGTCACTAAACCAAGTGAGAATGGATTTGTTACTGAAACCTTAACCAGCACCGCGAAAACGGTCACTGCGACAGTGGAAAAAGGTGGTCGTTTCTTACTGAATAATGGTATTGCTAACGTCAATGCAACTTTTGCAGACGGTTCTGTTTTAGTGCCAAATAAATTTGACGAAGAAATTCTGCCTCAATTACAACAAGATCCACAAAAAGCGGTATCTGTGCAAGGAACTGGCTCATTTGTGGGAGCTGAAAATGCGGTAGTTGAAACACCTCATACTTATGATTTCTTTGCCGTTAAAAATGAAAGTAATGCGAATACGTTGAAAGTAACCGTTCAGAAAAAAGCCCTTTCATCTGCAGCAACCACTGAAAATGAAGTGGTTATCGCCAATGCCTTAGATGCAGCAACAAACAGTGCAGCATATCAAAGCCTCATTTGGGGAACAAAAGAGAATGCTCGCCAAGCTTTTGCTCGTTTAAGCTATGATGAAGATCTCGCTGCCCAACAACACAATGTGTTAAATGGCTTATTGCTTCGTCAGCAACTTGCCCAACCGGGTGCAGTAAGAGCACAACTTAATACCGGTACACAAATTTGGACAAGTGGCACCTTCACCCACTTCAGCACGAATAGTTTAAGCAGTCATGCGTACAATCAACTTGTGGGTATTGATGCGACCATTGATACAAACAAACATGTAGGTGTATTTGTTGGTTCAACACAAAACAGCCACAAAATTGACCGCACTTCGAAAGATCGTGCCGTACATTTAGGCTTAACAGCTGAACATCGTTTCAACGTGTTAACTCCGAAAATTGGCTTTATTCAAAGCTGGGGGAAACATGAACAACGTGCTGAATTTGCACAAGGCGTGAAAAGCCATAACCAAACACAAAATGTCTTTGCTGAGCTTGCCTACACTGGCTTAAAAGGCGAACATTTTGTGATTGAACCTTATGCTGGCGTAAGCTATATGCACATCAAAAATAAAGGTGTGACAAAAGGCGAAGTGCAGTTAAAAGACAATAATCGTGATTTAATCGTCACCTCTGTAGGTTTACGTCCATCCATTCCATTTGCAATCGGTGGCGTTCAATTAAACTTATTAGGTGATGTGGCTTATCATCGTTTCCATAAAGATAAAGCCGCTGAAGGCAGCTTGGTGCTCAATAACCAAAGTGTAGCGAATCTTTATGGTAAAGAATTGAAAAATGTCGTCACAACAGGTGTGGCATTACAAGCGCAATTCACGCCAGCATTCAGTGTAAAAGTTGGCTATCAAGGTGCTTATAACCATGATACGAAAGCTAATAATGTGAATGCTGAATTACGCTTCTCGTTTTAACGATATTCAATAAGACAAAAAGTGCGGTCAGTTTTTGAGAGGTTTTAAAACTCTTTGAAAATTGATCGCACTTTATATTCAATAAATATTTAAAATTGTATGCTAAATATCTGACCTTGCCTTTAGTAATCTCTATAGCGAAGATACGTTATTATAAATACGATAGAGAATATAAGAAAGAAGAACTGTATCTCCTTAACATCAAAATCTCTGAAAAATAATAGCAAATCAACCTGATAAAAAGGCTTTCCATTATTAAAATTATAAAGTGCCTTAGCCACAACAAACGCCGTTAACAAGTAAAAAAAGGCACAAAAAGAAGAAAATAATATAATATATATAATTTTTCTCATCATTCTCCCCGCTTAAGGTTCCTTCTATAGGAATATGGTTAAAACATGCTGATTATGGAATGTATGTAGATAATTTTAAAGCATTTTTATTATTTATAAAAACAAAAGGCATCAACTTGATGCCTTTTAAATTCATTAATATGAAAAATTAACGTTCGTTCCAACGTTTGATTGATTCACGAATCACTTCTTTCGCTTCTTCTACATCGCCCCAGTGAGTCACTTTTGTTGAACCTGGTTTTTTCAATGCTTTGTAGTTATTGAAGTGGAATTCAATTTGTTTGATTAATTGTGCAGGTACATCTGCAAGGCTGTTGTATGCATTGCCGGTATCGCGGTCATCTGCTGGCACACAAACGATTTTATCGTCCACTTCGCCATCATCAACGAATTTCATTACGCCGATTACTTTTGCTTCGAGGAATACACCAGTTGCAAGTGGTTGGCGAGTTAATAATAAAACATCTAACTCATCGCCATCTTCGTCTAAAGTTTGTGGAATGAAACCATAGTTAGTTGGTTTTGCGAAGATCGCTGGCTCAACACGGTCTAATTGGAACGCGGCAACTTTACGGTTCCATTCGATTTTGTGGCAGCTACCTTCTGGAATTTCATTTACCACATTAATAATGCCGGCATCTACATCGCCTGGCGTTAAAATTTGATTAAAATCAGCCATTGTTTTTCCTTTTTTGATTACGTTAAAAACTTTCAAAGTATAGCAGTTTTTGGCCGATAAAAAAATATGGGAAAAACATCTTCAAAAGCGACCGCACTTTCCTATCCAACGTCAATAAAACAATTACGCAAACGTTTACTTTTAAATGATTTACTATAAAATAACACATCTTTTTGATTATTAACCTAGGGGACTTTATGTCAAGTTTAGAAAAAACCTTTGAACTCAGCAAACGCGGTTCAACGGTTCGTCAAGAAATCATCGCGGGTTTAACCACCTTCTTAGCCATGGTGTATTCCGTGATTGTTGTGCCTAAAATGCTTGGTGATGCAGGCTTTCCAGCAGAATCAGTGTTTATCGCAACCTGTTTAGTCGCGGGGCTTGGATCGATCTTAATCGGCTTTTGGGCAAATGCGCCAATGGCGATCGGCTGTGCGATTTCATTAACTGCTTTTACCGCATTTAGCTTGGTAATTGGTCAACATGTTTCTATTCCTGTGGCATTAGGTGCCGTATTCCTCATGGGTTTGGTGTTCACCTTAATTTCTGCAACAGGTATTCGTTCATGGATCTTACGCAACTTGCCATCAAGTATCGCGCATGGTGCAGGGATCGGGATCGGTTTATTCTTACTTTTAATCGCCGCAAATGGCGTAGGCTTAGTGGTCGGCAACCAAGCGGGTCTACCGGTTAAATTAGGCGATTTCACCTCTTTCCCTGTAATGATGTCCTTAATCGGCCTTGCATTCATTATCGGCTTAGAAAAAATGAAAGTGAAAGGCGGGATTTTATGGGTCATCATTGCGATTACTATCGTAGGTTTAATCTTCGATCCAAACGTAACATTCAATGGCCAAATCTTCAAAATGCCAACCTTTGGTGAAAACTCACTTTTCTTACAATTAGATCTCCAAGGTGCATTACAACCTGCCATTTTACCGATTGTCTTTGCTTTAGTGATGACGGCTGTATTTGACGCAACAGGTACTATTCGCGCCGTTGCAGGGCAAGCTGACTTATTAGATAAAGACGGCCAAATCATCAACGGTGGTAAAGCTTTAACCTCTGACTCTGTAAGTAGTTTATTCTCGGGCTTATTCGGTACTGCGCCAGCCGCTGTTTATATCGAATCTGCAGCAGGTACAGCCGCAGGCGGTAAAACGGGTATCACCGCTATCGTCGTCGGCGTATTGTTCTTATTAATGTTATTCTTCCAACCACTTGCATTCTTAGTGCCTGGTTATGCAACTGCACCGGCGTTAATGTATGTGGGCTTATTAATGTTAAGTAATGTGAGCAAATTAGACTTCGATGATTTCGTGGGCGCAATGAGCGGCTTGGTTTGCGCGGTATTCATCGTGTTAACGGCAAACATCGTAACCGGTATCATGCTTGGCTTTGCGGCATTAGTGATTGGTCGTATCGTGAGTGGTGATGTGAAAAAACTCAACATCGGTACAATTATCATCGCCATTGTACTTGTCGCATTCTACGCAGGTGGTTGGGCGATTTAATTAAATATCATCATGATAAGGCGAACGAATGGTTCGCCTTTTTTATTTTTAACCTAAAAAAACAATCGAAAAATCAACCGCACTTTTACTTTACAAATCCCTAAATCCGCCTAAAATACAGGCCTTTAATACAGCTTGCCAAAAGCAAGCTACTGACCTGAAATCAGACAAGAGAACATTATGACAACCCCATTTAAACCTGAATTACTCTCCCCTGCGGGCTCCCTTAAAAATATGCGCTACGCCTTTGCTTATGGCGCAGATGCTGTTTATGCAGGCCAACCACGTTACAGCTTACGTGTACGCAACAATGAATTTAATCATGCCAATTTAAAAATCGGGATCGATGAAGCCCATGCACTTGGCAAAAAATTCTATGTGGTCGTAAACATTGCACCGCATAACTCCAAACTCAAAACCTTTATCAAAGATTTACAACCTGTGATCGACATGGGCCCTGATGCCTTAATTATGTCTGACCCAGGCTTAATTATGTTGGTGCGTGAAAACTTCCCAGATATTGATATTCACCTTTCTGTACAAGCGAATGCGGTAAACTGGGCAACGGTCAAATTCTGGAAACAAATGGGGTTAACCCGTGTGATTTTATCGCGTGAATTATCCATTGAAGAGATCGCTGAAATTCGCCAACATGTGCCCGATATCGAACTCGAAATTTTCGTACACGGTGCCTTATGTATGGCGTATTCCGGTCGTTGCTTGCTTTCTGGCTATATCAACAAACGCGACCCAAACCAAGGCACTTGCACCAATGCTTGCCGTTGGGAATACAAAATGGAAGAAGGCACTACGGATGAAGTGGGCAACATCGTGCCAAAAATCGACCCTGCTCAACAAATCGAAGTGAAAAATGTGGCGCCAACTTTAGGAGAAGGTGCAGTAACGGATAAAGTCTTCCTTTATACCGAATCACAAAAGCCAGATGAACAAATGACAGCGTTTGAAGATGAGCATGGCACCTATTTTATGAACTCAAAAGATCTGCGTGCAGTACAACACGTGGAAAAATTGACCGCACTTGGTGTGCATTCTCTAAAAATCGAAGGCCGTACTAAATCATTCTATTACTGCGCAAGAACCGCACAAGTTTACCGCAAAGCAATTGATGATGCGGCAGCAGGCAAACCATTTGATGAAAGCTTAATGGATACCTTGGAATCCCTTGCTCATCGTGGTTATACCGAAGGTTTCTTACGTCGTCATACGCACGATGAATACCAAAATTACGAATACGGCTACTCTATCTCTGAACGCCAACAATTTGTCGGTGAATTTACTGGTAAACGTAATGAACAAGGTATGGCTGAAGTGGCGGTGAAAAACAAATTCTTGCTTGGTGATGAAGTGGAAATGATGACACCACAAGGCAACATCGTCTTTAAGATTGAAAAAATGCTCAATCGAAAAAATGAAAATGTGGAAGCCGCACTTGGCGATGGCCACTTTGTGTTCTTAGATGTCCCACAAGACGTCCAACTTGATTATGCTTTATTGATGCGTAACTTGCACTATAATACATCCCATACCTGATTTGTTAATTCAACAACTCATAGTATGACTCCAAATATTTTGCCCTTTCACCTTTTTGAAAGGGCTTTTTTTATGTCTAAAATAAAGTGCGGTCAAAATCCAAGGAGTTTCGCCATGCGCAAACTACAAAACACGCTCTACATCACCACCCAAGGCAGCTATCTGCATAAGGAGCGGGAGACGCTGGTGGTGGAACAGGAGCGTAAGAAGGTGGCGCAGTTGCCGGTGCATTCCATCGGGCATATCTTCTGCTTTGGCAATGTGCTGGTGTCGCCGTTTTTGCTGGGGTTTTGCGGTGAAAATAATGTGAATTTGGCGTTTTTTACGGAAAACGGACGTTATTTGGGGCGGCTTCAGGGGCGGCAGAGCGGCAATGTGCTGCTGCGTCGGGCGCAGTATCGGGTGTCGGAGCAAAATCCCGTGCCGATTGCGCGCAATATCATTGCGGCGAAGATTCAGGCGAGTAAGCGGGTGCTTCAGCGCCAGATTCGCAATTACGGCGAGAACGTGGCGATTCAAAGTGCGGTCGATGCTTTGAACATTTCGCTGCGGCAGTTGAAGGGCGCGGCGGAGCTAGACGTGGTGCGCGGTATTGAGGGCGATGCGGCGGCACGTTATTTCGGCGTGTTCGGGCAACTTTTGAGCGAAAAAAGCAGCTTTTCTTTTGACGGACGTAACCGCCGCCCGCCCAGAGACGGGGTGAATGCGCTCTTGTCGTTTGTGTACAGTATTTTGGGCAAGGACATTAGCGGTGCGCTGCAAGGCGTGGGGCTGGATCCGCAGGTGGGCTTTCTGCACGCCGACCGACCCGGGCGCGACAGTCTGGCGCAGGATATTTTGGAAGAATTCCGCGCGTGGTGGGCAGACAGGCTGGTGTTGTCGCTGATTAACCGCGGGCAAATCAAACCGCAGGATTTTGTTATCGAGGCAAGCGGCGCGGTAAGCCTGAAAGCCGATGCGCGTAAGCTCTTGTTCCAAGCCTTGCAGGCAAAAAAGCAGGAGAAAATCGTTCATCCGTTTTTGGGTGAAGAGGTGGAAATCGGGCTGCTGCCGTATATTCAGGCAATGCTGTTGGCGCGCCATTTACGTGGAGATTTGGCGGAATACCCGCCGTTTTTGATGAGATAAACTATGTTAATGCTGATTACTTATGATATTTCTTTTGACGATCCAAACGGGCAAGCGCGATTGCGCCGTATCGCAAAACATTGCTTAGATTACGGCGTGCGGGCGCAATATTCAGTATTTGAATGTGATGTCACGCCTGACCAGTGGGTTATGTTGAAAAACAAACTGTTGGAAACCTACGATCCCACATGTGACAGTCTGCGTTTTTATCATTTAGGCAGTAAATGGCGTAATAAAGTGGAACATCATGGGACAAAACCAGCAATAGATGTATTTAAAGACGTACTTGTCATTTAGTTCGCTAACCTATTGTTCTCATTAAAATCCTGATGGGATAGCGATCTTCGTTTTCTTTAACAATTTGGATGACTTAATCTATTTGTATAACGGCAATACGGCCGTTATACTGACTAAACTCCTTGTCATAAAATCAGTTAGCGAAATACGGTATTTAATTTGCTGATTTTTCTTGCTTTTTTATGTAGGGAGCAGCCACCTTCGGGTGGCTGTGTGTTGAAACTATCAAAAGGCGGTTGAGTACGTTGCCGATGATTGCAGCCACCTTCGGGTGGCTGTGTGTTGAAACATAGTGTTTACCTCGTATGGTTAGGAATATTGGTTGCAGCCACCTTCGGGTGGCTGTGTGTTGCGTATTTATGGCCGCTTTAGCGGAAATGGAGCGCAAGCAGCCGCCTTCGGGCGGTTTTACGTTGCAATAAAACTTAATAAATTTGAATAGTATAATATTTACCGTCCTACTCTCTCCCCCCTTGTATTTCCCCCTTATTCGCTCTAGACTATGCCCCATTTTTAGCTTTCATTATTTACAATTATGCGTGTTTCTGACTTTCATTTTGACTTACCTGATGAGCTGATTGCTCGTTACCCTAAAGAAGATCGCTCTTCTTGCCGTTTGCTACAGCTTAATGGTGAAAACGGGGAAATTTCTCACCGCACTTTTACCGATGTATTGGATTTAATCGACGAAGGTGATTTGTTGATTTTTAACAATACGCGCGTAATCCCTGCTCGTATGTTTGGTCGTAAAGCCAGTGGTGGGAAAATTGAAGTGTTGGTAGAACGTGTTTTAAGTGAACATCATTTCTTAGCGCATATTCGCTCGTCAAAAGCCCCGAAAGAAGGCGCAGAATTATTTTTAGGCGAAGATAAACTCGGTGAAAATAAGGGCGTAAAAGCCATTATGGTGGGTCGTCAAGATGCCCTTTTTGAAGTGGAATTAGCGGATAAAAGTCGCAATGTACTTGATGTGTTGCAAGAAATCGGTCACATGCCGTTACCGCCTTATATTGATCGCCCTGATGAAGAAGCGGATCAAGAATGCTATCAAACCGTGTATAACAAAGTGCCTGGTGCAGTCGCGGCACCGACGGCAGGCTTGCATTTTGATGATGAACTTTTACAAAAACTACACGAAAAAGGTGTTAATTTTGAATTTGTGACTTTGCACGTGGGCGCAGGCACATTCCAACCTGTACGTGTTGAAAACATTGAAGATCACATTATGCATGCAGAATATGTGGAACTTTCTCAAGAAGTCTGCAATGCGATTATTGAAACGAAGAAAGCGGGTAAACGTGTCATTGCGGTAGGCACAACATCGGTGCGTTCTGTCGAAACCGCTGCTCTATCGGCAGAAGAAAATGGTAATCCAGATTTAATTGAACCTTATTTTTCAGATACATCCATTTTTATTTACCCGGGTAAATCCTTCCGTGTGGTGGATGCGTTAATTACCAACTTCCACTTACCAGAAAGTACATTGATTATGTTGGTATCTGCCTTCGCAGGCTTTAGCCACACTATGAACGCCTATAAAAGTGCGGTCGAAAATCGCTACCGTTTTTTCAGTTATGGCGATGCGATGTTCATTACCAAAAATCCCAATGTGAAAGGCTTAGAATAAGTGGTTTGACTTATTTTCAACCAACTCATAAAATACCTATCAAGAAGCCTGTACTAACAGGCTTTTTTATTGAACAACAACCTACGAACTGTTTATTCGTTAAGGAAAAAAATGAAATATGAATTAGATAAAACCAGCGGTAGCGCACGTCGTGGTCGCTTGGTATTTGAACGTCCTCAAGGCACGTTCAGCGTAGAAACCCCTGCATTTATGCCAGTGGGTACTTATGGCACAGTAAAAGGCATGACACCAGAAGAAGTGCGTGCGACAGGTGCAGAAATTTTATTGGGTAACACGTTCCATTTATGGCTTCGTCCAGGTCAAGAAGTGATGCGTAAACACGGTGATTTACATGACTTTATGCAATGGCATCGTCCGATTTTGACTGACAGTGGCGGCTTCCAAGTATTTAGTTTAGGTAAATTACGTAAAATCACCGAAGAAGGCGTGAAATTCCAAAATCCAATTAATGGTGAGCGCATTTTCCTTTCGCCTGAAAAATCCATGGAAATTCAATATGATTTAGGGTCTGACATCGTGATGATTTTCGATGAATGTACGCCTTATCCTGCAACTTTCGATTATGCGAAAAAATCCATGGAAATGTCTCTTCGTTGGGCAAAACGCAGCCGCGATCGCTTTGATGAATTAGGCAATAAAAATGCCCTATTCGGTATTATCCAAGGAGGCGTATTTGAAGAATTACGTAAAGTATCATTAGAAGGCTTAGTCAATATTGGCTTTGACGGTTACGCAGTGGGCGGTTTAGCGGTAGGCGAACCAAAAGAAGACATGCACCGTATTTTAGAATACATCTGCCCACAAATCCCTGCAGACAAACCGCGTTATTTAATGGGCGTGGGTAAACCTGAAGATTTAGTGGAAGGCGTACGTCGTGGTATTGATATGTTTGACTGTGTAATGCCAACCCGTAACGCTCGTAACGGTCATTTATTCGTGACAGACGGCATTGTCAAAATCCGTAATGCAAAATACCGTGATGATACTAGCCCGTTAGATCCAGAATGTGATTGCTACACCTGTAAAAACTATACCAAAGCGTATTTATATCATTTAGATAAGTGTGGTGAAATTTTAGGTGCGCGCTTAAATACCATTCACAATTTACGCTATTATCAACGTTTAATGGCGGAAATTCGTCAAGCTATCGAAGACGATCGTTTTGATGATTTTGTGGTGGAATTCTATGCTCGTATGGGCAAACCTGTTCCACCATTACAGTTAGATCCTACTCAATCTTCTGAAACACAATTATCAGAATAACACATGCAAAGTGCGGTCAAAAATGACCGCACTTTTTAACAAAGGAAACCTTATGCAAATCCTTGAACCTCAACAATTTGCCACTTGGAATGAGCCGATTGATATGCTTTATGCTTGTCATAGCAAAGTGAAACGCTTTTGCAAACAGCTCACCATTCTTCCAGGCTACTTAGAAAAAAATGGCGTGAATCAAGCCGTATTAAATGATGTAAAAACCATTTTGCAGTATTTTAATCATGCGGCGCCCCTTCATCATGATGATGAAGAAAAAGACTTTTTCCCTGCTTTAATTGAAAAAGCACCTCAAGCGAAAGAATCGGTGGATGAATTAGAACGACAACACGTTACCTTGCATGAAAATTGGACAAAACTTTCTGAGCAACTAGAAGAATTGATTGCAGAGAAACGTACTGATGTAGATGAAAGACTGATTACGCTGTTTGTAGCGAGCTATGATAGACATCTTGCCCTTGAAGAGCCGCTATTTGAGCTTGGTAAGCAATATTTATCCGCAGAACAACTCACAGCTATGGGCAAAATTATGTTTGCTCGTCGTCAAGCTTAAATCATGAAATATCAATTAAATTTGACCGCACTTTCCTGCCCAATTCCGCTTTTAACGGCGAAGAAAGCTTTGGCAAATTTAGCGCCAAATGATGAATTAGTTTTGCAATTAAATCGTCAAAGTGCGGTAGAAAATTTTGTTGTTTTTTGTGAAGAAAATCAATGTGAATTAGTGGATCAACATTGGCTTTCCGAGCAAATCTTCGAAGTTTGCTTGAAAAAAATCAATTAATCCTAAAATTCTAGTTGTTATTGCCTTCATCGGCTTTTACTGAATGCCGTTTTATGGTATTTTACGCACACTTTTAACTTTTCATTTATAAGGAAAACACAATGGAAGCACAAAGCCCAATGTCCACGTTATTTATTTTCGTGATCTTCGGTTTAATTTTTTATTTTATGATTTACCGTCCACAAGCGAAACGTAACAAAGAACACAAAAAATTAATGTCTGAATTAGCGAAAGGCACTGAAGTATTAACCGCTGGTGGTTTGATTGGTAGAATCACCAAAGTCACTGAAGGTGCTGAAATTGTTATCGCGTTAAACGATACTACTGAGATCACGATTAACCGTAACTACATCGTTTCAGTATTACCGAAAGGTTCTGTAAAATCTCTCTAATTTAAATTCCTAAAGGGAAAACTATGTTAAATCGTTACCCATTATGGAAGAATCTAATGGTGATCCTTGTGGTCGCCATTGGTGCTTTATACTCTCTTCCAAATATCTATGGTGAAGATCCTGCGGTGCAAATTTCCGGTACACGCGGACAACAAGCAGACACCACCGCATTAACTGAAGTACAAAATGTACTGAAAGAAAATAACCTTCCAACCAAATCTATCGTTCTTGAAAATGGCTCCATTCTTGCCCGTTTCACCAACACAGATGACCAACTTCTTGCCAAAGATAAAATTGCAGAAAAACTAGGCAACAACTACACCACGGCATTAAACCTTGCACCGGCAACACCGGCTTGGTTAAGCAGCATTGGGGCTAACCCGATGAAATGGGGTTTGGACTTACGTGGTGGTGTACGTTTCTTGATGGAAGTGGACATGAATTCTGCGCTTGCTAAACGTCAAGAACAGTTACAAGACACATTACGCAACGAATTACGTAAAGAAAAAATTCAGTTTACGGCAATTAAAAATGGCGACAAATTTGGTACAACGGTCACATTAGAAAACGCAGACCAAATGTCAAAAGCAGCGCGTATTATTCGTCAGTTACACCCAACATTAGACGTGTCTGATATTGGTGACAACACCTTAAACCTTGCCCTTTCTGAAGCGGCATTAACAGAATCACGTAACTTAGCGATCGAGCAAAACTTAACGATTTTACGTAAACGTGTTGCTGAATTAGGCGTAGCTGAAGCGGTTATCCAACGTCAAGGTGCAGAACGTATCGTAATCGAATTACCGGGTGTTCAAGATACTGCGCGTGCAAAAGAAATCTTAGGGGCAACTGCAACACTTGAATTCCGCATTGTGAATTCGTTGGTGAACCCAGAATCCGCAGCGCGTGGTATGTTACCTTCTGACACAGAAATCAAATATGACCGTCAAGGTAGACCTGTTGCACTTTACAAACGTGCGGTATTGGGTGGTGAACACATCATCAACTCAAGCTCAGGTTTAGACCAAAACACCAGTACGCCACAAGTAAGTGTAACCTTGGATAGTGAAGGCGGCGAAATCATGTCGCAAACCACCAAGAAATACTACAAAAAACCAATGGCAACCTTGTATGTAGAATACAAAGACAACGGTAAAAAAGACGAAAATGGCAAAACCATTTTAGAGAAAAATGAAGAAGTCATTAACGTTGCTACCATTCAAGGTCGCTTTAGTTCTAACTTCCAAATTACGGGTGTAAGCAGTTCTGCAGAAGCACAAAACCTTTCTATGTTATTAAAATCAGGAGCATTAATCGCGCCAGTGCAAATTGTTGAAGAACGTACAATCGGTCCTTCTCTTGGTGCACAAAACGTAGAACAAGGTATCAATGCAAGCTTCTGGGGCTTAATTGCAGTCATTGTCTTCATGCTGATTTACTATAAAATCTTCGGTATTATCGCAAGCTTTGCATTGGTTATTAATATCGTTTTATTAGTCGGTTTGATGTCTATCCTACCAGGTGCAACACTCACCATGCCGGGGATTGCGGGTATCGTATTAACCCTGGGGATGTCGGTGGATGCCAACGTACTTATTTTTGAGCGTATCAAAGAAGAAATTCGTAATGGTCGTCCAATCCAGCAAGCCATTAACGAAGGTTATAACGGTGCATTCACCTCTATCTTCGATGCAAACTTAACCACAATTTTAACGGCAATCATTCTTTATGCTGTGGGTACCGGTCCAATTCAAGGCTTTGCGGTAACCCTTGCATTAGGTGTGGCAATTTCAATGTTTACAGCAATTACCGGAACACGTGCTATCGTGAACTTCCTATACGGCGGTAAACGTCTTGAAAAATTATCAATTTAGGTAGGATAAGATGAGATTATTTGCAAAAGATAAAAACGGACATTTTATCCGTGAAGTGAATGGGATTAAATTGCCATTCCCTCTCACTGAATTTATGAAAGTGAGATTTGTGGGATATGCATTTTCTGCGATTTTGATGGCGATTTCCCTCTTCTTCATTGTGACAAAAGGCTTCAACTGGGGCTTGGATTTTACCGGTGGTGTGGTATTTGATACTCATTTCTCACAACCGGCTGATTTAGAGAAAATCCGTGGCACATTAAATCAAAATGGTATTGCAAGCCCGATTGTACAAACAACCGGTTCTGTACAAGACGTGATGATTCGTTTGCCGGCTGACAATAACGATTCTGCTATTGGTGATCACGTTAAAAGCATGCTCCAAACTATTGATCCGAATATTCATATTAACAGTATCGAATTCGTCGGTCCGAACGTCGGTGAAGAACTGGCTCAAGGTGCGGTTTATGCGACCCTTGCTACCTTGGCAATGATGTTAATTTATGTTGGCTCACGTTTTGAATGGCGTTTAGGTTTTGGCGGTATTGCCTCACTTGCGCATGACGTGATGATTACGCTCGGTGTATTCTCTGCATTACAAGTCGAAATGGATTTAACCTTCGTGGCGGCAATTCTTTCCGTTGTAGGTTATTCCATCAACGATAGTATCGTGGTATTCGACCGTGTGCGTGAAAACTTCCGTAAAATTCGCCGTGTAGAAACCATTGATATTATTGATATTTCCTTAACCCAAACCTTATCGAGAACCATCATGACATCTCTCACAACGCTTCTTGTTGTGATTGCCTTGTTCTTCTTTGGTGGTCCATCAATTCATAACTTCTCATTAGCGTTATTAATTGGTATCGGTTTTGGTACTTACTCATCAATCTTTATCGCGATTGCGATTGCTTATGATATCGGCCTACGCCGTGAACATATGATTCCACCAAAAGTGGATAAAGAAGTCGATGATTTACCTTAATCTTTCGAACAGGATATAAAAAGAAAGCCACCATAATGGTGGCTTTTTTATTGTTAAAATCATGTGGTTTTTGACCGCACTTTATTCGTTTACATCACCTAATAAAGCTGCATATTTCTTCGTTGATTCTGAGCTTTCCAAGGTGATTTTAAACGCCATTGTCAGCGGCACAGAAAGTAACATACCGACTGTACCGAGCAACCATCCCCAGAAAAGCAACGAAAAGAATACGACCAAGGTAGAAAGCCCTAAGGTTTTTCCCATCATTTTTGGTTCAATAATATTACCGATCACAATATTTAATACAATAATACCGACGGTTACGCCCATGCCTACACCAAATCCATTTAGCAATAACGCTTGAACAATAATAGGTACTGCTGCAATAATCGAACCAATATTCGGAATATAATTTAATAAGAAGCTTAAAGTTGCCCATAAAATCGCATATTGCACACCCGCTACGTCCAACAAAATCCACGTCGAGACGCCGGTAAGTAAACTAATCACCGTTTTCACACCAAGATAACTAATTACACCGTCTAAAATACGATCAATATGATGCTCTTCCGCGACAACATCATGTTCATTGTCACTTAACACCAAAGCAAGTTTATGCTTCATGGTTGGTGCTTCAAGTAGCATAAAAATCACCGCTAAGATCAATACAAAAACATTCGTCACCACGCCAGAAAAGTTTAATAATAAACGGCTCACAAAGTTCATGATCACACTTGGATCAAAATGTTCCATAATGGCTTCGCGAGAAATCACAATCGGCAATTTCAGTTTTTGAGCTAATGCCATGGCGTCATTTACACGCTCTGAAAGCAGCACTTTATATTGAGGAATTGAGCGAGTGAATTCCTGCACACTGCTGTTAATTAATCCCGCCAGGAAAAAGAATACAATTAAAATCAAAATAAACAACAAGGCAATAGCAATACCATGTGGTACTTTGCGTTGTGTCATTGCTTTAATCACTGGCGAACAAATAATTGCAATAAATAATGCCAATAAAAAAGGCACGACAATCTCTGCCGCCAGTTTAATTCCCGCAAACACAATCACTAAAGCCGCCATGGCGACTAAAGTGCGGTTAAAATTTAAGTTTTTTTCCACTAAATGGCTTCCTCATTTTCTTCGCCTGTACGAACGCGAATCACGCGTTCTACATCATAAACAAAGATCTTACCGTCACCGATTTTGCCTGTTTGGCAAGTTTCAACAATGGTTTCAAGACATTGTTCAAGTAAATCATCCGGCACGACAATTTCCATTTTCACTTTAGGCAGAAAATCCACCATATATTCTGCGCCACGATAAAGCTCTGTATGCCCTTTTTGACGACCAAAACCACGAACTTCAGTCACGGTCATTCCGCTAATGCCGATATCAGATAAATTTTCACGCACATCATCTAATTTAAATGGTTTAATAATGGCTTCGATTTTTTTCATCTTATTTCTCCAAATTTTCACGGCGCGCGGCTTTCGGGCGGAAGCTTGTAATCACTTCAGGCTTGGTATCAATATAAATACCATCGATTAATTGTAAGCAGTAAGGCACTGCGCTAAAAATCCCTTTCACTAAGACCTTGCCTTGCTCATCTTTCACGCCTTCTAAAGTTTCTTTGATGGCTTTTGGCTGACCCGGTAAATTCAAGATTAGGCTGTTTTTACGAATCACACCAACTTGACGAGATAAAATCGCTGTTGGTACAAAATGTAAACTCACTTGACGCATTTGCTCACCAAACCCTGGCATTTCACGATCGGCTACCGCTAACGTAGCATCAGGTGTCACATCACGTTTTGCTGGCCCTGTACCGCCCGTTGTGAGCACTAAATGACAGTGGTGCTCATCCACTAATTCTTTCAATGTTTGTTCGATCAATGGCTGCTCGTCTGGAATTAATCGAGTTTCCACTTCAAAAGGATCCACCAACGCTTGTTCTAACCATTGTTGTAATTCTGGAATCCCTTGATCTTGATACACACCACTTGATGCACGATCTGATACTGAAATCAAACCAATTTTTAAAAGTGAAGTCATTTTTTTCCTCATTTTTATACGCAATACACTGCGTCATTCTACCCTATTTTATCTTTTACCAAAGCATAAAAAAGCCATTTAGCTTTCACTAAATGGCTTTTCATTTTACAAATTATTGTCTGGCTTGAACTTTGCCATCCACATAATCCACTGTGACTACTTTACCTGGTAATAATTGACCAGATAGAACTTGTTGTGCCAAGCTGTTTTCGATCTCTTGTTGGATTGCACGTTTTAATGGACGAGCCCCATAAATTGGGTCGTAACCCACTTCACCAATGAAATCTAATAAAGCTTCAGTAAACACTAATTCGTAACCACGAGTTTCCATACGTTTTGCTAGACGTTCTAATTGGATGCTTGCAATCGCACGGATATTTTCTTTACCAAGCGGATGGAATACCACAGTTTCATCAATACGGTTGATGAATTCCGGACGGAAATGTTGGCTCACCACTGACATCACTAAGGCTTTCATTTCACCATAGCTTTCGTCTTTGCTACCTTGGATTAAATCAGAACCCAAGTTAGAGGTCATAATCACCACGGTGTTACGGAAGTCAACAGTACGACCTTGACCATCAGTTAAACGACCATCATCCAATACTTGTAATAAGATATTGAATACATCTGCGTGTGCTTTTTCCACTTCATCGAGCAAAATCACCGAATATGGACGACGACGCACCGCTTCAGTTAAGTAACCCCCTTCTTCATAGCCAACATAGCCTGGAGGCGCCCCCACTAAACGAGATACGCTGTGTTTTTCCATAAACTCTGACATATCGATACGCACCATCGCATCTTCACTATCAAAGAGGAATTTCGCCAAAGTTTTGCAAAGCTCTGTTTTACCTACACCAGTTGGACCTAAGAATAAGAAAGAACCAATTGGGCGATTAGGATCTGAAAGCCCTGCACGGCTACGACGAATCGCGTTTGCAACGGCATCGACTGCTTCTTCTTGACCAATCACACGTTTGTGCAATTCTTCTTCCATGCGTAAGAGTTTTTCTTTCTCACCTTCCATCATTTTAGAAACTGGAATGCCGGTTGCTTTAGAAAGTACTTCCGCAATTTCTTCATCAGTTACACGATAGCGTAATAGGCTCATTTCTTTGCCTTCGCCAGTTTCAGCGGCAGCAAGTTGTTTTTCCAATTCAGGAATACGACCGTATTGAAGCTCAGACATTTTGCTTAAATCGCCAGCACGACGCGCTTGTTCCATTTCGGTTTTCGCTGCATCTAACTCTTGTTTGATGTGTTGAGAACCAGAAAGTGCTGCTTTTTCTGATTTCCATACTTCTTCAAGTTCAGCATATTCACGTTCTTTATCAGAAAGTTCTTTTTCTAACATTTCTAAACGTTTACGGCTGGCTTCGTCTTCTTCTTTTTGTAATGCCTGTTGTTCCAATTTTAATTGGATAATACGACGTTCAAGACGATCGAGCGGCTCAGGTTTAGAGTCAATTTCCATACGAATGCTAGAGGCGGCTTCATCGATTAAATCGATGGCTTTATCCGGCAATTGACGATCGGAAATATAACGATGTGAAAGTGTTGCCGCTGCCACGATTGCTGGGTCAGTAATATCTACATGGTGATGGATCTCATAACGCTCTTTCAAACCACGTAAGATCGCAATGGTATCTTCTACACTTGGTTCATCCACAAAGACTTTTTGGAAACGACGTTCAAGCGCCGCATCTTTCTCGATATATTGACGATATTCGTCTAACGTTGTTGCACCCACACAGTGTAATTCACCACGTGCTAAACTTGGTTTTAATAAGTTACCTGCATCCATCGCACCGTCAGTTTTACCTGCACCAACCATGGTATGGATTTCATCAATAAAGAGGATCACACGACCTTCTTCTTTTGCAAGTTCATTTAATACCGCTTTTAAACGTTCTTCAAATTCACCACGATATTTTGCACCTGCAATCAAGGCACCCATATCTAAAGAAAGGACACGTTTATTTTTTAAACCTTCTGGTACTTCACCATTGACAATACGTTGTGCCAAACCTTCCACGATAGCGGTTTTACCTACACCTGGCTCACCGATTAATACAGGGTTGTTTTTGGTACGACGTTGCAATACTTGAATGGCTCTACGAATTTCTTCATCACGACCAATAACTGGGTCGAGTTTGCCACTTTCAGCTCGAGCTGTTAAATCAATCGTATATTTTTCAAGAGCTTGTCTACTTTCTTCTGCATTTTGATCGTTCACGCTTTGTCCTCCGCGAATATGTTGAATCGCTTGTAAAATTTGTTCTTTTTTCGCACCACATTTTTTCAAAATGTCATTTAATGCACCGCGCTCTTCAAGCGCCGCTAATAAGAACAATTCACTGGAAATAAATTTATCTTGTTTTTGTTGTGCTAATTTGTCACATAAATTCAATAAGTTGAGTAATTGACGAGAAATTTGCACGTCACCGCCGTTACCCGATACTTGTGGCAATTTATTCAATTCGGCGTTTAATTCATTACGTAATAACGCGACATTCACACCACTTGCTGTCAAAATCGGTGCAATTGAACCGTCTTGTTGATTTAAAAGTGCGGCCAATAAATGCACTGGTTCGATAAACTGATTGTCTTTACCAAGCGCTAATGACTGTGCTTCACTAAGTGCTTGTTGGAATTTAGTGGTAAATTTTTCAATATTCATATCTTATCTTCTCCTGCATAAAATCCTTGGGGTCATCCCCTTTATGAGTAATTAAATAAGACCCTTTTTTGATATTTCAAGAGAAAAAATCGACTATTTTTAATTTTTTCTATCAAATTTTACTTCTTGATAGGTTTAAGCAACTAAGATTTGATGAAGTGGCACGTCCCACGCTTCAGTTGGAAGCTGTTCGACTTGCTGACATTGATGAGCTAATCCCACAGGGATAAAAGAAGCATTTTGCCAATTTTGTAAGGTGCGATCATAAAAACCACCGCCCATACCTAGACGATTTCCTTGTTTATCAAACGCGACGAGTGGCGTAAAAAGAATATCTAATTCATCCAAAGGCAATACGTTTTGCACATTGAGTTTTGGCTCCAAAATGCCAAATTTATTTTTCAGCATTGGTGTATCTGGCAAATAACGCAAGAACAAAAGATGATTAGGATTGAAAGGGTGCAATACCGGCAAATAAACGTGCTTATCTTGTGCCCAAAGGGTTTTGATAAGTTTATCCGTGGAGATTTCACCATCAAAGGAAACATACAGGGCAATATGCTGTGCATTTCGTTCTTCAATTAATGCGAGAGCTTGTTGAGTGATGGAGTCTTCCGCCTGTTGCTGCTGAAATGCGGTCAAATTTGCTCGTGTTTTACGAATTTGCTGACGAAGCTGATTGCGAAGCGTTTGCTGTGTTGATTTCATTCGATTGGAAAGAATGGATTTTAAAGGAAGGTCCCAGAGTGCCGCTACGAGTAGTAGTCCTTGAACCCGACGGTCCAAGGAAACCGGTAAGGCCATTTTTAGGTTTCTTTAGTCCAATGACAAAGTCAAAGGTCAAGCCTACACACCAATGGCGGGAAACCGATTTATAAAGTTCTAAGTATCGGCTCAGGGACATAACCCATCCACGAACACCCCAGGAAATCTTTTAAATTTATACTAGCTCAATTTGATTGGTTTGACTAGCCTTTATTTGAATAATTTTGCTTATTCAAGCACGTCCCACAAGGGACGGGATTATTTTTTAACCGGTTGAATTAAATCAGACTCTTCCGGTTTTTTCACATCTGCAAACTGTTTATCTTTATTCGCATCGATGACTTGTTGAGTTTGACTTGCTAATTGTTGTAACCCCATTTTGTCATAGGCTTCTTTCATTAAGAATAAACCTTCGTAAGTCGCTTTTGCATCTGGATATTGTTGTAACATACCCACTACACGATTTGATACCGCCACCCACGCATCACGTTTTGCATAGAATTTCGCAATTTCTAATTCATGACGAGCTAATGAATCTTTGATGTATGCCATACGTGCTACTGCATCTTGTGAATATGGACTATTTGGGAACGCACGCACTAAGCTTTGGAAGTTAGAAAACGCCGTTTTCATTGAAGTTGTTTCACGCGTTGCACGATCGATACCAAAGAAATCTTGGATCATGTTATCGGCAGTTGCTAGGTTCGTTAAACCCGCCATATACACTGCATAGTCACGGTTCGGACTTTGTGGGAATTGGTGTAAATAGTTATCTACGGTTACCAACGTTGCGGTGTAATCTTGCGTTTTATAGTTTGCATAAATTAAATCAAGCATTGCTTGCTCTTGGTAAGTACTACCAGGGAAACGCTCTGTCGCTGCTTTTAAATAACGAATCGAGTCAGAATAGCTCCCTTCTTGCAATGCTGCAGCCCCTTTTGCATAAAGATCATCAACAGAAGCTTGCTCTACTTCTTTATTACCACTGCTACAAGCTGCAATAGCGAATGAGGTCAATGCAATAAGTGCAAGAGATTTTATTTTACGCATTCTTTTTTCCTTAATTTTTACGAAAATCAATAAATAAGTTACAATTAACGAATATTGTATAGAACATTACACAATAAGCCAACTTTTTAAATTTTTAGATGGATTTTTTATGCCACAAATTACCTTAACGGCTGAAATTCAGCCCGAACAAATGGGACAGCGTTTAGACCAAACCCTCGCAGAGTTGTTCCCAGAATATTCCCGTTCGCGTTTAAAAACCTGGATTGAAGCAAAACAGGTAAAAATGAACGGTGAAATTGCCGATATTCCCCGTGCAAAAGTTTATGGCGGAGAGCAAATTGAAATTTCGGTAGAAGTGGAAGATGAAAACCGTTTTGAGCCACAAAATATTCCACTCAATATCGTTTATGAAGATGACGATATTATCGTGATTAACAAACCTAAAGATCTTGTGGTTCACCCTGGTGCAGGCAATCCGGATGGTACCGTGCTTAACGCGCTACTCTATCACTATCCACCTATTGCCGAAGTACCGCGCGCAGGAATTGTGCACCGTTTAGATAAAGACACAACGGGCCTCATGGTTGTCGCTAAAACGATTCCAGCACAAACGAAACTTGTACGTGACTTACAAAAACGTAAAATCACTCGTGAATACGAAGCCGTTGCTAGTGGCATTATGACTAAAGGTGGAACCGTAGATCAGCCAATGGCTCGCCATGCTACAAAACGCACATTGATGGCGGTTCACCCAATGGGTAAACCGGCTGTGACGCACTATCGCATTATGGAGAATTTCCGTAATTACACCCGCTTACGCTTACGTTTAGAAACAGGTCGTACTCACCAAATTCGTGTGCACATGGCGCATATTTCACATCCATTATTAGGTGATCAAACTTACGGAGGGCGTCCTCGTCCACCTAAAAACGCAAGCGAAGCCTTCACTGAGGTACTACGCAATTTTAAACGCCAAGCATTACATGCGGTTATGTTGCGTTTAGCTCATCCTATCACAGGTGAAATGATGGAATGGTATGCCCCATTGCCAGATGACTTTGTCGAATTACTGCATGCCTTAAAAGCGGATTACCTCGAACATAAAGACGAATTGGATTATTAAGATGAAAACCATTGTTCCAAACTGGAATGTTCCACCACATATCCAAGCGTTTACAACTACAAGAGAAGGTGGCGTAAGCCTGCCGCCTTTCGATAGTTTCAATTTGGGTGATCATGTCGAAGATGATAAAAGTGCGGTCAAAACTAACCGCACTTTACTGGTCGAAAAATTTAATCTGCCACATTTCCCGTTGTTTTTAACTCAAACGCACAGCACTCGTGTAATCACGGTGCCTTATGAGGGTAATAATTTAGAGGCTGATGCGGTTTACACCAATCAACCTAACCAAGTCTGTTTGGTCATGACGGCTGATTGCTTGCCAGTTTTATTCACTAATAATAAAGGTACTGAAGTGGCTGCGGCACATGCGGGCTGGCGTGGACTCTGTGATGGTGTATTAGAAGAAACAGTAAAATGCTTCCAATCTGCCCCCGAAGAGATTATTGCGTGGTTTGGGCCTGCTATCGGCCCTAATGCATTCCAAGTGGGCAAAGAAGTGATTGAGCAATTTATGGCGTTTGACCCGATTGCAGAAACGGCTTTTCGACCCGATCCGAATGAATCAGGAAAATACCTCGGCAATCTTTATCAAATTGCTACTCAACGCCTCAACAAATTAGGTATTACCCAAATTTACGGTGGGGAGCATTGCACATTCAATGAAAAAGAGACCTTCTTTTCCTATCGTCGAGATGGCAAAACAGGAAGAATGGCGAGTCTGATTTGGATAAAAAAATAAACCTATCAATACAACAAACCGCACCTTAAAGTGCGGTTTGTTTTTGGCTTATTCTGAATAGTTTTCGAACCAACTTTCTAAAATCAAGCAAGCAGAAATCCCATCTACTTTGCCTTTATTGAGAGCTCGATAACCGCCACGTTGGAAAATTTCATCTCGAGCAGAAACCGTCGTTAAGCGCTCATCTTGCAGTTCTACTTTGATACCGAAACGACCATTTAAGCGATTGGCAAATTTTTTCGCACGAAGTGTTAAATCTTGCTCGGTTCCATCCATATTTAAGGGCAATCCCACCACAATAACATCAGGTTTCCAGTCTTTTAAGCATTTTTCAATAGCATCCCAATTTGGAATCCCATCTTGTGCTTTAAATGCAGGTAATGCTTGCGCCGTCCCTGTGATACTTTGCCCGACTGCACAACCGATGCTTTTGGTGCCGAAATCAAACGCGATTGCTGTGATGCCCATTAACTGTGCCCCACTTGTGAAAAAACAAAATTATGAGGATTAATCCCTAATAATTGATTCGCGGCAGGATAACGATCTTCATAAATGGTTTCAAATAAAATGGTGTCTGAAGCAGGTGCCACTAACCACGCATTATCTGCAATCTCTTGTTCTAACTGTCCAGCTGTCCAACTTGCACAACCGAGAGCAACAAGATATTTTTCGGGCGCATCCTCTGAACCAAAGGTTTCCACAATATCTGCCGAAGTGGTCAGAAACATCTCATCAGTAATTTTATAACTATGCTCAAATTCTTTCGCGGTTTTCTTATGCAAAATAAAACCACGCTCAGAATGTACTGGACCACCAGCAAGCACAAGTTCATTGCTAAAAGTGCGGTCATTTTTCATCATAAAATTCATTTTTGAATACAACTCAGCAATGCTTAAATCGGTGGGTTGATTAATCACTAAACCCATCGAACCTTGCTCATTATGCTCACACATATACACCACGGTATTTTGGAAATAATCTTCCAACTGTGGCATCGCAATTAAAAATTGCCCTTGTAAATCCATCATTATCCCAAATCTCCAAAACAAATTTGCAACGCACTAATCGCCGCTAAAGAGGCTGTTTCTGTGCGTAACACACGCTTTCCTAATAAAATTTCAATAAATCCTTGTTGTTCAGTTTGAGCGATTTCTTGAGGTGATAAACCACCTTCTGAACCAATAAGCAAACGAACACCTTCTTTTGGAATTAAGGGTAAGGTTTTAATTGAATATTGGGCTCTTGGATGTAAATTCAATTTCAACGCGCCATCATTTTCTACACACCAATCTTGTAATTTCATTAATGGACGAATTTCTGGTACAACATTACGGCCACATTGTTCACAAGCCGCAATGGCAATTTTTTGCCATTGTTGGATTTTCTTATCCATACGTTCACCATCCAACTTCACACCACAGCGTTCTGACCATAATGGTGTAATCACATTCACGCCTAACTCTACGGATTTTTGAATGGTAAATTCCATTCGATCACCGCGTGAAATAACCTGTCCTAAATGAATCGACAAATTCGACTCTTTATCACTCAATTCACAACCAAGAATTTCCACCTTAACGGCTTTTTTGCTTGCTTCAATAATTTTCGCTAGATAAATATGATTACTTCCATCAAATAATTCAATTTGCTCACCTTCAGTCATTCGAAGTACACGGCCTACGTGATTAGCCGCATCCTCTGAAAGTTGGCAAGTAGATTGATTTTTAAGGGATTCGGGATGATAAATTCTTGGAATACGCATAATATTGAGTCTTTGATATAAGGAAAAAGTGCGGTCATTTTCAACCGCACTTTTAATATTATTCTGTTGCTAAATCTTTTGGCAAGCTTTCTAAAATGGCTCGCCAGTAGGCGGAAGTCACTTGCTTGTGTTTACGAATACATTCCACCACTAGATCGGATTGACCTTTTTCACAAATATCACGCAACTCGACATAGAAATCATACGTCACTTGGCGATGTTTTTCGTCACTAAAGAATAGTAAACCAATTTTATGATAAACCCCACGTAAACTATTGAAAATTAAACGATAGAAAGGTTTATTCGCCATTACGGTAAACTGACGGAATAAGGCATAGTCAAATTCCATATAGCTCTCTGCGGTATTTTCTAATGAATCTAGCCCATTAAACAAAGCAACCGAAGCTTTAGGCGAATTTTTTACGGCTTCATAAATATAAGATTCAGACATACGACTACGCAATGAAAGCATATTTTCAATGATTAACGGTGCACTTTGACGATCTAAAGTAATTAAGGTTTCAATAATGCTTGGACCAGCTGTATCCCAAATATTATTGACTTTTGTCGGCTTGCCGTGTTGAATGGTAAGCCAGCCATCACGAGCCAAACGCTGCAATACTTCGCGTAATGTGGTGCGTGTTACACCAATTTTATCAGCTAAATCACGCTCAGAAGGAAGATTGGTGCCTGCGGGAAATACATTATCCCAAATACTTCTAACAATATATTCTTCGGCAAGCGCAGCTGGGCTTTGAGCCCGTAAAAGGGTATTATCTGTTTGCATGAGTATGAAATAAATATAAAAAAGTCTAAAAAGATCAAAAAAATGTGATTTATTCAATAAATCTTCAACTGGTCTATTATCCTTTAAAGCAGTATATATTACAATGACAGGACTATAAAAAAACGGAGTTCGATATGACTTACACACAAGCATTCATGAAAAACTTTCTGGGCGCGAGTCCAGATTGGTATAAATTGACGATTATTGCCTTCTTGGTAATTAACCCGATTTTATTCTTTTTCGTCAGCCCATTTATTGCTGGCTGGGTTCTCGTCGCCGAGTTTATTTTCACCCTTGCCATGGCATTAAAATGCTATCCTCTTCAACCGGGTGGTTTATTAGCATTTGAGGCTATTGCCATTGGCATGACAAATGCTGAGCACGTAAAAGCGGAGATCATGGCAAACTTTGAAGTGGTGTTACTTTTAATCTTCATGGTGGCCGGTATTTATTTTATGAAGCAACTTTTGCTTTATGTCTTCACCAAATTATTAGTGCGTATTCGTTCTAAAATCGTCCTCTCTTTAGCATTCTGTTTCAGTGCGGCATTTCTTTCAGCGTTCTTAGATGCGCTTACTGTTGTGGCTGTAATCATCAGTGTTGCCATGGGTTTCTATGGGGTTTATCACAAAGTGGCATCAGGGAAAAATCTACAGGATGCGGTTGATATTGCCGATGATAACAAAATCAAAAATCATGAAACTCTCGAAAAATTCCGCTCTTTCTTACGTAGCTTAATGATGCATGCTGGTGTCGGTACCGCACTCGGTGGTGTAATGACAATGGTGGGTGAGCCACAAAACTTAATCATTGCAGAACAAGCTAAATGGAATTTCATTGAATTCTTCTTCCGTATGGCGCCAGTAACCGTCCCTGTCTTTATCTGTGGATTACTCACTTGTATTTTAGTCGAAAAATTTAAAGTATTCGGTTATGGTGAAAAACTACCAGAAGATGTATGGAAAATCTTGGCTGATTTAGATCGCGAAAATGCACAAAAGATGTCTAAACAAGATAAGATTCGTCTTTCTGTTCAGGCAGTTATCGCAGTTTGGTTAATCTTAGGTTTAGCCTTCCACTTAGCGGCTGTCGGCTTAATTGGTTTAAGCGTGATTATTCTTGCAACAACCTTTACTGGTGTAACAGACGAACATGCTATTGGAAAATCATTCCAAGAAAGTTTACCGTTCACTGCATTATTAGTCGTATTTTTCTCTATCGTTGCGGTGATTATCGATCAAAAACTCTTTGCGCCAATTATTCACTTCGTATTAAGTTCTGAAGAGAAAACACAGTTAGCGCTATTCTACGGTTTCAACGGTTTACTTTCCGCAATTTCGGATAACGTATTCGTTGCAACGGTTTATATCAATGAAGCGAAACATGCGCTTGCGACAGGCGCAATTGCACCGCACCAATTTGAATTACTTGCTGTAGCAATCAATACAGGGACAAACTTACCTTCTGTTGCGACACCAAATGGTCAAGCCGCGTTCTTATTCTTATTAACATCATCGCTTGCACCGTTAATTAAACTTTCTTATGGTAGAATGGTCTACATGGCATTGCCTTACACCATCGTATTAACGCTAGTCGGTTTCCTTGCTATCGAATTTATCCTACCTGAAATGACGATTTGGCTTGCAAACCTTGGCTTAATTATTCCAATTTAATGAAAGATAAGGAGAGAGAATGCTCGACTTTTTTAAGCAATTATCCCTTAAACGTTCAGCGTGGATCTTTTTGGCATTTACCGCATTTGCCTTAGAATCGACCGCACTTTACTTTCAATACGGCATGGATTTACAACCTTGCGTACTTTGTGTTTATGAGCGTTTAGCTGTTGTAGGGTTATTTATTGCTGGTCTTATCGGTGCCTTAGCGCCAAATTCGCTTATTGTCCGCATTCTTGCTCTTATTGTGGGTTTATTTAGTGCAATCAAGGGATTAATGATCTCCATTCGTCACCTTGATTTACAAATGAATCCGGCACCGTGGAAACAATGTGAATTTATACCAAACTTTCCGGAAACGTTACCATTCCATAAATGGCTGCCTGCGGTCTTCAATCCAACAGGCAGCTGTAATGAAAGCCAATGGTCACTTTTCGGCATCACGATGGTGCAATGGTTGGTATTTATTTTCGCTGTCTATGTCATTGTGTTAGGATTAATTACACTTTCACAAGTGAAGAAAAGTCGAAATCGACGCCTTATTTTTAAATAGTCTAATCACAAACTAAAAAGCCTAGAGATATTCTCTAGGCTTTTTTATTACTGAAAGTCATTCTGCGCTCAACGTTATTCAAGAAAGAAATACCAATAAGGCATTAAGATCAACCAAATAAACGCACTGAGCATAACGACAAATTTAAAACTGAAATGTTTAGTTTTATGACGAAAGCGTTTCATCCCACAATAAACGCCAATAAACCCACCAAGAAGGCTTAATAGAAAAAAGGTATTTTCAGAAATTCGCCAGCCGTGACGAACCGCACGGATTTTATCTTTCCACATTAAAAAATAAGCGGCGATATTTACCGCCGCTAGCATCACAAATAAAAGCTGAATCAGCATTATGCGTAAACTGGAAGACGTTTGCAGATTGCCAATACTTTTTCTTTGGTTGCTGCAATCACTTGCTCTTCGTTTTCTTTGCCTAATGCATCTAATACATCACACATCCAGCCAGCTAATTCACGACAGTCTTGTTCGTTAAAGCCGCGACGAGTCACCGCTGGTGTACCAACACGAATACCAGAAGTCACAAATGGTTTTTGTGGATCATTTGGTACGGAGTTTTTATTAACGGTAATATTCGCTTTACCTAAAGCTGCATCTGCTGCTTTACCGGTTAAGCCTTGTTTAATGAAACTCACTAAGAACAAGTGGTTTTCTGTGCCGTTTGAAACCACGTCATAACCGCGTTGTTTAAACACTTCTACCATTGCTTTCGCATTTTTAATCACGTTTGCTTGATATTCTTTATAAGCAGGCTCTAATGCTTCTTTGAAACATACCGCTTTCGCCGCAATAATGTGAACCAATGGACCACCTTGGTTTGCAGGGAAAACAGAAGATTGTAAGCGTTTATAAAGCTCTTCATCACCACAAGAAGAAAGGATTAAACCACCACGTGGACCACCTAAGGTTTTATGGGTGGTCGTTGTTACAACATGTGCGTATGGTAATGGGTTTGGATATAAACCTGCTGCGATTAAGCCCGCAACATGAGCCATATCAACAAATAAATACGCGCCCACTTCATCCGCAATTTCGCGCATTTTTTTCCAATCTACCACTTGAGAATAAGCAGAGAAACCTGCCACGATCATTTTTGGTTTATGTTCTAATGCTTTTTGACGCACATCTTCATAGTCGATTAAACCGTCAGCGGTGATACCATAAAGTACAGAATTATAGATTTTACCGGAGAAACTCACTTTTGCCCCATGGGTTAAGTGACCACCGTGTGCTAAATCCATCCCTAAAATGGTATCGCCCGCATTGATTAATGCACCATATACTGCCGCATTCGCTTGTGAACCTGAGTGTGGTTGTACGTTCACATAATCTGCACCAAATAACTCTTTCGCGCGATCAATCGCCAACTGCTCCACAATGTCTGCGTACTCACAACCGCCGTAGTAACGTTTACCTGGATAGCCTTCTGCATATTTGTTAGTAAACTGAGAACCTTGCGCTTCCATTACGCGTGGACTCGCATAGTTTTCAGATGCGATAAGCTCGATATGCTCTTCTTGACGACGATTTTCGTCCTGAATGGCTTGCCATAGAACCGGATCGTAATTAGCGATGTTCATACTTTTTTTAAACATTGTGTTTTCCTCGTTGTTTGAATTATTTGTGTATAGTTTACCTGTTTCCAGGCAAAAACTTAACCAAAAATTTCGACCATATTTTTCATTATTACAATGAAAAACATTCATTTATCTAAATCGAGCCTTTTTCTTTCACTAATTTTTCAATTAATTTAACTTCTTTTGTTTTCTCGCCCGCACTAAGTTTACGGCATTGGCTGGTTTCTTTCGTATAAGTATTAAAATTTGTCATCCTTGTTGGACTTTTCATTTTAATCTTCATATCCAAATGATCACCACAACGATCACAAGGTGAAACAAATTCCTTCTCATAGTCTTTAAACTCTGGAACTTGCTCTATGATTTTCGCAACTTGTGGTGAATGGGCGGTTTTAAATAGACGATCAGTAAAGTCATAACTCAATTTACCATCACTTGCCTGCCATTTGGCTTTGGCTTGCAATAAATAACGCATCCAACCTTCTTTTGTATCAATCTGAGAGATACCACGCATCAGCACAGTTTGATCCGCTCGATAAGTGATATAATCAAAATGTTCAACTGGCAAAGGTGCCTTGGCGGCGGGTTTCACATGACAAATCCAATCACCCACCAACGCTTTTTCCTGTTCAGTTTGCTGATGCGCCGTTGCACATCCCGATAGCAATACAGCGACAAGACTACCTAATACTAATTTTCTCATAGTAATACTCCTTTTATTAAGTTGATTTCAGCACTTACAAAAATAAAGTGCGGTTAAAATCACGCTTGTTTTTTATCAAGCTTAAAATAATTGTATTTATTTCGTCACAAACCACTGATTCAATAACTGAATATCTTTGTCATTCTCGGTGACTCGTCGGCAAGTCGCAAAATCCTTATCTAAAATAAGTTGATTGCCATTCTGTTTAAGTTCAATTGGCATATTCACGTGATCGCCTGATTTGCTATAAAACGTAGCTAATTGCTCTTTTTCTTGTTTTTGTAATTTCTTATCTTGCTTGATGGCTTTCGCCACATTGTTACTGTGTGCAGGCACCATCGCGCGATTAACAAAATCAAAACTCAAGACATTATTTTGGCTCTGCCATTTCACCTTACCTTTTGTTAAATAACGAATAGTCGTCTCTTTATCCAATTCAATGTAGGAAATGCCTCTCAAGGCGCCTGTTCCATCTGGCTTTAAGACAAAGTGATCTAAGCGATCGTAAGTTTGTTTATCTTGTGTAGGGATAGTATGACAAATCCACTCGCCATCTAATGTTGAACTTTGTGAGACATTTGAAGCCCCCGAGCAACCTGTTAATAATGCAGCAACAAGGCTACCTAATATTAATTTTCTCATGAGATACTCCTTTTATTGACAGTAGGGATAACGTTGTTCACAACAAAATAGGGAAATTTTCGTTTAATCAGGAATGTGTAAAAGGCGGCAGTTACATAAATCATCACTCTTAAATTCTGATATTTCACCTGCAACCTTATTCGGAATTGGGAATAAGCGTACAGTTAGTGGTTTATTTAAGCGAAATGCCATTGTTCCTGTATCGCGCATAATCGCTGCGATGCTTTCAGCCTTAGCATTTCCCGCCACTGGAACCGTGTCTAAACCGATACCACATACAGCGCTATACGTCAGTAAAGCACGAATATCAAAATAGTGTTTTTGTGTCCCTTCGGCTAAACCTAAATCTTCCGTCACCGCCAACATTAATCCAGAAAACCCGACCAATGGTACACGCTGGATTGATTTAAACACTTTTGTCAGTAAAGCAGAAACCTCTACTGAACCAGCTGCACCAAAATAAGGCAATCCCATTAATTCATAGATTTTTGTCATGGATGAACAATTTTTAGATGGTGCCGCCGAACTATCAATACCTGCAAATTCAAATTCACCCGATAATTTGACCGCACTTAACATCTCTAATACTTGATCTACATGATATTGCAGCGCTTGCGACATAGCCTGATAACAATCCGCATAAAATTGATTATGAGACGATTTTGGTACAGATTTTAATACTTCGACTAATAAATCAGGTGTTTCTAATCCAATGACAAAACTGTTTGGTAAATGACTTAAATGATAACCGGCAGGGAAATAAGGAATAAATGGCTTGCAATTAAAATTCACCGTAAAGTTAAAATTACCTTCGCCACGTGGTGTGATATTTGCAATTCGTTGTACGGCATAAACAGATTGTTCGATAAGTTCATTATCTAACACGCCATTTTCATCTAATGGCACATTAACACAAGCATTACACAAGTCGCCATAAGCTGCGATTAACTCTGGCAATAACGCGATTTCCTCTTTATTTCTCGCCGCACCTATCGCAAATCGAAGACGAATGCCACTTTCATTAAACTTATTCAGTAACTCTGTTAAATACTGCAAATCTGCTTTTGCTGTTTGCAAATTGGTTAAATCCAAATATTCACCAAAAGGATTGGTAATGACCCGAATCGATTGCAAGGTATAACCTGCTTTCTGCACAGCTGGCAATAACAAATCCACATCACGTTTTACCGAATAAAGGGCGTCTTCCCATTGCGTTTTATCTTTATGTAACGTCAGAAAAAAACTTATGGTACGAAGACGACATAATTCCTTATTTTTATAATCCATTCGAGCCCTTACCATTAAAGTAGTTAATTTTTATTGTTCACGAGCGACGGCACGATGACCAATATCTCGACGATAAAAACGTCCAGACCATTGAATTTGCTCAGCGAGTTTTAAGGCTTTTTGTTGCGCTTCAAATACGCTTTCGCCTAACGCAGTAGCACAAAGTACGCGACCGCCATTCGTAACTAATTTGCCTTCTTGTTCTGCGACACCCGCTAAGAAAACTTTCTCATTTTCGACCGCACTTTGTGGTAAACCTCTAATCACATCGCCTTTACGATAATCGCCTGGATAGCCTTCCGCGGCTAACACAATCCCTAAGGACGCTTTTGGATTCCATTGAGATTTCACTTCATCCAATTTTCCCTCGCAAGCTTTAAGACAAAGCTCAACGAGATCTGATTCGAGGCGTAGCATAATTGGCTGTGTTTCAGGATCGCCAAAACGGCAGTTAAATTCAATTACTTTCGGCTGACCATTTGGCATGATCATTAATCCCGCATACAAGAAACCGGTGTAAACATTACCTTCTGCCGCCATACCATTAATCGTTGGATAAATCACTTCACGCATAATGCGATCATGAATTTCTGATGTCACCACTGGTGCAGGCGAATACGCCCCCATGCCACCAGTATTCAATCACCACTCGGCTACCCGCTTCGCCAAAGGCATTGCCAGAAAGCATATCACGCACAGCGTCTTCCGCTTCTTGCAATGTCATTGCAACGATTACCCCTTTACCCGCCGCTAAACCATCCGCTTTAACGACAATTGGTGCACCTTTCTCACGCAAGTACGCCAATGCAGGTTCTACTTCGGTGAAGTTTTGATATTCTGCCGTTGGGATTTTATGACGAGCGAGGAAATCTTTGGTAAATGCTTTTGAACCTTCCAATTGTGCAGCCGCTTTAGTTGGACCAAAAATCTTCAATCCAGCTTCACGAAATGCATCAACTACCCCAATCACTAGCGGTGCTTCAGGGCCAACAATGGTTAATCCAATTTGCTTATCTTGAGCAAATTTCACTAATGCGGGGATATCTGTTGCAGAAATATTCACGTTTTCTACTTTGTGTTCCAATGCGGTACCCGCATTGCCTGGTGCGACAAAAACTTTATCTGCTAGTGGAGATTGTGCTGCTTTCCAAGCCAAGGCGTGTTCACGTCCACCATTTCCGATGATGAGGATGTTCATAATGCTCCTTGTATCTTTTTGAATTTAACCCCCTCTTTAGCAAAGAGGGGTGGGGAGATTTGGCAGAAGTTATTTCAACCTCATAGTATATTTAACATCGTTTAAATCTCCCCCCAGCCCCCTCTTTATGAAAGAGGGGGAGAGGAATAAGTAAAAAAGTAATTCGCTCATTGAGCGAAGTTACGATATAAATTAATGTCTAAAATGACGCATTCCAGTTAATACCATCACCATATTATGTTCATCCGCTGCATCAATGACTTCTTGATCGCGCATTGAACCACCTGGATGGATAACACATTGAATCCCTACTTTCGCCGCTGCATCAATACCGTCACGGAATGGGAAGAATGCATCAGATGCCATCACACAACCGGCTACGGTTAAACCTTCATCCTGCGCTTTAATACCCGCAATCTTCGCAGAATATACACGGCTCATTTGGCCTGCACCAATGCCGATAGTTTGATTATCTTTGGCATAAACAATGGCATTGGATTTCACAAATTTCGCGACTTTCCAGCAGAACAATAAGTCTTTTAGTTCTTGTTCAGTTGGCTGACGTTTACTTACCACTTTTAAATCATCCACGCCAACCATGCCTAAATCCGCATCTTGTACTAATAAACCGCCGTTTACACGTTTGAAATCTAGACGTTCAGAACGTGAAGTCCATTCACCACATTCAAGTAAACGAACATTTTTCTTACGTTTCACCACTTCTTGCGCTTCAGCTGATACTTTCGGTGCAATAATCACTTCAACAAATTGGCGTTCCACGATTTCAGTCGCTGTTTTTTCGTCTAATTCACGGTTGAAAGCAATAATGCCGCCAAATGCAGAAGTTGGATCAGTTTGGTAAGCACGGTTATAAGCTTCTAAAATATCTTTACCTAAAGCCACACCGCATGGATTTGCATGTTTAACGATCACGCAAGCCGGCTCATCAAATTCTTTCACGCATTCAAGTGCTGCATCGGTGTCAGCAATATTATTGTAAGACAAGGCTTTACCTTGTAATTGATGAGCGGTGGCTACGCTCGCCTCTTTCACATTTAAATCAACGTAGAAAGCTGCATTTTGATGAGAGTTTTCGCCGTAACGCATAGTTTGTTTACGCACGAAGTTAAGGTTTAAAGTACGTGGGAATTGACCGCACTTCGCATTCGCGTCTTCTTCCTCTGCAACATGATATGGTTTCACCATTTGTCCAAAATAGTTGGCAATCATAGAATCATATTGAGCGGTATGTTCAAATGCTTTAATCGCAAGGTCAAAACGAGTTTCAAGCGTTAGGCTGTTATGGTGTTTATCCATTTCCGCAAGAATAGCGTTGAAATCATGATTATTCACCACGATCGCTACATCTTTGTGGTTTTTCGCGGCAGAACGCACCATTGTTGGTCCACCGATATCGATATTTTCTACCGCGTCTTCTAACGTACAATCTGGTTTAGCCACGGTAGCGGCAAATGGATATAAATTCACGACGACCATATCAATGCCTTCGATGCCATGTTGCTGCATGATAGCGTCATCTGTACCACGACGGCCAAGAATCCCGCCATGTACTTTTGGATGTAAGGTTTTCACACGACCGTCCATCATTTCAGGGAATCCCGTATAATCAGACACTTCTGTTACCGGTAACCCATTCTGCTCCAACAATTTTGCGGTACCACCTGTGGAAAGTAGTTTTACACCACGCTGTACTAAGCCTTGAGCAAATTCTACGATACCGGTTTTATCTGAAACACTCAGTAAAGCCTGACGAATTGGACGATCTGTCATTACATTTTCCTTTAATTAAATGGTTAAAAATAAGCGCGGGGAATTATAACGCAAACGTTTGCGTTTATGTAGAAAAAATTTCCTGGTAAGCGCACTTCAAGATTCGACTGCTTATTTAGGAGGTTTAGAAAACAAAAAAGCCCGCAAAATGCGGGCAATCTAACAGTGTGAATAATGTAATTAGCGTTTGCGGTTATCTAAAGAAAATGCACCGGCACCAGCAAACACAAAATAGAAAAACACGAGAGAGTAAAGTAAAGCAAGTTCACCACCGTTCGCGATTGGGAAGAATAAATTCCCTTTACCTGCAACGTGCATAAAGAAATACGCATAAGCCATTTGACCCGAAAGGATAAATGCCGCCGGGCGAACAAATAAACCTAAAATTAATAGGATTGAACCGACAATCTCAATTACTCCGCCGACGATCATCATCGGATCGCCTACCGCACCGTTACCACCCGTCATTGAAATTGGGAATTCCCAGAATTTCGCTGTGCCGTGTAAGATAAACATATACGCAGCGACGATACGTAATAAAGCTAAAACATACGGAGAGTATTTTTCTAAGTTTTTCATAAAGTTTTCCTAATAAAAAATAAAAAGTGATTTGAGAACGGGGTGTATATTAATGATTAACCCAAAGCCAAACAATACCTAAAATCGAAAAGGACTTTTTACGATTAGGAAATAATCTTACGCTTTACTGATTTTCTTAATCCATTGTAAAAACTCAACTGGCGGCATAAATCCGTTAACACGACTCCCCTCTATTTCTTTTCCATCTTGGTTAAAAAATAAAATAGTCGGTAAACCTAGCACTTTATATTTTGTCATTAAAGCGCGGTTTTCTTCGGAGTTTTTCGTCATATCAACTTGAAGGAGCAACATGTCACCAAAAGCTTTTTGTACACTTAGATCACTAAATGTTTCTTTTTCAAACTCTTTACAAGCCACACACCAATCCGCATAAAGATCAAGCATCACAAGTGATTTGTTATTTTCTGACAGTGCTTGTTGCAATTCAGCTTCGCTTTTTACTTGTTTAAATTCAACATGAGAAATTGCTTTATTTTCGACCGCACTTGGTGTTGAGGTTTCGCCCCAAACCCAAGTTTGAAGCGGTTCAACACTAATCATAGCTGCCACTAAAAAGAGAATTCGGAATACCCAACCTGTGCCATTTTTCGGCATTTGGAAAGCAAACCAAATAAAAAATGCGGTACCGAGCATCGCCCATAATCTTGGTGTCCATTCATCTGGCAGAATACGAGAAATTAAGAATACCGGTAACGCGAGCATCACAAAGCCAAAGAGCTTTTTAACGGTTTCCATCCACATGCCTGATTTAGGCAGGATTTTATTCCCAAATAACGTGATTAAAATCAGCGGTACGCCCATTCCCAATGCGAGCAAATAAAGCGTGATCGCACCAGTAAATAAATCACCACTTTGCGCCACATAAAGCAAGGCGCCAGAAAGCGGTGCTGATGTGCAAGGTGAAGCCACTAGTCCCGCAATCATCCCCATTAAGAACACGCCACCAAAGGCACCGGCTTTTTGCTGTTGGCTAAGTAAAGATAGTTTTGTTTGTAAGGAGCTTGGGAGCTGTAAGGTAAATACACCAAACATCGACAACGCTAACAAGACAAAGATGATTGATAAACCAATCATCACATAAGGATGTTGTAAGGCCACTTGGAACGGTAAACCAATTGCGGCGACAATCAAGCCTAGCAAGGTATAAGTCATAGCCATCCCCTGCACATACACAAAGCTTAATGCGAAAGCTCGCCACATATTAGGGCGTTGATTTTGACCAATCACAATCGCTGAAAGCAACGGCAGCATTGGCAACACACAAGGGGTAAAGGCCAAACCTAATCCTAACAAGAAGAAACCAAATACAGCATATTTGCTATTAAATAAACTTTCCGCTAAACGGTCTTGTTCTGCTTTAGGTTGTGTTGAAAGTGCGGTCGAGTTTTCCGATGTTTTTTCAGTATTAGCGATCTGTGCAATAGGTAAATCGGCTACTTTGATTTCTTTCACTTCAGGCGGATAACAAAAACCAGCAGTGCAACCTTGGTAAGCAATTTCAACCACATCTTTGGCTTTTAATGGCGGGTGGCTTGCTTTAAAAATAGCTTGCACGGGCTTTTTGAAAATCTTCATTAAGCCAAAATAAGGATCATTATAATCTTCAGGTGAAATAGAAAATGTCGGCATATCAAATGATGAGGTTTCCTCTTGGTTGAGCTTCACTGAAATTTTCTCTTGATAGAGATAATACCCTTCTGCTATCGACCAATTGACGATCACATTTTCTTGATTCTCGCTTTTTGCAGCTGAAAATTGAAAAGCGTCATCCACAGGTAAGAAAGCCGGTTTCTTATCAAAAAGACCGGCTTGAGTGGAAAGTGCGGTAAAAATAAAAAATAAAAAAAGAAGAATTCGCTTCATCATAAAGTCCCAACTATTGTTCCTACTAAAATTCTAGCATAGATCAAAAGAATGTTAATAATTTATGACTTAGATCATAAAATTAAATGTAATTTAAACAATGACCGCACTTTTCTGTTGTTACAGCAATGTTACAATTATAGAATATGCCCATAACAAAGAATAACAAGGAGCAACGAATGGCTACCCCAAAAATTCTCATCGTGGAAGATGAAGCGGTAACCCGTAATACGTTAAAAGGAATTTTTGAAGCTGAGGGCTATGAGGTATTACAAGCACAAGATGGTGCCGAAATGTATCGTCAGTTAAGCTCAGAAACGGTTAATCTCATCGTATTAGATATCAACTTACCCGGTAAAAATGGTTTATTACTGGGCCGTGAATTACGTGAAAAAACACCTATCCCTCTGATTTTCCTAACAGGGCGAGATAATGAAGTCGATAAAATTTTAGGTTTAGAAATTGGGGCCGATGATTATCTCACTAAGCCATTTAACCCAAGAGAACTCACCATTCGTGCACGAAATTTATTGCATCGCACCATGACACTAAATGGCAAAGAAACCCATTTACAACGTGAGAACTATCGTTTTAATGGCTGGACACTAGATTTAAATAGCCACAATTTAATCACACCTGAAGGCATTGAATTTAAACTGCCTCGTAGTGAATTTCGTGCCATGTTGCACTTCTGCGAAAACCCTGGCAAATTGCAAACTCGTGAAGAATTATTGCTAAAAATGACAGGACGTGAATTAAAACCACAAGATCGTACTGTGGATGTAACAATTCGCCGCATTCGGAAACATTTTGAAGATCATCCTAATACACCAGAAATCATTGCTACCGTGCATGGTGAAGGCTATCGTTTCTGTGGTGAATTAGAAGAATAATCGATCATTTAGTAATAAAAGGCTGAGTCAAATCAGCCTTTTGTTTTTTGCTATCCACGGCGAGATTCGGTAAAATCAACGCCAATTTACGATTAATAAACAACGGATAACAATGACCAAGAAGAAAGTCAAAGTCGGCTCCAACACCATTGCGTTAAATAAACGAGCTCGACACGAATATTTTATTGAAGATGAAATTGAAGCCGGCCTTGAATTACAAGGTTGGGAAGTGAAATCAATGCGCGCAGGTAAAGCCAATATCAGCGATAGCTACATCATTTTTAAAAACGATGAAGCCTATTTATTTGGTGCGACCATTCAACCATTAAGCTTGGCCTCTACTCACGTGGTTTGCGATCCGACGCGTACACGTAAGCTTTTATTGAATAAACGTGAACTAGATAATCTTTTCGGTAAATCAAGCCGTGATGGTTTTACTATTGTTGCCCTTTCTCTTTATTGGAAAGGCCCTTGGGCTAAGATCAAAATCGGTCTTGCGAAAGGTAAAAAACAACATGATAAACGTGATGATATTAAAGAACGTGAATGGAAAGTAGCGAAAGAGCGTATTATGAAAAATGCGCATCGTGGATAACTGTCCAACCAAACAGACAAAATGCCTTTCAATCGAAAGGCATTTTTCTTTTTCTCAATATGAAAAAAATTCTCATGGTTATGAATAAAAATACATTGATAATCATTCTCTTTTAAATTAGTATCTTCGCCCAATTATTTCCGTCATATAAGGAGTTCTAATGAAAAAAGGCATTCATCCTGAAAATTATCGTACCGTTTTATTTTACGATTCCAATGCGAAACAAGGCTTTCTCATCCGTTCTTGCGCTAAAACTAACAACACCATGAAATGGGAAGATGGTAACGAATACCCTGTATTTATGTGTGATACCTCATCTGCATCTCACCCGTTTTATACCGGTAAAACCCGTCAAATTGGGAATGAAGGTCGTGCAAGTGAATTTGCAAATCGCTATGGTAAATTTGGCGCATTTAAATCAAAATAGGAATATTCAATGAAAGTATTATCTTCGCTAAAAAGTGCTAAAAACCGTCCTGGCTGCAAAATTGTTCGCCGCCACGGTGTCGTTTATGTCATTTCGAAAACCAACCCTCGCTTTAAAGCGCGTCAAGGTGGGAAAAAGAAAGGTTAACAGCAATAAAAAAAGAGCGGTCAAATTTCCGCTCTTTTTTTTCATTTGGCATTAAGGTTTGTAAATAAACTCAACACCTTCTTCATCTTCTTCGTCCCAATCATCCCAGTCGTCATCATCTTCATCATCAAATTGATGTTCAGCAAGCTGTTCTTGATGGTAATCTTCCCATTTGAATTTCACTTCTTCTGGTTTATTTTCTTCTACTTCTGCATCACGTGGATTCGCTTCAATGAAATCCATAATATCACGACAAAGTGGCGGTACATTTTTACCCGTTGCGGCAGAAATAAGGTGATACCCTTCTTCCCAACCGAGACGTTCGGTAATCTCTTGAGCACGTTCATGCGCCTCTTCTTCAGTCATCGTATCAATTTTATTGAAGACTAACCAACGAGGTTTATCTGCCAATTTTTCGCTATATTGGAATAATTCTGACTCGATGATCGCAATATTATCAGCAGGATCGGATTCATCAATTGGGTTAATATCTACTAAATGAATTAATACACGACAACGTTCTAAGTGTTTTAAGAAACGAATCCCTAAACCTGCGCCATCCGATGCACCTTCAATCAATCCAGGAATATCTGCCACTACAAAGCTATGACTCTCATCTACTTTCACTACGCCTAAACTTGGCACTAAAGTGGTAAATGGATAATCAGCGACTTTTGGTTTTGCAGCTGAAACGGCACGAATAAAGGTAGATTTACCCGCATTCGGTAAACCTAACATCCCGACGTCCGCAAGAAGCATTAATTCTAATAATAAATCGCGTTTTTCCCCTGGTGTACCCATGGTTTTTTGGCGAGGTGCACGGTTCACTGAAGATTTAAAACGCGTATTACCTAAACCATGATAACCACCTTTCGCCACTAACATTTTGGCGCCATGCTTTGTCAAATCGCCAAGCACTTCTTTGGTATCATTATCAATTGCACGCGTTCCCACCGGCACACGTAACGTAATATCTTTACCGCGACGACCGGTACAATCTGAACTATGGCCATTCTCACCGCGTTCTGCGGCAAAACGTTTCGTAAAACGATAATCGATCAAGGTATTTAAGTTTTCGTCTGCAACCAAATAAACATCACCGCCATCACCGCCATCACCGCCATCAGGGCCACCTTTTGGGATAAATTTTTCACGGCGGAAACTTACACAACCGTTTCCACCATCCCCTGCTTCCACACGAATCAGGGCTTCATCAATAAATTTCATAAAAACTCTCCAATATTTAACCGCACTTTACTTTGATTGCGGTAATAACTTATGTCCGATTGCCGACAAAATTGCTCCGCATACTACAACAAACGCCCCGATATAGCTAATCATATTTAATTCTGGCGCGGCAAAATTATCAGGACTCGCATAATGCGTAAGATGAGCAAAGAAAATTGTAAATAGTGGCACTAAGGTTATCACAACGCTTACTTTAGATACCTCCCAGCGGTTAAGGGCTTCAGCATAAGCACCGTAACCAAATAAGGTATTCAGACAACAATAAGCCAAACAACCAAACGCTAACGGACTGAGCTCTCTCACTTGGGAAAATTCAGCAACAGGCGTAAATACTAAAAGACAACCGAAATACATCATTAATAAAATTTGTTGTGAACTAAAACGACGGAGCATGAGTTTTTGTGCCATACCATAAGCCACCCAAACTAATGAAGCAGTCAGGCTGAGTAAGACACCTGTTAAATAACCACTCTCTCCTTTAAACACCTCAAGCTTATCATTGAAGAAAAGCAGCAACCCAGCCAATAACAAACCTAAACCAATCTTTTGATGTAATCCGAGCTTTTCTTTAAAGACAAAAATACCGCAAATTAACATACCAAAAGAAGAAAAATGAATAAAAATTTGAGCTGAAGAAGGATCGATAAAATTAAGTGAGCTATTGAATAAAAAGAAATTACCCGCTAATCCTGCTACACCGATGAGTACAAGCCAAATAAAACGACCACCTTTCGAAAATTGTGGTAATTTTTTCTTGTAACCTAGCAGAATCAATAGTGCAAGAGAAGCTACCGCAAATCGATACCAAACGATCGTTTGTGGTGTCATCACTGATAGAAGCTGTTTTAACGCAATAGGTAAAGATCCCCACGCCATCGCCGTAATTAAAGCGAAGAGAAAACCTAAAAGCGGTTGTTGTTTCATGATATCTTCCTTTATTTTACTAAAATGAGGTTAGGAATTAAGATAAATTTCGACTAAGAAATATCAAGATAAGCAATAGCGCCAGAATAACAAATGTGAGTAATTATTGTAAATTGCTGGAAACAAAAGAAAACGCCCCACAGATAATGCGGGGCGTTTAAAAATCAGATGTAAAATTATTCAGTTACAATACTTACGTATTTACGGCTTTTCTCGCCTTTAACTTCAAATTTTACTTTACCGTCAGCGGTAGCAAATAAGGTGTGGTCACGACCCATACCTACGTTGTTACCTGCGTGGAATTTAGTACCACGTTGACGTACAATGATGCTACCTGCTAACACAGATTCGCCACCGAAACGTTTAACACCAAGGCGTTTAGCTTCAGAATCACGACCGTTACGAGTTGAACCACCAGCTTTTTTAGTTGCCATCTACTTGATCTCCTCTGAAATTATGCTTGAATCCCAGTGATTTTCACTTCTGTGAACCACTGACGATGACCTTGTTGTTTACGGCTGTGTTTACGACGACGGAACTTAACGATTTTAACTTTATCGCCACGACCTTGTGCCACAACTTCAGCCACTACTTTTGCGCCAGCTACTACTGGTGCACCAATTTTAACATCTTCACCATTAACGACCATCAACACTGAGTCGAACTCAACTGTTGAGCCAGTTGCAAGTTCAAGTTTTTCTAAACGAACTACTTGACCTTCGCTCACACGGTGTTGTTTACCGCCACTTTGGAAAACTGCGTACATAAATACTCCGCTATAATTGTGCTTCTCCGTTACTATTTTCGGTCCGCACTTCAAAATTCATATAAATAGGTCGCAAATTCTACGGAAAAAACAACTCGATCGCAAGCACTTATTTGCAATAAAATAAAAAAAAGCGCTTTTCCTCGAGTTTAATTTCAGAAACCCTGAAAAATCAGGTAAAATTCACCGCTCTTTCTTTTATATACACAACCATCGAACCAAATGAAGATGAACAAACAAGATTTAATGGATATGCATGCCATCCAAGCATTAACCGATGCGGATATGCAGAAAGTCAACCAAGCTATTTTAGCACAAATTAACTCAGACGTGCCGATGGTTAATCAGCTTGGTTTTTATATTGTACAAGGTGGCGGAAAACGTATTCGACCACTTATTGCGGTTTTAGCAGCTCGTGCATTAGGCTACGAAAGCGATAAAGTAGCAACTTGTGCGACCTTTGTAGAATTTATTCACACCGCTTCTTTATTACACGATGATGTGGTGGATGAATCTGATATGCGTCGTGGCCGCGCAACGGCAAACTCTGCCTTTGGTAATGCGGCTAGCGTATTAGTAGGCGACTTCATTTATACTCGTGCATTCCAATTAGTGGCGCAGTTGCAATCGCTAGATATTCTTCGCATTATGGCTGACGCCACCAACGTGTTGGCGGAAGGTGAAGTTCAACAATTGATGAATGTGAATGATCCGGATACCACAGAAGAAAGCTATATGCGCGTGATTTATAGTAAAACAGCACGCTTATTTGAAGTGGCGGCGCAATCTGTTGCGATTGTTGCAGGTGCTGAAAAATCAATTGAAACGGCATTTCAAGAATATGGTCGCTATCTCGGTACCGCATTCCAATTAGTGGATGACGTACTAGATTACAGTGCTAATGCAGCCGCATTAGGTAAAAATGTAGGTGATGACCTCGCTGAAGGTAAGCCGACTCTTCCTTTATTACATGCAATGCGTCACGGCAATCCACAACAAGCCGCGCTTATTCGTGAAGCCATTGAACAAGGCGGAAAACGTGATGCGATCGATGAAGTGCTTGCGATTATGGCTGAACATAAATCCCTCGGTTACGCGATGGATCGTGCGAAACAAGAAGCAAAAAAAGCGGTTGATGCCATTGCCTTATTACCTTCGGTAGACCGAACTTATTAATATGACTGAAGAACAAATTCAACCGCAAAGTGCGGTCGATTCTCAACCTAAATTTCAAAAACCACGTAAACAAAAAGTACGCAAGGATCCCAATGCGCCTTTTATTCGTGAAAAACTCGAATTACCCGAAGGATATAATAAGTTGCTTCTCCACTCTTGCTGTGCGCCTTGCTCAGGTGAAGTGATGGAAGCCATTTTGGCCTCGGGTATTGAATTTACGATTTATTTTTACAACCCGAATATTCATCCATTAAAAGAATATTTAATTCGTAAAGAAGAAAATATCCGCTTTGCCCAAAAATTTGGGATTCCGTTTATTGATGCTGACTACGATCGCCAACAATGGTTTGATCGCGCAAAAGGCATGGAATGGGAACCTGAACGTGGTATCCGTTGCACCATGTGTTTTGATATGCGTTTTGAAAAAGCCGCTAAATATGCTCATGAGCATGGTTTCCCTGTGTTTACTAGTTGCCTTGGTATTTCTCGCTGGAAAGACATGGATCAAATCAACGGTTGCGGTCACCGTGCGGCTGAAAAATATGATGATGTGATTTATTGGGATTACAACTGGCGTAAAGCTGGCGGATCGCAACGCATGATCGAAATCAGTAAGCGTGAACGTTTTTATCAGCAAGAATATTGTGGTTGCGTTTATTCTTTACGAGACAGCAATAAATGGCGTGAAGAAACAGGGCGACAAAAAATTGAAATTGGTAAACTCTATTACACGCCCGATTAAAAATACATAAAAAAAGAACCGCACTTTCAACATGCGGTTCTTTTTTATTTAATCGACGATAAGGCGCCCACCTAATGCATTCTCTAAAGAATGATCTAACTGCTGAATTCGCGTACATAACACGTTTTCAATCTGGGCATTTTTATTCTTTTCTTGGGTTAATTCAAAACTTAAATTCAAGGCAACGATAGAAAGCACACGGTCTAATTGCAATAAACCTGTACGCTCTTTCATTTCAGACACTTGAAGATCTAAATTGCGCGCCGCTTGACGCAAAATCTCTTCTTGTTCGGCAGGGACATTCAAGCGCAGCACTTGCCCTAATACAACAACTTCAACCAGTTTTAATGACATGTTATTCCCTTATGTTGAATGCTCAAGTATCCCTATTATGCCACAGCCAAATGCCTTCGTCATAATTTTTACGTTTAATTGACCGCTCTTTATCCGTTCGCCCCATTTCGCAATTTACGCTATAATGCGACACTTTTCATTATTTTTGGACGGAATATTTATGCCAACTATCGCTCCTAATCCATTAGTCCTAGTGGACGGTTCATCTTATTTATATCGTGCATTTCATGCCTTTCCGCCACTCACCAATTCAGCTGGTGAGCCGACTGGCGCCATGTACGGTGTATTAAATATGCTCAAAAGCCTGATTTCGCAAGTGCAACCGAGCCATATTGCGGTGGTCTTTGATGCGAAAGGCAAAACTTTCCGTGATGAAATGTTTGAACAATATAAATCTCATCGTCCACCGATGCCCGACGACCTACGCAAACAAATTCAGCCATTGCACGATATTATCCGTGCCCTTGGCATTCCTCTTTTAGTCATTGAAGGTGTTGAAGCTGATGATGTCATCGGTACCTTAGCGGTAGCGGCTTCCAAAGTTAATCAAAAAGTCTTGATCAGCACTGGCGATAAAGACATGGCTCAGCTAGTGGATGACAACATTATGTTGATCAACACCATGAATAATACCCTATCAGATCGCGAGGCCGTGATTGAAAAATACGGTATTCCACCAGAACTCATCATTGATTACTTAGCGCTAATGGGTGATAGTGCCGACAATATTCCAGGCGTGGCGGGTGTCGGTGAAAAAACCGCACTTGGTCTCTTGCAAGGTATCGGCAGCATGGCAGAAATTTATGCCAACTTAGACAAAGTGGCTGAATTGCCAATTCGTGGGGCAAAAAAATTAGGTGATAAATTATTGGCTGAAAAAGAAATGGCGGATTTATCCTATCGCCTTGCCACCATCAAAACCGATGTCGCCCTCGATATTACTCCAGAGCAACTCACTCTTGGCGCAAGCAATAACGATCAACTCACTGAATATTTCGGCCGTTATGAATTTAAACGTTGGCTCAATGAAGTGATGAATGGTGCTGATTCCATTACTAATAGTAACGAACAACCGACCAAGATTAATCACTATCAAGCTACGCCTGCACTCGCTCAAGACAATAGCGATGAAACATTGCCGGCAATTCAAATTGATCGCAGCCGTTATGAAACCTTGCTCACCGAAGCAGATTTAAATCGTTGGGTGGAAAAACTCAAGCAAGCCAAACTTTTTGCTTTAGATACTGAAACAGATAATTTAGATTATATGGCTGCTAACTTAGTGGGTATTTCCTTTGCGTTAGAAAACGGTGAAGCCGCTTATTTACCGCTGCAATTAGATTATTTAGGTGCACCAAAAACCCTCAAAAAAACAACCGCACTTGCGTTATTAAAATCAGTTTTAGAAAATCCCGCTATTCAAAAAGTCGGGCAAAACTTCAAGTACGATCTCACTATTTTCGCCCGTAATGGCATTGATGTGCAAGGTGTGGCTTTCGATACCATGCTGGAGTCCTATGTGCTCAATAGCACCGGTCGCCACAATATGGACGATCTGGCGAAACGTTATTTAGGGCATCAAACCATCAGCTTTGAAGAAATTGCAGGCAAAGGTAAAAATCAGCTGACCTTTAACCAAATTCCGTTGGAAAAAGCCGCCGAATATGCTGCTGAAGATGCTGATGTGACAATGAAACTGCAACAAGTGCTATGGGAAAAACTCTCTAAAGAACCCACTCTGGAAAAACTCTTTAAAGAAATGGAATTGCCGTTGTTAGGCGTACTTTCCCGTATGGAACGTCGAGGTGTCTTAATTGATAGCGATGCGCTATTCCTACAATCTAACGAAATCGCTAACCGTTTAAGTGAATTAGAAGAACAGGCTTATGTCTTGGCGGGGCAGCCATTTAATTTGGCCTCAACCAAACAATTACAGGAAATTTTGTTTGATAAATTAGGTTTGCCGGTTATTCAAAAAACACCAAAAGGCGCGCCATCCACCAACGAGGAAGTATTGGAAGAACTGGCATTTAGCCATGAATTGCCGAAAGTGTTGGTAGAACACCGTGGTCTCAGCAAACTAAAATCCACCTACACCGACAAATTGCCACAAATGGTGAATCCGCAAACGGGTCGAGTGCATACATCCTATCATCAAGCGGTGACAGCCACCGGTCGTCTTTCATCAAGTGATCCGAATTTACAAAATATTCCGATTCGTAATGAAGAAGGTCGTCGTATTCGTCAGGCATTTATTGCGCGCGAAGGCTTTACTGTTGTGGCAGCCGACTATTCGCAAATCGAGCTACGCATTATGGCGCACCTATCACAGGATCAGGGCTTAATTAATGCCTTTACCCAAGGCAAAGATATTCACCGCTCTACTGCGGCAGAAATCTTTGGGGTGGCACTGGATGAAGTAACCTCCGAGCAACGCCGCAATGCTAAGGCAATTAACTTCGGTTTAATTTATGGTATGTCTGCCTTTGGCTTATCGCGCCAACTAGGTATTGGCCGCGCCGATGCCCAGAGCTATATGGATTTGTATTTCAAACGCTATCCTGGCGTACAAACTTTTATGCACGATATTCGCGAAAAAGCCAAAGCCCAAGGCTATGTGGAAACCTTATTCGGCCGTCGTTTATATCTGCCGGATATCAACTCCTCTAACGGTATGCGCCGTAAAGCTGCCGAACGTGTCGCAATCAATGCACCAATGCAAGGCACCGCCGCAGACATTATCAAACGTGCCATGATTCAATTGGATCAAAAACTACAAAACGATCCCGATATTGCAATGATTATGCAAGTGCACGATGAATTGGTGTTTGAAGTGCGGTCAGAAAAAGTCGCGTTTTATAGCGAACTCATCAAAACACACATGGAAAGCGCGGCTGATTTAGTGGTGCCTCTGATTGTAGAAGTGGGTCAAGGTACAAACTGGGATGAGGCTCACTAACAAATTTAGTCATGAATAAAGTTATTAGAAGTCACCTCTTTACGGCAGAACGCGCTTGGGGAGCCCTTGATATTACGAATATGAATGGTATTTCCGTGCGTCTGCACTGGACAGATAAACCTTACAAATGGCATATCAATGACGGTGAAGAAGTCTTTGCTGTCATGGATGGTACGGTGGAAATGCACTACAAAGAAGACGGTCAAGAGAAAGCCGTATTGCTTCATACGGGTGATATTTTTTATGCGGGCATCGGTACCGAACATGTTGCTCATCCTCAAGGCGAAGCGCGCATATTAGTCATAGAGAAAGAAGACAGCATTTAACAGACTTAAAAAGAATTTTATGAATCAAGAAAGACTCAACGAAATCGAAAAACCATTACTTCACCTTGTGGAACGTGATGTTGTTCCCGCTCTTGGCTGTACTGAACCTATCTCTTTAGCGCTTACCGCAGCAACGGCAGCCAAATATTTAGGCAAAACACCTGAACGCATTGAAACTAAGGTGTCACCAAACTTAATGAAAAATGGTTTAGGTGTTGCTGTGCCAGGAACCGGCATGGTGGGCTTGCCAATTGCAGCGGCGATTGGTGCTTTAGGCGGTGACCCAGAGGGTGAATTAGAGGTATTAAAACACATCACACCAGAACAAGTTTCACAAGCCAAATCGATGCTTGATAAAAAGCTCGTTAATGTCGATATTCATCAAACCGATCATATTTTATATTCGGAAGCCGTGTTGTTTGCGGATAATGATTGGGTGAAAGTAGCGATTCAAGATCAACACACCAATATCATTTTAATTGAAAAAAATGGCGAAGTTGTTTTTGAGAAAGAACAGGATGAATGCGCTAATTGCGACCCTTATGATATTTTCAAGCTGGTGAGCGCACGTGAAATCTTTGAATTTTCTTGCGAAGTCGAACTCGATAAAATCCGCTTTATCGGACAAGCTGCTGCGCTCAACCGTGCGCTGTCTAACGAAGGATTACGCGAAAATTACGGTTTACACATTGGCAGAACATTACGCAAACAAGTTGGTAGAGGTTTAATGTCGGATGATTTACTCAGTAAAATCATGATTGAAACCACCGCCGCCTCCGATGCCCGTATGGGCGGGGCTACATTGCCGGCAATGAGTAATTCAGGCTCTGGCAACCAAGGTATTGCCGCCACTATGCCCGTAGTTGTAGTCGCCGATTATTTAAACGTGAGTGAAGAAAAACGTCTCCGCGCCCTCTTCTTATCACACTTGATGGCCATTTATATCCACAGTAAATTACCCAAACTCTCTGCTCTTTGTGCAGTAACCACTGCTTCAATGGGAAGCTGTGCGGGTATCGCCTATTTGCTTACGGGTAAATTCGAAACAGTAAGCATGGGGATTTGCAGCATGATTGGAGACATCAGCGGAATTATCTGCGATGGCGCATCCAATAGCTGTGCAATGAAAGTCTCCACCAGCGTGGCTTCTGGCTATAAATCAGTACTTATGGCGATGGATGAAACCCATGTTACGGGTAATGAAGGTATTGTTGAACACGATCTCGATCGTACCATCGATAATCTATGCTCAATTGCTTCTAAGAGTATGCACCATATCGATCGCCAAGTGATTGAAATTATGGTGAGTAAACCCTGTCCTTAATAGCGTGCTAACTTACGATAAAGTGCGGTCAGAAAAATATACAAATTTCTGACCGCACTTTTTTTATATCAAAAAAACATATTTTCTAGCAAAAAGTTATTGGCGTTACCTTCTTATTTTTTTAGAAAATACTGCCCTACTTAGTTCTAAAAGAAAGGAATATTTATGCTTTTAACCGGATTACTTTGCGGAATTTTACTCGGATTTGTCATGCAGCGTGGACGCTTTTGTATTACTGGTGCATTTCGCGATATGTATGTCACCAAAAATAACAAAATGTTTGTAGCCCTTCTATTAGCGATTACCGTGCAATCCATCGGTTTCTTCCTCTTAAAAGAAATCGGTGTATTAAATGTCGATCCGGCTGAAAATTTTGCCTTTTTAGCGGTGATTATCGGTGCCTTTGTATTTGGTGTTGGTATTGTTCTTGCTGGCGGTTGTGCGACAGGTACATGGTACCGCGCTGCAGAAGGCTTAGTCGGCAGTTGGGTTGCTTTATTCACTTATATGTTATTAAGTGCCATCATGCGTACTGGCCCATTAGGCGAATTCAATAAAACTTTACGTAGCATCAATATCGAACAACGCAACATTTACGATACATTCGGCATTTCACCTTGGTGGTTAGTAGCGCTATTAACTTTTGTGACGGCTTTCTATGTGTACAAGCATCTCAGTAAACCAGGCGTAAAAGTCGCGGCATTAAAACCGAAGAAAACGGGGCTTGCTCACTTATTATTTGAAAAACGCTGGCACCCATTTTTCTCAGCCGTGTTAATCGGATTAATCGCGCTTGCCGCTTGGCCTCTCAGTGTCGCTACAGGTCGTGAGTTTGGACTTGGGATCACAGGTCCATCCGCCAATATTATGCAATTCCTCGTTACTGGCGACGGTAAATTTATTAACTGGGGTGTATTCTTAGTCTTAGGGATTTTTATTGGATCATTCATCGGCGCAAAAGCAAGCAATGAATTTCGTGTCCGCGTACCGGATGCCACCACGATTCTACGCAGCGGATTCGGCGGTATTCTCATGGGTATCGGTGCAACCCTTGCGGGTGGCTGTTCTATCGGTAATGGCTTAGTCGAAACTGCCTTTTTCTCTTGGCAAGGTTGGGTATCATTGCCATTGATGATCCTCGGCACTTGGGTGGCCGCCTACTTCACCATTATTCGTCCACAACGTTTAAAATTATCAAAAGCATCATAAGGAGCTTATATGATCGTTAAATTACCAACACTCGGCCTTGTTTGCCCATTTCCTCTCGTTGAAGCTAAGGAAGCCATGGCTAAGTTAAATAAAGGCGATGGCCTAGAAATTGAATTCGACTGCACACAAGCCACCGAGGCCATTCCTGCTTGGGCAGCAGAAGAAGGCTATGAAGTCACAAACTTCGAGCAAATTGATGATGCAAAATGGTCAATTACGGTGATTAAATAATAAAAAAGTGCGGTCAGAAAAATACATAAATTTCTGACCGCACTTTGCTATTAAATTTGGAAACCTATTTTGACTCTTTCGACAAATCAAAACCAATTTTCCAAAAACCTATATCAAGTAGCTTCATTTGAGGATAATCAAGACTTTTTTTCCTACCTTCAAATTTATATTCAATTAAAAATTGACTTCTTAATTTTTCCAGTTTTTCTTGAGCCTCTTCATAAAACTTACTTAGTTTCTGCAAAGAAGCTATATTGTAGTTTCCTGTCGTCACTTTATTCTTTTTCACTGCATCAACAAAGAAACGATCATAAGCCGGCACGCAGCCTAATGTGCCCAATAAAATCTTAGATACTAAAATATTTGAAATATCATCTCCTTCTTTTCCTTTTTCCTTTTTTCTTTCCTTTGTTTCCTTTACCTTCGAACGAAATGGCTCATAAATACCCTTTATTTTCGCATTTAATTCATCAAGTAAAGAGTAAGTTTCTTCATTATTTAATTCCTTACATTCTAAACTCACTAGCTTGTTGTATTCTCGTTTTAGAATTTCTTTCACAACAGAAGTATGAATAGTGTAATCATATTGCAATAAAAAAGACGAACCTCTATACATTCCCCAACTAGCTAAATAGAATGCTAAATGTAAACTCAAGTTATCAACATTAGCTTTTTCAGGATTTTGTCTAGCTTCATAAAATTGAGTATAGCAGTGTTCCCAGGATAAGTATCGGTGCTGATCTTGTACTTTAAGTTCCTCATAAAATTCTCTTGTTTTTTCAATAAATTCATCAGCAATTTTCATTTAATTTCCTTATAAAAACGTAAAAACTTAACACTAAAAAGTGCGGTCAGAAAAATATACAAATTTCTGACCGCACTTTTGCTTTAATGAATCGAAATAATTAAATCAATTCTACTGGTACTTTCACCACCAGTTTTTTCACAAAACTTGATTTGCCGTTTACGGTGCAACCTGGTTTATGTGGTTCATAAGGGAAAAAGACGGCGAACATTTTTGGTAAAAGTGTCACTGTGCTTTTATCTTCAATTTGCGGGGTAAGTTGGTAATCATCGGCATCACGATATTCATCGTATAAGCTGAGGTTTGGATAAGTCGCGCTTACTTCAACATTTTCTTCGCCACGAATAAGTAATTGAATATCTAGATATTTGTGATGAAGTTCAGCTTGTTTGCTATCCGCTTCAACCGTATCAAATTCCATGACATTCATATAAACTTGCTCGCTTAAATCATGACGACCATTTTCTAATGCTTCAAGATCTAAAGTATTGAGATGATCGCAAATGTCCGCGATAACTTTTGGTAAACCCACTTTGAAATTTGGGTTATTTAATGCACTGATAATCATAGTGTCTCCTTACGTATGTATTTGTATGAGAATATGATAACAAGTTGCTTATATTAAATAAAGTTACCAATAAATTTAAAACTCTGTATAATAAGCGAGCTTTATTTTCTGCATTAGCGTGCGGCTATCAAAAGAAATTTTTAAACGCCCAAAGTGCGGTCATTTTTTCGAGAGATTTCTTTTGCTAGTCGCAATCTGGAAAATAAAGCTTTGTTTTAAATATTATTTTGAAGGAAAACATTGTGAATCCAATTGTTAAACAATTTAAATACGGTCAACATACCGTTACTCTAGAAACCGGCGCGATTGCACGTCAAGCAACGGCTGCGGTTATGGCAAGCATGGACGATACCACGGTATTCGTGACTGTTGTGGCTAAAAAAGATGTGAAAGAAGGTCAAGACTTCTTCCCATTAACCGTAAACTATCAAGAACGTACTTATGCGGCGGGTAAAATCCCTGGTGGTTTCTTCAAACGTGAAGGTCGTCCATCTGAAGGCGAAACTTTAATTGCTCGTTTAATCGACCGTCCAATTCGTCCATTATTCCCAGAAGGTTTCTTCAATGAAATCCAAGTTGTGGCAACTGTGGTTTCTGTAAACCCACAAATCAGCCCAGACTTAGTGGCAATGATCGGTGCTTCTGCAGCATTAACCTTATCAGGTGTACCTTTCAATGGCCCTATCGGTGCAGCGCGCGTTGGTTTTATCGACAACCAATTCGTATTAAACCCAACCATGACTGAACAAAAACAAAGCCGTTTAGACTTAGTGGTTGCAGGTACTGACAAAGCCGTATTAATGGTTGAATCTGAAGCAGACGTTTTAACTGAAGAACAAATGTTAGCGGCTGTCGTATTCGGTCATCAACAACAACAAGTTGTGGTTGAAGCGATCAAAGAATTTGCGAAAGAAGCAGGCAAACCACGTTGGGATTGGGTTGCGCCACAACCAAACACAGATTTAATCAACAAAGTAAAAACGATTGCAGAAGCACGTTTAGGCGATGCATACCGCATTACTGAAAAACAAGCACGTTACGAACAAATCGATGCAATTAAAGCGGATGTGATTGCACAAATCACAGCAGAAGATGAAGAGATCAGCGAAGGTAAAATCGTGGATATTTTCACCGCACTTGAAAGCCAAATCGTTCGTGGCCGTATCATTGCAGGTGAGCCACGTATTGATGGCCGTACTGTTGATACCGTTCGTGCATTAGACATTTGCACTGGGGTATTACCACGTACTCACGGTTCTGCAATTTTCACCCGTGGTGAAACGCAAGCATTAGCTGTTGCAACGTTAGGTACTGAACGTGATGCACAAATCATCGATGAATTAACAGGTGAACGTCAAGATCACTTCTTATTCCACTACAACTTCCCTCCATACTCTGTAGGTGAAACCGGTATGATTGGCTCACCAAAACGTCGTGAAATCGGTCACGGTCGTTTAGCAAAACGCGGTGTTGCTGCGGTTATGCCAAGCCTTGCAGAATTCCCGTATGTAGTGCGTGTTGTGTCTGAAATCACTGAATCTAACGGTTCTTCTTCTATGGCATCTGTATGTGGTGCGTCTTTAGCATTAATGGATGCGGGTGTTCCAATCAAAGCCGCTGTTGCAGGTATCGCAATGGGCTTAGTGAAAGAAGAAGAGAAATTTGTGGTTCTTTCAGATATTTTAGGTGATGAAGACCACTTAGGTGATATGGACTTTAAAGTGGCAGGTACACGTGAAGGTGTCACTGCACTTCAAATGGACATCAAAATTGAAGGTATCACCCCTGAAATTATGCAAATTGCATTAAACCAAGCAAAAGGTGCACGTATGCACATTCTTGGCGTAATGGAACAAGCAATCCCTGCACCACGTGCAGATATTTCTGACTACGCGCCGCGTATTCACACCATGAAAATTGATCCTAAGAAAATCAAAGATGTTATCGGTAAAGGTGGTGCAACTATCCGTGCATTAACTGAAGAAACTGGTACTTCTATCGATATCGATGATGATGGTACAGTGAAAATTGCTGCAGTAGATAGTAGTGCAGCGAAAAATGTGATGGCACGTATTGAAGAAATCGTTGCTGAAGTTGAAGCGGGCGCAATTTATAAAGGTAAAGTGACTCGTCTTGCTGACTTCGGTGCATTCGTCGCTATCGTAGGAAATAAAGAAGGTTTAGTTCATATTTCTCAAATCGCTGAAGAGCGTGTAGAAAAAGTGAGTGATTATCTTCAAGTGGGTCAAGAAGTGACTGTTAAAGTAGTTGAAATCGATCGCCAAGGTCGTATCCGCTTAACCATGAAAGATCTTGCACCAAAACAAGAAACTGAAGCAGAATCTGCACCCGCAGAAGAGACTTCTGTAGAACAAGAATAATCTCACAGGGTGTGTAAAAAACCTTGCACACCCGTTTGGATTATCAAACTAACTTATAAAACAATGCAATATTTTCGGTTATTCCGTTTTCTAGTTTCATTATCTAGCCTAAGTCTGACTTTATTTATTTCCGGTTGTGTGCAATCGGGAAACGTGTTTGTCGCACCAAATAAAGTCGTACTCGCAGATCAAACGCCGAATACGCACTTTGAGCAAGAAGTGATGATTACCCGAATCGGGCAAGTTTTATTAGTTGGTAAAATGAGTAATGAAGAACGGGCGACGCTTCACTTTGAACGTGGCGTTTTGTATGATTCCCTCGGTTTATGGGGCCTCGCACGTTATGACTTTACACAAGCCCTCGCGTTACAGCCAAAGATGGCTTCCGTTTACAATTATTTAGGGCTTTACTTACTGCTTGAAGAAGATTACGACAGTGCATTAGAAACCTTTAATGCGGTGTTTGAATTGGACCCAAGTTATGACTACACCCACCTTAATCGTGGTTTAAATTTTTATTACGTCGAACGCTATAATCTTGCTGAAGACGATTTGATGAAGTTTTACGAAGCCGATACCAAAGATCCTTATCGCGTACTCTGGCTCTATTTGAACGAACAAAAATTAAAACCACAAGAAGCCCATGCCAACCTTGTTGAACGAGCTAAAGGGCTATCTAAGGACTTCTGGGGAACAAATATCGTTCAATACTATTTAGGTAATATTTCCGTGAGTGACTTGCAAGAACGGGCAACCAAATTTGCAGAAAACTCACAACAATATGCAGAAATATTAACCGAAACCTACTTTTATCTAGCAAAACAAAAACTCAATTTGGGGCAAATTGATGAAGCTGCGGCTTTATTCAAACTCGCTATTGCGAATCAGGTATATAACTTTGTTGAGTATCGTTTTGCCGTGTTAGAGCTGATGAAATTGAAACCGGCTCAAACTGACGACGAAAAAGAAGAAAAAAGTGCGGTCACAAAAACTGCTGTTTTTTAGACTTGCCTCTTTCTTTTGTAACAAATAAACCTGAAAGCGAAATTGAGCTTTCCTTACTTACATTCGAGTATTTTAATGACAGACAAAATCACTTTTAATGATTTAGGCTTGCCTGAATTCATTCTAAAAGCCGTTTCTGACCTTGGTTTTGAAACACCTTCGCCAATCCAACAAGCTTGTATTCCTGCTCTTTTAGAAGGCAGAGATGTACTTGGTATGGCACAAACCGGTAGTGGTAAAACTGCCGCATTCTCTTTACCTATTTTGGCAAAAATTGATCCTGCCGCAAAACATCCACAATTATTGGTGATGGCACCAACGCGTGAACTTGCAATTCAAGTTGCTGATGCTTGTGAACATTTCATGAAATATGCAAAAGGCATCAACATCGTGACCCTTTATGGTGGTCAACGTTATGACATTCAGTTACGTGCATTAAAACAAGGTGCACAAGTTGTTGTAGGTACACCAGGCCGTATTTTGGATCACATCCGTCGTAACACATTAAATCTATCTGAATTAAAAGCAATCGTACTTGATGAAGCAGATGAAATGCTTCGTATGGGCTTTATTGATGATGTAGAAACCGTTATGGCTGAATTACCGGAAGAGCACCAAACTGCCCTTTTCTCAGCAACCATGCCTGAGCCAATTCGTCGCATCACAAAACGCTTCATGAATAATCCACAAGAAGTGAAGATCAAAGTAAATAATGATAATGCTCCTGATATTGAGCAAAATTGTTGGTATGTTCAAGGTTTCCGTAAAAATGATGCATTATTACGCTTCTTAGAAGTGGAAGATTTTGATGCGGCAATCATTTTTACCCGTACTAAAACAGGCACACTTGATGTGACTGAATTATTAGAAAAACACGGTTTCCGTGCTGCAGCCTTAAACGGTGATATGACCCAACAATTACGTGAGCAAACCTTAGATCGCTTACGTAATGGTAGCCTTGATATTGTGGTTGCAACTGATGTTGCTGCGCGCGGTATCGATATTGAACGAATCAGTCTTGTAGTGAACTATGACATCCCACTTGATGCAGAATCTTACGTTCACCGTATCGGTCGTACTGGTCGTGCAGGTCGTTCTGGTCGTGCATTATTATTTGTTGAACCACGTGAACGCCGTTTACTTCGTAATATCGAACACTTGATGAAAAAACCAATTAATGAAGTTGAATTGCCAAATCATGAAGTGTTGCAAGCCTGTCGTCGTAAAAAATTCCAAGACAAGATTACCAAGCAATTGGAACATCACGATCTGGAAATGTATCGTAGCTTATTGGAAGATTTATTCACCGCAGATCAGGATCAAGAAGATATTGCTGCGGCGATGTTGATGTTGCTTCAAGGCAAGCAAAAACTGATTCTTCCACCTGATCCACCAATGGATAAGCGTCGTCGTGACCGCCATGATCGCGGTGATCGCCGTGAAAACCCACGTTCAGCTGAACGTCGTGGTGAGCGTAAAGGCTATGGCACCCCACAACCAATGGATTTATATCGTATCGAAGTAGGTCGTGCAGATGGTGTAGAAGTGCGTCATATCGTAGGCGCTATCGCCAATGAAGGGGATATTAACAGCCGTTACATTGGCCATATCAAACTTTATGATGACTACTCTACCGTTGAATTACCACAAGGCATGCCAAAAGAATTGCTTCAACAATTCGGTAAAACTCGCGTTTTAAATAAACAAATGCAAATGAGCTTTATGGGCGCAGCACAGTCAGACAATAGACGTGGTGGCAATGACTTTGGTGGAAAAGGTCGCCGTAATGAACGTGGAGACCGAGGCCAAGATCGTTTCCGTGGTGAACGTAATGGTGAGCGTCGTCAGCGTAAATTTAACGATAAAAATGACCGCACTTTTAATGAACGTGGTCGCCGAGATCGCCAACGTTAATCCTTATTTAACAGCCCCTTGAAGTAAAAGGGGCTTTTTTATTGTCTTAATTCTCGTTACAATCGTCTCTTATCTCAATTTATAAGGTTTATCTATTGAAAGGTCTATTTTTACGTATTATTGCTGCTTTTGCATTATTACTTTGGGCAATTGATATGGTCTTCCCTTGGCAAAAAATTATGCAATCGGAGCAAAACCCTTACACCACGATCAAAAATCGCGGTAGCCTAATTGTCGGCACCATTAATAATCCCATTTACTATTTTATTGGGAATGAAGGCGAATCAGGCTTGGAATACGAATTAGCAAAAAACTTTGCTGATTATTTAGGGGTTCGTTTACAAATTAAAACCTTAGAAAATAACGATCAACTTTTTAATGAATTAGAGAACAATAATATTGATATCGCCGCTGCGAATCTTTTGTTCCAGCCTCAGCGTGCAGAAAAATTTCAATTAGGACCATCTTACACCTCTGCCTCTTGGCAGCTTGTATATAAAAAAGGTGAAAATCGCCCGAAAGATTTAGCGCAAGTCCAGCAAGAAATTATTATTTCTGCGGGGGAAGACTTAGAAAAATTATTATCCCTCGCGCAGAAAAAACTTCCTGCACTTAAATGGCAGAATAACAAACAGTTAACCCAAGAGGAATTATTAATTCAAGTGGCGGAAGGCAAAATTCCTTATACCATTGCAAATAGTATTGATGTGGCGGCTGCACAACAAATTCGCCCTAACTTAGCAATTGCATTTGACCTAACGGATGAAATGACCGTGCATTGGTATCTTTCTAATAAATCCTATAATGAGTTACAAGCAGGCTTGTTGGATTTTATGAATAATGCCATTGAAACGGGATTAATTGATCGTATTGAAGAAAAATATTTCCGCCATATTACTGCCTTTGATTATGTAGATACTCAGGCTTATTTAGAGGCGGTTGAAAAAATCCTTCCTCAATATCAACCGCTCTTTGAAAAATACAAAGGGAATTTAGACTGGCGATTATTAGCTGCTGTAGCCTATCAAGAATCGCATTGGGACCCTTATGCTACCTCTCCAACAGGTGTACGCGGGATGATGATGCTTACCAAAGATACGGCTATGCGGATGAATATTAATAATCGCACTGATGCCGAACAAAGTATAAAAGCGGGATCGGAGTATTTGCATTGGCTACTCGACCAAATGCCAGACAGTATTCCAGAAGAAGATCGAATTTGGTATTCTTTAGCAGCATATAACATGGGATTAGGACATATTTTAGACGCACGTCGCTTAACAAAAAAATTAGGCGGCAATCCTGATAACTGGTTAGATGTGAAAAATAATCTTCAACTATTATCGGAAAAGCGCCATTATTCAAACTTAAAATATGGCTATGCTCGCGGCTATGAAGCCTACCAATATGTCGAAAATATTCGCCGTTACATGAATAGTATTATCAATTATCATCGCGTTCAAGAAAACCAAGCGACTGCAACAGAGTAAGTGCGTTCAGAAAAAGCAACGTTTTATTGAACTCAAAGAAAACAAGGAGAAAAAGATGTTAAAAAGAAAAACTTTTTTAAAGAAAAAAGCATCAAGAGATATCTCTGCCTCACGCAACTTGCGTTTAAGACGCTTAAAACACCGTAAAGCAAAACAATTCCAACGCCATGCATTACAATTAGTGATTCAAGATATCTAAAAAAAGGGCGAACACTATGTTCGCCCTTTTTATTTATTCATTATCCTTTATTTTTCAAAAGAATCTTTCAAACGCTCATCTGCTCGGCGAGATTCACCTTTATGTTGAAGTTTATTTAATTGGCGTTCTAATTTTTCTTCGACTTCATTGATCGCTTTATACATATCATCAGCCGTTGCAGTGGCTAACAGATTACCTAATGGAGTTCCAATTGAAGCCTCTACAGAAAAGCCGTTTGGCACTTTACTTAAAACAAAATGCGGGCTAATCAGTTGAGTGTGCCATTTCTCTAATTTTGCAAGTCTTCCCTCCACATGTTCACGAATTGCAGGGGTGATTTCCATTTGTTTACTTGTGATATTGAGTGTCATAGCATTTACCTCTTTTGCTTAAATGAACCCTTCGGTTCCGTTCATCTTTAATAACAAAATATCGACCTTGAACCACTTTTTCAAGTGCTTTTAGGTAAATAAAAAAACAAATGTTCAAAAATATGATCGGGATCTAATTTCTGAAAAAATGTGATTTCATTTCCGTGGAAACTTGTTATGATGTAAAGCTGTAAACAACAAAGGGAAGCACTCGGCTTCCCTTTTTTTCTTTTTATGAGCCTAAATTAGGCTAATTCATCTTGATCATGTTGCGTCGCTTTTAAACGTTCGAAGTAATCTTTGGTTTCTGAAATAATCTCTTTGCGTAAACCAATTAATGCCACCAAGTTCGGGAAGGCCATTAAACCATTCACAATATCCGCTAAGATCCAGATTAAATCTAAGGTGAGGAATGAACCCGCTCCAACTAGAACAATAAACACGAAGCGATACAATTTAATACCACGAATACCGACTAAGTAAAGGAAACAACGCTCACCGTAGTAGCACCACCCTAAAATTGTGGTGAAAGCAAAGAATAATAATCCTACTGTTACAATCGTTGCACCAAATGATATACCTAATCCCTGTGCAAAAGCATAGTTAGTCACACTTGCGCCTGAAAGCTCTGGGTTACTCCATGCTCCCGTAATCACAAGCACTAAGCCTGTCATCGTACATACGATGATAGTATCTAAAAACGTCCCCGTCATCGAAATTAAACCTTGGCGAACGGGCTCTTTCGTTTGCGCTGCTGCGGCTGCGATTGGCGCACTTCCTAAACCTGATTCATTTGAGAAAATACCGCGCGCCACACCCGATTGAATGGCTTTCATCACGGTAAAGCCAACTGCGCCACCTAAAGCAGCCTGTGGATTAAACGCACTCTGAATAATTAATGCGATCGCAGCAGGCAGTTTATCGTAATTAACTACTAAGATGATAATTGAGGTTGCCACATAACCAATTGCCATAAAAGGCACAATCACTGAAGAAGCTGTTGCAATACGTCTTACACCACCGAGAATAATCATAGCGACCAATACGGTCACTACTGTTGCCGTAATAATAACGGGTACATTGAATGTGTCTTGCATCGCATGCGTAATGGCATTTATTTGAGGGAAGGTACCAATACCGAAAAAGGCCACCAATACTCCAAAGAGTGCAAATAATTTAGCTAGCCATTTAATTCCAAGACCACGTTCGATATAGTACATTGGTCCACCTGCCATAAAACCGTATTTATCGCGCACACGATATTTCACTGCAAGCAAACATTCGGCATATTTGGTTGCCATGCCTAATAATGCAACTAGCCACATCCAAAAAATCGCGCCAGGTCCACCCGCTTGTACTGCGGTCGCTACACCAACGATATTCCCTGTACCAATGGTTGCCGCTAATGCTGTACAAAGTGCAGCAAAAGAAGACACGTCCCCTTTGCCTTTATTCGCACCACGAGCAAATAAATAACCCAAGGCACGAGGTAAATAACGAATTTGTAAGAAGCCTAAACGAAAGGTAAGATAAAGTCCTGTTCCGGACAAAAGAATAAGTAGGGGCGGTCCCCATATAAAGCTACTAATAGCCGATAAAATTGTCTGTAATGACATTGATGATTCCTCGTCGTTTAAAATACAAATAAACTCGACAAGGAGACAAGAAGAATCCCGATAGAAATATATTGATAATACGGATTGTCTTTTGCCCCTGTCCTTTTGCCTGAGCGTTTGGAAAACAATCGAAAAATCGACCGCTCTTTTGCGCCTTCGGCGTCCATTTACATCGATAAAATGCAATGGATCTCTCCAAGGGTTCGTCCAGTAACAGTCCCTGCAATCTTGCGATTGCGCCTGAAAGATTTTACCTCGTCGGCGTAGGGGCAATTCCCTACTCTCCAGCTACCTTCTTCCGAACTCACTTTTTACGTTTTATTTTTTATCGCAAAAAGTGTCGCGAATTTTAGCAAACTTGAAAGGCTAACTCAATGGATTGACGAAAAAAGGCTTAGATAACAAGGTGAAAGCAGATAAAAACAAAGTGCGGTCAAAAATTTTCTTATTTTTTGACCGCACTTCTCTCAGCAATAAAATTAGTGCTCTTTACATGACCATTGAGTAACATTCATCTTAATAACCACTATTTTGTTTAACTCATTCTCACTAAACTGCCAATCATTTTTCTGTGTATAGTGTTCCATTAAATATTGTAAAGCATCAATCTTCTCATCTTTATCTTCAATAATGAATAAATTCCCTTTTCCAATAATGCTCTGATATAAAAAAGAATAATCACAGGCAATTTCTGCTTTTACAATTTCATGTTTACGGTCCATTTCAAAACCAGCTAATTTATTCTTTTTAATCAGTTCAATTTTTTTCCCTTTAACAAATCCATGGAAATAAAGAGTAAGTTCTTCATTATCTGCCTTAAAACCAAAATTTAATGGAACAATATAAACACTTTCATCATCTTGTAATCCTAAACGGCAAATATCACACTGCTTCATAATTTCTAACATACGATGATAATCAGTGATCGCCCTATCCTTACGTCTAATCTTAGAACGTTCCATATTATACTCCCCTTGCTTATTAAATAAAAAAGGCAGATAAACATCTGCCTTCAACTCTAGGGATTATAAAATCTCTTTTGCTTTTGCTACCACGTTATCCACGGTGAAACCAAAGAGTTTGAATAATTGATCTGCTGGAGCTGATTCGCCGAAGCTATTCATACCTACCACGCGACCTTCAAAGCCGACGTATTTATACCAGAAGTCTGCAATACCTGCTTCGATTGCAACACGTTTGGTTACGGCTGCAGGTAACACACTTTCACGGTACGCTGCATCTTGTTTGTCGAAACGGTTAGTGCTTGGCATAGAGACGACACGTACTTTTTTACCTTCAGCAGTCAATACATCTGCTGCTTTCACCGCTAATTCCACTTCAGAACCTGTCGCAATGAAGATTAACTCTGGTGTACCCTCACAGTCTTTTAACACATAAGCACCACGTTTAACTGCCTCTAATTGTGCAGAAGTGCGGTCCATTTGTGCTAAGTTTTGACGGGTAAAGATCAATGCACTTGGGCCATCTTGACGCTCAACCGCTTGTTGCCATGCGATGGCTGATTCCACTTGGTCACATGGACGCCATGTTTCAAGATTTGGAATTAAGCGTAATGATGTAGTTTGCTCAACAGGTTGGTGAGTTGGACCATCTTCGCCTAAACCGATCGAGTCATGAGTATAAACGAATAAAGTGCGTTGTTTCATTAATGCGGCCATACGCACCGCATTGTGTGCATATTCGTAGAACATTAAGAAGGTTGCGCCGTAAGGAATGAACCCGCCGTGTAAAGCAATACCATTCATAATCGCTGACATACCGAACTCACGTACACCATAGTTGATATAGTTACCACCTACGTTTTCGTGTGCACGAATTGGTTTAGAACCGCTCCATAACGTTAAGTTAGAGCTTGCTAAGTCTGCGGATCCACCTAAGAATTCAGGCAACACGTGTGCATAAGCCTCAATGGCATTTTGTGATGCTTTACGGCTCGCAATGCTTGCAGGATTCGCTTGTAATTTTTCAATGAACGCTTTAGATTCTGCCGCCCAATTTGCTGGTAATTCACCGTTTACACGACGTGTAAATTCTGCTGCAAGTTCAGGGTATGCTTTTGCATAAGCAGCAAATTTTTCTTCCCAAGATTTTTCTGCTATAGCGCCTTTTTCTTTCGCAGACCATTCTGCATAGTACTCAGCCGGAATTTCAAATGGACCATATTCCCATCCTAGTGCTTTACGAGTTAATGCGATTTCTTCATCACCTAATGGTGCACCGTGGCAATCATGAGAACCCGATTTATTTGGTGAACCAAAACCGATGATGGTTTTACAAATAATTAATGTTGGTTTTTCTTTTTCTGCTTGAGCAAGAATGGTTGCGGCACGAATTTGTTCTGCATCGTGACCATCTACATTACGGATTACTTGCCAGCCATAAGCTTCAAAACGTTCTGCCGTATCATCACTGAACCAACCATCAACATGACCATCAATCGAAATATTGTTGTCATCGTAGAATGCGATTAATTTACCAAGGCCTAATGTGCCCGCTAAAGAGCAAGCTTCGTGAGAAATCCCTTCCATTAAACAGCCATCACCTAAGAACACATAAGTGTGGTGGTCTACGATTTCATGACCTTCACGGTTAAATTGACCTGCTAATGTTTTCTCTGCAATCGCCATACCCACGGCATTAGTAATACCTTGGCCTAGTGGACCAGTCGTAGTTTCAACACCTGGTGCATAACCATATTCTGGGTGGCCTGGGGTTTTAGAATGTAATTGACGGAATTGTTTTAAATCTTCGATAGAAAGATCATAGCCTGTTAAATGTAATAAGCTATAGATCAACATTGAACCGTGGCCATTAGAAAGCACAAAACGGTCGCGATCGGCCCATTTAGGATTGTTTGGGTTATGTTTTAAGAAATCGCGCCATAATACTTCAGCAATATCTGCCATTCCCATTGGTGCACCTGGGTGGCCTGATTTTGCTTTTTGTACTGCATCCATTGATAGCGCACGAATTGCGTTGGCGAGTTGTCTACGAGTTGCCATGTTTTTCTCCTATCTAAATAATTCTGAGTATTCTACCTTATTTACTGATTGACTTGAGCAATATCTGCAATTTTATTTACCTTGATCAAATTCTTCGACGACGTTGGTGAAAACGTTGGCTACTCGATTTACCTTGTAAATTGACCACCGTTTTAGTTTCTACTGGTTTTCGATATGTTCGACGATAATGACTTAAAAAATAATGAATGGAACTGGCGAATAAAGCACCTAATAAAAAGACCACCACAATTTCACCATATAAGCGGTGGAAGACTTGATTAATTTTGCTCTGCGTTGTTTGAGCATATTGGGCGTCAAACGTCACTCGCAAGAAGCCACGAACAGCGTTATTAGAAGCAGAATAAATGGGCTCAACAATTTGTTGTGTTGAAAACTCACCTTCATTTTTATGTTCTAGACCAAGTTGCTCACGAAGATTACCCGTATTGGTACTTTGTGCTAATTCCTTGCCGTTATAATCATAAATGGTCGCATCGAGCACAAAGTTTTCTTTAACTAAATTATCCAAATTTTCGACGAGCTGATCGGATTTCGCATTATTAGTTAATAAAACCGAAAATAAATTGGCCTGTTGACGAACCAAAGTATGCGATAAATTTGCGACTTGATTCACACTTGAAAGCTGTGAACCAATCTTAAATTGTTTCACACCAAACAAAATCACGGCCATGGCACCGATACAAAGCAGCACGATGAGCCCAAACATCAATGATTTTTGAAGTTTTTCTTTAATTAATTGCACGTTGTTTTTCCATTTTTTCGCCAAGATCGGCTAGAATAGATGAGTATTCACAATTTACAGGATTTTCTATGCAAATTCAAAACCTTGCAAGCATTACCCAAAAATATCCCCAATTCCCCACCGCACTTTCGTCTGATTTGCCTCGCTCCGATGAATCGCATGCGTTTATTTTATACGGTACCACGCTGAATTTAGCGAAATTACTCGAATTTCAACAAAAGTGCGGTCAATCTTTCCAGTGTTTTGATGCATGGAACGTTGAAAAAAATACCATTGTCCTTTTAAAAGGCAAATGGCTAGCCGATTTTATTGCCCATGCTCACGACCTGCAATTAGACATCGCCAAACTGGATTTTGATGCAAAATTATCAGAAAAAGGTTTATTGGTAATGGATATGGATTCTACGGCCATTCAAATTGAATGTATCGATGAAATTGCTAAACTGGCTGGCACAGGTGAATTAGTTTCTGCCATTACTGAAAGCGCTATGCGTGGCGAGCTCGATTTTGAACAAAGTTTGCGTCGTCGTGTGGGTACGCTTAAAGGCGCGCCAGAAAGTATTTTGCAACAGGTGCGTGAAAAATTACCGTTAATGCCAGGCTTAATTGAAACCATTAAGACATTACAACAACATGGTTGGAAAACCGCTATTGCCTCTGGTGGCTTTACCTATTTCGCCGATTATTTAAAAAGTTTATTAAACCTCGACTTCGCGGCGTCTAATCAATTTGAAATTATTGATGGCACGCTCACTGGTAATGTAAAAGGTAGCGTGGTCGATGCACAATACAAAGCGAATACCTTGCAAAAACTCGCTGAG
>JAGZRA010000057.1:0-2866 GCA_018381885.1 Parahaemophilus parainfluenzae | reverse complement strand
TATTAAATACAGTTCCAATTATTTAATGCCGGCGTATGTGCATTTTAAAGCTGATGGTTCACAGTATTCAGTCAATGCGAAAATTAATATTCCGTTGTACAACATTGTGTTTACTTCTCGTGGTTCACAAACTGCGAGTCAATTTAAAATGGTGAATTATCAAGATGTGCGTAATGGCAAGCCTTATGCCATTTCTAAAATTTCACCAACAACAATTGAATACGGTAAAGTGAAAAATGGATTAGAAACCGAGCCGTTAAAATTACCAACTTTTGATTTATTCACCATGGCATTTCAGTTGAGTTATTACGATAAATTGCCAACCAGTTTCCAAATTACAAATGGTAAAAAACTTTACCCAATGGAAAATGTGAATGTGAAGAAAGTAGAAAAACAGATTCAATATAACAAGCAAGGATATTATGGTGAAGAAATTCTCAGGTGAACAATTTCCACGTTATATCAAATACACCAGAGATGGTGATGATTATGAGTTAGAGTTTGATGAGTTTGTTAAATAACATCAGATGAGAAAAAGAAGCCACGCAAGACTGCGTGGCTTTTTATTTTATTGCTTATTGCGCATACATAAATACTTGAGCGAGGAGAAGTATCGATGAGATAACAAACTGACAACCTACGATTGGCATGACAAATTTCAACCATTTGTTGAATGGAATACCAAGCATTTGTAGCGTGACAAGGACTAATCCTGTCGGTGCGAGGAACAACATAATATATTGTCCCCAGTTGTAAGCCGATACAACAATGTCTCTTGGGATGCCAACGGTATCAGCCAGCGGAGCCATAATTGGCATGGCGAGTACGGCAAGACCTGAAGATGAAGGTACAACCAATCCTAAGAATATGAAGACAATGAGCTGACCAATAATAAAGACGCCGCCATTCATTCCACCGACAAGATGTGTCATATAATCGAGAATCGTGTCTGAAATCATTCCTTGTTCCAGAATGATATTAACTGCTCGAGCAAGTCCGATAATCAATGCGACGCCAACTAATTCAGAAGCACCGTGAGTAAAGCCATTTACGACATCTTTTTCAGGCAGTCCGCTGATAAACATAATAATGATGGTGATGGCCAGGAAGGAAGCCGCCATTTGAGGGAACCACCAACCACCAAACATCACCCCCCATACCATGAGAGGAAAGGCGCCACTAAATAGAATCAGAATCAGTTTTCTTCTAAAGGTAAATTCAACGGTTGCATTCGGATCAATATCTTTCATATAGAGATCATAGAAGGCTTGGCGATCGTCATAGGTATAAGAAAATTCAGGATTGGCACGCAGTTTTTTACAGTACCAATACATGTAAGCTATTACACAGGTTCCACCAAGAATAAGTCCCAGTGTGCGAAATCCCATCCCTTCAGTAAATGGAATCCCTGCCGCGTTTGAAGCAATAACAACGGAGAATGGATTGATTGTAGAGAAGGCTGTACCCATTGATGCGGCAAGGAATATGGCACCAACACAGACAATAGAATCATAGCCTAAGGCTAAAAAGACAGGAACAAGAATCGGGTAGAAGGCTACTGCTTCTTCCTCAATACCACAAGCCGTACCGCCTAACAGCATTAACACACAGACAGCAAAGACAACGGAGAATTCATTTCCTTTCGTTTTTTTGGTGAGAGACATTAATCCGGCATTGAATGCCCCTGTTTTGTTTATCACACCAATCATTCCACCGAGTATGAAGATAAAAATCATAATATCAGCCACTTCAATGGTGCCATCCACCATGGCGTGAATCATATCGGTAATGCCTTTTTCGTGTTGTTCAATGCGTTGATAGGTATCGGGGATAGCAATCGGCTTTTTGATAATGCCGTTGGTGAAATTAGAAAGTTGAATTTTGATATTGAGTTGATTAAGGGTTTGTTCTGTTGCTGGATAGTTTTGATCGGGAATTCCGTGAGTTTTGACAATAAAATGATTTTCGGTGCTGTCGTAGGAAAGTTTAGAGTAGGACCCTGAGGGAATAAGCCAAGTAAGGCCAATAGCAATAAGAAGAATAATAAAGAGAATGCTAAATGCGGAAGGGAATTTCATCTTTTTCTTTGATGCTTCCATTATGGAGAACTCCTTGTGTTCGGATTAATCAATAAGCCGAGCGCGTATTCTACACAAAATGAGCAAAAAAGCAAAGCGTGATTTTTGAAAGAATGCAATAATATCGGGGTGAGCAATCGTTTACCTAGGCCAAGCTTTGTTTTGAGTAAGCCTGGCTTAAGTCTATTTTATTTAGGAAAATTGAGTAATTTTTTCACTCAAATCATCTAACATTTCATAACGTTTTCGGTACATGGAACGTTTTTTGCTGGCGATTTCTTCCAGTGGTTTGCGGGCACTTTCAAGCGGTAATTGCCAATATTGATCTTTTAATTGCCCTTGGTTTTCTTGCCAGAATTCATCGTAGTTGAATAGGATTTTACTGCGCGCAGATAAACGGTATTTACCTTGTGAAGTGTGAGGGATACCGATTAATTCACATTGCCATTTTTCCGCTAACAAGCGGAAAACATTCATCAACATAAACATTGGACGAACACCGTGTAATTCTTTTGTGGCTTGTTTCACAGCTTCTTGCGCTTCTTCATAAGAAGGGCCTTGAATTGAGGCGATAAGTAATTTATTTGGTTTTAAGAAGGTGAAAGAAGCATCATAAATGCTACGCCCATCATTGTCTTTTAAGTTAATGGAAAAATAACCTTCAAAAGGGTCAATCTGGTTGATATTGAAATAAATACCAAGTTGATCCGTTAATTGTGCTAATAAAAGGGATTTTTCTTGGAGTAGTTTTTTACAAAATTCTACGCCCATTTTTTCTTCAAGCATTA
>JAGZRA010000015.1:0-62628 GCA_018381885.1 Parahaemophilus parainfluenzae | reverse complement strand
GATCAATTAGTTCGTCAATTAAATAAAACATTAAATATCACGATTGATAAAAACACGATTAATAGTAAATTTTCGCCGGTAGGGGATTATTTACAGTCTGATATTTTGACGGAATTCCGTGATTTTGCGAATAAGTCCCAAAACCTTTCTATCGGTCTTCATTTCTTAAAAAATAAAGAAGTTGAGCTAAAAACAACTCTAAGTGGTTTTAATTACGATAAAGACACTAAACTGGAACAAATTGAGGGTGAAGCTCGCCTAGTGCCTGTCGGCGCAAATCAATACGATCTATCAAGTATTGACTTAACCGCGAAAAATGCCGAAGTGGCGTTGTTAAATGGGGAAAACACCCATGTTTATATGAAAAATGCGACTTATCATTTTGACGTGAAATCAGGTGAGACAGATAAGCGTGATCTGAGTACGAAATTTAGTAGTGATATTTTACGCATTGCTAATAAAAGCCGTACGACAGAAGAAAGCCAAGCAACAGCAGGTGGTTTGAATTTATTGATTAAACAAAATGGCGTGCCAAGTTCGGTCAATTTTCATCATGAATTTAAAAAATTAAGTGATGGCTCACTAGACATTAAAGACAGCGTCAATTTGTTAACGAAAATTTTTACACAAAACGATCGTTTTGATGGTTCATTATCCGTGCTTTCTGTCAATGTGCCTAAAAATAATCAACCTTACTTTAACTTACAAAATGCCGGTCTTGAACTTAAGTTGGCGAATACGGATTTAACCAAGGCTAATGTAGATTTTAAACTGAATGTTGATAGTGTGAAGCAAACCCCTGCCGATGAAGAGCGTAAATGGGAAGCTAAAGGCGGTAAAGTTAATATTCAGTTAGATGATTACAACGTAGCAAACGAATTGGCCTTTGTACCGTTTTTATTAGATGCTTTTGCTGAGAAAGAGGCACCATCAAAAGACAATAAAGACTTTTTGAATGCCAAAGATAAATGGGTGAAAGAATTCAGTGGTAAAACCAATATTGAGGCAGCATTAAAATCATTTAATATGGCCGATTTAGTGCTTGATGACGTATCAGCCAGTGATAAGACGGAAACACTAGACAATGATCAATATAATGAACATATCACATTGTCAGCGAATAAGGCTAGCTACCCAAGTGCAGGTTTCCAATTTGAAAAATTAGCGGTTGATGCACCATTTAAAATTAATCACAGCAAAGCACATTTATCAGCAAGATTTTGCTCAGCACCGTTTTATGGGGCTTTATGCAGCACGCATTTAACGTCAGCTACATTTGATAAGTACATTAAAAACTCTTGGAAAGAGCTTGATTTAATCGTTGATAATGCAACGTTGAATTTAAATCTTAATACTTATCCGGAGACCAATGCTTATCCAGTTAAATTGGAAGTGAGTGGTATTGTGCCTCAAGTGCCCGAAGATGATTCATCAGACATGATTCCAGATAATATTGAAGGCACATTTAATCTGACATTAAGTAAAATGTTGTTTGATGATCAAAATGAAAAAGCCTTAGCCATTAAGGAAAATTCATACTTTTGGCAATATTTAAGTAGCTTTGTGAAACATGATGGAAAACTTCACCGAGAATTTGTGGAAGAAGGTGATAATTACGTTTCTAGAGTGGAAAAAACGGAAAATGGCTACTTAATTAATGGTCGTACGCTTGAAGATCTTCGTCAAGAAAGCATGATGGAGACTGATGAGGGCGAAGAAGAGAAACCAGCAGCAACTGACTAGTTGAAAAGATAATATAAAAAATGACCGCACTTGAGATTCAACGTGCGGTCATTTTTTTATCTGTTTTTGATTACTTCACTAATCCACCACTTGCTTGTAAATCAGCATGGTAGGAAGAGCGAACAAATGGGCCACAGGCTGCGTGTTCAAAGCCCATTGCGTTGGCTTTATCACGGAACTCATCAAATTCGTCTGGTGGCACATAGCGAGCAACCGGTAAGTGATGGCGACTAGGTTGAAGATATTGACCCAGTGTAAGCATGGTTACGCCGTTTGCACGTAAGTCTTCCATCACTTCAAGAATTTCTTCATTAGTTTCACCTAATCCAACCATTAAACCTGATTTCGTTGGGATGTTTGGGAACATTTCTTTGAAATTATGAAGCAATTTTAAAGACCACTGATAATCAGCGCCTGGACGAATTTCTTTATACAAACGTGGCACATTTTCCAAGTTGTGGTTGAACACATCTGGTGGATTGTCTTTTAATTTTTCTAAGGCTTGAGTAATACGTCCTCGGAAATCAGGAACCAAAATCTCAATTTTGATGCCAGGGTTTAATGCACGCACTTCTTTTACACATTCAGCAAAATGACCTGCACCACGATCAGGTAAATCATCACGGTCTACAGAGGTAATCACCACATATTTCAACTTCATATCTTGGATAGTTTCAGCTAATTTACGTGGTTCATCCGGATCGGGTGGTAAGGGTTTACCATGTGCAACGTCACAGAAAGGGCAACGACGAGTACAAATAGCCCCTAAAATCATAAAGGTTGCCGTACCATGGTTAAAGCACTCGTGTAAATTTGGACAAGACGCTTCTTCGCAGACAGAATGTAGACCATGACGACGCATCCCGTTTTTGATGGTCTCGATCTTTAATGAGCTAGACGGCAATTTGATTTTCATCCATTCCGGCTTTTTCAATAATTCTTGATTAGGATCGATGTTTTTAACAGGGATAATTGATGTTTTGGCTGCATCACGGTATTTCACACCGCGTTCCATTTTAAAAGGCGTTGACATTGTTCTTTCCTAAAGAAAAATGCCTGATTCAGGCATTTTTAAATGTGTTATAAAAGTGAATGTTATAAATTTGTAACATTATAGCCCAAAAGTTCGGCAAAGTGTTTAATTAATTTTGGGGAAACCTTGTCAAGTGTTGCCTCTTCTTTACCGATAAAATCAGCCAGCTGACACATTTCAAGTCCTGCATAGCCACAAGGATTAATGTCATGGAAAGGATTGAGATCCATATTGATATTAAACGCGAGCCCATGGAAAGAGCAGCCTTTTCGAATGCGTAAACCTAATGAACAGATTTTTTTGCCATCAATATACACGCCAGGTGCATCTGGTTTGGGATAACCTTCAATACCATAGTCTGCTAGGGTTTTTACAACAGATTGTTCAAGTGCGGTCACTAATTGACGAACATTTAAATGTTCATGGCGCTTGATATCAATGAGCACATACATGACCTGCTGACCAGGACCATGATAGGTAATTTGACCACCGCGATCCGATTGTACAACAGGAATTTCACTGCGTTGTAATAAGTGTTCCGGTTTGCCAGCTTGGCCTTGTGTGAAAACAGGATGATGCTCAACTAGCCAAATTTCATCGGTGGTTTCTGCATTTCGATTATCCGTGAATTCCTGCATTTTATGCCAGATTTCCTGATAATCTTGTAATCCTAATTGACGGACAATTAAATCAGTATTGCTCATCTTAGAGAACCATTTTGACGCCTTCAACTTTTGCAAGTTCTTTGTAAAGGGTTTCTACTTGCTCAAAGTTTTGCGCGACGATATCAATCGAAACTGAATTATACGTGCCTTTACTACTGCGTTTTTCCTTTGGAATATAATCACCCGGTAAATATTTTTGTATCACTGCAACGATGTCTTGCGCTAAACCTTCACGGTAAACACCTGCGACTTTAAATGTCATTGCAGCGGGGAATTCCATTACTTCTTTTAGTTTTTCATAATCGTTTTCGGTTGTCATGTTGTTTCCTTAATTTAAGAATAAGGTGCGTGAATCAGCTAAATTCACACACCTTACGAATTTATTTATGTGATATAAATGGGGAAGTGCGGTTAATTTTCAAGGTGTTTAGTCAAATAATCCTTTAACTGTTAACACTAACCAGTCCCAACCTTTACCTAAGAAGCCGCCTTCTTGTACATCTTCTAATGCTTGAAGATTTACGGTAGCGACATCTTTGCCATCTAATTGATAAACGATTTTACCCACCACTTGACCTTTTGCTAAAGGTGCTTGTAAGTATTTGTTATCTAATTCATAACGTGCTTTTAAGTCAGTTTGTTTACCTTTTGGCACAGTGATAAAGCCATCTTCTAAGACACCAAGTTTAACGTCACCTTTATCACCGTAGTAAACAGATTGTTTTGAAATTTCTTCACCTGCTTTTTGAGTTTTTAAGGTTTCAAAGTTAGCAAAACCCCATTGTAAGAGTTTTTTACTTTCTACTTCACGACCTTTATAGGTTGGCACACCCATTACAACAGAAATTAAACGCATATTGTTTGGACTTGTTGCTGATGCGACAAGGTTATAACCTGCTTGGCTTGTGTGTCCGGTTTTCATACCATCAACGTTAATGGTTTTATCCCATAATAAGCCATTACGGTTAGGTTGTTTGATTTTGTTGAAAGTAAAGTCTTTTTCTGAGTAGATTTTATATTCTTCCGGTAAATCACGAATAATATGCGCACCAATAATCGCCATATCACGTGCAGTTGAATATTGGTTTGGATCGTCTAAACCATGTGGTGTGGTGAAGTTAGTATTTTTTAAGCCAAATTGTTGAACGTATTTATTCATGGTATCAACGAAGTTAGCCACGGTACCCGAAATATGTTCAGCTACAGCAACACAGGCATCATTACCAGAAACAATGATAATCCCTTTGTTTAAATCACCCACTGACACTTGTTGATTTAAATTTAAGAACATTTTTGATGAATCAGGGAAATTTCTACCCCAAGCGCTTTCGCTAATTGTCACCATATCTTCATTATGGATTTTACCTTGTTTTAATGCCGCACCAACTACGTAGCTAGTCATCATTTTTGTTAATGAGGCAGGGTATTGACGTTGGTCTGGGTTAAGTGATGCAAGTACCGCACCAGAATTGTAATCCATTAAAACATAAGTTTGCGCATTCACTTCCGGTACAGCGATACCGTATTGAATATCTTCAGCGGCAGCAAATGTTGACGCTGCTATTAATCCCGAGAAGAGTACAATTTTTTTCAATTTTGCAGATTGTTTTAACATAGCATTTCCTTTAATAGCTTATTGGTTTTTATAAGTATAAACGATTACGGGTTGCCCATTGATCGTTTTTTGTAATTTTGTTTTTAATTGATTAATATCCGCTTGATCCGCTAATGGGCCAAAATGGATTTCATAGTTTTGCCCATTTTGGTTAATTTCCGTTTTGATGTCATCTAACGCGAGTTTTGTGATGATGCTTTCTGCTTGGCTTTTTGACGACAGCGCGAGTAGTTTTAGCTTGAAAACAGTTTTTGCATCGTTTGTGCTGTCTAAGTTTTGATTTTTTTTTTCGCTATTTTTATTGACGACTAAACGCTCACTGGCTTCTTGCGTTTTAGCATGCTTGGCAAGCGTTTTTGCTCCCGCACCTGAAATTTGACCTTTGTGATCCACATGTAAAGCTTCAATTCTTACTTGCCCTGTACCACGAGCAATAAGGCCTAATTCTTTTGCGGCAGAATGAGATAAGTCAATGATACGTTTCTCACTAAACGGACCACGATCATTAATTCGCACAATCACCTTGCGATTGTTATGTAAGTTTGTAACAACCGCATAAGAATTCAAAGGTAAGGTTTTATGTGCGGCAGTGAAAAGTGCCGAATCATAGCGTTCACCATTAGCTGTTTTACGACCATTAAATTTATGGTGGTAATAACTTGCAGTCCCTTCTTTTGAATAGGACTTTGCCTCATCACCTTGTGTGGTATATGTTTTACCATTCACTTCATAGCTTTGTGGCGCTTGAACGGTCGTAGTAATCGACAGCGAATCCCCTTGAATACCATACATTTTTTGCGTATCGGCAAAAGCAGAAAAACTTGAGCTGCTTATCAAGGTGAAAAGTGCGGTCGTTTTTAAGATATTTTTTAATGTCATACTTATTACTTTCAAGATTATCGGTGCTCTTCATAAGAAAGCCAAAAGGGAAATTAGTTCCCTTTCATAAAGCGAGGTTTGTGAGTATGAATGGACATCACTAAACCAAAGCTTGCCATGATGGCGACATATGAGGTACCGCCGTAGCTAAAGAGTGGTAAAGGCACCCCTACAACAGGCAAAATGCCACTCACCATACCAATATTCACGAAGACATAAACGAAGAATATCAGTGTGGTTGCACCAGCAAGAATACGCCCGAAAGAGGTTTCTGCATTTACCGCAATTATTAAGCCACGGATAATAATAAACAAATAAATTGCCATCAGAATAAGAAAACCGACCATTCCATGTTCTTCACTCATCACGGCAAAAATAAAATCAGTGTGTGGTTCAGGCAAAAATTCTAATTGGGATTGTGTCCCTTGCATCCATCCTTTGCCAGATATACCGCCTGAACCGATGGCAATTTTGGATTGCAAAATATGGTAACCCGCCCCAAGTGGATCTTTCTCGGGGTCAAGTAAGGTTAATACACGCATGCGTTGGTAGTCATGCATTAAATACATCCACATGATAGGAATAAATGCCGCTAAGCCAACTACAGCAGCAAGAATAAGCCACCAACTCATCCCTGCTAAGAATACCACGAATAAGCCCGATGCACTAACCAGAATTGATGTACCTAAGTCAGGTTGAATAGCCACAAGTAAAGTTGGCACAATAATCATGGCGATAGCAATAAAGGTTTCACTCATTTTCGGTGGTAGCGGACGGTTACCTAAATATACCGCAACCATTAATGGTACCGCGAGTTTGACAATTTCAGAAGGCTGAAAGCGAATAAATCCAAGATCTAACCAACGTTGCGCCCCTTTACTGGTTGTACCGATAGCATCAACCAAAATCAGCATGATAAAACCCACCAAATATAAGTAAGGGGCGAGTCGCTGATAAAATTTAGGAGGAAGTTGCGCCATAATCATCATCACAGCAAAACCTAATATGACCTGAATAATACGATTTTGGAACATGACTTCACTGGCGCCTGATGCACTATAAAGTACAAGCATGCCATAAGCTGTAATAGCGGCTAATCCAATAAATAATAAAAAATCAATATGTAAGCGTTGCCATAATCGCAAGCATAAAGGCACTTTTTCTTCCATTATTCATTCTCACTTGGTTGAGATTCTAGTGCTGGCGCATCTAAATCAGTTTGGTCCGTCTTTTTCTCTTTTTCAGCATTTTCTTGACGTTCAATTTGTGGCAAGCGTTTATTCAAGTAGAAATCCATAATTTGCCGTGCAATTGGTGCCGCATTACTTGAGCCACCTCCCGCATTTTCTAAAATAATGGTGACAACTAATTTCGGATCTTCATAAGGCGCATAAGCCGTGAACCAAGCATGGTCATGCAGTTCTTTTTTCAATCCCGCTGCATTATATTTTTGGTTTTCCTTTAAGCTGAACACTTGTGCGGTACCGGATTTCCCCGCTACGTGGTAATTCGTGCCGATAAAGGCTTTTCGTCCTGTCCCTGCACCTGAATTTACCACATTAAACATACCGCGCTTAGCCGCATCCCAATAAGCTTGTTTGGGATCGGTAATATCTTCATATAAAAGTGGGTCTTGATATGGTTCAATGGTGGCACCTTCAACGGATTTCATTAAATGTGGCGTATGAATTTTACCGTTATTGACCACAATAGAGGTTGCTTTTGCCACTTGTAATGGTGTTGCTGTCCAATAACCTTGACCAATCCCCACTGAGATTGTATCGCCTTGTACCCACGGTTTTTTGTAACGTTTTTGTTTCCATTCTTTACTCGGCATATTGGCCGTGGCTTCTTCTTGAATTTCAATACCTGTCGGCATACCAAACCCAAAACGTTTCATCCACATGGAGAAACGATCAATACCTAAATTAAAGGCGGTTTGATAGAAGAAGGTATCCGATGATTCAGTAATGGCTTTGTTTAAATCCGTATAACCATGTCCTGTTTTTTTCCAATCTCGGAAACGTTTTGTTGAGTTTGGCAATGTCCAGTAGCCTGGGTCAAAAATTGTGGTATTAGGCGTAATCACCCCTTCAGTTAATGCCGCAACAGCAACGAATGGTTTTACAGTGGAGGCCGGCGGGTACACACCTTGTGTCGCACGACTGTAAAGCGGTCGAGTAGGATCTTCGAGTAAACGTTTGTAATCACTAGAAGAAATGCCATCGACGAATAAATTATTATCGTAGCTTGGTGTTGAAACCATCGCTAATACACTATTATCTTTCGGATCAAGCACAACAACAGCGCCTTTTTGACCTGAAAGGAGCGACATAATATAGCGTTGAAGAGTAAAATCGATAGTCAGATGAATACTTTTCCCCGCGGTGGCTGGTTGTTCACGTAGTTTACGAATAACTTTACCACGGTTATTAATTTCAACCTCTTCGAAACCGGTTGTACCATGAAGTTGTTCTTCGTAATAACGTTCAATACCCAGTTTCCCCATGTCCGTAGAACCGGAATAGTTAGCAAATTTTTCTTCTTTTTTTAGGCGCTCAACATCTCGGTCATTAATGCGTCCAACATAACCCAAAATATGAGTCATGGCTTCGCCATATAGGTAATTTCGTTTGAAATAAGGACGTACATCAAGGCTTGGATATTTATACTGGTTTACTGCAAAACGGGCAATTTGTTCTTCCGTTAAGCTTGGTTTGAGTAAAATTGGCGTATAGCGAGTACCACGACGACGCTCTTTTTTGAAATGCTCAATGTCTTCATCAGTGAGTCCTACAACATAGCGCAATTCTTCAAAAGTGCGGTCTAAATTTTCCGTTTTTTCCGGCACGATATATAAACCGAAAAAAGTGAGGTTTTCTGCCAGTAATTCGCCGTACCGATCGTAAATTAATCCGCGAGTAGGAGGAAGTGGAAGCAATTTAATACGGTTACCATTCGAGCGAGTCTGGTACATGTCGTAATTCACCACCTGAAGATGGTAAATATTTGCGAATAGTATGCCACTTAGGGCTAAAATACCGATGAATGCTACCAATGTTCGACGTGCAAACAAGTTCCGTTCCGCTTTTTTATCGCGGATCGGTTCATTGGTTGGTGCAGAAAAGAATTTTTTTAAATTCATCGGTAATGTAATACGTTATTCTCTGTGATAAGGGTGGTTTGTCGTCAGTGACCACGCGCGGTATAAACTTTCTGCCACGACAACTCGCACTAACGGGTGGGGAAGTGTGAGTGGTGAAAGTGACCAACTTTGTTCTGCTGCCGCTTTGCATTCTGGGGATAAACCTTCAGGCCCGCCAATGAGTAAGCACACATCACGACCATCATTTTTCCAACCCTCTAATTGCTCAGCAAGTTGTGGTGTTGTCCAAGGTTTGCCTGGGATATCTAATGTGACTACTTTGCCTTTTCCGCAAGCTGCGAGCATCGCTTTGCCTTCCTGTTCTAAAATACGTTTAATATCTGCATTTTTTCCACGCTTGCCTGCAGGGATTTCAATGAGTTCAAAAGGCATGTCTTTAGGAAAACGACGTTGGTATTCTTCAAATCCGGTGGTAACCCAAGCCGGCATTTTGGTGCCCACTGCAATTAATGTGATTTTCATCCTTTTCCCTTTTAAAACACCGTCAAGATTGACCGCACTTTATGCCCAAAGTTTTTCTAATTGATACATTTCACGTGCATCGCGCTGCATAATGTGAACGATGGTTTGACCGAGATCGACCACGATCCAATCTGCTGTATTACGACCTTCTTCACCAAAGGTTTCATAACCGACTTTTTTACATTCTGCAATAAGGTTATCGGCCATAGCTGCGACTTGGCGGCTAGATGTACCGGTACAAATAATCATATTTTCAGTAATCGATGATTTGCCTTTTACATCAAAATGCACAATTTCGGTGCCTTTTAAATCATCGAGTTTATCAATTACAAATTCAACTAATGACATTTCTTTTCCTATTTAAATAAAGCGATGAATTCTATCATTGAATGAGGGAAAGGGGTAGGCTTGGAGCAGATTTTATTTGAATTGTTTTATGGTTGTAACGGTGCTTAGTAATAAAACTTGGGGCAGTTATTCTGTCCCAAGTTTTAGAGGGTATTAAACCCATAAAAGAATGGCTAATAATTGCGGTGAAATAATCCGTAAGAACATTGTAAGTGGATAGACTGTCGCATAGGAGAGTGCAGCGGCACCGCTTCCTTCTTTCAGTTCATTGGCGAAAGCAAGCGCTGGTGGATCCGTCATCGAACCTGCTAATAGGCCACAAAGTGAAAGATAATTTAATTTTACATATAAACGTGCAATGATACCTACAATCATTAATGGTACAAGAGTAATGAAAATACCGTAGCCCATCCATTCAAGACCGGAACCATTGGTGAGTGTGTCCACAAAGCTACCGCCAGATTTTAAACCGACTACAGCAAGGAAGAGCACAATACCAATTTCGCGCAACGCCAAGTTCGCACTTGGCGGCATAAACCAATAGAGTTTACCTATAGATCCAATTCGAGCTAGGATTAACGCTACAACTAATGGTCCACCAGCAAGACCTAATTTTAATGCTACTGGGAAACCAGGAATGTAAAAAGGAATGGAGCCGAGTAATACCCCTAAGCCAATCCCAATAAACACTGGTAACATTTGCACTTGTAGCAGTTTTTGTTTAGCGTTACCAATAACTGAAATGGCTTGGTTGAGAATGTCAGTTTTTCCCACCATGTGTAATACGTCACCAAATTGAAGGGTAGTATGGGCAGTTGGCACCAATTCCACACCTGCACGGTTTAAACGCGAAATGACTACACCATATTTTTGATGAATACCAAGATGACGAATTTGTTTTCCGAGTACTTTTTCATTGGTGACGACCACGCGCTCAGAACGAATTTCGCCACTCAAGCTGGCTACCGGGATATCAACCTCTTCTCCAATGATAAGGTGCATTTTTTTCAAGCCTTCGGGATTGCCGACCAAATGTAAAATATCCCCAAGTTGAACATCGGTATCCGCTTTCGGCACAATAACAAGCTCACCTCGTTTTAAGCGAGAGCAGACGACATCTTCATCATCAAAACCTGGAATTTCAATCAAATGGATACCATTGAGATTAGTATTGGTGACTTTCAGAGACATGCTTTTGAGTGCTTCTTTATCGTGACCACTTTCTTTTTCAAAATTTGCTGCTTCTTCATCCACTTTAATTTTAAAGAAAAGACGAATAAGCCACATAGAAAGTAAAATGCCACAAATTCCAAAAGGATAAGCCATTGCATAGGCCATCCCCATGTTAGACGTCGTTTGCGACATACCTAATTCAGAAAGAATTTGCTGACCCGCACCGAGAGATGGGGTATTGGTGACCGCACCGGAGTAAATACCAAGCGCGACATCAAGAGGAATATCCGCAAGCTTATAAATAAGTATTGTCACCGCTGCACCAAGTGCAACGATTAAAATGCCTAATCCATTTAAGGTTAAGCCTGATTTTCGTAAGGAAGCAAAAAAGCCCGGCCCCACTTGAATACCAATCGTATAAACAAACAGAATTAAGCCGAACTCTTGCACGAAATGTAATGTATGGCTATCTAATTTAATGCCATATTGAGTGGTAAAATGGGCAACTAAAATCCCACCAAATAGCACGCCCCCAATACCCAGACCTACACCTTTAATTTTAAAATGCCCGATCCATAGGCCAATCACGGCAACGAGGGCAAGCAAACTAATGGTAATCGCAGTTTCACTCATACCGACCTCTAATTTATTAAAAATTTAACTATTTCGGATTATATCAATTAGATTTCTTACCCGCTTGTGACAAAGTCAAAAAATGTTATCTCCATCACATTTTTTCTTGCTTAAAAATAAACACCGCCTAAAATGACCGCACTTTTTTGATTTTATAGGTTGATTATGGATTACGCTCAAGAGGCCATTAATTCGCTTTTATGGATAGTAAAAACATTAGCGATGACGGCTGTCGTGTTTAGCTTTGGTATTTTCTTATTAGTCCGTTTTACTCATTGGGGTAAACAATTTTGGCAATTTGCGGGCGGGTATCTTTCACCACGTCGAAGTATTAAACCTTTGCTATTTTTCTTATTAATTGTGGCGATGACATTAGTTAGTGTGCGTATTAGCTTGGTGCATTCTGAGTGGTATAACAATATGTACACATCCCTGCAGGAATTTAATGAACCTGTGTTTTGGGATCAAATGGTGCTGTTTTGTGTGATAGCGACAAGCTCAGTGATTGCTGCATTGCTGAGCTATTATTTAGAGCAACGTTTTTCTATTGATTGGATCGAATGGTTGAATGGTCAGCTAGTGGATAAATGGATGAATAATCGCGCGTACTATAAAACGCAGTATGTTTCCGCTAACTTAGATAACCCCGATCAACGTATTCAACAAGATGTGCAATCCTATGTGCGAACCACGCTCTCTTTAAGTACCGGGGTGATTGATGCTGTCACCTCTATGATTTCTTACACGATCTTATTGTGGGGATTAGCAGGACCAATGATTGTATTTGGCACTGAAATTCCTCGTATGATGGTGTTCTTGGTATTTGCTTATGTGATTATCACTACCGCGATTGCATTCCGTTTAGGGCGTCCGTTAATTATGTTGAATTTCGTCAACGAGCGCTTAAACGCTAACTATCGTTATTCTTTAATTCGTATCAAAGAATATGCGGAAAGTGTAGCATTTTATGCGGGTGAGAAAGTTGAGAGTAGCCAACTTTATAAACAATTCGGATCGGTAATCAATAACATGTGGGATATTGTTTATCGAACTTTAAAATTTTCTGGTTTTAACCTGGTGGTTAGCCAAGTTTCGGTTGTGTTCCCTTTGCTCATTCAAGTGGGACGTTATTTCGAGAAGCAAATTAAACTCGGCGATCTGATGCAGACGCTACAAGTATTTGGTAAGTTGCATTCAAATCTTTCGTTCTTCCGTAATTCTTACGATGGTTTTGCCGGATACAAAGCCACATTAGATCGTTTAACGGGCTTTAGTTATGCGATTGATATGGCGAATCGTCAATCTACGTCGCATTTACATGAACACGAAACTGACGTGATCTTTAAGGATTTAAGCATCAGTAATCCATTTGGAAAAACCTTAATTGAGAATTTAAATTTGACGCTACCAAAAGGTTCAACCCTATTAATTCAAGGTAATTCTGGTGTGGGGAAAACTACGTTGTTGAGAACCGTGGCAGGGCTGTGGGCGTATTCTGAAGGGGATGTATATTGTCCAACCCATCAGCTTTTCTTATCACAAAAACCTTATTTACCACAAGGCAGTTTATTGACTGCGCTGGCTTATCCGAATGAAGAACAGGCCTTTAATCGTGATGAGATGATTGAAGTATTAAAACAAGTGTTTTTAGGGCATTTACTAGATCGTTTAGATCAAGAACAAGACTGGACACGTATTCTTTCTCTCGGTGAGCAACAACGTTTGGCTTTCGCACGTTTGTTATTACATAAACCAAACGTTGCTTTCTTGGATGAAGCCACTGCGAGTATGGATGAAGGCTTAGAAGATAATATGTATCGACTATTAAAAGAACGTTTACCTAATATAACGGTTATTAGCGTGGGGCATCGTTCAACTTTACAAGCTTTCCATCAGCAACAATTGATGATCTTAGGTAACGGGAAGTGGCGATTCACTGACCGAAATCTCGTATAAAACACCATTAAAATTGACCGCACTTACCTTGTTAGAAAAAAATAGTGAGGTAAGTGTGGATGATCAAAGCAAAAAATCCTGTTATCAAACTTGATTTTTTGGTACATTTAGCTCAATTTTTTTCTATGCTCAGAAATGAGTAATTTTTCACCAAACTAATGACGGAATTCTTATGTTATTCAAAAAAATTCGTGGTTTATTTTCAAACGATCTTTCTATCGATCTAGGTACAGCAAATACATTAATTTACGTGAAAGGCCAAGGCATCGTACTTGATGAACCTTCAGTTGTGGCAATTCGTCAAGACCGTATGGGCGCATACAAAAGTATTGCGGCAGTAGGTAAAGAAGCAAAACAAATGCTTGGTCGTACCCCAAAAAGTATCGTGGCTATTCGTCCGATGAAAGATGGTGTCATCGCTGATTTTTCTGTGACAGAGAAAATGTTGCAGTACTTTATCAAACAAGTACATAGCGGTAACTTTATGCGTCCTAGCCCGCGAGTGCTCGTTTGTGTACCGGCTGGAGCAACTCAAGTTGAACGTCGTGCAATCAAAGAATCAGCATTAGGTGCAGGTGCACGTGAAGTGTATTTAATTGAAGAGCCAATGGCGGCTGCTATCGGTGCTAACTTACCGGTTTCTACCGCGATCGGTTCAATGGTCATTGATATCGGTGGTGGTACTACTGAAGTTGCTGTGATTTCTTTAAACGGTATCGTGTATTCATCTTCTGTACGTATTGGTGGTGACCGTTTTGATGAAGCGATCATCTCTTATGTTCGTCGTACTTTTGGTTCTGTGATTGGTGAGCCAACTGCAGAGCGTATCAAACATGAAATTGGTTCAGCTTACATTCAAGAAGGTGATGAAATTTTAGAAATGGAAGTGCACGGTCATAACCTTGCTGAAGGTGCGCCTCGCTCATTCAAATTAACTTCTCGTGATGTACAAGAAGCTCTTCAGCAGCCATTAAATGGTATCGTTGCAGCGGTGCGTACAGCGCTTGAAGAATGCCAACCAGAACACGCTGCAGATATTTTCGAACGCGGTATGGTGTTAACGGGTGGTGGTGCTTTATTACGTAATATTGATGTATTGTTATCAAAAGAATGTGGCGTACCGGCAATCATCGCCGAAGAACCATTAACTTGTGTAGCTCGTGGTGGCGGTGAAGCAATCGAAATGATTGATATGCACGGCGGCGATATTTTTAGCGACGAAATTTAATCTCTAAAAGTGCGGTCAGAAAAATCGGCGTTTTTTAATTTGTCTGATTTTTTGACCGCACTTTTCCTTTAAACCCTAGGACAGTGAATGAAACCCATTTTTGGTAAAGCACCACCATTAGGTATCCGACTTGCATTAGCGGTGATTGCTTCGATGACACTCATTTTAGTTGATGGGCAAACCTCATCAATGACGAAGGCGCGTAGTGTGATGGAAACTGCCGTGGGAGGATTGTATTACCTTGCGAATGGGCCAAGAACGGTTCTAGATGGTGTATCAAGTAACTTGGTGGATACCAATAAACTGCTTATTGAAAATAAAGTATTGCGTGAGCAGTTGCGTGAGAAAAATGCCGATCTTTTATTATTGGATCAACTTAAGGTAGAAAACCAACGTCTTCGTTTACTGCTTAATTCGCCTTTACGCACGGATGAATATAAAAAGATTGCAGAAGTGCTCACAGCAGAAACCGATGTCTATCGTCAGCAAGTGGTGATTAATCAAGGCGAACGTGATGGCGCTTATGTTGGGCAGCCTGTGATTGATGAAAAAGGGATGATTGGACAGATTATATCTGTCGGCGAGAATACAAGCCGAGTATTACTTTTGACCGATGTGACCCATTCTATTCCTGTGCAAGTTTTACGTAATGACGTGCGCGTGATCGCGAGTGGCACAGGGCACTCAGATGAGCTTACCTTAGATAATGTGCCTCGTTCCGTGGATATTGAAAAAGGCGATTTATTGGTGACTTCAGGTTTAGGCGGCCGTTTTGTAGAAGGCTATCCTGTGGCGGTTGTGCAAAGTGTCTCTCGTGATGGCTCAAATTACTTTGCAACGGTGAAAGCGAAACCTTTGGCTGAGTTAGATCGTTTACGTTATTTGCTTTTACTTTGGCCGAGTAATCTTGATATGTCGAAAGTCAAATCCATGTCACCGGAAGAAGTGCGTCGCCTTGTACAGCAACGTTTAGAAAGTCAAGCTAATGAAGCCACTCATTCAGTGAGTAAAACCAAAATTACAGATGATCAAGAGGATGGAGCACAGCCACATACAGGAAAAGAAATTGTGGATCCTGACATTCCGACCACAATGCCTCAGCAAGAGGAACCCATTTCTCCAGATCAGCAACAACATAGGGAAGAAGACTAATGCAAGGGCGTTTTATTTTTCAATGGGCGACCATTTTATGCTTCTTTGTTGTGGCATTAATTATGGAATTAGCCCCATGGCCAGCAGGCTTTCAAGCTTTTAAACCGTCTTGGTTGGTTTTAGTTTTGCTTTACTGGACGCTTGCGTTACCTGATAGAGTAAGCATTGGTTGGGCATTTTTACTCGGGGTTTTATGGGATATCGTGCTAGGCTCTATTCTTGGGGTTCATGCACTGGCGCTTTCTGTCGCCTTCTATTTTGTTTCCAAATATTACTTAATTTTGCGCAACCTTTCTCTTTGGTTCCAAAGTTTATTGGTACTTCTTTTTGTTTTTGCGATTCGAGTGGCTATTTTCTTGGTTGAATTCTTTTTGCATGGGGCATTTTTCAACTGGCAGGAAATCTTTGGTGCCATCGCATCAGGTGTGTTATGGCCATGGGTTTTCTTATTGATGCGTACTACACGTCGAAGAGTCGGATTACATTAATCATAAAAAAAGCTGATGAAGGAGTTCATCAGCTTTTCTTTTTAGTTTTTACGACGGTAGTTTGTTTTTCTCGTCGTAGTATTTCTTGTTTGATGCGCAGGATTGCGTTTTAAACGATAAGGTTTTGGAATATCACTAATCAATGAATTCGGGTCATATTGGCTGACCGGAATAGAATGCCCAATGTATTCTTCAATTGCCGGTAAATTCATCGCATATTCTTCACAAGCAAAGCTGATAGATACACCACTTTCACCCGCCCGACCAGTACGGCCAATGCGGTGAACATAATCTTCTCGATCATCGGGTAAATCAAAGTTAAAGACGTGAGTCACGTCTGAAATATGTAACCCACGCGCAGCAACATCAGTTGCCACGAGAATATCGAGTTCCCCATCGGTAAATTGTTTGAGCAATGAAAGACGTTTTTTCTGTGCCACATCACCCGTAAGTAATCCAACACGATGGCCATCGGCTGCTAAATAGCCCCAAATTTCTTCACATTTATGTTTAGTATTCGCAAAAACAATGCAACGCTCTGGCCATTCCTCTTCCATTAACGTCAGTAAGAGGGGGATTTTGTCTTCATTTGAGGGATAGAATAGTTCCTCTTTAATTCGATGCCCCGTTTTTTGTTCTGGTTCAATTTCAATGTATTCTGGGGAATTCATATCTTCAAAGGCAAGTTCTCGTACTTTGTAAGAGAGCGTTGCAGAAAAGAGCATGGTGAGGCGTTCTTGTGGAGAAGGGCATTTGCGTAATAAATAGCGAATATCACGAATGAAACCTAAATCAAACATACGATCCGCTTCGTCCAATACCACGACTTGGACATCATCTAAACGAATAATACCTTGTTTCACGTAGTCAATCACCCGGCCAGTGGTACCAATTAAAATATCCACACCAGCTTCAATCGCTTTAAGTTGTTTATCATAGCCATCACCACCATAAGCAAGTGCGGTTCGTAATCCACTTGTTTTCGCTAATAATTCTGCATCATGATTAATTTGTACAGCCAGTTCACGGGTTGGAGCAAGAATTAATGCGCGAGGTTGATTGGTAGCAAAATCAGGTTGATGCGTTAATAAATGATGAAATGTTGCAGTTAAAAATGCCATTGTTTTACCCGTACCGGTTTGCGCTTGGCCAGCAACATCTTTTCCTTGTAAGGTAATAGGTAACGATAACGCTTGAATAGGGGTGCAATATTCAAATCCCTTGTCTTGTAGGGCTTTTTGTACGATAGGATGTAATGGAAGATCAGCAAACCGCTGCTGACTTAAATAATTTTCTTGCATAATAAATAACAGGTTCTCAGAAATAAATGGGGCTAAGGATACCATGAAGTCGGAAAAATATCCTTAAAAATGACACGCTTATTAATAGGCTTAAGCTTTAGATTGTGCAGATTGGGTTCGTTCCCATTTTCTTGCAATATAGCTACAAGTTGGGTGCAATGTCAGCTTTTTAGCCTGGATAAAATGAATTAAGGCTTGATAGAGTTTGTCTGCCACACCTTGTCCTCGAAGAGACTCATCAACAAACGTGTGATTAGCATTAATGGTATCGGGTGTTTCATAAAAATAGGTGAGTTTAGCGATTTTCTTTCCTTGCTCATCGAGTAAGAAAAACTCACCCTGTTTACCATTATCTTGATGCTGAAGACTCATTTGATACTCCATTCATCACTGAGATTGGGATCCATGGCAAAATCAGCAGTATCACTTGGAATGGCTTTTTCTTCTGCAGCCCATTCGCCTAAATCAATGAGTTGGCAACGTTTGCTGCAAAAAGGGCGAAATTGACTTTCCTGTGTCCAAGGCACTGGCTTTTGACATGTTGGGCAGGGGACTTCAAAAATTTCATCAGACATTTTTCTTTCTCGATTCACTTAAATAAAATTGGTGCAATTCTAGCACTTTTTGTTTTAAGTGCGGTAAGTTTTCTGGCAATTTTGCATCATTTGAAATGATATCATCCGCCCATTTTAATCGTTCTTCTCGGCTGACTTGTGCATTCATAATAGCTTGAATTTGCTGAATATTATTATGATCTCTCGATGATGCACGAGCGAGTTGAGTTTCAGGTTTAACATCAATAACAAGTACGCGATCGCAAAGCGTGGTGAGCTTGTTTTCAATAAGCAGTGGAACGACAAACAAAGTATAGGGAGCGGTCTGAGCATTTAACTGCGCTAACATTCTTTCGCGAATAGCAGGATGCAATAAATGATTGAGCCAGTTTTTTTCATTTTCGTCTGCAAATACTTTTTTTCGTAGTTCAGCTCGATTTAATTCGCCCACTTCAGTCAGAATTGATTTTCCAAAGTGCTCAGCAATTTGAGCAAGCAGCGGTGAGCCTTTTTCAACCACTTCTCTTGCCACTATATCCGCATCAACAATGGGTACACCAAGTTCAACAAAGAGATTTGCAATCGTGCTTTTTCCACTACCGATGCCGCCAGTGAATCCTACAATATAAGTCATGATATTCCTTGCTACTTGATTTAAGAGGAGGATGTTTTACATCCACTTCTTAAACATAATATTTTTCAATGTTGCCAATATATTACATTTATAGGTTGATTGCACTGGTGATGATTAATGATAAGCAAAGAAAGGGCGCGAAAGGTAAAACAGGTTTACGAGAAATCCAATAACCTATGATGCCTAATAGACAGGCAATGAATAAGAAAAGTGGTAAGTGCGCGATGGTGAGATAAGTGCCGATTCCCAAAGCAAGCCAATAATCGCCACGGCCTAACGCTTCCTTCTTATAAAACCATTTAGACAAATGATAGATGATATAAAAAACACCGAAAAAACTAACCGTACTTTCTAAACTTTGAGAAAGCGTCAGAATTGAAAGTTTTTGATGTGCGCCGAATAGCCCCAGGAAAAATAAAAACAGGCAAGGTGTAGGTGAAATCAGTTGATAGTGCCAGTCTAGCCAACTGATAACAAAGAGTAGACTAAGCGTAATCGTGAGCCATAAAGTAAATAATTCATTTTGTAGAAAGTAATAGAGTACGGCAAAACAGAGTCCAAATCCTAAAAAATAAAGAAAAATATGACCGCACTTTTGAGATTGAATGGCTGCTTTTTCGCTATGGAAAATGGGTCTGTTTTCAGGATAAAGTTCGATATAGTTCTGATAAATTTCTTGTTGGAGATTGGGGATAAAACGATCGATATAAAGCCAAGTAAAGATGCCAGCGAAACCTCCCAATAAGAAAAAGGCGAATGTCATCATTGGATTACCGATCCCATATTAAAAATCGGCAGATACATGCCCATCATAATAATACCAATTAAACTACCAATGATGAGCATCATTAAAGGCTCTAAAAGTTGGGAAAGTAAATCAATTTGATGATTGAGTTTTTCTTGATAGTTATCAGCAATATGACGCAACATCAACGCAAGTTTTCCACTTTTCTCTCCAATCTGTAGCATTTGCTGCGCTTCCATTGGGAAAAGATGGCTACTGACGCTTTCTGAAAATGGATAACCTTGAGAAACCCACTGTAAAATTGACCGCACTTCTTGTTGTAGCAGAATATCGCCTTTTAAGGTACGTTGTGTTTGCCAGGTTTGTTGTTTGGGTAGGAAGCTATTTAAGGCTGGCGTTAATGCCACTCCTGATTGAAGCATTAATTGCAGGTTATGGCTAAAACTGATTAAACGAGAAAGGCAAATGATATTGCCCCAAATTGGCATGCGACTAATCAGCGCATTCTTTTTTTGATTCACCCAAAGAGAATGTTTTAATGCCATCTTCAGCATAAAAAGAACGAAAATACAGACAATCATCAATGAAATAAAATGATGTTGTAGGAATTGAGACATGGCTAATAATACGGCGGTTAATGTAGGTAACTCAGCGGAATTTTCACCATACATTTCAGCAAATTGCGGAACAACGAAAAGAAGTAAAATTAACGTAAGTGATAGTGAAATACCTAATACCATGGCAGGATAAAGCATGATTTTTTGTAATTTACGTTGAAGCGTTAATGATTGTGTTCGACGTTCTGCAATTTTAGTGCATACCTCCGCCAGTTTTCCTGTCATCTCTCCCACTTGAATAAGTTGAATTTCTTGAAAATTTAAATACTTTCCTTGAATTTCCAAGCTTTGTGAAAACGGAAGACCACTTTCAATTAACTCAATTAAGGTGCCAAGCCACTGATGCAATCCCAATTGTGTGCAGTTATCTTGCAAAATGTGCAAGGCATTTTTTAATGGAATGGCAGAGCTGAGTAGTGTAGCTAGCTGATTTAATAAAGTACTGATCTCAGCATTTTTAGGTTTCTGATTAAGTTGCCAATCTTGTTGCAAGCGAATGTGGCTAAAACCTTTTGCAATTAACAGAAATTGTGCGGCTTGTTTAGATTGAGCAACCAGACTGCCTTTTTGCCATTGTTGTCGCTGATCATAGGCTTGAAAATAAAAGAGTTTTTGCTTTGCCATAGTGATACCTATTTTTTACCTAACACGCGTTGAATTTCGGCGAGATCGGTGATGCGCTCTTTCACTTTTTCTAACGCACTTTGATAAAGTGATTCAAAATCAGTTTGGTAACGGTTGTCTTCGCATTGTAAAAATTGATATACCCCAATACGCCCTTGATACCCCTGATGGCAATCACAAGAGTTTCCAAAATGTTGACCGCACTTTAAGCAACGTTTGCGTACCAATCGTTGTGCGATAACTAATAAGAGACTGTTTTCAATTTCATGAGATTGAATGCCTAATTGTTGTAAGCGTGAAATGGCTGAGATCGCATCGTTGGTATGTAAGGTAGAAAGTACTAGATGACCTGTTTGAGCCGCTCTTAATGCCATCAATGCACTTTCTTCGTCTCGAATTTCACCAAGCATAATAATGTCGGGATCTTGTCGTAAAAATGTACGAAGTAATCGGCTAAAATCTAAACCGATTTGCGGATTCACTTGAGTTTGAATGATGCCTTCTAATTCAATTTCAACGGGATCTTCTGCCGTCATAATATGTTTATCTGGCGTATTGAGCCATTGAAGTGCGGTATAAAGCGAGATACTTTTTCCACTTCCTGTTGGTCCAGTCACCAGGATTAAACCTTGAGGTTGGCTGAGTGCATGTTGAAATTGACTTTGTTGGTTTTGTGTCATGCCCAATTCAGCAAAACTTAACTGAACAGGTTTATTTTGTTGTAATCGTAATACCGCTTTTTCTCCCCAATGCGTGGGCAAGGTAGAAAGGCGGAAATCTAAAATATCGGAGAATGTCGTTTTGAATTGAAAGCGGCCATCTTGTGGTAGCCGAGTTTCACTGATATCCAGTTTGGCTAAGAGTTTTAAACGAGAAATTACACGATTGGCGAGCGATTTACTGATTACCGGCTGAGGTTGGAGTACACCATCAATACGTAAACGAATTAAGAGCCCACTTGGCTGCGTTTCTAAATGAATGTCTGAGGCATTTTTTTGCAGTGCTGTTTCAAAAATACCATTTAATAATTGAATAACAGGTTCATCATCATTAGATAAATTAGCTGTGTTTTCATCTTCCGAATGATGATAAAACGTTGTTTGTTCTTCTATTTGATTGGCTTTAGGTGCAAGGGATTGTAAAAGTTGTTTGAGTTGAGTCGTTTCAAATAAAATCGGTTCAACTAATTTTCCGCTCAAAAAAGCAAAGGTTTCACAAGCTGCAAGATTATTGAGTGAGTCCACCGCAAGCCATAAATGATGTTCATCTTCTTTAAGAGGGAGCGCAAAGTAACGCAACAGCAATGCTTGTTGCTGTTGGTTTTGTTGCCAATATTGTGGCGAGATATGATAAATCTCGCCATTTTTTGCGATTGCTTGATAGGCCATGTTTCGCTATTTGGTAGGAGAGCAGAAACCCGCAGGGAATAAATCCGCATTGCTTGGGCAAGCGGTTGTCCAGGTAACACCTGATGAGGTTGAGCCTGTCGCCGTTAAAGAATAACTGATCCCATCCAATGCACCATTTCCTGTTACCGTAATCACACCCGATTTCGTGGTAATGGATTTAACATAGCCTTTTGCAGTAGTGATGTCTGCTGCAATGCCATTTGAACCACCAGAACAGTTTGTCGGGGCATTGGTGCTATAGCTTTTTTGGTATAATTTTGATAAGACGGAATGGCGATCGTCGCGAGAATAGCAATAATCGCAATCACGATCATCAATTCAATTAACGTAAAACCTTTATTTAAAGGTTTAGAAAAAGTCAGTTTCATTAAATTAAATTTCCTTTTGGTTGAATAAAAAAATGCCAGGATTGGCAGCAACATTGTGTAAAAGGGAAAAATGAAAGTGAAACTGACCGCACTTCTTTTGCGATCTCGATCGCAAAAATAAAATTTAATCGCAGAAAAACAGATGAATAAGATAAAAAATGGCTGGTTAAGCCAGGCAAGAAAAGTGATTTCACCACATTTTGATGAACGTCCTGATGTAGAGGATATTTCATTACTCGTCATTCATTACATCAGTTTGCCGCCAGAACAATTCGGTGGGGGATATGTAGATGATTTTTTCCAAGGTAAACTCGATCCAACCATCCATCCCTATTTTGAGGAAATTTATCAATTTCGCGTGTCTGCCCATTGTTTAATTGAACGTGATGGCAAAGTGACACAATATGTGAGTTTCGATGACAGAGCGTGGCATGCAGGACTTTCTTGCTTTGAAGGACGCGATAAATGTAATGATTTTGCAATTGGGATTGAGCTAGAGGGCAGTAATGAACAATCTTTTACAGCGGAGCAATACCAAGTGCTTGCTGCATTAACACGAGATATTATGCAAGCTTACCCGAAAATAACGCTCGATCGTATCGTTGGGCATTGCGATATTTCGCCTGGTCGTAAGATCGATCCTGGTCAATATTTTGAATGGGAACGCTATTTAGCGTTAGTCAAAAAAGGCTTGGATAAAAAATAATCACTAAAATTTTTACTTGAATGTGAATAAGATGATTTCTGTGAATAAGCGTTATCTTTATGAAATTAAAGATAAAATTTCTTCTCAAAAATCGATGGTAAAATGCTAAGAAGAGTTATGCAACAGTCACTATTTGCTCAATCACAATTTTATCCACAGAAATATTGAATAACTCACAGCTGTTATTTCTTCACCAAGCCAGGAATGTTTAAACTAAAAAATGGTTGAATTTTTGACCGCACTTTGATGAGAAAAAGTGCGGTCATTTTTTTTGGAAAATTTTTGATTAAAGGTTATGCAAAAATGAAAAAAATGAAGTGTGAAAAGCGGTTTTTAATTTTTATACACAGTTAAATTTAGACTATCCAAGCGTTACCCACAGAGTTATCCACAATGGGGTAAATATGCCCATTCGGTTGATAAAAAAGCGAATTTATGAAACAATCTGTAAATTATTTTTGTGCAAAATTTAAGGTGAACGATAGTGATCGATTTTGATGGCTACCGTCCAAAGTGCCGAACAAGCCATGTATCGTGAATTATATGAAGAGGTTGGTTTGCAACCCAAAGATGTGAAGGTGCTTTACGCGTCTAAACATTGGTTGCGTTATAAGCTGCCGAAAAGATTGCTGCGTTATGACAGCAAACCCGTGTGTATTGGGCAAAAACAACGTTGGTTTTTGTTGCAATTAGTGGGGGATGAAAAAAATATTAATATGAACACAACAAAATCACCCGAATTTGATGGTTGGCGTTGGGTAAGTTTTTGGTATCCCGTACGTCAGGTTGTGTCCTTTAAGAAAGATGTTTATCGCAAAGCGATGAAAGAGTTTGCCCAAGTGATGTTTGGCAACGAAAAAACATTGCTTGAAAATTCGCAAGAGCATGAGACAAATAAACCTTATCATGCGGCGCGTAAAAATGGTTCTTCTAAATATCAAAAACGTTCATTTTATAAATCAAGGGGGCAATAATGCTCACTTTTATTTTACTTTGTTTGCTTGTCGGGTCTGTGGTTGGTTTTCTTGCTGGATTATTTGGCATTGGTGGTGGGTTAATTATCGTCCCTACCTTGGTTTATTTATTGCCGATGGTAGGCGTACCTGAACCCTTGCTGATGTCCGCGGCATTAGGAACTTCATTTGCGACCATTGTCATTACCGGATTTTCTTCTGCACAACGTCATCATAAACTAGGCAATATAGAGTGGAGTGCCGTGAAAGTATTGGCACCGATGGTCATGATTTCGGTCTTTATCTCCGGTTTGTTTATTGGCAAGCTTGATCGTGATGTATCAGCTAAAATCTTTGCTTGTTTAGTCGTATATTTAGCAGCAAAAATGGTGATTTCTATCAAGAAAAACACAGGGAAAACCAAACCTTTAACAACACAAGCATCTGTTATCGGTGGTATTTTAATTGGGATGGCATCAAGTGCAGCTGGAGTTGGCGGTGGTGGTTTTATCGTGCCATTTTTAAATTCCCGCGGGATTGATATGAAAAAAGCCATCGGTTCTTCTGCATTCTGTGGGGCACTTCTTGGTTTATCAGGCATGTTGAGTTTTATGGTGAGTGGTTGGGGTAATCCTTCCATGCCAGATTATTCCCTAGGTTATGTTTATTTGCCTGCCGTGCTTGGTATTACGGGTACTTCATTCTTCACTTCTAAACTAGGGGCAACAGCAACCTCCAAACTCCCTGTCCCAACCTTGAAAAAAGGCTTTGCCTTGCTATTAGTTGCGATCGCAGTTGATATGTTTATTAAATAAGGAATGTTATGAATTCAGAATTTTTGATGCTTCCGCATTTTGATCCGACTATTTTTACTTTTGGTAATAGCAATATAGGGCTGCGTTGGTATGGCTTAATGTATCTATTAGGTTTCATTTTTGCTCGTTGGCTAGCGGTTCGTCGTGCCAATCAACCAAATAGTGGTTGGACCGTCGATCAAGTGGATACGTTACTTTTTAATGGCTTTATGGGCGTGTTCTTAGGTGGTCGTATTGGGGATGTTTTCTTCTATAATTTCGATCATTTTGTGCAAGACCCGCTGTATTTATTTCGTGTTTGGGAAGGGGGAATGTCATTCCATGGTGGATTAATTGGGGTGATTATCTCAATGATTTGGACCTCTTATTCTCAAAAAAGAAGCTTCTGGCAGACGGCAGATTTTGTAGCGCCCTTGATTCCATTTGGTTTAGGGATGGGGCGAATTGGTAACTTCATCAATCTAGAACTTTGGGGACGAGAAACGGATGTGCCTTGGGCGATGATTTTCCCAAATGATCCATTGTTATTACCGCGCCATCCTTCACAGCTTTATGAGGCGTTCTTAGAAGGTTTCGTGTTGTTTATTATTCTGAATGTCTTTATTAAAAAGCCTCGTCCTGTGGGTTCAGTAGCTGGATTATTCCTGGTTTGTTACGGTATTTTCCGTTTTATTGTTGAATATGTCCGTGAGCCAGAAGTGGAATCTTTCTTAGGCATCATGACACGTGGCCAAGCTCTTAGCTTACCGATGATTATTGGTGGTGGATTAATTATGGCATGGGCATATAATCGCGCGAAAAGTGCGGTTCATCAGTAAGGAGTTTTTTATGAAACAATATTTAGATCTTTGTCGTCGCATTATAAATGAAGGTGAGTGGGTTGCTAATGAGCGTACTGGCAAGCGTTGCCTTACTGTGATTAATGCGGATTTAGAATATGATGTTGCTAATAATCAATTTCCTTTGATCACAACGCGTAAAAGTTATTGGAAAGCGGCAATTGCGGAATTTTTAGGTTATATACGTGGTTATGATAATGCCGCGGACTTCCGTAAGCTTGGCACCAAAACGTGGGATGCCAATGCCAATGAAAATGCAGCGTGGCTTGCCAATCCACATCGTAAAGGCACTGATGATATGGGCCGCGTTTATGGCGTACAAGGCAGAGCATGGCGTAAACCGAATGGCGAAACCATCGATCAACTTCGTAAAATTGTGAATAATTTAAGCCGAGGGATTGATGACCGTGGTGAAATTCTGACTTTCTTCAATCCAGGCGAATTTGATCTAGGCTGTTTGCGTCCTTGCATGCATACTCATACTTTCTCTTTAGTCGGCGATACATTGCACTTAACGAGCTACCAACGCTCTTGTGATGTACCACTTGGCTTAAACTTCAATCAAATTCAGGTCTTTACTTTCCTTGCTTTGATGGCGCAAATTACTGGCAATAAACCGGGTAAGGCATATCATAAAATTGTAAATGCGCATATTTATGAAGACCAACTTGAGTTAATGCGTGATGTGCAATTAAAACGTGAACCATTCCCTTCACCACAATTAGAAATTAATCCTGATATTAAAACCCTTGAAGATCTTGAAACTTGGGTAACGATGGATGATTTCAAGGTGGTGGGCTATCAATCTCACGAACCGATCAAGTATCCTTTCTCAGTTTAGGCATTCAAAGTGCGGTCAGATTTAGACGAGAAATTTATGCAACACGCCCTGATGCTTGCCGATCGTGCAGAAGCACTTGGCGAGATTCCTGTTGGGGCGGTGTTGGTAGATGATGAAGGAAATATTCTCGGTGAAGGCTGGAATTTATCTATCATTGAAAATGATCCGACCGCTCACGCTGAAATTGTCGCATTGCGTAGCGCTGCACAAAATATTCAAAATTATCGTCTGCTCAATACTACACTCTATGTCACCCTTGAGCCTTGTACCATGTGTGCTGGCGCGATTTTACATAGCCGGATTAAACGATTAGTCTTCGGTGCATCAGATTATAAAACGGGGGCAGTAGGTTCTCGCTTTCACTTCTTTGATGATTATAAAATGAATCACACATTAGAAATTACCACTGGCGTGCTCGCAGAAAAGTGCGGTCAGAAATTGAGTGATTTTTTCAAAAAGAGACGAGAGCAGAAAAAAGAAGAAAAGCGGGAAAAGAATCTCCCGCTTGATGTTAAGCCACAATCTTAAACTTGCCAATTAATTTCAGTTAAACCATTTTGCTTTAAGTATTCGTTAGTTTTAGAAAAATGATGACATCCTAGAAAACCACGATGTGCTGAAAGAGGGGAAGGGTGTGGGGCAGTTAAAACATAATGACGATTGCGATCAATAAATTGCCCTTTTTTCTGCGCATGACTTCCCCAAAGTAAAAATACTATTTTTTCACGGTGTTCATTGAGTGCTGCAATTACTTGATCCGTAAATACTTCCCAACCAAATTTAGCGTGTGAATGTGCCATGCCGCGCTCTACAGTTAGCACGGTGTTAAGCAGTAGTACACCTTGCTCAGCCCATTTCACTAAGTAGCCATGATTTGGCATTTGAAAACCAGGAATATCGTTAGCCAATTCTTTATACATATTCAGGAGAGAAGGGGGAATAGCAACCTCAGGTTTTACCGAAAAAGCTAAGCCGTGCGCTTGATTTGGGCCATGGTAGGGATCCTGTCCTAAAATGACGACTTTCACCTCATCAAATGCTGTATATTTAAAGGCATTAAACACTTCGTCTTGTGGTGGATAAATGGTTTTTCCGGCAAGTCGCTCTTGATGCACTTGTTGTAGAATGTGTTTAAAGTAAGGTTTTTCTTTCTCTTGACCGATAACATCTGTCCAAGTTTTCATTCTGTATTTCCTTATTGGATAAGCTTGGACATATTATAAATGAAATTACTTAGAAAGGCTTTACCTGTGAGTTATGTTAATGTTTTGTTAATCTTCGGCAAGAATTGAGGCCTTTACGTAACAAAAACTTTAATCTAGATCAATTTTTAAAAATTAGTCAGAAAAAATAACCTGTTTTAGGTCAAAATTAATTGAATTCTTCAAATAGTTTGATAAAATTTGCACAGTTTAATAAATATACAACTGCCAAATTAGGAGGCACTTTATGATCAAAGGTATTCAAATTACTCAAGCAGCAAATGACAATCTTTTAAACTCATTCTGGTTATTAGACAGCGAAAAAAATGAAGCTCGTTGTTTATGTGCAAAAGCTGAATTCGCAGAAGACCAAGTCGTAGCAGTGAGCGAATTAGGCCAAATCGAATACCGTGAATTACCGGTAAACGTAGCACCAACTGTTAAAGTTGAAGGTGGTCAACACTTAAACGTAAACGTATTACGTCGTGAAACTTTAGAAGACGCAGTAAACAACCCGGATAAATACCCTCAATTAACTATCCGTGTTTCTGGTTACGCAGTACGTTTCAACTCTTTAACGCCAGAACAACAACGCGACGTTATTACTCGTACTTTCACTGAAAGCCTATAATTTCAGTTTGAATGAAAAAAGAAACCCCGAAGTAATTCGGGGTTTTGTTTTATCTAAAAGGTTTGAAAATTTGACCGCACTTTTCCCTTTCATCCCTAGCGATTTCCGTGCTTTTCAGGTACAATCCGCCAGTTAAATTTAATGATTTTTGAGAAAACTAATCTATTTATGAAGAATATTCGCAACTTTTCTATTATTGCCCATATTGACCACGGTAAATCGACCCTTTCTGACCGATTAATTCAGACCTGTGGAGGCCTTTCGGATCGTGAAATGGAAGCGCAAGTGTTGGATTCCATGGATCTTGAGCGTGAGCGCGGTATTACCATTAAAGCGCAGAGCGTAACCTTAAATTATCAAGCCAAAGACGGTGAAACATACCAATTAAACTTTATCGATACACCAGGACACGTGGACTTCTCTTATGAAGTATCACGTTCTCTTGCGGCTTGTGAAGGGGCATTGTTAGTTGTGGATGCAGGACAAGGTGTAGAAGCACAAACCTTGGCAAACTGCTATACCGCTATTGAAATGGATTTAGAAGTCGTGCCGATTTTAAATAAAATCGACTTACCGGCAGCGGATCCTGAACGTGTTGCAGAAGAAATTGAAGACATCGTCGGTATTGATGCGATGGAGGCTGTGCGTTGTTCAGCTAAAACCGGTGTGGGTATCGAAGATGTATTAGAAGAAATTGTTGCAAAGATTCCCGCGCCAGAAGGTGATCCTGATGCACCGTTACAAGCATTGATTATTGACTCTTGGTTCGATAACTATTTAGGCGTGGTGTCATTGGTTCGTATTAAAAATGGTGTGTTGCGTAAAGGCGATAAAATCAAAGTAATGTCTACCGGACAGGCTTACAACGTTGATCGTTTAGGGATTTTTACGCCAAAACAAGTGGATACGACCGTATTAAATACCGGCGAAGTAGGTTGGGTTGTTTGTGCAATTAAAGATATTTTAGGTGCGCCAGTAGGGGATACCTTAACCCATCAACACAATCCAGCAAGCCATGTATTGCCAGGCTTTAAGAAAGTAAAACCGCAGGTTTATGCTGGTTTATTCCCAGTTAGCTCTGACGATTATGAAGCTTTTCGTGATGCGTTGGGTAAATTAAGCCTAAACGATGCATCACTTTTCTATGAACCAGAGAATTCAACCGCTTTAGGTTTTGGTTTCCGTTGTGGTTTCTTAGGGCTTTTACACATGGAGATCATTCAAGAGCGTTTAGAACGTGAATATGATCTTGATTTGATTACTACAGCACCAACAGTAATTTATGAAGTCGAAATGACCAATGGTGAAGTGGTTTATGTGGATAGTCCAGCGAAATTACCGCCATTGAATAATATTTCAGAAATTCGTGAGCCTATCGCGGAATGTAATATGTTGGTACCACAGGAATTCTTAGGTAACGTGATAACCCTTTGCGTGGAAAAACGTGGCGTACAAACAAATATGGTGTATCACGGTAACCAAATTGCGTTAACTTATGAAATCCCAATGGGCGAAGTGGTATTAGATTTCTTTGACCGATTGAAATCGACTTCTCGCGGTTATGCCTCTTTGGATTATGGTTTCAAACGTTTCCAAGCGGCGGACATGGTGCGCGTAGATATTATGATCAACGGTGATCGTGTTGATGCGTTAGCGTTAATTGTTCACAAAGATAATGCGCCTTATCGAGGTCGTGAATTGGTTGAAAAAATGCGTGAACTTATTCCACGTCAACAATTTGATATCGCGATTCAAGCGGCGATTGGTAACCACATTATTGCGCGTTCAACGGTAAAACAATTGCGTAAAAACGTATTGGCAAAATGTTATGGTGGTGACGTGAGTCGTAAGAAAAAACTCTTACAGAAACAGAAAGAGGGTAAAAAACGAATGAAGTCTTTAGGTAACGTGGAAGTGCCACAAGAAGCGTTTTTAGCGATCTTACATGTAGGTAAAGATAAATAGGAAAGTAGAGTAATGTCGAATGTATTTTTTATTCTGTTGTTAGTCGTGGGCTTTGCTGGTTGGAAAGCGTTAGATTATTTCCAGCTGCCTAACACATTCAGTATTTTGTTGCTGATTTTAACCGCACTTTCTGGCATTTTATGGTGTTATCACCGCTTTGCTGTGATGCCGAGACGTCGTCGTCAAATCGCACGCGCAGAACAACGTTCAGGCAAAGCATTAACGGATGAAGAAAAAGCGAAAATTGAGCCAATTTCAGAAGGTTCAGAATTTATTTCTTCGCTTTTCCCTGTGTTATCCGTGGTATTCCTTGTGCGTTCATTTATTTTTGAACCATTCCAAATTCCATCGGGATCAATGGAAGCAACATTGCGCGTAGGGGATTTCCTCGTTGTTAATAAATATACTTATGGTATTAAAGACCCAATTTTCCAAAATACGATTATTGAAGGTAACAAACCAGAACGTGGAGATGTAATCGTGTTTAAAGCACCGGAGCAAGCGCTACTTCGTACTAGCTTAGGTGCAACGAGATCAGCGTATGCTGAAAATCTTGCGTTAACATCTAAAAACAATATGTCAGGTGTGGATTACATCAAACGTATTGTGGGTAAAGGCGGTGACCGTATTATCCTTGATGTTGAAAAAAGTGCTTTAACGCTGGTTTATGGTAAAGATGGCAAACCTTGTGAAGTAGATTGCCAAACTAAAGCGTTTGAATACAAACAAGAACCCACAAATCCAGCATTCCCAACGCAAATCGAATATTTGGAAATCGGTGACGTGACACACACGATTTTAGTGGAACCAATGCGCCGTTATTCGGGTATTGAATTCTATCCACAGGAAGGCTTACCTACTGCAGAATGGATTGTGCCAGAAGGGCAATATTTTGTGATGGGGGATAACCGTGATCATAGTGATGATAGCCGTTTTTGGGGATTTGTACCGGAAAAAAATATTGTGGGTAAAGCCACTTATATTTGGATGAGTTTAGAAAAAGAACCAAATGAGTGGCCTACAGGCTTCCGTTTAGACCGTTTCTTTACAAAAATTAATTAATATGAACCATTTAGATCGACTAGAACGAAAAATTGGTTATCAATTTTCCGATCTAAAACACTTAAAATTGGCACTGACACACCGCAGTGCCTCCACTCAACATAATGAACGCCTAGAATTTTTAGGTGATTCGATTCTCAATTATGTCATTGCTGATGCGCTTTATCATCAATTCCCTCGTTGTAATGAAGGTGAACTTAGCAGAATGCGTGCCACATTAGTCCGTGAGCCCACCTTGGCGATGATTGCCCGCAATTTTGAGCTTGGGGATTATATGTCCTTAGGTTCAGGTGAATTGAAAAGTGGGGGCTTTCGTCGTGAATCGATTTTGGCCGATTGTGTTGAAGCGGTAATTGGCGCAATGGCATTAGATTCAAGCTTTGATAAAGCAGCAGATATTGTGCGTAGCTGGTATAAAACTTTACTCGCCGAAATTAAACCGGGTGATAACCAAAAAGATGCCAAAACGCGCTTGCAAGAGTATTTACAAGGTAAGCATTTTGCCTTACCAACCTATGAAGTAATAAAAATTGAAGGCGAAGCCCATTGCCAAACCTTCACCGTAGAATGTACAGTAAAAAATGTCCCCAATATTGACCGCACTTTTATTGCGAAAGGTTCTAGCCGCCGTAAAGCAGAACAAGCGGCCGCAGAACAAATCTTAAAAACATTGGAAATTAAATGACCGAATTAAATCAAGAACAAGAGACCTATTGTGGCTTTATCGCTATCGTAGGTCGCCCAAATGTAGGGAAATCTACTCTGTTAAATAAAATTTTGGGACAAAAAATCTCGATTACATCTCGCAAGGCGCAAACTACGCGTCACCGTATTGTGGGAATTAAAACGGAAGGTGTCTACCAAGAAATTTACGTAGATACACCGGGGCTTCATATCGAAGAAAAACGCGCGATTAACCGTTTAATGAACCGTGCAGCAAGCTCGGCAATCGGGGATGTAGATCTTATTATTTTCGTCGTGGATGGTACACATTGGAATGCTGATGATGAAATGGTGTTAAACAAATTACGTAATGCGAAAGCACCTGTCGTACTCGCCATCAACAAAGTTGATAACATCAAGAATAAAGATGATTTATTGCCATTTATTACAGATTTAGGCAGTAAGTTTAACTTTGCTCACATTGTGCCGATTTCTGCACAACGTGGTAATAACGTGCATCAATTAGAGAAAATTGTTCGTCAATCATTACGTAAAGGCGTTCATCACTTCCCTGAAGATTATGTAACGGACCGTTCACAGCGTTTTATGGCGTCAGAAATTATCCGTGAAAAGTTAATGCGTTTCACTGGGGAAGAGCTACCTTATTCGGTAACGGTTGAAATTGAACAATTTAAAGTAAATGAGCGTGGTACTTATGAAATCAATGGCTTGATTTTAGTTGAACGCGAAGGCCAAAAGAAAATGGTGATCGGTGCTCAAGGACAAAAAATTAAAACCATTGGTATGGAAGCTCGCGCTGACATGGAACGCTTATTTGATAATAAAGTACACCTTGAACTTTGGGTAAAAGTGAAGTCCGGTTGGGCAGATGATGAACGCGCCTTAAGAAGTTTAGGCTATATGGATGAATAAAAAACTTGAGTAATACTCTATACCGTCCTATTATTGGAAACATATTTATGTTTTTTAATAAAAACAAGGATATGGTAGATGAGTATCTATGCTTTAAAACCCAAATTTCAGAATTTACTTCGGCCTTTAGTTAGGCAATTAGCGGCAAAAGGCGTAACGGCAAATCAAGTTACGCTAATTGCTTGCTTACTTTCTATTTTACTCGGTGTGGTTCTCGCACTATTTCCGACATTTTCTTCTCTTTTCTTCCTTATCCCTATTTGGTTGTTTTTGCGTATGGCGTTAAATGCCATTGATGGCATGCTCGCACGTGAATTCAATCAAAAAAGCCGATTAGGGGGCTATCTTAATGAGATTACTGATGTTGTTTCAGATGCGGCTCTTTATCTTCCTTTTGCTTTTGTCGCACCTTTTGATGGTATTCAAATCTCAAGTATTATTTGGCTTGCCGCGTTGAGTGAGTTATGTGGCATTTTAGGGCAAGTTCAAGGCAAAACTCGTCGTTATGATGGCCCAATGGGTAAAAGTGATCGTGCATTCGTGTTTGGTGTGCTCGGTTTACTCTATGCGGTGAATGGTAGCTTGCATTCACTTTTCTGGTGGGTAGCCAATATCGTCATTATCTTGCTCATTGCGACTTGTATTAAGCGAGTAAAAAATGGTTTAGCTGAAGTGATGGAATAATAGGAGCAAATATGTTTGCGAGATTAATCGATTTTTTATTGTGTCGTTTTGCTTCTTTTATTACAGGCGTTCGACCACAACCTGCAATTGCAGAACAATCTTCAGAAGGGCATCGTGTCTATTTTGCCAATCATAATAGTCATGGGGATTTTATCTTACTTTGGATTTCATTGCCTTATGAAGTAAGAAAACAAACTCGCCCTGTCGCAGGCAAAGATTATTGGACGAAAGGCGCAATTCGTCGCTTTTTAGCTTATAAAGTGTTTAATATGTTACTGATTGAACGTAATAGCCAAGATCCAAAAGCTGCCATACGACAAATGAGTGAAGCATTAGTCAATAACTCCCTGATTATTTTCCCTGAAGGAACTCGTAAGATGGATGATGATTTGCCGCTTCAACCATTTAAAAGCGGATTGTTTTATTTAGCAAAAGAAAATCCTGATTGTGAATTTGTGCCTGTTTGGATTAGCAATATGAATAATGTTTTACCAAAAGGCTTTATTTTACCGATCCCATTGTTATGTGATCTTTATGTGGGCGAGCCATTAAGTCAGTGAAAAAGGCAAATCTTAGGAGCAAATGATGACAGAAATATGGCAACTCTTCGGTGGTTTATTTATCGCCTTAATTTTTGCTTCCTCAGTGGGATATATTTTAAAACGCAGATCGGGTGTGGATACACCGAATAGCGTTATTGATAACCTGAATGCACGCATCAATGCTTGGTGGGTGATGATTGGGATTATCTTTATTGCGAGTTTATTGGGCTTTTATGGCGTGATTGGGCTCTTTTTGATTATTTCATTTATGGGATTGCGTGAGTTTCTTTCTCTATTGAATATTCGTCGAGGCGATCATCTTGCGCTAGCCGCTTGTTTTTATGTGATTTTGCCATTACAGTATTTTTTAGTTGCCATTGATTGGTTTAGCATGTTCACGATTTTCATTCCCGTATATGGCTTTTTATTTTTACCTATTCTTTCCGCATTACTCGGTGATCCTGCGCATTTCTTAGATCGTTCAACGAAAATTCAGTGGGCATTGATGATTAGTGTATTCTGTATTTCACATATTCCCGCTTTATTGACCCTTGATATCTCAGGTTATGAAGGAAAAAATCTTTTATTAATGATCTTCTTAATCTTGGTAGTACAGTCAAGTGATGTGTTGCAATACGTTTGGGGTAAACTTTTTGGTAAGCATAAAATTGCACCAACCTTATCGCCATCTAAAACAGTAGAAGGTTTTGTTGGTGGGGTATTAAGCGCAAGTTTATTAGGTATGCTACTTCATTGGATGACACCATTTAATGCATGGCAAGCCTTTTTAATGAGTCTGTTAATTTGCTTAATGGGATTCTTAGGTGGACTCGTGATGTCGGCAATGAAACGCAGTATGGGTGTGAAAGACTGGGGGAATATGATCAGTGGTCATGGTGGTATTTTAGATCGTATGGATTCGCTTTGTTTCTCCGCGCCAATTTTCTTCCATGTGGTACGCTATTTCTGGGCGTAGTTATAAATCATGAAATAAAAAAAGAGCGGTTAATTAACCGCTCTTTTTTATTATTGACGATAAGTTTCCAAGAATCGTGCCAATTTGCCAATGGCTTCTTCTAATTGACCGGTATAAGGAAGTGTCACCACGCGGAAGTGATCCGGTGAGTGCCAGTTAAACCCTTTACCATGCACGAGAAGTACTTTCTCTTTACGTAATAAATCGAGCACAAATTTTTCATCACTATGAATGTTGAATTTTTGGATGTCGAGTTTCGGGAACATATACATTGCCCCCATTGGTTTTACGCAGCTAATACCAGGGATTTGAGTAATTAAATCATAGGCTTTATTGCGTTGTTCCAGCAAACGACCGCCCGGTTGAACAAATTCATTAATACTTTGATAGCCGCCTAATGCTGTTTGAATGGCGTGCTGCATTGGTACGTTTGCACATAAACGCATAGACGCCAACATATCCAAGCCTTCAATATAGCCTTTAGCATGTTGTTTCGGCCCATTTAAAATCATCCAACCTTGACGGAAACCCGCAACACGATACGCTTTTGATAAGCCATTGAATGTAATGGTTAATACATCTGGTGCAAGGGCAGCAATATGATGGTGGACAGCACCATCGTAGAGAATTTTGTCATAAATTTCATCTGCAAAAATAATCAAATTATTTTCACGTGCAACTTGGATAATTTCTTCGAGTAACTCTTTGCTATAAACTGCACCTGTTGGGTTATTCGGGTTGATCACGACGATAGCTTTAGTTTTGGCATTAACTTTTGCGCGAATATCATCAATAGCAGGGAACCAACCAGCCTCTTCATCACATAAATAATGTACCGCATTTCCGCCAGCTAACGTCACAGCCGCTGTCCATAATGGATAGTCTGGCATTGGAACTAATACTTCATCACCATCATTGAGAAGTGCTTGCATGGACATGGTAATCAATTCAGATACACCGTTCCCGATGTACACATCGTTTACTGTCGCATCATGAATACCTTTAGACTGATAGTATTGCACGATAGCTTTACGTGCAGAATACAAACCTTTGGAATCGCAATAACCTTGTGCAGAAGGTAAGTTGCGGATGACATCGACTAAAATTTCATCTGGCGCTTCAAAACCAAATGGGGCAGGGTTGCCGATATTAAGTTTTAAAATTTTATTGCCTTCTTCTTCTAGGCGTAAAGCTTCTTTGTGAACCGGTCCACGAATATCGTAGCAAACGTGCTCTAATTTGTCTGATTTCGGAAAAGATCTCATTAGTAACATCCTATGATAATTAGATTTTCATTCAAAAATTGTGTCTAATTTACGCTTAAATTCTTATCTTGAAAAGATTTAATAAAAAAATTTTTTGAATGTATTAAAGTACGGTAGAATATGGGCTAATTTTTTGTGTGTTTTATTATTTTTCATGGGCCCTCTAGAACAAGCTAAATCTGAGCTAATTCGCCAGTTTGAAACCTTGGCGACAACTGATCAGCAACCCGCTATTGTACGTCTTCAAACGAAGATGAAATTGGGTGTTGATCTTTTGGCATGGATGAAGGGGCAACTTGTTTATCCACAATTTTATTTACGTTTTCGTGATGAAGCTAAAACCGTCGCAGCGGTGGGGAAAGTGCGGTCATTTTCAGATGTGAATTTGGCACAGCAATTTATTCAAGAGCACAATTTCCCGTTAGTGGGCGGTTTACAGTTCCAAGGTGAAAGTCAGTTTATTTTGCCGCAAGTTTTAATTGAACAGCAAAATGGTGAGACCGTGGTTTCAGTTTTTGTTGATCCAAATGAGCTTGATTCGGCGAAAATGATTTTGAATTCATTTGAAAAAATGACCGTACTTTCACCGCTTAATCAATTAACCATCGAAAGTGTAGAGCCAAAAGCGAATCAAGATACCTGGTGTAACTGGGTCAATCAAGCACTCACTCGAATTCGACAGGGTGAATTAACTAAGCTCGTTTTGGCAAATGAAACCGTGTTTGGTATTCAGGGTGAGCTAAACGGAAAAGATTTTCTTGCTGCAAGCCAAGCAAAAAATAGTGGTTGTTACCATTTTTTATGGGCAGATAATGCTCAAAACTGTTTTGTGGGATCGACACCAGAACGCTTATTTGCACGTGATGATCGTCAGTTATTCACGGAAGCGCTTGCGGGGACAGCACCTGTTAGTGATAATCCGAGTGAAAATGACGAACGTGCGAATTGGCTGTTAAATGATGAAAAAAACCTCAATGAAAACTGGTTGGTGGTTGAAGATATTTCACAAAATATCAGTCACTTAGTGGAACAAATTACTGTTGATGATGTCGCATTAAAGTCACTACGCAAAGTGCAGCATTTAATTAGAAAAATGCAAGCAAAATTGACCGCACTTTGTACGGATGCCGATTTGCTGAAAGCGATCCATCCAACGGCGGCTGTATCAGGCTTACCACAGCAGCAAGCGAAGAAAGCTTTGGCTGAAATAGAAACCTTTGATCGTCGTTGGTATGCCGGTACATTAGGTGTGATGAATCAACATCTATCAGAATTTTGTGTCACCATTCGTTCGGCTTTTATCGAAGAAAACCAAGTACGTGTATTTGCTGGTGCCGGTATTGTGGAAGGCTCACAACCTGTAGAAGAGTGGTTAGAAATTGAACGTAAAGCGGCAGGGCTGATTTCCCTGTTTGCAGAGAATAACGGAGAATAAGAAGAATGTCTGTAAGCGTATTTAATCGTTGTTGGTCAAAGGTGATCTTAGAAACCTTGGTTCGCCAAGGCGTGAGTCACTTTTGTATTGCGCCAGGTTCACGCTCAACACCTTTAACGCTAGAAGCTGTGCGTTTACAAAATGCTTCTCGTGCAACGTGCCATAGTCACTTTGATGAACGTGGTTTAGGCTTTTTTGCGTTGGGGATTGCAAAATCCACGCAAGCACCTGTTGCCGTGATTGTCACCTCGGGCACCGCAGCAGCCAATTTATATCCAGCAATTATCGAAGCTCGTCAAACAGGCGTGAATTTAATTATTCTTACCGCTGATCGCCCACCTGAATTATGGGAATGTGGGGCGAATCAAGCGATCGTGCAACAAAATATGTTTGCCGATTACCCCGTTGCAAGTGTCAATCTACCGAAACCTCAGGCAGATTATGCAGCAAAATGGTTAATTTCTACGTTAGAGCAAGCTTGCTATAAACAAAAGCAACAACCAGGCGTGGTGCATATTAATGTACCTTTTGCTGAGCCACTTTATAATGCCCAAGATCAAGAAATTGACGCTCATCCATGGTTAATGCCAATTCAACGTTGGTTAAGTCAGCCTAAAAATTGGGTTGATCATCAACCATTGCAACAAGAAGTGTTGATGCATGAGAATTGGGATAGCTGGCGTACAAAACGTGGTGTGATTGTGGCAGGGCAATTAACGCCTGAACAAGCAATGGGTATTAACTCATGGGCAAATACCATGGGGTGGATTTTGCTTACGGATATTCAATCTGGTGTTGAACCGCTCATGCCTTATGCGGATATTTGGCTAGCAAACCAAACCGTGAAGCAAAAATTACTTCAAGCTGATATCGTGATTCAATTTGGTTCTCGTTTTATCAGTAAACGTATTAACCAATTCTTAGCGGAGTTCCAAGGCGAATTTTGGGTGGTGGAGCAAAGTCAAAATGCAGTTGATCCTAATCACCATACGCAAACTCGCTTTAACGCCAAAGCACATCATTGGTTGCGTGCACATCCGCCATTGCGTCAAAAACCTTGGTTACTCGAGCCACTTGCGCTTTCAAAATTCTGTGCAACCTTTATCGAACAACAAGTTGGTGGCAATCTTAATGAAGCCTCATTAGCACATCATATTGAACGTGTTTTACCTTACAACGGTATTTTGTTCTTAGGAAACAGTCTTTTTGTACGTTTGGTTGATGCTTTAACCAAATTGCCTGAAGGGTATCCGATTTTCACCAACCGTGGTGCAAGTGGGATTGATGGCTTATTAGCAACGGCTGCAGGTATTGGTATCGGTGCTGATCAACCAGTGGTCGCCATGATTGGTGATACGTCTACGCTTTATGATTTAAACTCTTTAGCCTTATTTAAGAATGTGACTCAACCAACTATTATTTTTGTGATTAACAATAATGGTGGTGCGATCTTCGATATGTTGCCGGTAGATGAAGAGGTGAAAGAGCAGTTCTATCGCTTGCCACATAATGGTGATTTCTCCCAAGTCGCCGCAATGTTTGGTTTAAAATATGCTTTACCTTACACTTGGGCAGATTTAAGCTCCGTGTTAAAACAAGCTTATACTCGCCGCCGTGCGACATTAATTGAAATCAAAACAAACCCAAGTGATGGCAGCGCAACCTATAAGCGCTTGATTGAACAAATCAGCCACGCAGTTATTGGTGAATAATTTCTTTCCCCTCTTATATAGAGGGGATTTCTTTATATGGCATTATTATGATGAATCTTGTTTTTCTCCACGGCTTATTAGGCACGAAATCAGATTGGCAAAAAGTCATCGAAAATCTACCGCACTTTCATTGTCTCTCTCTCGATTTACCGTTTCATGGCGAGAATAAAGGTGTAGCTGTTGACGATTTTGAACAAACCGCTCAGTTTCTTGAAGAACAAATTCAACATCTCATAAAAGATGAGCCTTATATCTTAATCGGTTATTCACTTGGTGGACGAATCGCACAATATTATGCACTGCAAGCTAGAGTAAAAATAGGGCATTTAAAGGCTGTCATTTTAGAAGGGGCGAATTTAGGTTTACAGTCTGAGCAAGAAAAACAAAGCCGTTTAGTTAATGACAACATGTGGGCTGAGCGTCTTTTTCATGAAAACCCTGAAACTGTGCTAGAAGATTGGTATCAACAGCCTGTGTTTTCTCATTTAAATGAACAGCAACGTAAGTCGTTAATTGAAAAGCGAAAAGCTAATTGCGGGGCAAATATTGGTAAGATGTTATTAGCCACTAGTCTTGCCAAACAGCCTGATTTTCGAGAGAAAGTGCGGTCAAGTTTGCTGCCATTTTTCTATTTTTGCGGTGAGCGAGATCAAAAGTTTCGTCAAATAGCTGAGGCTAATCAACTCAATTTAACGCTTATTCCTGGTGCAGGCCATAATGCTCATTTAGAAAACCCGACATATTTTGCTGAAAAAATAGAAAATATCGTATTAAAAATTGCTCAACCTTAAGGGAAATGCTAGGATTTAGCCCTTTCATTTTATTTGACTCTTAAGGAAGCAAAATGTCCTCACAACTTCGTAATGATCCATTTAAGGTTGCTTTGGCATCCATGGTGGGTACTGCAATTGAATTCTTTGATTATTATATCTATGCCGCTGCGGCTGTATTAGTTTTTAACACGCAATTCTTCCATAGCGGTGATCCGCTTTCAGATGATTTACTTTCTCTTTCCACATTAGCTTTAGCGTTCTTTGCTCGTCCAATTGGCTCCGCTTTATTTGGCCACTTTGGTGACAAGATCGGTCGTAAGAAAACCTTGGTCGCCTCTTTGGTTTTAATGGGCGGATCTACGGTCGTTATTGGCTTGTTGCCGACTTATTCTCAAATTGGTATTTGGGCCCCGATTTTGTTATGTATCTGCCGTGTCGGTCAAGGAATTGGCCTGGGTGGAGAATGGGGTGGCGCAGCTCTAGTCGCAACAGAAAATGCCCCAGAAGGAAAACGTGCTTGGTATGGTACATTCCCTCAATTAGGTGCGCCAATAGGTTTATTTGTGGCTAATGCGACCTTCTTCTTAGTGAGCTATTTCTGGGGGCAACAAGCCCTTGTTGAGTGGGCATGGCGTATCCCGTTTGTTTCTTCTTTAGCCTTAGTTTTAGTTGGGTTATATGTTCGCTTAACCTTACATGAAAGCCATGTCTTCGTTGAAGCGGAAGAAAAAGGGAAAAAATTAAAAGCACCGGTGAGTGTGGTTTTCACTAAACACTTTAAACCGATGGTGATTGGTACATTTATCATGGTGGCAACCTATTCCTTGTTTTATATTATGACTGCCTTTGCTCAAGCGTATTCTCGTACACCGGCAACGCTTTCAGAAGCGGGCTATCCTATGGGGTTAGGTATTCCTGCTAATACCTTCACAGGATTACTTTTAATGAGCGCGATTGTTTTTGCGATTTTTATCAGTATTTCAGGTCTTTATGCAGATAAAATCGGTCGCCGTAAATGGTTAATTTGGACAACGGTCAGCATTTTAATTTTTGCATTATGTATGCCATTATTCCTTGGAAACGGTACACCAGCTTCTGTATTTGCTTTCTTGGTTATTGGTATGGCATTAATGGGCATGACATTTGGCCCAATGGCAGCGTTATTGCCTGAATTATTCCCAACAGAAGTGCGTTATTCTGGTGCCTCTTTAGCTTACAACATTGCATCCATTATCGGGGCAACCATTGCAGCAATGATTTCATTAAAAATCAATGCGCTTTATGGCTTAATGGGCGTGGGGATTTATTTAGCTATTAATGCATTCTTAACCTTGTTAGCATTATTAGCCTCAAAAGAAACGAAAAATGTCGATTTAACGCAAATCTAGTGATAAATTAATCATGAAAAAGCTGATGTAAATAACATCAGCTTTTTTTATTTGTTGAAAGGATGCAATAAAAAAGAGCGTATTGCTACGCTCTCAGTCGATAAAAGTGCGGTTAAAAACAGCATGTTTTTAACATAGGTATGAAAGAATTAATCTTCACCCCATACTTCTTTGGCAATTTCTTCAACATAACGAACTTTAGCCCATTGCTGTGCTTCCGTCATGATATTCCCTTCTTCTGTTGAAGCAAAACCACATTGTGGGCTTAAGCAAAGCTGCTCAAGCGGAACATATTGTGTCGCTTCTTTAATGCGAGTTTTAATAGCCGCTTTATCTTCTAATTCCGGGAATTTTGAACTGATTAAACCTAATACAACACGGCCTTTGTGTGGATTATTGGCAAAATGTTTTAATGGTTCAAACCCACCAGAACGTTCATCATCATATTCCAGGAAATAGCCATCGTATTGAGTTTGGCCGAATAACGCATCTGCAATTGGGTCATATGCGCCGGTTAATAAATAGGTTGAACGGAAATTGCCACGACAAACATGCGTTGTGATAACCATATCTACTGGTTTAGCGGCTAATACAACTTGAATATTTTCAAGGGCTTGCGCTTTATCTGCTTCAAATTCTGGTTTTAAGTGATTATTACAGAGTGAGCCCCAATACACATCATCAAATTGTAAATAACGACAGCCTGCATCATAGAAGGCTTTAATCGCATCTTTATAAGCTTGTTGAACATCTTTGGCAAATTCTGCACGTGTCGCATAAACGCCAGTATCCCATTGGATAGGATACATTAATTGATTTGGACTAGGGATGGTATATTTTACAATGCCACGATCCCCAACAATGTCTTTTAATTTTTTGAAATGTTCGATAAATGGATGGTTTGGATTCCAAGATACTTTACCGCAGCAGCGAGTATTGTAAGGTTTAGTTTCCACGCCATTAAATTTATAACCGTGTTCAGGGTGATAACCTTCGATGCCATTTAGGTTTTCTAAGAAATCGATGTGCCAAAACGCACGGCGATATTCCCCATCTGTGATGACTTGAATACCAGCATCTAACTGAGCTTGTACCAATTTAGCAATTTCTTGATCTTCAACTTCCGTTAATTGTTCACGAGAAAGTTCACCTGCTGCAAATTTTGCACGGGCTTCTTTTAAAGGTTGAGAACGTAAGTATGAACCGACTGTATCAGCGTGAAAGGGAAGTGTTTTTGATGTCATGTTTATATCCTTCTTTTTTATTTTCGTATGCTGATTTTAACGTAAGGATATTTCATGATCAAAGTAATGATTTTTTCATTTATGATGAAAATAATTAATGCAGAGAAAGATTAGCTTTCAGCAATTCCCATGGCACAAACAGCAGCTGAACTCCATGCCCATTGGAAGTTATAACCGCCTAACCAGCCAACGACATCGAGCACTTCACCGATAAAATAGAGGCCTTTAATCTTTGTGGCTTCCATGGTTTTGGATGAAATCTCATGGGTATCAACACCGCCCATCGTAACTTCAGCTGTACGGTAGCCCTCAGTACCATTAGGCATAAATTGCCAGTTGTGGATTAAATTCTCTAGATTTTCTAACCGCACTTTGCTTAAATTTGCGATCACTTCATCTTGAATCAGACCTTGTTCTAGCCAAAGTTCGATTAACTTTTTCGGTAATAATCGACTTAATACAGTCTTTAATTGCAATTTAGGTGAAGATTGACGCATCTCATCTAGGTGATGACGAATGTTATTATAAGGTAATAAATCCAAATGAATGCTTTCACCTGGTTGCCAATAATTGGATATTTGCAAAATGGCGGGACCAGATAAACCACGATGGGTGAATAGCATTTGATGAGTAAAGGTTTTGTTTTGATTCGTCGCCGCCACATCTAATGAAACGCCAGAGAGTGCCGAGTAGAATTTGTCACTTTCTCGCCATGTGAATGGCACAAGGCTTGCACGCGGAGGAATCACATTTAATCTAAACTGTTCTGCAATTTGATAGCCAAAAGGCGAAGCGCCTAAGCCAGGCATGGAGAGCCCACCTGTGGCGATAATTAAATTCTGGCATTGCCAGTCCACCGCATTTACCTTTAATTTGAACCGCACTTTAGGGTTGTTTTCAACGGCTTCAACATCACTCACTTCGCTGCGTAGTTGAATGCTAACACCGTATTTGTCACATTCCGTTCCGAGCATCTTTACAATGTCTTCTGCACCGTTATCACAAAATAACTGACCTAATTCTTTTTCGTGGTAAGGAATGCCGTATTCGGCGACTAAAGCAATGAAGTCCCATTGTGTATAACGTTTTAAGGCAGATTTGACGAAGTGTTTGTTTTGGCTGATATAACGGCCAGATGTGATTTCCATACTGGTAAAATTACAGAATCCGCCGCCAGACATTAAAATTTTTCGACCAATTTTTTTACCGTTATCAAAAATCGTGGCTTGTTTTCCCAGTTTGCCTAACTGTGCGGCACAAAATAAGCCGGCAGCACCGGCTCCAATAATGATATTTTCTGAATAGCGACTCATAATTTATTGTGATACTTGCCCTTTTTCAAAATAGTCTATCATTTTGATTCGTTGGATGACAGTTCGGCGATCTACGGCAGCATTACCTGAATCTAATAATTGCTGCCAATAAGCTTTGGCTTTTTCAGCTTCATGATTTTTAAAGGCTTCAGTCGCCAATAATGTTATCACTGATATTTCATGTTTATCTTGTTTTAACGCCTCATCCATTATTTGCTGGATTTGTGGTGTGATATTTTGACCTGCTTGATAATAAAGTGCGGTTGCTTTTAGACCTAAAATCGCGGGTGTTGTGCCTGAAATTTTTTCTGCATTGCTATAAGCGATGAGCGCATGATCAAATTCATCATTTTGCATATAGGCATCACCTAGCTGAGCCCAAAGCTCAGGGTTATTTACATCTTCTCGAATTTTATTTTGAATTTTGAGCACCATATCTTCTTTTTGGTGCACCATTGATGTATCTGCTTTTTTATTGGCAAGCTCAAGCATCTCTTTTTCGCCTTGCTGAACCCGCTCAAAACGATCAAGGGAGAAGTAATAACTTAAAGGAAGAACTAATAAAATAGCAAAGACCCAAATGGCTGATTTTGTTTCAAATTTGACCGCACTTTTTTCTTCTTTAGGGGCTGTATAAGGTTGATTTTCGAGTTGTGTTGGCTCGCCTTCTGATTTTTTGGTGGAAAACAAAATCAATGCAAAAGCCCCAATTAATAGCAAAATAGGCAATAGCCAGAGTAGTGCGGTATTCCATTGGAAAGGTGGTTTATAGTTCACGAAATTACCGAAACGTGCTGTCATCGTGTCGATAATTTGCTGATTCGATTTTCCTTCATCCACCATTTTATAGACTTCAATGCGTAAGTCATAAGCAATCGGCGAATTGGATTCAACTAAATTCTGATTCTGACATTGTGGGCAACGTAAGGATTTCGCCAGTTCAACAGCACGAGTACGATCGGCTTGGTTTTTAAACGCATAGGTATCGACCATTTCTGCGTGAGCAAAAAGGGCAAACGTCAGTAAAAGTGCGGTCAGAAATCGGGTTAATTTTTTCATTTTACTTTTTAGTTAATTCATCAAGTTTTGGTTTGATCTCAGTGAGCCACGTTTCACGATCCATATAACCTGAATGACGATAACGGATCATGCCGTGTTCATCGACAATATAGGTCTCTGGTGCACCATCTACGCCTAATTGCATCGCAAATTCACCACGACTATCGTCAATGGTGAGTATAAATGGATTACCCATGTGCTCTAGCATCGCAATACCGTTTTGTGGTTTATCACGATAATCGATGCCCACAATGGCCACGTCTTTTGAAATTTCCATCAAAAGAGGGTGTTCCTGTTGGCAATAGCCACACCAACTTCCCCACACATTAAGTAGGAAAGGTTTCTTTGGAAAATCTCTCGGGCTGACAATTTGACTCGGTTCAAGTAAATTCGCTTGATAGAATTCTGGTACAGGCTTATCAATGAGCGCGGAGGCAATTTGTTTTGGATCTTTGTGTAAGCCAACAAAAAGCAGTAAGCAAACGCTCAATAATAAAATCAGTGGTAAAAACAAAATAAACTTTTTATTCATCACGTTTTCTCTTCAAATTGATGGCTGAACATAATGCGCCAAGTGCCATTAAAATGCCTCCGAGCCATAACCAGCGAATAAGTGGTTTGTAATGTAGGCGGAATGTGAATTCACCTTTACCTAAGTTATCGCCCATAACGATATATAAATCGCCCCAAAAGCCTGCATCTAAGCCCACTTCACTCATGGTCATGGTGCGAACATCATAATAACGGCGCTCCGGTACAATTTCTGCGTAAGGTTTGCCTTGTTCTGACACGCTAAAGAAAGCGACTTCAGCTGTAAAGTTTGGACCTATTTCATTGGAAAAACGATCGTAGTGGAATTCAAATTGACCTAATTGTTGGCTTTGTTGTGGCGCAAGTCTAACACCTAACTCACTGCCAAAGTAACTACTCATCACGGCGCCCATTGTGGCAATCGCCACGCCGCAGTGTGCGAGAACCATCCCGAAATAGGCAAGTCTTACTTTTGCCCAATTTTGCCATAAGGTGACGAATAATACCCAGATAGCAAGGGTGAGTAATACGTAGGCAAAGAAATGGAAACGTAATGCGCCATCATTTTGCAGCGCATTCCAAATCATGCCATAAGCAATTACTGCAGCGGGAATAAGTAATAACAAACGTTTGAAAAAGCGTTTTTTGTCTGATTTAAACCAGTTTAAGCAAAGTGTAGCCGCCATCGAAAAAAGCACTAACGTGAGCAATGGCAAGAAAATGCTATTAAAGTAAGGCGCACCCACAGAAATACTTCCCCAATTCATAGCTTGGAATAGCATTGGATAGAAAGTGCCTAAGAATGTGCTGACGGTTGCCACAGTCAATACGATATTTAAGCCTAAAATTGCCCCTGTTTTAGAAATAAGCGGAAATTTGACAGCTCTTTCATTGGTATTTGTGCGTAGGGCAAATAAGCTCAGCGAACCAACAGTTAGTAAGAAGAAAATTAGTAATAACACATAACCGCGAGAACTATCCAAGGCAAACGCGTGAACGGAGGTTAATGCGCCTGAACGGACAATAAATGTGCCTAATACGCTGAATGCAAAAGCGAGTAGGGAGAAGAGTGTTGTCCAATAGCTGAAAGCACCTTGTTTTTCAGTCACCATTAAGCTGTGTAAAAGAGCAAGACCTAATAACCACGGCATAAGAGATGCGTTTTCTACTGGGTCCCAGAACCACCAGCCGCCCCAGCCTAATTCATAATATGCCCACCATGCACCGAGAACGATCCCTAATGTTAGGAATAACCAAGAAACGAGCACCCAAGCTCGCATCGCACGCGCGATTGCTTGTGTAGAACGATTAAAGATTAAGGCAGAAATGGACATAGCGAAGTTAACGGCAAAGCCCACATAACCCACATATAAAAGCGGTGGATGGAAAATTAAGCCAATATCTTGCAGCATTGGGTTGAGATCTCGCCCTTCCGAAGGGGCAGGAAAAGCACGTCCAAATGGATTAGAGTAGAACAAAATGAAAATAGCAAACCCAAGACAAATTAAGCCGAGTAAAGAAAGGGTTTGTGCAGAAAAAGTGCGGTCATTTTTGCGAGAGAAAAAGGCAAAAGCCACTAACCAAAGACTTAATGTGAAAAGCCAAAATAAAATGGAGCCTTCATGTCCGCCCCATGTGGCGGCGACTTTAAAAAATGTTGGTAGTTGAGAATTAGAATGCGCCGCGACGTATTCCAATGTGAAATCATCTGTCGCAAAAGAGTAGGCGAGAATGCCGATGGAAACGCTTGTAAAAATACCGAAGCAATAACTTAATCCCCAAGCTGTATTGGTGAGAGTGGGTTTATTTCGCCAAATACCAATTTGCGGCACGATGGAAAGTAATAGCGCCGCGGTGGTAGCAAAGAGTAATGAGAGAAATCCGAGTTCGGGAAGCATAGTATTCTTCAGTATTAAAGGTTGTATTTTATAAAATAAGGTTGATTTTAAGCATGAAAAACATACGTAAAATTAACCGCACTTTAGTCTTCTAAATAAACAAAAGGCGTATTGTATACGCCTTTTGATTAAATAAGAAATTTATCCTTACGCAACGGTAAGTTGTCCTGCATACAAGATGAAGTAACGTAAGCAGAGAACCCCGATTAAGTCGAAGATTGACACAAGGATAATAAAGTTCTTGTTATATTTTAAGCTGTCTTTTGCTGCAAGGTTAGCAAGTAGAGGAATGATGATACCAATTAAGAATACCCCAATCCAGAACACTGCACCCCAGAAGCCGGAAAGTGCATTGTGCAATGCAACTACTTTCTGACCGCCACCGAAGTGTAGACCAACAAAGAAACAGATTAATAAACCAAGTTCAGTCACCATAATTGGCACTTCAAATTTGTGAATGAAGTGTGATTCATGACTATCACCTTTTAATTTACCAGCAATGAGGATAAATAAGAAGGTTGCAGCGATACCTGAAGAGGTACCTGAAGCCAAGAATAACGCTGGTAGAACAGGGTTATTTAACATTGGGTAACTAATCAATGCTGAAAGTAAGAAACCGGTATAAGCCCCTAGCACAGCGGCTAAGATGAAGAGAATAACTTCTACAGGACCAGTTAAACGTTCTAATACATTGATAATTTTACCGACAAAACCAAGTTTTGGCATAAAACGTTGGATAAACGCCATGATATCTTCTTTGAAGATGACCGCACACCAACATACCAAGAACAGCATATAAACTTGGAATAACATTACCCCCATAGACATTACAGAGTTGAATTGATAGTTAAACATCAATTTCCAGAATGTCCAAGGACGTGCCAAGTGGAAAATTAACAGGGTTAAACCAATTAATGTTGGCACAGAACCTAAAACGGCGGCTGCTCGGATAATCCAGTTTTTGCTTGGATTTTCTAATTTGTTACTGCGTTTATAAGCAATCGCTAATTGTACCGCACCGGAAGAAATACCAAGTAAGAACAAATAGATAGCGATTGTTGAATCCCACACCAAGTTAGGTGTGTGAAACGGAACAGGATAATCTAATGTCATCTTCTTGGCTCCCCGTGTTGGAATGGAATATGGTAAAGATTTGGTTGAGTACCTAATTCCACTTTAGTGCGATAAACCGGATTTTCTTTCACTTTGCGGGAAACTGCACTGCTTGGATCATTCATATCACCAAAGGTTAATGCTTTGGTTGGACAAGCTTCTACACAAGCAGGTTGTTTGCCTGCTGCTAAGTTTGTATCGCGACAGAAGTTACATTTATCCGCAGTACGGTGTACTGGGTGAATGAAACGTACGCGGTAAGGACAAACTGCAACACAGTATTGGCAACCTACACAAAGATCTTTATGCACATCTACGATACCTGTTTCAGGATCAATAAATGATGCACCAGTTGGACAAACTGCCACACAAGGGGCGTTTGTACAGTGTTGGCAAGATTGACGGAAAAACTCGTATTCTTGATTTGGGAATTCGCCGTAAGGTTCACTACGGAGAATTTCCAAACGTGAAACGCCTTCAGGAACGTGGTTTGTTTCACGACAAGCATCCATACAAGCGGTACAGCCGATACAAGCTGTTTCGTCGTGTACCATTGCATAGCGTTTCGGTTTATCCGCCTTTTCCTCTTTCGCTAAAGAGGTAACTGATGTCCCCGTCATAAGGATTAATGCCCCCATGCCGGAAACAAAGTTTCGGCGTGAACAAGCTGTCATTATTTATCCTTTTGTTCGGTTGATTGCGTTTGTGATTGTGCGTCTTTTGCCGCTTTGCGTTTTTGTTGTTCGCCGTGGCAATCTACACAAAGTTTCACACGATTTTTCGGTTGAATACCTTTCATCGCATCATCTTTCGGGTGTAATGTGTGGCAGCTTGCACAAGGCAATTTCATTGCGTGAACATCGTGTGCCCAAAGTTTTTCACGAAGTTTTGCAGGTTGGTGACAAGCAAAACAAACTTGGTTTTGTTCTTGTGCGGTATACATTGGTTTTTTATCACCAAAGATATCGCCATCAAAACGCATCACATCTTTTGCACCACGACGGTGATCTTCCGAAATATTACCGTGACAGTTTACACAGTTAATCGGTTTACCGGTGTTAGGGCTTTTTTGATTTAAGTGTGTGCCGTGGAATTTACCAAAGTGTAATTCACCACCAGATTGATCTAAAGTTTGGTTTTTATCAACTTGGTCAAATTTGTGACATTTCGCACAATATTGGTTTGGATCACGTTGGTTATCCAATTGTGGCTCATAAGTGAGTTGAGAGGCCGGTGTTTTTGCCATCTCTTCCGCACTTGCAGCCATAGGCATTGCCGCAAGCATTGCAAGCAATGCGAGGGATTTTGCCGATTTGCTGATTAAAGAAGTTAAATTCATTCTGATTACCTCAAATATATGGTTAAAAATGACCGCACTTCGACACTTTAGTTACAAAGTGCGGTTCTTTTTTTATTGTTTTGTTGCGGTATCTTCAGCTAATTTGCCATTGGCTTTCGCTTCTTTTACCCATTGAGGTACAACAGTTTCTAAGAATTCTTTTTTCGCTTTACGTTCTTTCTCGATATCAATACCCATTACTTTCCATGCTTTATCAGCTGTAGAAATATCTGGTACTTCAACCGGAGTTTTCACGCCATGTTTAGTTAAGATTGCTGCAAGTTTAGCACGTGCATCCGCTGCTTTGTCGATACCAGAACCTAATACGCGAAGCATTACATCAGGTGCGTGCATGTGACCACCGTGGCTTGCTGCTGCGTAGTCCCAACGCCATTGAGCGTGACGGATATCCATTAAAGCAGGTTCCATTTCTTCTTTAGTTGCACCTGCATCCCATGCCGCTTTCGCTTCAAAGTGAGCACGAACAACTTGATCTTCTAAACGACCCATTACATCTTTCACTTCTTTTTTACGTGAAGCAACGATGTCTTTAAGTTTTTCTTTGCTTTGATCGTGACAGTTTGCACATGTGGTATCAAATGCATCGAATGGGTTTTGGATTTGGTGGTCGGTGTAAACTTTACCGTCTTTACCTTGTACTTTAGGCATGTGACAGTCGATACAAGTTACGCCGTTTTTACCGTGCATACCTAAAGACCAAATTTCAAAGTCAGGGTGTTGAGCTTTTAACATTGGTGCTTTAGAAAGAGAGTGAGTCCAGTCACTGAAGCCGATATCATCGTAGTATTTTTCGATGTCATCAACAGTTTGACCATTGTTCCACGGGAAGGTGACTTGTTTTAAGTCGCCCGCGAAGTAGTATTCAACGTGACAGTTTGCACAGATTTCAGCACGTTTTTCAGTGCGAGCAGCTGTGTTAAAGCTTAAGTTAGCTTGTTCTTTACCTTCAGCTTTTGCTTTTGCTTGAAGTGCATTATTTAAGTGATCTAATGCACGAAGAACGTGTGGACGAGCAATACGTAATGCAGGTTTGCCTTCAGCAAAGTCTTTAGAGGTCGTATCGTGACAGTCAGCACAACCGATCGAGTTGACAATTTCTGGTCCACCTTTAGCCCATTTGGCACCAAAGTAACCATCTTCACCCCATTCTGCAATTAAACGAGGAACGTCTGGACCTTTACAAGTCCAACATGCCATTGGTTGTGGGCCATCATTTGCATTTTTGGGCGCACCAGTACGTAAAATATTACGTACATCTTCTACTGCATAAATGTGACCACGAGGTGCGTTATATTCTTTTGCAAAAGAATAGCCCCCCCATAACACGATTAAACGAGGATCTTGTTCATTAGCATAGATGATTTTGTCGCCTTTTTCAGTCGCTTTCCACGAATTGAATTGGCTAGGATATTTCTCAGCAAATTTTTCATTCACTGCTTCGATTTTTAAATTAGGGTTTGGTGCTTCCACAGGTTGTTCAACAGGCTTGTATACCATTTCAGCCATCGCTGAGTTATACACACCTAAAGCTGCGAAAGAAGTGGCCAAAACAAGGCTTTTTCTCAATGCATTCACGATAATCACTCCATTAGGAAAGAATAAAAAAACAATTTTAAATGCAAACAATTCCTATTAAGCTTTTGAATTCACTCATAAAAATAGTTCATTGCAAGCATAAGATACCAAAAAGCAGTAGTTTTCCTAAGGTTTTTTTTCAAAACTTTGAGGTTGATCAAACTTTAAAATAAAAATACTCATAAAGTGGTATGCTGGTATTGGGAAAGTGGTAGAGGAGAACATTCTAAAAGAGGTAAAAAGTGCGGTTGATTTTCATCGTGTTTTTTTACTTGTTTGAGAGGGATTAAACCCATGTGATTAGCCCATCCTGAGTACTTTTTTAATGTTCGCTTTTTACGCAAACGTTAAAATGTAAATTTTTTGTAAAAAACAGTGTAAAAAGCAAACATTTCCTTGATCTTATACTTGGGTCAGTTATACTCCCGAAACTTAATGATTTATTCGCTTAGTTTGTATTATTTGAGCGTGTTAGAAACTTGACCTATTTGTTTGGGAGAACCTTTTTATGAACAAAGTATTTAAGATTATTTGGAACAAAACGACACAATCTTTCGTCGTCACATCAGAATTAGCGAAAGGAGCTGTAAAAGCTTCTTCAAACTCAGAACAACGTGTAACAAGCGAAACACGTTTATCTTCTCTTTTCAAACTTTCTGCATTTGCACTTTCTTTATCTGCAGTGATGATGCCGGCGCAAGCAAACGTGATTGTGGGGGATGGAAGCAATGCGCCTACAAATGTACATCCTTTTAGTATTGCGGTTGGGAACAGTGCCACATCAGCAAGCGGTGGAAGTACTACCGCTATTGGTTATGGCGTAAATGGTCGTTATGACAATAGTGTGCTGATTGGTGATGGCACAGGAAATTATGGTGGAACAACGGGTAGTCGTAATATTCTCATCGGTCAAAATGCTCAAGTTGGCGATAGCACTTCTGTTGTACGAGTAAACCAGTCTATTGCTATTGGAGCTGGCATTAGAGCTGATAAAGCGGCTACATTTGGTGGTAATTCTATTACTGAGGGTGCATGGGCTCGAGGCGATCAATCAATTGCGATTGGCGGTAATGTTATTTCTTATGGTAATGCATCGGTTGCGATTGGTGGGGATGATACTGATTCAGCAGCGGCTACACAAACGACTTATATCAATACTAATGGCCAAGATAAAACGGGAACGGTTCAACAAGCATTTAGAGATTTAACTGGAGGGGAGCTTCAAAGTCCTCGTTGGATGAATACAATTGCAGGGGAAGCTGCTGTATCATTAGGAACAAAAACAAAATCTGGGGATCTTTCATTAGCATTAGGTTCATTGGCTGCAGCGCAAAAAACGAATGCTGTCGCTGTTGGTACTGGGGCTAATGCATCGTTTGCAAACTCAGTAGCGATTGGTGGCGGTTCCGCAACGGATAAAGCAGGGGTTGCCTATACTACTCGTACTATTTTAGGGACAACTTATACTTGGGCTGGTGGCGCGAATACTATCGCAGGGGACGTTGTTTCTATCGGTAAAAAAGGCTATGAACGTCAACTCATCAACTTATCACCAGGTGATATTTCTGCAAACTCGACTGATGCAATCAATGGTTCTCAGCTTTATGCTGCGATGGCAGAACTTGAAAAAATTCGTTATTTCTCGGTTAAATCCAATGTAACGGGCAACCAGAATAATACGGGGGCCTCAGGTGTTGACTCTATTGCGATTGGTCCAAATGCGAGTACTTCACCAATATCTGCAGGCTCTATTACGATGGGCTTAAATGCGAGAAGTCTTAATGAGAAAAACATTGCTATTGGGGTAGATGCATATTCAAGTGCTGCTGGCGGTGTTTCATTAGGTAATGGTGCTCAAACTACAAATAATAATTCTACGGCAATAGGTTCTTCTGCAAAAGCGAAAGAAGCTAATGCAACAGCTGTGGGGATGAATGCAACTGCATTAGGTAATCAATCTACGGCGATTGGTTCCAATGCTAATGTAGCTGATGGAGCAAGAGAATCAGTTGCTATCGGTAATAATGCGAGTACAGCAAAAAGTTATAGTTTTGCAGCGGGTCCAAATGCAAAAACAGCAGAGCAATTAAGCGTTGCAATTGGTTTTAATGCCAATGCAACAGGCCTTCATGCTGTAGCTATTGGACCTAATGCAACAACAGGGATAAATGCTTGGAGTACCATTGCAATTGGTAATAATGCTAATGCAACATTAAGACACGGTGTGGCAATTGGTGATAATGCGACTACAAAGGGTGATTTAGCTATAGCTATGGGTACAAATAGTACATCACAATACCAATCTGTCTCATTAGGTGCTGAATCTGCTGCGAATGGTGGTAGCTCGATTGCTTTAGGTGCATCATCTAACGCAACTGTGGGAGGCTCTGTTGCATTAGGTAACAGCACTGTAGCTGGTTCAAATATGTTTGATGCTACATCTTCAGGAGCAACATTTAAAAATGATGCGGGTGTCAATACGACTGTTTCATTTGCTGCAAATTCTTCAGCAATTGGTGGTGCAGTTTCTGTAGGTAAAGCAGGCAATGAGCGCCAAATCCAGAATGTTGCAGCTGGTCGTATCTCAGCGACTTCAACCGATGCAATTAACGGTTCACAACTTTATACCGTATTAAATAACAGTGGCTTTAATGTCCAAGAAAATGGCAACGCTAAATCACGTATCAATAATAATGGTGTAGTGAACTTCAAAGATGGAAACTTAACTACTGCGAATGTGACTGATACCGAAAATGGCACAATTGTGAAATTTGATGTGAATACAACAAATATTACGACTAATACGACGACAGGTAATGCAACAGCTACAAATCCTAATAACATTGCTACGGCAGGCGATGTCACTGACGCAATTAATAAAGTGCGTAACATGCCAATTACTTTCACGGGTAATACCGGAAGTGCGGTCAAAAAATTAGGTGAATCTTTAGGCATTGTAGGTGATGGTACCGATATTACAAGTACAGCCGATGCAAACAATGTGACATTTAAGTTAAATAAATCAACAGCCGTTACAGCAGGGGATAATAAGGCTGTAACCAGTGGGGCAGTTGATACCGCCATTAAAGCCATCAACTTGACTACAGCAGGTAATACAGGGGCTGGCGCGGTTAATCTCGCAACACAATCTTTAAATATCACAGGTTCAAATGGTTTAACTACCGTAGCCAAAGATAATGGCATTGAAGTGAAAATTGATGATGAAACCCGTAAGAAAATTGATGCTGCAAGTTCGGCAAAAGAGGTTTCAGCTTCGGTTTCTGGTTCATCTGCAGTTTCTGTCACACCAAATGGCACAACAAAAAATGCTGATGGTGTAGAAGTGACAGATTATGCGGTGGATCTTTCTCAAGCAACCAAAGATGATATTCAAAAAGGTGTTGATGCGAATACTACCGTTAACACTAAAGGCTTAACGTTTACTGGTGATACTAAAGAGTCTGATGTTAAGAAATTAGGAGATAAAGTCGCTATTACTGGTGATGATAATATTACCACTGAAGCGAATCCTAATGGTGTTCAAGTTAAGTTAAACAAAGATCTTAAAGTTGATAGCGTCAAGGCCGGTGATACAACCATTAATAACGATGGTTTAACTGTTAACGGTGGACCAAGTGTAACTAAATCAGGTATTAATGCAGGTGACAAAAAAATCACAGGCGTTGCAGCAGGTACCGATGACACTGATGCAGTGAATGTTTCACAATTGAAAGAAGTGAAAGAGATTGCTAACAAAGGTTGGAATCTATCAGTAAATACCGGTGAAAATAAATCTAATATCGCACCAGATGCGACAGTCGATTTAAGAAGTGCCAATGACAACATTCAAATCACTAAAGATGGCAATAATGTAACATTTAAGTTAAATGACACGATTAATGTGACTAATGTTAATGCTACAGGTAATGTAACAGCAGGTGATACAACCATTAATAACGATGGTTTGACGATTACTGGTGGCCCAAGTGTGACTAAATCAGGTATTGATGCTGCAGGTAACAAAATTAGCAACGTGGCAGACGGTAATGTAGCACCGGATAGCAAAGAAGCTGTGAACGGTAGTCAATTATATTCATTAGGCGATACAATCAATAAGAAAATTGATGGTATGGGCTTCAATTTAACAACGAATGGTACTGAGACACCGGCTCTTTCTGACGCAGATAAACGTATTACGAGCAATGAAACATTTGCAATTAATCAAGGTAAAAATATTAAGGTTACCCAAATTACAAATGGTTATGAAATTGCGACATCAGATAATATGACACTAGGCGAAAAAGCAGAAGATGGAAAACCAGGTACTGATGGATCGTTAGATGTTAAAGGTAAAGATGGTTCTGCTGTTTCAATTAACGGAAAAGATGGTTCAATCGGTCTAGCGGGTAAAGATGGTGCAAATCCACTTACAATTAAGACCGCAGAGGGTCCTGCTGGTGTAGATGGTGATGATACAACTAAGAAACCTCGCCTAGATGTAAACGGGGAAAGTGTTGCAACTTTAAATGATGGCTTGAAGTTTACAGGTAATAATGAAAGTACGGTAAACAAACATAAACTGAATACCTTAGTGAAAATTAAAGGTGAAGGTGTAGCTGAAGCAGAGTCAACAAACTTTAAATCAGCAGCAGGTAATATCAATGTTAAAGCAGATGGCACTGATACATTAGAAGTTCAGTTAGCTAAAGACTTAAAAGGGTTAAATAGCGCTGAATTTAAAGATGCATCAGGTGATGTGACAAAAATCACTCCAGCAGGTGTTGCAGTTAATAAAGCGGATAATTTGAATGCAGATGGTTCAGTTAAAGATCCAAATAAAACTGTATCAATCTCTAATACTGGCGTGAATGCAGGTGGAAACAAAGTCACTAATGTTGCAGATGGTGATGTGAATGCAGATAGCAAAGATGCAATAAACGGTAGCCAACTTTATAATGCTGTAGCGACTACTAATTTAACACCTAATACAACAGGAAAAATTGATACACCTGTAGACGGCTCTAAATTGGTGAATGCAACCACTGTTGCAAATGCAATCAATAATTCTGGTTGGAATGTCACTGTGAATAAAGATGGTGGTGAAGCTGAAGGTGAAACTGTTCAAAAGGTAAGCCCAGGTAATACCGTGACTTATATCGCAGGACAAAATATCAAAATTAAGCAAGATGGTATGAATTTTACCATTTCAACCACAAAAGACTTGAAAGCTGAAAATGTTACTGCAACAACGGTTAACACTACTACCATCAATCTTGGCGAAGGTGATAATTCAACGCCAATTACAGTAGTAAGTGGTAAAGATGCAGCTCCAAATTTGGATGGTAAAACACCAAATCGTATGAACTTTGGTGGTGAAACTATTGCAACATTAAGCGATGGCTTAAAATTTGGCGCAAACGTAGGCGATGTTTACGGTGCGAAATTAAATAGCCAAATCAATGTGAAAGGCGCAGATAGCAACACAAACTGGAGTGAGTTTGATGGTGGCGATAATGTAATGACAAACATTGATAAGAGCGGTAATGTTCGTGTAGGTATCAAGAAAAACCTTAAAGTGGAAAGCGTAACAGCGAATAAATTCACCGCGGGTGATACTGTGATTGATAGCAATGGCGTAACCATTAAAAATGGTCCAAGTATGACTAAAAATGGTATTGATGCAGGTGATAAACAAATTACCAATGTTGCACCAGGACGCATTGCAGCAGACAGTACTGATGCGGTAAACGGCAGCCAATTACACGAAGTAAAAGCTGACATGAATAACAAGATTAACCACTTAAATGGTCAGGTGAACAAGTTAGGTAAACGTGTCAATGCAGGTACTGCAAGCGCGTTAGCTGCTTCTCAATTACCACAAGCTTACATCCCAGGTAAGAGTATGGTATCTGTGGCAGCGGGTAATTACCAAGGTCAAAATGCAGTGGCATTAGGTATGTCACGTATTTCAGACAACGGTAAAATCATTATTCGTTTAGCCGGTACTAGCGATACACAAGGTAAAGTGGGTGTAGCAGTTGGTGCGGGTTACCACTGGTAATTTATCGTTAATAAACAAAAGGCATGGGAAACCATGCCTTTTTTATTGCCAAAAGTGCGGTCGATTTTCGATCTATTTTTCGTATAATAGAAAGAACTTAACTCGGAGAAGAATATGATTATAGGACCTTATATTAATGCTCTGGCGATTATTAGTGGCGCAGTTATTGGCTCACTGCTAGGTGGACGAATCCCAGAACGTTTACGCACTAATTTAACCTTGATCTTTGGTCTGTGTTCTATGGGCATGGGCATTGTGATGGTAGCGAAAACGACAAATATGCCTGCAATGATTTTATCGGTGTTATTGGGTACGATTATTGGTGAGTTGCTTTTATTAGAACACGGAATTAATAAGCTTGCCTCATCAGCGAAAGGTCTTGTTGAAAAGATGTTCCCTGATACACCAAGTAGCATGCATAGCCAAGAAGAGTTTTTATCTAAATTTGTTGCGATTGTAGTTTTATTTTCATTTAGTGGAACGGGTATTTTCGGGGCTATGAATGAAGGGATGACGGGGAATTTTGATATCCTCATTGTGAAATCCTTTCTAGATTTCTTCACGGCGATGATCTTTGCTACATCGCTTGGTATTTCTGTAGCAAGTATTTTTGTGCCACAAACATTGGTCCAAGTGATTTTAGCTTATTCTGCGGTGTTTATTATTCCTTTCGTGACACCTGAAATGCGAGGTGATTTTGCGGCGGTAGGTGGTATGTTAATGATAGCGGCAGGCTTTCGCATTTGTAATATTCAAATGTTCCATGTAGCGAATATGTTGCCGGCTCTTTTCCTCGCCATGCCGATTTCTCATTTCTGGAGCACCTTTTTCTAAAAAATAGGCGTGTATAGCGCCTATTTCTTTTTCTGACAATGTGGGCAATAAAAGCTATTGCGTTGCCCAATAATCATACTTTCAATCTTAGTGCCACATTTTGGACAAGGTTTGTCTTTGTTTCCGTAAACTAACAATTCTTGCGCAAAATACCCGGGGCGACCATCAGGTTGTAAGAAATCTTTTAATGTTGTTCCACCTTGTGTAATGGCTTTTGCTAATACATTTTTAATTGTTTTAACGAGTAAGGCACATTGGTTTCGTGTGAGGTTTTCGGCTAATTTCATTGGGTGTAAACCACATAAAAAGAGCGTTTCATTGGCATAAATATTTCCTACACCCACGACGACAGCATTATCCATTAAAAAGGTTTTAAGTGCGGTCGATTTTTTGCGTGATTTTTTAAAAAGGTATTCGGTATTAAATTCATCTGAAAGTGGTTCAGGTCCAAGTTTTAGGAAAAGATGAAAGTCGTCTAAGCTTTCAGTCCATAGCCATGTACCAAAGCGTCTAGGGTCGTTATAACGCAGTAATTTGCCATTATTCATCACAATATCAAGGTGATCGTGTTTATCAATAGGACTGTCATGAGGCACAATTCGAACGGAGCCAGACATCCCTAAATGGCCAATGATGTAACCTTTTTCTGTGTGAATAATTAGATATTTCGCACGACGAGAGGTATCCAAAATTTTGACGTTTTTGAGCGTGGTTAATTCAGTAGAAACAACCCAGCGTAATTGTGGTTGGCGCACTATAATTTTTTCAATGGTAAAACCTTTCAAATAGGGGCTGACACCACGCAGGGCTGTTTCGACTTCAGGAAGTTCAGGCATAGATAATCTCTCAGTAATGAATTTATGGTATAAAAAAACCCGAACAAATGTCGGGCTTTTTTCAAATCAGCAAAATTATTTGATTTTTGCTTCTTTATAGATAACGTGTTTACGCACTACTGGATCAAATTTTTTGATTTCCATTTTTTCAGGCATATTACGTTTGTTTTTATCAGTTGTGTAGAAGTGACCAGTCTCTGCTGTAGAAACTAAACGGATTTTCTCACGAGCACCTTTAGCTGCCATGTTTTAGCTCCTTAGATTTTTTCGCCACGAGCACGGATTTCAGCTAACACTGCATCAATGCCTTTTTTATCGATAATACGCATACCTTTCGCAGTTAAACGTAAGGTTACGAAACGGTTTTCACTTTCAACCCAGAAACGGTGAGTGTGAAGGTTTGGAAGAAAACGACGACGTGTCGCATTCAACGCGTGTGAGCGGTTGTTACCCACAGCTGGACGCTTGCCTGTTACTTGACAAACTCTAGACATAATAATCTCCAATAATTTAAATATAAGCTCGAGCTTATGGTTCGGATAATGAAGCTTAAAACTAAGCTTGCTTCCTCGTCAGGTCGCAGTATCCGACCCACTTACTATATTAAAGGTCGCAAATTATACTGACTTTATTTTCATTTCTCAAGTCTAAAAGCGATTTTTCCGTCTTTAAATGGAAATGAACGATAAAAAAATCATCAAATTCCCTAAAACTATAACAGATTATGCTCTGCAAAAGAATAACAAGTGCCTTTGCCGATAATAAAATGATCCAAAATACGAATATCCATTAACTCAGCAGCCTCGATAATTTTTTGTGTGATTATTTTGTCAGAATAGCTTGGTTCTGCCAGACCAGAAGGGTGGTTGTGAGCCAAAATTAAGGCGGCTGCATTACAGTAAAGGCTTTCTTTGATGATTTCACGTGGATAAACATTCGTCACATTAATTGTGCCTAAAAATAATCGCTCTTTTTTAATCAAACGATGTTGATTATCTAAAAATAACACCATAAAAATTTCACGTTCTTCGTGATGAAGCTCTGCTTGAAGATAAAGTTTTACCGTGGATGTGTCGCTAAATACATGTTCTATCAGCAATTCTTGTTTGAGATAGCGTTTGGTCATTTCTGTGGTGGCTTGTAGTTGAATAAACTGCGTAATGCCTAATCCTTTTACTTTGCAAAAGGCTTCTTTATCAGCACTTAATAAGGCTCGAAGAGAGCCAAAATGTTGCAGCACGCTATGTGATAATTCCATGACAGGGCAACCTTTAATCCCAGTGCGTAAGAAAATAGCAAGTAATTCGTGATCCTCTAGGGCTTCAACACCATATTTCAACAGTTTTTCACGAGGCATTAAAGGAGAGTTTGTTTGCATATTAATATGACGGAAAGAAAAAAAGTGCGGTTAATTTTCATGATGTTTTGAATCTTGGCGAGAAGTCTGTTTTATTTTTGGTATAGCGATCGCAAAAATAAAATTTTTTATTGGCGAAATTTGAAGTAAAATAGGCAACCTTAAGTTGTTAAGTACTAACACACAAAAACATATCCATTCTATTAAGTCGTAGCGGAGTAGCAAATGAGCTTGAGCGGAAAGCGTATTGTTGTCGGGATTACAGGGGGCATAGCCGCCTATAAAACCATTGAGTTTATTCGTTTATTACGCAAATCTAACGCAGAAGTTCGAGTGGCTTTAACGCCTGCCGCCGCTGAATTTGTCACCCCTTTAACGTTACAGGCCATTTCGGGTAATGCGGTTTCTCAATCTTTACTTGATCCTCAAGCTGAATTAGCCATGGGGCATATTCAGCTGGCTAAATGGGCCGATGCGATTGTCATTGCGCCAGCCAGTGCCGATTTTATTGCGCGTTTAACCGTGGGAATGGCAAATGATTTACTAAGCACGATTTGTCTTGCGACAAGTGCGCCTATTTTGCTCGCACCGGCTATGAATCAGCAAATGTACCGCCAGGCGATTACACAACAAAATTTGACCGCCCTTTCTGCTCGAGGCATTCATTTTGTTGGACCAAATAGCGGTTTTCAAGCTTGTGGTGATGTGGGCGCAGGGAGAATGTCTGAACCCGCTGAAATCTTTGAATCGCTTCAGTCACTTTTTGCCGTTCAACAAGATTTAGCGGATTTAAGCGTTACCATTACGGCAGGTCCAACGCGTGAGGCTATCGATCCTGTTCGTTATATTTCTAACCATAGCTCAGGTAAAATGGGTTTTGCAATTGCTGAGGCTTTTGCTAAACGTGGTGCAAATGTCACCTTAATTGCGGGTCCTGTTAATCTCGCTACGCCAAAGAATGTTCATCGTATTGATGTGACAACTGCCCATGAAATGTGGCAAGCCTCCCTTGAAAGTGCGGTCAAAAATCGCATCTTTATTGGCTGTGCCGCTGTGGCAGATTATCGAGTCGCGGAAGTTGCCGAACAAAAAATTAAGAAAACCAATGATAACGATGAGCTTTCTCTTAAATTGGTGAAAAATCCAGACATTATCGCAAGTGTGGCAAGTTTAGAAAAAGATCGTCCATTTGTTGTGGGCTTTGCAGCTGAAACACAAAATGTCGCTGAATATGCGAAGAGCAAACTTCAACGCAAAAATTTAGATATG
>JAGZRA010000014.1:0-60898 GCA_018381885.1 Parahaemophilus parainfluenzae | reverse complement strand
GTCTAAACCGAAACCGATTTTGTTGTATGCAAGGTAAGTGAAACATACAGTACTGATAAATGCCGCAGGGATTGTACATACCCAGTGGAATTTATTATAACGGTATAAATACGCTGCTGCAGTCCATAACATAACCATTGCAGTAGTTTGGTTCGCCCAAGTGAAGTAACGCCATAAGATAGAGAAATCCACTTTTGATACGATATAACCAACCACGAATAATGGCACAGCAATAATTAAACGTTTAGCTAAGGTTTTTTGTTCTAAATGGAAAAATTCTGCAATAACAAGGCGTGCTGCACGGAATGCTGTATCTCCTGATGTAATAGGAAGAACAACCACACCTAACACTGCAAAAATACCACCAACAAGACCTAAGAAGTGGATAGAAGAGTCATAAACCACTTTAGAAGGAGAACCTGCTTTAATCGCTGCTAATAAATCTGGTAAAGAATCATAGAAACTTAAACCAACTGCACACCATACTAACGCAATCACACCTTCACCGATCATCGCACCGTAGAAAATGAAGCGAGCTTCTTTTTCGTTTTCAGTACAACGCGCCATTAACGGGCTTTGTGTTGCGTGGAAACCAGATAATGCACCACAAGAGATTGTTAAGAACAAGAGTGGCCATAGTGGTAAATCTGCACGGGTTTCAAAGTTTTGGAAGAATTTCTCAAAAGACATACCGTCCACAGAACGATAGAAAGAAATTGGATCTGTTGAGCTAAGATCTGCACTGACTAAACCATATACCATACCTACAGACATAAAGAGTAATAATGCACCGAAGAATGGGTAGATACGACCGATAATTTTATCAACTGGAAGTAATGTTGCAAGAATATAGTAAATGAAGATGATACCCGTCCAAACACTGATCACAGTCGCTTTATCCATACCCCAAACGGTAATACCACCTGCTTCAGCTACCTGATGGATTTCTTCCGCATTGCTAATAGAAATGCTACCTGATGCTGCACCGAACACATCCATTGTAATCGTACCCATTAATTGAGCAGGACTTGCTACGAATACCACACCTACTAATAATAAAAGCACAACAGCTAATACGTTAATGAATGCTTTAACTGGACGACCTAAGTATTTACCTGCAAGGTTTGGCATAGATGCCCCACCATTACGCACACTTAACATTCCGCAGAAATAATCGTGTACCGCACCAGCAAAGATACAACCCACTACAATCCAAAGCATTGCAACTGGTCCGTATAACGCACCAAGAATCGGACCAAAGATCGGACCTGTACCTGCAATATTTAATAATTGAATTAACCAAATCTTAGTTTTAGACATTGGCATATAGTCAACGCCATCATTCATTGTATAAGCTGGCGTTTGACGATTTGGATTGATCACAAAAATGCGCTCAATCACACGACTATAAAAGAAATAACCTGCAAGCAATAACGCCACGCAGAAGAAAAACCACAACATAAAAAATACTCCTCAGGAATAAATGAATACCGAAATTTAGTCATATACTAGACTTCGTCGGCGGTATTCTAAGTGAAAATCATCAAAATCAAAATTTTAATTTTTACAATGTTTCAATTTTGTGATCCATGTCACGTTTATCATTACGTTTTTTTCACTTACAATATGTTCATTAATTCAAATAATGAAAAAAGGATCATCAATGGCTCTCACCCGCTGCCCAGAATGTCGTAAAAAAATCAGCGAATCGGCTCAATTTTGTCCAAATTGTGGGTTTTCTTTTAAAGAGGAAGATCTTGAAATTTACAAACAAAAACTCGAACAACGACGCCAACAAAATGCCGAAATTAATCGAAAAAGCACTAAACTTCACCTTATTTGGTTGGCTATTTTTACTATCGTTATCTTATTGGCAAGTTGGCTAACTGGAGAATAAAAAGTGCGGTCAAAAAACAATGAGAATTTTGACCGCACTTAAATTAGAACCCTATCCGCCTTGTCGTTGCAGAAAACGCTGGTTTCACTTCACATTCACCTTGTAATGCGCTCAGCCAATCTTGCACCTTTTGAAAAGGAGAAAATTGATGACGACGAGCCACCGCAGCAAAATCTCCAGGCGTCAGCAGATTAAGCGATTCAATCTGACCTAAATCCTCTTCCGATAATAACGGCAGCCCTAAAATTTCCGCTTGTTGTTTAGCAAAATCCAAGCGTTGTGGCAGTGTTAAATAATCAAACTTCAATTTTAAATCAAAACGGCGTAAGGCGGCAGGATCGAGCACTTCAATTAAATTTGTCGATACCACCATCAAGCCCTCAAATCGTTCAATTTGTGTTAGCATTTCATTTACTTGTGAACGTTCCCAACTTCGGTCTGCTCCTTCTCGAGAAAATAAGAACGTATCCACTTCATCTAGTACTAATAATGCGTTATCGGCTTTCGCTTGTTCAAAGGCTTGAGCAATATTTTTTTCTGTCCCGCCCACATAACAATTAAGCAAATCTGAACCTTGTCTTAGCAACAACGGCATATCCAACTGTTCCGCAAGCCACGCTGCCCAAGCGGTTTTTCCTGTTCCCGGCGGACCATAGCAACAAATTCGCCCTTTTTTCGACCGTTTTAACCCTTCACTTATACGATGAATATTGTCATTACAAGCCACATAATCCAAGTTATAGTCGGCTTTGCCTAAAACAAGCGGTTCGATTTTCGGTTTATTTTGCGATTTTAACGTTTGATTGAACATCATGAGCAAAGTCTCAGCAAAATTTGACGTATTGAGTTCCTTTGCCACCCGAATTGTGCGGCTTAAAATCGCCGGCGTTAATGACCGCACTTTAGCAAAATGCTGCACATAAGCCGGACTTAATTTTCCCTCGGCTAACTGCGTAATGAGTGCTGATTTATTTTTCAACGGCAAATCAGGCATTTCTAAAATAAAATCAAAGCGGCGTAAAAAAGCAGGATCTATGCCAAAAACAGAATTAGATAGCCAAATCATCGGCACATTGTTATTTTCTAATAATTGATTCATCCAAGCTTTATTCTGCTGCGCCACTGATTTCTCAAAGAAACTACCACGAAAAACATCTTCTATTTCATCAAAAATCAATAATGAAGATTGTCCTTCTAATACCTTTTGTGCAAAACGGCATTTATTCAAACGATCTTCAGCACTAATCACATCTCCATCGCTATCCATATAGGTAATGTTATGCACTGAAACACTCAATGCTTTAGCCAATAAAGTGGCTAACTCCGTTTTGCCCGTACCTGGTGCACCATAAATTAAAATATTCACACCTTTTCTATGAGTCGCAAATGAGGACTGAAGATAATCTAGCATCATTGCTTTCATCTCTCCTAGATAAGCAAAGTCGTCTAAATTTAAACTTGTTTCAATCGCAGGTTGAGTGCAAGATTTTAATAGAGTCTGTTCATTTAATGGTTCTGAAATAAACTCATCAAAATCCAACATTTTGCCCCAATCCAAATATTCATGGATTCTATCTGGATTATAGTTTCGAGTGAGCAAGCCATAGCCTAATAGTTTTCCTTTATCTTTTAAGGCAGAAATAATGTCTGATTTAGGTAAGTCAAATAAATTTGATAATACCTCACCTAGCTCTGCCAAATTAGATTTTGGCAAGGCGCCACTCAATTCTTTCAATGGCTCATACAACTGTAACTGAATAGCCAAACGAAAAACCATCCGTTCTGCCACATTTAATGACAATAATTGAGTCAATTTATCGATATTTTGTTGAATAATGGGATTCTCGTTTACGCAAAGTGCGGTCAATTTTGGCAATGTTTTATTTCGAGCTTGTAATAATTTTTTCACTTTCTCACGAAAATTATCACAATTCTCCATTTCACTTGGTAAACCTAAAGCTTCTGCAATATTGTCATATCGCCAATTATTCTCATGAAAAACCTCTACGAAACCTCGATATTCCAATAAAAGTTGCAACATTAATTTTTCGGTATATGGGGAAACTGATGGGGGGTTAAGTTTGAATTTAGACATAATCATCACTCCAATAAAAAATGCTCAAACCTAATTGGTTTGAGCATAGTTTAAGAAGTAGAGCGACGGATTATGTCGTTAGGAATTTAAAGAAATGTCATATCGTTCTTTTAAATACTTTATCATTAAGTTCTTACGATACTGGATAAAGTCTATGTAATTATTCCATACTTCACTATCCAAATCAGGAATAAAATCAAATTTTTCTTTAAGCTCTGGATGAGACAATAAAAATTCTTTCGGAGATTTATTCCATTTATAAAGATTTACACCTGCAGGTAATATTTGGAAATTCCATAAGACATCAACTTCATTTTGATAAATCTCATCATCAATACCTCTATTCATTGGAAATATATGATCAATATGAGGTTTATTTTCCGTAAAATTAAATGCTCTTCCTGGTTGTAACATTTTTAAAGCAAACCAAGGCTGCCAAGTAAAGTTACTTTCATTTAATTCACCTACACGATTTTTGGATACTGCAAATGCTTTGATTTCACTTAGAGGAAATTCATGTTGATTTTTTGCTGCTTCTGTAGCCAAACGAGAAAATTCGTTGACCATTGTCTGCGTATTCCAATCCAAAATTTGTGAAGATAAAAAGTATTGATGAACAGCTTTCATTTGCTTTTTATGTTCGTCATTATAATTATCACTCCATTTATAATTATGATTAATCTCGTTTCGTCTAATTAAATAAATTATCATTGGCAATATAGCTGCCCATCTAGGTATGATATAATTATGGTTTATATTAAACTCGCTTCTTAAATAATTAAAAAAATCAAGAAGAGGAATCTCTACATCTTCTAATTTACTATTAAATAGATCAAGTTCCTCATCAGTTCCCTTGAAGTAGCGATCATCTACGCGAATTGTCCCCTTAATCAAAAGATAAAGTAATTGCAATAACTGTTCTGAAGAAAATTCAATATCATATTTTTTAATTTTATTAGAAAGCTCCCATAATTTCTCTTCAAAATCATAATATTTTGCCTTTATTTTACTTAAAACCAATTCTACTGAAGTCAACGAAACTCCTCCAATATTTAATCGACGAAAAACTTCATTTGCCGTATCAGGACTACTTGCTTTAATTGGGAAATAAGCAATTTGTTTTTCATTATCTTTTACAAAAATATCCCATAATCTATTAAGATTTTGACGAACAATAGATCTTTTTTCTTTATCATTCTCATATAAAGGGACTAACCGATCCTCGATGGTATATTTTGCTTCTGACTCTTCTGAACAAGATATCGAACAAAGCTCTGTCAACTTTAAATAACGTAATTCAGGGGCTGCATCCTTATTTCTAAATAAGAAACCTGTTTCATCTGCATTTGCATTTTTAGCATCAAAAAATAAATCATAATGTAAAACCCGATCATTAAATGTATATTTCAGTACAGAATATAAAGTTTGTAATCGTTGCTGCCCATCATAAACTAACGATTTACTTTGCCCCCATCTACCTTCTTCAACCGACTTATTGAATTTATTTGATGCGTAATCAGTTAAGAATAGTCGGAAAGGTACTTTAGCTGAATTTTCCCATACAACAATCCCGCCGATAGGATAACCTTGCAATAAAGAATCTAATAATAAGCACACATAATCTTCAGAATTATTGCGATTTCCCCAAACATACTGGCGTTGCACTTCCGGCAAATACCAACCGTTTGTATTGGCATTAATTTTATCTAAAACTTCACGAATGGAGATTCCTTGGTAAGACATAATTTTTCCTTATTAGAATGTTAAATCACAAAGTGAATTATAAAAGTTTCATTTAAGAATAACCACCGATAAATCATCATAAAAGACTTGCTTCGCAACTAATTTACGACACACTGTCAATCTAGATTTATCATTATCATATTGTTTCCAAATCTTTTCTCTTACTTCAGCAGAAAGTCCATCTGTTAATCCATCAGAACAAAGCAATAAGCTTTCCCCTTTCTGAATTTCAATTTCTTGATAAAAAATTTTATCTTGGAATTCAGAATAATCCGCTACTAAACAAGAAGAAACGCCGCCATAAATCGTGGCAAAATCTTCTTCTTTTTTATTGGGAAAATCCGCCAACAATTCAGACAGAATAGAATGATCTTGCGTAATTTGTTGCCAGTTTCCTTGGGCATCAATCAAATAAGCACGGCTATCGCCTACGCTGAGAATTTTGGCTTTACGAGTTATTTGATCAATTTCAGCCGCCACAAAAGTGGTTGCTGAGCCAAAATAATCCTCGGCTAATTCTGATGATAAACTGGATTGTAAATCGTAGATCGTTTGACGACTTATACTTTCCATTTGGCTTAATAATTGCATTGCCAACTTGCTCGCTTTTTCAGGTCGATTGCTATTGGAAATACCATCTGCCACGCCCACAATAAAGTGCGGTCGGTTTTCAAGGCGTTTTTCAGCCGTTTTGAGTTTATATTGAAACACCGCCTCACCATTAAAAAGGGCATCTTGGTTGTGTCGTTTGTTGCTGCCAATTTGTTGGCAGAAGGTAATTTCGCAAAAATTTTCCATTATTCAACCGCTTGTTGAGAAGGATTTAGAAGGTTATCAATCGCTTTTAGCGCATCTAACGCTTTCATTTCTAGACTTAAAAAGTGCATTTTCGGCACCCCTGCATCTTGTGGGTTAATACGGATAAATCTACCCTTTTTTGCTTTCGCCGTACGTTCAGAAAAGCGACGCACAGTTGGAATGGCTTTCCCCGCCCCCAGTTCGATGACGACGAGATTTTGCACTTCTTTTAACCATAAATCGAGCTTATTTCGTTTTAAATTTTGATAATTACTGCTGTAAAAATAATCGTCAAACATAAGCACATTTTGTCTTGCTAAACGCTGACAATAAGGGCAACGAGGCTGCTCACTCAATAAGCGTAAGTTTTCGTTATCCACAACAGGTTGAAATTCTTTTGCAGACCAACTTAAATCACGGCAATTATGCGCACACTGCAAACGCTCTAGTGTGCCATGCACTTCATAAATACGCCCTTCTTCAAATCCCGCTTTCTGAAAATGCCCATCCACATTACTTGTAAAAACAAAATAACCATGCGGTTTGCTATCTGCCCAACGTTTTAAAATTTGGTAGCCCTCATGCGGGATTGTTGCGCGATATTGCGATAAGCGATGCCCATAAAACCAATAAGCTAACTCTTGATGGGTTTCATAAGCCAATGGTGTCGCAATATCTTCAAAATTGATATTGCGGCCTTTAAACATTGGGTAGGCATTCCAAAACCCGCCGACACTTCTAAAATCCGGCAAACCTGAATCCACGCTCATTCCTGCCCCAGCAGTAATTAAAATGCCATCGGCCTTTCGGATAAGTTCCACTGCATAATTTAAATCATTTTTCATAATACTTTTCTCTGTCCATTTGTCATTGATGAAATAACGCCTGCTTCTTCTAGTTGTTCTACAATTCTCGCAGCTCGATTAAAGCCTAAACTAAATTTGCGTTGAATCCGTGAACCAGATGTAAATTTTTCTTGTTGCACGAATTTTTTTACATCCTCAAAAAGCGGATCTCGTTTAAAAGTGACTTTCATTGCCATAAGTTTTCTCCTGTGTTGTTTCTATAAAAAGGGCTTAAGCGTGTTGTAAGAGGTAAAAAACTCTCTTTTATGGAAAAATTATAGGGAGGAGAGCGACAATGCGTGTCGTTAGTGAATATTACAAGCGGTTATTTTTAGGACTGGTTCAGATAATATCTGCCTACACTTTAAAAATATTTTTAATAAAGCTAAGCTTGATGACTATTTAACTACCGAGGATTTCTCAGTAGTTTACCAAGATATGCACATACTTAAGAAAGATAAATAGCGACCAAAGTCGCTATTTATCTATCAACGTTAAACTTAAAAAAAATTATTTACATAATTCTTTTACTGACTCCACTAATGCTTCCATTTTATCGTAAGAATTAATACCACTTGGGCCACCAAAAAATGGGCAAACACAAATTAAAGTATCATTATACTTGCGATAGAAGATATTAAATTCTTCCAATGCTTTAGTTTCATATAAAGCTTCTCCAGTAAAAAACTTAAAGAAGTTATCTTTTTCAGTGACTCCTGTGCAAATAATAACTTTAGGATTACATTCATCCATAAGTTGACGATAAAAAGCACCGCGATTTTGAACGCACCACTCTCTATATTCATCGAATGTTTCAAATCCAGTCATCTTAATAAATTGTTCATTCCATTTAATCGATGCTCTATTTTTAAAATTGATTGGTAACATATTTAACTTGAAACCAATACCTTGTGGGTAAAGCACATTGTATGTTCTAACAAAATGGTCCGTACTTTCTCCATTTTTCCAATCTAAATTGTAGTAGTACCACAAAAACCAACATATTTTCCGATTATATTGAGTAGTCCAACTACCATCAAAATCATCCTCTATCCAAGAATGCGGTATTAATTTCGGGCTTAAACTAAATTTCTCATAAAAATCATCAGGAGAAGCTTCATCACCAATTCCCCATTCTAGCCCGCAAAACCATACTTCAGACTTAGGATTTCCACCATCGCCCCCAGCAAAAGATACCGCTATTTTTCTAAATTCATCTGTTACCATTATTCTATCCTCATTATTTAAGTAGATTCGTCCAAATCCCTATGGTTTCTTCTTGAATTACACCTTTTTCTTGACCTAGTTTTATCGCCAGTTGTTGTAAACTTTTGGCTAGTTCTGGATGGCCGCAATAATTTAAACTACGAATGATGCGAGAAATTTTCTTACTTTCATGCCCAATATTCCGTAGCCAAACTTTTCGCTCCGTTAATTCTGATTTAGGGAAAATTTGATTGCATTCACGGTATAAACTGAAATAATCCAAAATAAAATCAATAGAATGTAAATATTTATTTTGAATTGCTTCATTTCCAATAAAAATAGCCCGATCTTCTTCATTAAAAACTGGTACTGAACGATTCCATTTGGAACTTTCAGTGACAGGTAAAAGCCAAGGAATATATAAATAAGCATCACCAATCATTCTTTTTGGCATTGCCCACATATCTTGCAAAGATAAATTATGCTGGCTTTTTCTTTGTTCTAAATAAAATTCAATTACTGGGTGCATATGTTTCCCGTTAATTCATCAGTTATGTAGTATAGCGATACAAAACTTATTATTTATGTAAAAAGTGCGGTCGATTTTCTATGATTTTTTAATTTTATCCAATAACTCGGCGACCACTTTCGGTACGCCCTCACCCGCTTTTTCTTTGATTGCAGTCACTTTCTTACGGACAAATCCTGTATTGGGATTAGGATCGATCAAATAGATAAGTGAACCATATGGAGCGAGATTTACCAATCCATTAGCAGGATAAACTTGTAATGAAGTGCCAATAACAATCACAATATCTGCCTTTTTCACTAACTTTTCTGCTTTAGGAAACATAGGTACATTTTCCCCAAAAAAGACTATATGTGGACGCATTGGATGACCGTGATTATCCTTATCCTCTAACAGTTGATCACCCAAACATGGAACAATGTAATCGGTATTAAAACTGCTGCGAGCTTTATTCAATTCTCCATGTAAATGGAGTACGTTAGTACTTCCCGCTCGCTCATGTAAATCATCTACATTTTGAGTGATTATATGAACTTCATAAAACGCTTCCAATTCAACCAACGCCAAGTGTGCTGCATTAGGCTCTGCCGCTTGAGCATTACGACGTCGTTCATTATAAAACGCCAATACTTTTGCACGGTTTTTCTTTAAGGCTTCGGGCGTGCAAACTTCTTCTACTTTATGCCCAGCCCACAAGCCATCTTCCGCTCTAAAAGTAGGAATACCACTTTCGGCACTAATTCCAGCGCCCGTTAATACCACGCAAATTGGTTTATTTTTTTCTGTCATTTTTCAGGCTCCTTTTTGTTCTAAAATTTCATCAACCTGTCTATCTCTTCCCATCATACCTAAAATATTCCCTGCTTTATAAAGGGGTTGATAAGTATAGCTTTCAATATGCAAGAATGGCTTCTCTGAAAGGCGTTGGAAATATTGTTTTAGCTGTGATTTTGAGCGTAATAACACGTCATATTCAGCTTGAATATGGGCACTCATTGCTTCAATACGTATTTTAAATTCATCACTGAGATAAGGGCTGATTATTAAATAGACCGTTTTGTGTTCGGTTGTTGTTTCATCCGCATAAACACATGCCAGATTAAACACTTGCCATTTATAGCGATCTGCAAAAGCACCAATGATTCGGCTTTTCTCCTCATTTTCAACTTGCACAAGTGCGGCTGATTTCTTCAAGCAATCTTGCAAAATATCACTTGGCGTAAAAGGGCCACAATCTAAGTAAGATAGTACACAGTTCCAGTTAGCAAATTGTTCAGTACCAAAATGTAAGTGTTTGCCTTCGAATTTATCTGCTCCATTTTTAGTGCGATCATCAATTAAATAATCGCCTTGGTTCAGGTTTTTATGGTGAGATAAAATTAACCGCTTGTATAATGCCGAGCCTTTTTCTTCACCGAAATAATGCTGAATCCACTTAACTTTATCGCTCCAAGCGGATGGATTATGCCAAGGAGCGGTAGAAAGTGCGTAAATATGATATTTCTTCATCAATTTATGAACGGCAGAAATTGCGTTTGGCATCGGCTCCATTAAGCTAAAAATGCCCTCAACTTCATCATATCGACCTTCATACTCTTGCTTGGTTTTCTCATCTAATTTTGCAACTCCAGACGGGAAATCAACCATCACATTATCCATATCAATATAAACAATTTTCTTCATTTTAATGCCCTCTCTGTTGATGGCTTAATGATAAAAGATGAAGCGACAATTTATGTCGTTAGGCATTTTCGTCTAAATAAGTGCGGTCAATTTCTTGGTAATCTTCACAAAAATGGGCAATCCACCATTCCAGCATAGCGCTCTCAATCACGGTAGCGGAAATTTCATATTCTGTGCCACAATCTTTTACCGTTTGATCAGTTGATAATGGTGTTTCTGTTAAAAATCCGCCCGTTTGTTTATCAATGCGGAAAGTTAAGCGTATTTTCTTACCAGAACTAAAACCAAAGTTTTGGCTTTCTATATGCGATTTTAGGCTAAATTTCGGGCGTTCAAACTGCATAGTACTGACATCAACTGAAATAAATCGATGTAATGCAAGATGTCTAATCGCTCCACTCTCATATTGAACCACCAAATAAGTACTTGGACCTTGCTGCACTAATGCAAGGGGTTTAACTTGAGCATCACGTATATTTCCATCATTCTTACGATAGCTCATGTTAATGTATTTATTATGATAAAGAGCAATACTTACTTTATTGAATACTTCAGGATCAATCTTTGCAGGTAATAATGGCTGGCTAGTTGGAGCAATCCCGGCTTTATTCAACCACTCAGAGGCTTCCTTTTTCTGATTTTTGCCATAAGCCAAATTATATTCAGCCTGTTTAAAAAAACCGTCCATCGATTGCATAATATTGGTTGGCAAAATACCGGTTAAATATTGTTTTGCTAGCATCAACACTAACGATTGCTGTTCGTTTAAAATTGGCATATCTAAGCCTTTTGCATCGGATTTCCAACGATAGCTATAGGGCTTATCATTGGTATTGCAGTCAATTTCAAACTGCTCACATAACGTATTCAATGCACGCTGAATACTGCGTAAATCACGCTCAATGCCTAATGCGAGCAATTTCTCTCGCAATTCTAATGAGCTAATGGAATAGTTTTTCGGAATTAAACGTAATAGTTCGATAAAAAATCGGGCAATTTTTAAACTGCCCGATTTGTTTCTATTTTTGACCGCACTTTATGCCTTAGCGGTATCAATACGTTCAAATGCTAACACTTTATTTTCTAACTGACGAAGTAATAAAGTGGCAATACCAGTAATGATGAGATAAATACCACCTGCAATACCGTAGATAGTTAACGCATCATATTCTGTGCCGTAAAGTTGGCGTGCGTATCCCATGATATCCATAATCGTAATCGTCGAAGCCAACGCTGTACCTTTAAATACCAAGATAATTTCATTGGTATAAGAAGGAAGTGCACGTTTTAATGCATAAGGAATTAGGATTTTTAACGTCTGCATACGACTTAAACCTAATGCTGCACAGCTTTCCCATTGACCTTTAGAGATCGCTTTTACTGCTCCGTGGAATAATTGGGTTGAATAAGCGGCACTATTTAAGGCCAAAGCTAATGCTGCACAGAACCATGCGTTGGAGAATAATCCCCATAATGGGCTGTCCACCAACCATTGGAATTGTCCTGGACCTGCATAAATTAAGAAAAATTGCACTAAAAGTGGGGTGCCTGTAAATAAAACAAGGAATAAATCGACCGCACTTTTCACTAATTTATTGCCAATAGAAAGCAAAAAGGTTAAGCCCAATGCGAGGAAAAAGGCAATAAACAATGCAACAACTGTAAGCAACAGGCTAGTCGGAATACCTTGAGCAATAACAGCTAAATACTCTTGAAACATTATTCGACTCCCCGTTCAAATCGAGTGAAACGTAATTCTAATTTGCGAATACCTGCTTGGCTGATCAAGGTAATCACCAAATAAATTAACGCAGCAATACCATACCAAGTGAATGGCTCATGGGTATTCGTATTAATATATCCAGCCTGACGCATTAAATCATCGACACCAATTAACGATACCAATGCCGTGTCTTTTAATAATACTAACCATTGATTGCTTAAGCCCGGTAAAGCGTGGCTTGGATCGCACCACGTAAGGTTTGTGAAGCATAAGAGGCAAAAATCAAAGACAATGCAAATACACCACAACCAAAGGCGCTGAATTCAATATACTCACCCGTCAGCATTTCTACTACTTGGGTTGAACCAAAATAAATCAGTAGAACCACTAAAATTTCCGGTAAACCACGCAATAAAGCGATCACAACAGAAGCTGGTTTCGCAATAAATACATATTTATTCGCTTCTAAAGCCGTAAAAATAATACTGAGTAATAAACCGACAATTAACGAGCAAATAGCAAGCCCTAAGGTCATTAGGGCTGCATGTCCAATTAATGTAAGATAATCATAAAACATAGATTATTTTGTCATCCATTTGTCATAGATTTTTTGGTATTCACCATTTGCTTTCACGGTTTCTAAACCTTTATTTAAGCTTTCTAGCAATTCTTTGCTTGATTTATTCACCGCGATACCTAAACCATTACCGAAATATTTTTTGTTAGTCACTTTCTCGCCAACAAATTGAATTTCAGGCTCTTTAGAAATCATATCAGACAATACGGCGGTATCACCGAAGATGATATCAATACGACCATTTTTTAAGTCTAAGATCGCATCTTGTAAGCTTGCATAAGATTTTGCATTATATTGCTTGGTTTCTGCGGCAGTATATTGTTGGAAGGTTGTTCCGTTTTGAACACCAATTGTTTTTGCTGAAGCTAAATCTGCTTTGCCTTTTAAAGCCACATAACTTGCTGTGCTATCATAATACGCATTAGAAAATGAAACTTGTTTTGCACGCGCTTCAGTAATATCCATCGCAGAAATCGCTGCATCAAAACGTTTTGCTTTCAAGCTTGGAATTAATGCATCAAAAGATTGGCTTTTGAAATGACAAGTCGCTTGGATTTCCTTACAAATTGCATTCGCTACATCCACATCAAAACCGATAATTTCACCTTTTTCATTTGTTGTTTCAAATGGCGGATAACTCGGCTCCATCGCAAAAGTAATTTCTTGTGCATTCGCAGCAAAAGCTGAGCCCATTAACATTGCGCTTAAAAGTAATTTTTTCATGTTGTGTTTCCTTATTCTGAGTGTGAAAGATATTGTTTAAATTGTTCGGTTTTTGGATTATCAAAGCAATCTGCACTGCCCATTTCAATAATCTTACCTTGTTCCATATAGACGACCTTGGTCGCCACTTTTTGTGCCACGTTCACTTCGTGGGTCACAATCACCTGAGTAATACCTGTTTGTTGAAGTTCTTTAATGATATCAACAACTTGAGCTGTAATCTCAGGATCCAGTGCTGCCGTTGGTTCATCAAACAACAATACTTGTGGTTTCATCATTAATGCACGAGCAATAGCAACACGTTGTTGCTGACCGCCTGATAAGTGAAGGGGGAAACGATCGGCATGCTCTTCCAAACGTAAACGTTTTAAAAGTTCTAATGCATCTTTTTTCGCTTCTTCTTCACTAATGCCCAACACTTTTTTCGGCGCTTCAATCAGATTTTCAATCACCGTTAAATGCGGCCAAAGATTGTATTGCTGAAATACCATGCCTACATCTTGACGAAGTTGACGAATAGCTTTCGGATTATTATTCGCTTGAGATAAATCAAAATGGTTATTCGCAATATGCAATTCACCAGAAGTTGGCACTTCTAATAAATTTAATGTACGGATTAACGTACTTTTTCCTGCACCACTTGGTCCGAGTAACACCACGGTATCGCCTTCTTGTGCATCAAGATTGATATCAAACAATGCCTGTGATGAACCATAAAAGAAATTCAAATTTTTAACACTAATCGCCATTTTAAGTTTACTGCTATCCTCTCTTGATCTCTAAGAATGAATAAATATTACTTTTTAATGATTAATTATGCAAGTGTTTTTATAAAAAAATCCCAAAAAACTTTTTGGGATCTTTAAATCATTGAATTTTAAACCGCACTTATCACGTATTAAGCCTCTTTCGCCATTTCAAATTCAACTAGCATCATTAAAATATGGATCACTTTGATGTGGATTTCTTGAATACGATCTGCATAACCAAAGTGTGGCACACGAATTTCAACATCCGCTAAGCCTGCCATTTTACCGCCATCTTTACCTGTCATCGCAATCACTTTCATGCCTTTTGCTTTCGCCGCATCAATCGCATTTAAGATATTTTTAGAATTGCCTGATGTCGATAATCCAAATAAAACATCGCCTTCTTTACCCACGGCCTCAACAAAGCGAGAGAATACATATTCATAACCAAAGTCATTACTTACACAGCTTAAATGACTCACATCAGAAATCGCAATTGCAGGATAACCAGGACGATTTTCACGATAACGACCTGTGAGTTCTTCAGCAAAGTGCATGGCATCACAGTGAGAACCACCATTACCGCAAGATAATACTTTCCCGCCATTTTTAAAGCTTTCGGCTAATAATTTAGCTGCTTTTTCAATGAGTTTAATGTTGTTATCATCTGACACAAACTTATTTAATACGTCTTGTGCTTCCACAAGCTCCGCTTTAATTTGATCAAAATACATTTTATTCTCCTTAAAAATTAAAATTTGAGATAGCGTTGGCATTGTATAGCGTTCATTTCAAATAATCTAGCGCTCTTTTTTATCACGCCCTTTTTCAGCTTACGTCTCATTATTTTGCGATATCTATCGCAAATCCAGCTAAAAACACTTCAAAAAATGACCGCACTTTTTAAACTCAATAAATTTAAAAAGGAGAGATTATGCGAGTAGTTTATTTATTACTTTGCCTTCTATTCAGTCAAATAACTTGGGCAAATGAGCATGATTTAATGCTATTAGGCACTTATGAAAACCAAGATGTTCAAGGTTGGGTGATGTCTGAAAAATTGGATGGGGTACGAGGTTATTGGGACGGCAAAACATTATTTAGCCGTCAAGGCTTGCCCTTACCCGCCCCTGAATACTTTACGGCTCAATTTCCACCTTTTTCCATCGATGGTGAGCTATTTAGTGAACGTAATCAATTTGAAGAAATTGCTTCTATCACGAAATCCTTTAAAGGTGATAATTGGGCAAAATTAACACTTTATGTTTTTGATGTGCCTAATGCATCAGGCAACCTTTTTGAACGACTCAAAACCTTAGAAGATTATTTGAAAGATCACCCTACGCCTTATATCAAGATTATTCCGCAAATTCCGATACGAGATAAAACACATTTATTCGAGTATTTGCATGAAATTGAAGGGAAAAGAGGTGAAGGAATTGTGTTACGTAATCCTAATTCTCCTTACGAAAGAAAACGCAGTACACAAATTTTAAAGTTAAAAAGCACTTATGATGAAGAATGTACCGTGATAGCACATCACAAAGGGAAAGGACAATTTGAGAATATACTCGGCTCGCTCACCTGTGAAAATCATCGGGGAAAATTTAAAATCGGTTCAGGATTTAACCTAAGTGAACGCGAAAGTCCACCGCCTATTGGTAGCACGATTACCTACAAATATCGTGGATTAACCAACTCCGGAAAACCTCGTTTTGCCACTTATTGGCGAGAGAAAAAATAAGAGCGGTCAAAAACATCACTATTTTTGACCGCTCTTTATGTTTAATAACTCAATTATAGGTGTTGATTAATAAACGCCGCTAATTGATTTTTTGGTAACGCACCGACTTGTGTTGCAACAAGTTGGCCATTTTTGAAAAGTAGTAAAGTTGGGATACTACGTACACCAAATTGACCTGCCACTAATTGGTTGTCATCGACGTTGATTTTAACGATTTTTACTTTACCTGCGAATTCAGGTGCAATTTCATCTAAAATTGGCGCAATCATTTTGCAAGGGCCACACCATGGCGCCCAGAAATCTACTAATACAGGGATATCAGATTGCACAACGGTTGTTTCAAAATCTGCATCATTAATATGTAATACTTCGCTCATTTTTGTTTCCTTATTTAATAAGGTGCTGACGAATCAACACCTAACGTTAATTGATGTTGTGCATAATAACACAAGGTATATTGGATTGCACAGATTAGTCCGATTGATAAAAACTAATTACTTAAGCTGTGCAAATGCCTGTAATAAATCGGCTTTGATGTCTTCCACATCTTCTAAGCCAACAGAAAAACGCAATAATGTGTTTGTAATACCACGAGTGACGCGTTCTGCTTCTGGAATATCCATATGGGTTTGGGTCGCAGGATAGGTAATAAAACTTTCTGTACCGCCTAAGCTTTCCGCAAAGGTAATCAACTTGATCGATTTTAAGAACGTATTTACCCAATTTTCATCTTTCAAACGGAAAGATAGCATTCCGCCTTTGTTTGGATATAACACACTATCAATTTGTGGCTGTTCGCGTAAAAATTCTGCAATCGCCTTCGCATTATCTTGATGGCGTTTCATACGTAATGAAAGGGTTTTCATTCCACGCACGGTTAACCAAGAATCGAATGGCGAAAGTACTGCACCTGCACCATTTTGAATATAGGCGATACGATCACAAAGCTCTTGTCCTTTTGCAATAATCAAGCCAACTAAACTATCATTATGACCCGCAATATATTTTGTACCGCTATGAATGACAATATCCGCGCCTAAATCTAATGGACGAGATAGTACAGGGGTTAAGAAGGTATTATCCACAATCACTAATAAATTGTGTTTTTTCGCTAATTTCGCAATTTCTGCTACATCACACTCTTCCATTAATGGATTAGATGGGGTTTCAATAAAAATTGCTTTAGTATTCGCTGTAATAGCCGCTTCAATTTCAGCTAAAGAAGCCGTATTCACATAAACGGGTTTCACACTGTTGTTATTTTTATAGGCAAAATCCAATAAACGATAAGTCCCACCGTATACATCACTTGACACAATCCATTCATCTGGGCCTTTGAATAAATTCATCAGCACTTGAATTGCCGCCATGCCAGAAGCAAAAGCAAAACCACGATCACCATTTTCTAACTTTGCTACGGTATCTTCCAAGACACTACGCGTTGGGTTTTTCGTGCGGGTATAATCAAAGCCCGTACTTTCACCAATCCCATGATGACCATAAGCTGTTGAAAGATAAATTGGCGTTGAAACCGCACCAGTGCGCTCATCACTGCGATTCCCCGCTTGGGCTAATAATGTATCGATAGAATATTGTTGTGTCATAATTTACCTCTAAAACATGCAAAAACTTGACCGCACTTTTCTTTATTTAATGGCGAGCAAAACGTTCCAATTTTGTCATAAAGCCTCTCATGATAAAAGTAGAAATTGAAAACTCTGTAAAAATTATATTCTTGTGCTAAATTTTGCAGATCTTCGATTGACAGAATTTCAAATTCCCGTAAAATGCACCGCACTAACAGCGTATGCGGGAATAGCTCAGTTGGTAGAGCACGACCTTGCCAAGGTCGGGGTCGCGAGTTCGAGCCTCGTTTCCCGCTCCAAACTAACGGCGTGTTAGCAAAGCGGTTATGCACTGGATTGCAAATCCATGTAGCTCGGTTCGACTCCGGGACACGCCTCCATAACCACGCAGTTAGTTAATCACTCGATGCCCGAGTGGTGGAATCGGTAGACACAAGGGATTTAAAATCCCTCGCCTTTCGAGGCGTGCCAGTTCAAGTCTGGCTTCGGGCACCATTTTAAATATAAAAGAAGATTGTCGCGTAAGCGGCTTTTTTTATACCTAAAATTTAGCTTTTCTGTTTTTTGTCGAAGTCATTTATGACTTGTTATCTAACTAAAACTCACAAAAAAACGACCGCACTTACGGTCGTTTCTATTTACAGCTTAAAGGATTATTTTAATTTTTCACCTTTAAATTCACCTGTTAAGCTTTCTAAGAAAGACGTGATATCTTCAACATCTTTTTGAGCAGGCTGTTTCACATTACTTTGGTATTTCAACATTGCGCTCACAGCATCTTTTAATTCTTTTGCTGAAGCATCATGGAAATACGGTGCAGTAAGCGCGACATTGCGTAAAGTTGGCACTTTGAAGCGATGCATATCGAATGGATCTTTCGTTTGAGCAAAGCGACCTTCATCTGCATCAGTTAATGGCGTACCACGATCTTTAAAGTAATCGCCGTAGAGTCCCATGTATTCATAAGATTGTCCTCCCATTGCTACGCCAGTATGACAAGTATCGCATTTATGTTGTTTGAATAACTCATAACCGCGAACTTGTTGCTCAGTCAAGGCTGTTTTATCCCCTTTCAAATAACGGTCGAAATCACTATTTGGCGTAATTAATGTTTTTTCATATTCACCAATCGCGTGAGTTAAGGTTTCTTTCGTCACTTGTGGATATTCTTTTAAGAATTCTTTTTTAAATTCTTCATCCATTTCAAAACGTGCCACGATGTCATCCCACGAGTGCGAGCCCATTTCTACTGGATTTGTTGGAGGACCTTTCGCTTGATCAGCTAAATCTGCTGCACGGCCATCCCAGAATTGCACAAAGTTAAATGCAGCATTGAATACGGTTGGTGCGTTAATTGGACCTTTTTTACCTTCAATCCCAGTTGAAGTATCAAGTCTATCCACACCACCTTTATCTAATTGGTGACAAGTGTGACATTGAATAGAACCATCGCCAGATAAACGACCATCAAAGAAAAGATCATGGCCTAACGCGACTTTTGCTTCATCAGTCGCAATACTGTCTGGAATAGGTTGCACTAAACGATCTGCATCAACATTGGGAGTTTCTTTTGGTAAAGACATTTTACGAGCTTCACGAATCCAGTTAAGCAATGCTACTTTTTCTTGCTCATCTGGTTTACTTCCCCAGTGGAGATGTCTGAATTTAGCAATTGGCATTTCATTATTTTCAAGCACACGCTGTAGTTTTGCTAAATCTGATTGAGATAATTTGCTCGGATCTTTTAAGCCTTCAAGTAAACGATCTAGGCGGAAAGCACGAAGCCCACTTTGAATATCCGATTGCATTTCATCACCCACAATCGGGAATTTTGAATAAAATGGAAGAGGTGTGTTTGGACTATGGCAATATTGACAGCTATTATCAAATAAGGCTTTTGCCACTTTTTCTTGTTCGCCAGTATAGCGATTTTCCATTAAAAGTTGGTTCGCATTCTCTTTATCAAATTGGTGTAGATACCCAACAACGCCCAAATAACCTAAGATAGCAATGGCTGCACTGCCAATAATCAGTTTTTTCATCTAATAATCCTCCAAACGATCAATAAACATAAAAAGAAACGTAAAGTTTAAAGTAAGATGATTATGCTAAAAAATTGGCTTATATTTTATGTGGATTTAATTAACTTTGGCTATGGATTCGATTGATTGCATTAAAGGCCTTTTTATCTTATAAGTGAGAATTCCCCTAAAATTAAGCAATAAAAAATGCGGTTATTTCTAACCGCACTTTACTTTTCATTATCTCTTGTTTATTTCTTTGGAGCTTGCATAAAGCGGAAGAAATCACTGTCAGGTTTCAAAATCATCATATTATCTGAACCTTCAAAGCTGCTTTCATAGGCTTTTAAGCTACGAATAAAGCTATAAAACTGGGGTTCTTGGGCAAAAGCTTGAGAATATAATTTCGCTGCTGCCGCATCACCATTACCTCGTAATTCTTGTGCCGTTTTATTTGCATTCGCCAAGATCAAGGTGACTTTACGATCCACATCAGCTTGAATGAACGCTGCTTTTTCTTTACCTTGCGAACGATGTTCACGAGCAACCGCATCACGTTCTGCACGCATACGTTGGTAAATCGAAGAAGAGACCTCATCCGGTAAATTGATTTGTTTTACGCGAACATCAACGACTTCAATCCCTAATTCAGAGGTACTATCCTGCCCTGAATTTAGTGCTTTTTTCGCCCCCGCCATTAATTCACCACGCGTACCAGAAACGATATCTTTAATTGTACGTGTACCAATTTCTGAACGCAGACGGTCATTCACTTTACGGCTTAATAAGCTTGAAGCTTGGTTATAATCGCCACCACCCGTTGCAGTATAGAAACGACCGAAATCGCTGATTCTCCATTTCACATAGGAATCCACCAACAAGTCTTTTTTCTCGACTGTCACAAAACGAGTAGCCGAACCATCAAGGGTACGAATACGCGCATCAAGCACTTTAATGCTATCAATTAAAGGCAATTTAAAATGCAAACCTGGTTCATATACAACCACTTTGTTTTCTGCATCACGTTGTACTTTGTTAAAACGCAACATGATGCCACGAGTGCCTTCAGTTACAACCACCACGCTGGAATACAACACCGCAGCAATCACCACAATAATCGGAAGTAAAAATTTACGCATTAGTTAAATCTCCCTTGGCGAATGCCTTCATTTGATTGAACCGGTTGAACCACTTGTGTTTCTACACGACGTTCCTGTGTTGAAACAGGCGCAGAACTGACCGCACTTTCAGAAGTAGTGGTCACTGGCTTAGTCGTCTTTTTACCCATTAATTGCTCCAATGGCAATACGGTTAAATTGTTACCATTATTGCTATCTAGCATCACTTTAGGTGTATTTGCCATGACTTTTTCCATGGTTTGAATATAAAGACGCTCTTTTAACAAATCAGGTGCTGCTTTAAATTCAGGCAGAAGACGTTGTAAACGTTCCACTTCTCCTTGCGCATCAAGCACAACGCGATCTTTATAAGCGGTTGCTTCTTCAACGATACGCTGTGCATCACCACGAGCGATTGGCTCTTTCTCACGAGCATAAGCTTCCGCTTCACGAATGTAACGTTGTTCGTCTTCCTGTGCTTTAATCGCATCATCGAAAGCATCTTTCACTTCTTCTGGTGGACGTGCGGATTGGAAGTTCACGTCAATCACTTCAAGTCCCATATCATAAGGTTTGATAATATCGTTCAAGGCTTTCCACGTATCTTCACGCACCACGGCACGCCCCGTTGTCAGCACATCATTCATAGTCATATGACCAATCACATAACGAAGTGCACTGTCAGTCGCTTGTCCAAGACTATTGTCCGCATTGCTCACGCTAAACAGATATTTTTCAGGATTTTGCACGCGATATTGCACGGTCATTTCCACTTTAACCATGTTTTCATCTTTGGTTAACATCGCACCTTGTGTTTTAAGCTCACGAACTTGCTCTACATTCACTGGAATCACTTTATCAATAAAGGTTGGTTTCCAGTTTAAGCCTGGTTGAACGATAGAATGAAACTCGCCAAAACGTAACGTCACGCCACGTTCTGCTTCTTTAATGGTGTAAAAACCGCTTGCGCCCCAAATAATCCCTCCGATTACTGCAGCGATTGGTAAAATTTTGCCTAAATTAAATGAAGGCATATTTGGCGAAGTATTATTTGATCCGCCCTTCTTATTGCCACCACCTAATTTTTTCAACAGATTATTAAATACTTCTTCAATATCTGGAGGTGATTGTTCCTGATTTTTATTGTCTCGAGCGCCCCAGCCATTTTCATTTTGCTTATCTGATGAATTATCTGACTGTTTTGGACCACTGCTCTGTCCCGGTTTACCCCAAGGATCTTGATCTGGACCGTTTTGCGACATTACGTTCTCCATTTGTCTAAAATTTTTAATGAGTTTAACGAAATAAATGGGGTTAGTCTATGAAAATACAAGTGGCAATGCAAATTATTATAAAATAAAAAATCCTTGAATATTTTCAAGGATTTTCTTTTATTCATTTACTTGGTAAATCAAGGATTTTTGTATATTTTTTTCTACTAAACTTTTTCCATCCCATTGATAAAAGTGCGGTTGAATTTTTGACTGATTTATAAATGCCGCAAAGTAAAAAGGCAATTCATCCGTAAAGATCAAAGCACCTTTCGGACAATAATCTGAAAAGATCTGTAACGGCTCTGGTAAATGTAGCACACTTGAAAGTTTTACAATCCCAACGCCTTGTGATTTTAATACCGCTTCACGCAAACACCAACAGCGATAAAAAGCCAGCTCCTTATCAGGTTGTTTAGCAAACCATTCTTGCTCTGCTTGTGGCGCAAAATGCGCCATGAGCGCAGAAAAACTCCGTTTTTTCGAAAATTCAATATCAATACCGACCGCACTTTTTTCTGATTCATTAATATGCAGCAATACGGCAACCCAATCGCCTGAGTGGCTTATATTAAAATCGATATTCTCGACGGGAAATTGTGGTCTGCCACTTTGTGTACGATAAATTTGTCCTAAAAGTGCGGTTGATTTTCCCGCTGTTTTTAACAACTGCCAAAGTAAAAAATGCGCCAATCGACGACATTGATGACGTTGCGTTATCCGAGAATTTCCCTGTGGTTCTGTACGCAAATTTTCAGGGACAAGATCTGTAAGGATTTCATCAAAAGAAAAAGGTTGCTGAATATTGGCGTAGGCAATAAAAGTTGTCATAAAAATAATGAATAAACATGCAAGTTTGATTGCATTATAAAAGGAAATCCACCGCGCACCAACGCCCCCCAAAAAAATAAAGGGCGTTTATCCCGCCCTTTTGAGTGACAAAATAAAAGTGCGGTCAAAATTAACCGCACTTTTTTATTATTTCAACAAATATGCACGTAATTGTGCAAAATCGTCATCCATTTCATCCGAAAGTAATGGCAATTTATTGTGTTTATCCAATGCTTCGGGCAATGGAAGATCGAGCAAAAGAATACGCTCTACAGACTCTTTAAATTTCGCAGGATGTGCCGTACATAAGAAAATACCGGTTTCATCCGCTTTAAGTTGGTCTTTCAATACTTGATAGGCGATCGCACCGTGTGGTTCACATAAATAACCTTTTGCGTACATCGCTTTTAAGGTTTCTTCTGTTTCGCCATCGCTTAACATACCTGAACCTAAATCACTTAAATTCCAGCCATTGCGTTTGAATAACTCTTCGACACGTGGCCAGTTGTTCGGACGACTGACATCCATCGCATTAGAAAGCGTGGCTACAGTTGCTTTAGGTGCCCAGTCACCTGATTCTAAATAACGCGGCACAGTATCGTTCGCATTGGTTGATGCAATAAAGCGTTTAATTGGTAAACCTAATGTTTTTGCAATTAAACCTGCGGTTAAGTTACCAAAGTTACCACTTGGTACAGAAACTACTACGTTATCACGTTTTTCTTTTGGTAATTGGGCTACGGCTTCAAAGTAATAACATACTTGCGCTAATAAACGGCTAATGTTGATGGAGTTTGCTGAGTTTAAACCAATTGCTTGACGTAGTTCGGCATCATCAAACGCTTGTTTGACTAACGCTTGGCACGCATCGAAATCGCCATTAATCGCAACAGTGCGGATATTCCCACCTAAAGTACAGAATAGTTTTTCTTGTAATGGGCTGATTTTGCCTTTCGGGTATAAAATCACAACATTGATATTTTCTAACCCATAAAACGCGTGGGCAACTGCCGCACCGGTATCACCAGATGTCGCTGTTAAAATAGTAATTTTTCCATCACCACGCACTGCAGCAAGCGCTTGCGCCATAAAACGACCACCAAAGTCTTTAAATGCTAAAGTTGGACCGTGGAATAATTCAAGGGCATAAATATTGTCTTCTACTTTTTCTAACGGTGCAGGAAAAGTAAATGCATTTTTCACCATTGCATCTAGTGTGGCTTTCGGTAATTCTTCACCGATTAATGCGCCAAGAATTTTTTGGCTACGTTCAACTAAGGGTAAGGATAATAACTCGTCAATATTGGTTAAAGCGGGGATCGTTTCCGGAAAGAACAAACCTTGATCTTTACCAAGTCCTTGACGTACTGCTTGCGCAAAATTCACTTGTTCTTCAGGGTGTTTGATGTTGTACAAATTCATTGTATATCCGTTAATTATAGAGTTTTAATAAAATGTTATTCCCCTCTTATAAAAGAGGGGATAAAGCGATTTGTTATTTAACCGAGTTCTCTCGCGCCGTCATTATCGACCTTACAAACATGAACAAAGCCTTCATTGTTTTGTAAATAATGATTTTCTAAATAAGTCGCCAGTTTTGTTGCCGTTTGTAAATCGGGTGCGATGGAGAACATCGTTGGACCTGAGCCTGAAATCCCCGTCGCTAATGCACCTAAATCACGAGTAGCTTGTTTCACTTCTGCGAAGTTGGGTAATAAAGCCTCACGGTAAGGTTCTGCAATCACATCTTTCATCATCATCGCAGCAAGGTTTTCTTGATGCGTGTGACATGCGTGCACAAAGCCACCTAAATGACGACCATGAGAAATTACATCTTGACGCGTGTAGCTTTTCGGTAAAATTGCACGCGCTTCAGCAGTTGAAACCTCAATACCTGGATAAGCTAAGACCCAATACCAATTATCAAAAAATGGCAGTTTTTGGCAAATGTTACCAAGGGATTGTACCATAAATTGCACACCACCGAGATAACAAGGTGCAACGTTATCATAATGGATTGAACCTGAAATACGACCTTCCAACTCCCCCATCATTTCTAACAGTTCCATTTTTGAAAATGGTTCATCGTGGAATTTATTTAATGCCACTAATGCTGCTACAATAGAGCACGCACTTGAGCCCAAGCCCGAACCAATCGGCATATTTTTTTCAAGGGTTAAACGCAATGTTTTAACTCTCACATTGCGTAATTTTAATTGCTCACTAAACAGTACATAAGCCTGATACACGATATTTTTTTGCGGCTCTTTTGGCAACTTACGCACAAAATAGCCCGCACTTTCAAGCTCAAAACCACTTGGAATAGACTCAATCTGTACGACATCACCTAATAATGAACCATCAATCGGTGAAATGGCTGCGCCTAATGTATCAAACCCTACACTAATATTTGCACTCGATGCGGGAGCATAAATTCTTAACATATTATGTCCCTTTTAGTGGTGTAATGTTCTTAAAATATCAGCAAAGATGCCGGCTGCTGTCACTGCGTTACCCGCACCGTAACCACGTAATAGCAACGGAATTGGTTGATAATAACGCGTGTAGAACGCAAGGGCGTTTTCACCGTCTTTCACCTTATACAATGGGTTATTTTGATCCACGGCAATGATTGACACTTTGCAGTGGCCATCTTTAATTTGGCCTACATAGCGCAATACTTTGCCTTCCGCTTTCGCGGCTTCAACGCGAGCTTTAAATTCTGCATCTAATTGTGGCAACATCGCCATAAATTCATCCGCTGATTTGCCTTCAGAGAAGCCTTTTGGTAATACCCCTTCCACTTCTACATCAGAAAGCTCAAGTTCTAGTCCTGCTTCACGAGCTAAAATAAGCAATTTACGTGCCACATCTTGACCCGATAAATCATCACGAGGATCAGGTTCTGTAAAGCCTTTTTCACGTGCAAGTGCGGTCACTTCAGAAAGAGAAAGCCCTTCTTCTAATTTGCCGAAGATGAAAGAAAGTGAGCCTGATAAAATGCCTTCAAAATACTCAAGTTCATCACCCGCTGCCAACAAGTTTTGTAAGTTTTCGATAACAGGTAAGCCTGCCCCTACGTTGGTTTCATATAAGAATTTATGTTGGCTCGCTTGTGCATTACGACGTAATTCGTGGTAATAAGCTAATTCACGGGTATTCGCTTTTTTGTTTGGGGTTACCACGTGGAAACCTTCTTTTAACGCACGCGCATAAAGTCCTGCGACCGATTCAGCCGTTGTACAATCTACGAAGACTGGATTCACTACGTGATGCAATTTAATGAAAGATAACAACACATCAAAATCAGAAGGTTGGGTTGCATTTTCAAGATCAACTTTCCAATTATCTAAATTCAACCCGTTTTCATCCAAAAGCATTTTTGTTGAATTCGCTAAAGCACAAACACGGATTTCAATGTCCTTCTTTGCGAGGTATTCTTTTTGGTGTTTAATTTGTTCAATTAACTCACCACCAACGCCACCGACACCAACTAGAAACATATCGACAACTTTTTTGTTATTAAAAAGGGCTTGGTGAGTTGCTTTCACGGCTTCAATCGCTTTATTTTGCGCTACAACTGCTGAAATTGAACGCTCAGAAGAACCTTGTGCAATTGCTACTAAGCTAATATTCGCTTGAGCCAATGCTGAGAAGAAACGAGCCGCGATACCTTTAGCTTGTTTCATACCATCACCTACAACAGAGATAATAGAAAGATCTTTTGCGACCTCAATTGGTTCTAAGTCATGGGCTTTTAATTCTGCAGCAAATTCTTGTTCTAAAATTGCTTTCGCTGCATCTGCTGATTTTACTGGCACACAGAAGCTAATGCTGTATTCAGAAGAAGATTGCGTAATTAAAATAACTGAAATACCGGCTTTTGACATCGCTGAGAATACGCGAGCGGCCATTCCCACCATACCTTGCATACCAGGACCTGAAACATTGAACATTGCTACGTTATCAAGGTTAGTGATCCCTTTCACTTGTAACCCTTCAGATTTCACATGACCATCAATTATTGAACCAGGCGCAGATGAATTACCAGTGTTTTTAATCACACAAGGGATTTGTTTTGGTAATAATGGACCAATTGTACGTGGATGGATCACTTTCGCACCAAAATAAGAAAGCTCCATTGCTTCACGATAAGAAAGGCTTGGTAATAAACGAGCATCTGGCACTAAACGAGGGTCACACGTATAAACGCCATCCACATCAGTCCAAATTTCACAAACAGACGCATCTAAACAAGCAGCTAAACAAGCTGCTGAATAATCAGAACCATTACGGCCTAATAACACTAATTCACCTTTATCATTACATGCGGTAAAACCAGCCATTAGAACCACTTTATCTTTACCGATACTTTTTGCATCAACGCGTCTTGTAGATTCGTCAATATCAACTGAAGATTCTAAGTAACCACCTTGTGCTAATAATTGCTTAACCGGATCTACAATGTGAACACTATACCCACGTGCTTCAAACCATGCTTTCATCATCGCAATCGATAATTTTTCACCTCGGCAGTCAATGGTTGCTTTAACTTTATCTTCTACTTTGCCTGCTTGGCGAATTTCTTCTAATAATCCTTTAATTTGAGCAAATTCTGCATCAATGAGGGCTTTGGTGCCCGCTAGATCAAATTTATTATTTTCAGCGTGTAAACCATTAATGATGTTATAGAAAATTTCAATGGCTTCGTTAAAGTGGGTATCAGTAGGTTGGTTTAATGCGGCTTTTTCAGAGAGGGCAACAAGATGGTTAGTAATTTTTGCAGGAGCAGATAAGACACCGGCAGCCTGCTCTTCCAAATGAGCTTTTTCGATTAATTGAGCTGCTTGCGAGAAACGCTCTGGGTTGGCTAATGAAGTGCCACCAAATTTTAATACGCGCATGATAATATCCTCAAGATGTTGTGATTTTTAAATATTAAAAAACCCGCACTAGACTGAATGCGGGTTTTCCTGATCCTGTTTGCTACGCACTAACCCGCCCCATTAATTGTCGTAATGGTCATAATAATGGTGGTAATAGTGAAAGTGCGGTTATTTTTCATTGTATTTTTACCTTGAAAAAAAGATGTGTTTAGAAATACCGAAAAAGCGCGAGCTTGTCAAACACAAAATCAAAAAAATGAAGATTTTTTTCTAAAAATCATTACTTTGGTATAGAATAAAACGAGTTTTACATTGGTCAGGAAGGAAATGATGACAATTCAACAAGCTCTCGAAACCATTCATCAACAAATCCAAACATCCACTCAACTGGCACATCGTCCTGAAAGTGCGATCACTTTATTAGCCGTTTCTAAAACCAAACCCAATGAAGCAATTTTAGAAGCCTATCAAGCCGGACAAAAAGCATTTGGGGAGAACTACGTTCAAGAAGGCGTAGATAAAATTCAGTATTTTGAAGCACAGAATATTCAACTTGAATGGCATTTTATTGGGCCACTACAATCTAATAAAACCCGTCTTGTAGCAGAGCATTTCGATTGGATGCAAACGTTAGAACGTGCAAAAATTGCTGATCGTTTAAATGAACAACGCCCTGCCAATAAAGCCCCACTGAATGTTTTAATCCAAATTAATATCAGTGACGAAGCGAGTAAATCAGGTATTCAACCGGGTGAAATGATTGAGCTTGCAAAACACATTGAAAATCTACCGCACTTACGTTTACGTGGATTAATGGCTATCCCTGCTCCAACAGACAATATTGCAGAACAAGAAGCGGCCTTTAGCCAAATGGAACAATTATTTGAGCAGCTTAAAGTCGCTTTCCCTCATCAGCAAATTGATACGCTTTCTATGGGGATGACCGATGACATGCAAAGTGCCATTAAATGTGGCTCGACCATGGTGCGTATTGGCACAGCCATTTTTGGGGCGAGAATTTATTAAATTACGATAAAATTATAACTTTTCACATGTTTTAACGCAGCCATTGACATTATAATATCAACAATTACAATTCAAATTTTACTAAATATTAATAAGAATAAGGAACCAATAATTATGTCTCTAGAAAGTAGCAGATTTAGAACAAAACTCTATCAGCTAACTAACCACCTACAGAATATATTTTCTCTTAAAAATGTAAAATGGGCTATTTGGTGCTTAATAGCACTTAGTCTGATTATTATAGATAGCAAACTAATTCTTAGAGGATCGGGCTATTACCCTAAACCAAATATAGAACAAATACTTATATTCTCATATCTGATTATTATATTTAGTTCATCAAAAAAAATATTTTGGTTCCTTCTTTTTCCATTTATTCTTATTTATGCTCTATACACCCCCATCGGCTTGACTTTTGGAGGGCCAACTTATCAACATATATCTTCCTTAGTTGCAACTGATACCAATGAAGCCAAAGAGTTTCTACTTCAGATACCTTATAAAAATTATTTATATGCAATAGGTATTATTATTATTATTTTTGCTTATAGAATAATAACAGTAAAACAAAGAATAAACTTATTTAAAAATAAATTTATTTTATCTATAGCTACATTATATCTACTTTTTAATCTGTCTCCCTTTGATTTTTTTAGAAAAACATATATTGAAACTCTACATGTAAAAAAAGAATTAGATACTTTAAATAAACTGAGCTTAAAAAGCGAATGGGGAGATGCATATTTAGAAAACTCAAAATATGATGATTATATTTTAATCATAGGGGAAAGCGCGAGAAGAGATTATCACCATGCATACGGTTATCCTATTGCAAACACTCCATTTATGAGCTCATCAAAAGGTGTGTTTATTGATGGATTAGAATCAGCAGGAACTTACACTATTGCATCATTAAAATTAATGCTAACTAAACCAAATGCATCAAAATGGCAAGAAAACTATAGTTTAAATTTAATTGACTTGATTAAGTCTGTAGGCATAAAAACTTATTGGCTTTCTAACCAAGGTTACTTAGGTGAATGGGATACCCCAATATCCTCTATTGGAAACAAATCGGACTATAAATTATTTATAAAAAAAGGGAAATACGATGAACAAAATACTGATGATTCAGAACTATTACCTTATTTAGAAAATATTATAAATAAAGACTCAAAAGAAAAACGCTTTATTGTTATTCATTTATATGGCTCGCATCCAAATGCTTGCGATAGAATTAAAGGCAAAGAAATGATTCTAAAAGACAAGGAATTTGATAAAAAATATTTTTATCTTAATTGCTATATAACATCTATAAAAGAAACAGATAAGCTCATTGAAAATATATATAATTTAATGAATAATGCTAAAAAAGAAAAAAAACGTACTTTTTCTATGATTTATTTTTCAGATCATGGGCAGTGCCATTTTTCTAGAAATCCACCAAATATTACTATATCCCAAGCTTGCACTAGTAAACTACATAATGACGTTCCATTATTTAAAATATCTTCTGATGATATTGATAGAAAAGAATACAAAGTCTTTAAATCAGGATTGAATTTTACAGATGGAATAGCTAACTGGATTGGTATTACAAATAGCAAACTAAATAAGAATATTGATTTATTTTCAGATCAACCAGATTCTACTGATTATGGATTAAAAGAGATGATCGATAAAAGAAAAACACCATTAGATCCAGCAATTGATATAAGAATTACCAACTAAGAAAAAGCGGTCAAAATTGACCGCTCTTTTTTATCTGGATTTAATTAAACTTCTTCGCTCTTTTCAGAGAAGCGTTCAATCTTCGCTCCTAAACAACGAAGTTTATCTTCAACGTGTTCATAACCACGATCGATGTGATAAATACGATCTACGATGGTTTCACCACTTGCGATACAGCCTGCTAATACAAGGCTGATTGATGCACGTAAATCTGTTGCCATGACTTCGGCTCCAGAAAGATGCTCAACACCGTGACAAACTGCTGTATTACCTTCAATCTCAGCTTTACCGCCCATACGAATTAATTCTGGAATGTGCATAAAGCGGTTTTCAAAGATGGTCTCAGTAATGATACTGGTGCCTTCTGCCACCATATTTAACAAGGTGAACTGCGCTTGCATATCTGTTGGAAAACCTGGGTGTGGTGCAGTACGAATATTGACAGCTTTCGGACGATTGCCATGCATATCTAATGTAATGCTATCTTCTGTGACTTCAACTTCCGCGCCTGCTTCACGAAGTTTATCAATCACCGCATCCATGGTATCCGCTTTGGTATTTTTACATACTACTCGACCACCAGAAATCGCCCCCGCAATTAAGAATGTACCGGTTTCAATACGATCTGGCACAATGTTGTGCTCGCAGCCTGTTAAGCAGTCAACACCTTCAACGACAATGTGATCAGTACCTGCACCTGTAATTTTAGCGCCCATTTTATTGAGGAAATCTGCTGTATCAACAATTTCTGGCTCGCGCGCTGCGTTTTCAATCGTTGTAGTACCTTTCGCAAGTGTCGCGGCCATCATAATGGATAAGGTTGCGCCCACGCTCACTTTTTCCATCACAATACGCGTACCTACAAGACGATCAGCAACAACCGCTTTTACATAACCTTCATCAAGCTCAATCGTTGCACCGAGTTTTTCTAAGCCACTAATGTGAAGATCAACCGGACGTGCACCGATAGAACAACCGCCTGGTAAAGAAACTTGACCTTGATTAAAACGAGCTACCAACGGTGCTAATGCCCAAATAGAGGCACGCATGGTTTTTACTAATTCATATGGTGCAACGAAGTGATCAATTTTAGAACAATCTAATAATACTGCACCTTCAGCATCACGCTCAGCTACAACGCCAAGTTTACGTAAGATTTTTAATTTAACCGGCTCAGTCGCCAAAATTGCGGCAAAAAGAATAGGAAGTGCAGCATTTTTTGCACCAGAGATGGTTACAGTACCACTTAAGCGAGATTGCCCGCCATAAACACGAAATTTTTCCATAGAAAATCCTAGCTTGCTTGATGTAATAGACGATCCATTTTCCACTTTGCAGTGGTATAGGTTTTAATAGTTAAAGCGTGAATTTCGCCAGTTTGGAAATAAGGCATTAATGGCGCGTAGATGGTTTGTTGCTGCTTTAATTTAGAAAGTGCTGAGATTTCATCACTCACTACAATCACACCAAAGTGAGCATTTTCACCTTGAGCATAAACTTCATCTACATTCAGGCTTTCTTTTAAAATACGTTCAATTTCTTGCAGTTCCATTCGGATTTCCGTTTTAATTATGGTCGATAAAAGTGCTAATCCAATGAGATAAATTCACTAAATCAGCAAGGGTTAATAACTGTTCTGGAGGGTTTATCAACCGCACTTTTTTATTTAGTAACTGCTCACAATCGTGTAGAAAATCACACAATAATGCAAAACCAGCAGAATCAATTCGATTGATTTCAGTTAAATCAAATTCAATGAGGCTTTGAGTGTTTTGCTTTTCTGATAAAAAAGAAGCACGTTGTTGCCATAATGGTAACAACGTGTTGCGGGATAGCTCCCCCGATAATTGAAGAGCTATCTTATCATTATTTTGGATTAAATCCCACTTTAACGCAGTCATTCGCTTATTTGCTCAATGTCACTGGTGCAGCAGCAGATTTTTGAATTTGAGCAGTTAATGCTTCAATACCTTGTTGACGTAAGATACCGCTCCATTCATTTTGTTTGGTGACAACCATGCTCACGCCTTCAGCAACCATGTCATAAGCTTGCCATTCGCCAGTTTTACTGTTTTTACGCCATTTAAAATCTAATTTGATTGGCGCTTGTCCACCATTTTGCATGATGTTTACACGAATGCTCACAAGGTTTTTATCACCCACTTCTTTAGCCGGTTCAATTTGAATATTTTGATCGGTATAAGCGGTTAATACTTGCGCGTAAGCTTGTTCGATAAAATCACTGAATGCTTTAAAGAATTTTTCACGTTGTTCTGGTGTGGTTGATTTAAAGTGTGAACCTAACACCAAAGAACCTGCATAGTTTACTTGCACGTAAGGTAATAAATCGTTACGCACGATAGTACGTAAATAGTTTGGATCCTTTTTAATTTTTGCCTGATTGTTTTTGATATCGGCAAATAACTTATCTGATGCTTGTTGCATCAACACATAAGGGCTCGTTTCTGCACGTACAGTTTGAGTCACAAAAAGTGCAGTCACTGCAAATGCCATTACGCTAAACCATTTTTTAAACTGAGTAAATTTCATCATAAATCTCCTAAATAAAGATTATTATTTGGCTTCAGGTTCTGCTTTGTCAGCATTACCGTCGGCTTTTTTATCACCGTAAAGGAACTGGCCGATTAAATCTTCCAATACCATTGCGGATTTAGTGTCTTGAATTTGGCTACCGTTTTTTAACATCGCGGTTTCACCATCATCAAAGCCCATACTTAAGGCGATATATTGCTCGCCCAATAATCCCGATGTTTTGATCGATAACGAACTATTTTCCGGAATTTCTTTATATTCTTCATTAATCGCAATACTGACTTTTGGCAAGTAAGATTTTTCGTCTAATGTAATGTCAGACACGCGACCAATGACTACCCCACCAAGTTTAAGTGGTGCACGGACTTTTAGTCCACCAATATTGTCAAAAGTTGCAGTCACTGTGTAAGATTTTGTTTCACCAAAACCTTGTACGTTTGCTACACGTAAGCCTAGAAATACTAACGCTGCGATACCGAGTAGTAAAAATAAGCCTACCCAAAATTCATATTTAATTGTTTGTCGCATAAAAATACCCTATTAGCCTGCCCCAAACATAATGGCAGTTAAGATGAAATCGAGCCCAAGTACCACAAGTGATGCGTGGACAACCGTTCTGGTTGTGGCCTGACTGATACCTTCTGAGGTTGGAATACAATCATAACCATTGAATAACGCAATCCACACCACCGCAATGGCGAAAAATACGCTTTTAATAAATCCATTTAGAATGTCATAGCTCCAGCTGACGGCATTTTGCATCACAGACCAAAAGCTACCTGCATCCACACCTTTCCAATCTACGCCGACAAGCGCACCGCCCCAAATACCAATCGCGGTAAAGAGAAGCGCAAGAATTGGCATCGCAATCAAGCCTGCCCAAAAACGCGGAGCTATCACTCGACGTAATGGATCGACCGCCATCATTTCAAGGCTGGAAAGTTGTTCTGTGGCTTTCATTAAACCAATTTCAGCCGTTAACGCAGAACCTGCTCGACCCGCGAATAAAAGTGCAGTCACTACTGGGCCTAATTCGCGTAATAAAGACAGTGCCACAAGTTGTCCAAGGCTGGTTTCTGCAGAAAAATCAACTAAGACCACATAGCCTTGTAAGCCCAACACCATCCCAATAAATAAACCTGAAAGCAGGATAATTAATAAAGACTGTACACCTAATACGTGTAATTGTTTCACTAATAAAGGAAAATGTTGACGAATTTGTGGCTTACCCACTAACGCACCAAACAGCATAAAGCCGGATCGGCCTAATGCACGAAAAAATTTGATTACGCTTCGTCCAAGTGAAGAAATCATATCAACAATCATTTAAATAATTCCTCCACATAATCACCTGCTGGATAATGGAATTTTACCGGACCATCTGCTTCACCTTTTAAGAACTGCACCACTTGCGGATCTTGGCTCGCGAGCAGTTGTTCTGATGTTCCTTCGGCAATCACATGTTTATCCGCAATAATATAGGCATAATCAGCAATGCTTAATACTTCCTGAACATCATGGGAAACCACAATAGAGGTTAAATTCAGTGCTTCATTCAAGCGTTTAATTAAGCTCACGATCACGCCCATGCTGATTGGATCTTGCCCTGTAAACGGTTCATCAAACATAATTAAATCCGGATCAAGTGCAATCGCTCGAGCCAATGCGGCACGACGAGCCATCCCGCCAGAAAGCTCCGAAGGCATTAAATCTGCCGCACCGCGTAAGCCCACCGCTTCTAATTTCATCAATACAATTTGACGAATTAGACTTTCTGGCAAGCGTGTATGCTCGCGAATCGGAAATGCTACGTTATCAAACGTGGAAATATCCGTAAATAAAGCACCTGATTGGAATAACATTCCCATGCGTTTACGTACTTCGTAAAGCTCGCGATTTGAAAGACGACAAATATCTTGTCCATCAAACAAAATCTCGCCTTGTTCAGGATACAACTGACCACCAATTAATTTCAGCAGCGTGGTTTTCCCGATCCCTGACGGCCCCATAATGGCCGTAATTTTACCCTGTTGGACTTTCAAATTCAGGTTATCGTAAATCACACGCTCACCTCGTTTAAAGGTCAGTTTTTTGACTTCGATTAGATTTTTATTCATTAAAATCTCATTGGTTTTACAAGAGGAAATTTATTTTCCTCTCACGTTAAAAAAGTGTGGTCGTTTTGACTGCTATTTTTGTGAAAGGTTCAAGCGACGTTTTAATAACGTCGTGAAGCCACGTAATAACACAAAAATCAATGACAACACATAAATAGGTAAATTACCTAATGCTGCATAAGGCGTTTTGCCTTCTGTTGGCACCATTTTATGGGTCAGCGTTGTTTCCTCAAATTGAGGCGCTTGCGCTTCAATGTTGCCTTTTGCATCAATAAACACTGAAATCCCCGTATTCGTTGCACGAATTAATGGTTTACCTAATTCGAGCGCGCGCATTCGAGCCATTTGTAAATGCTGCCAAGGGCCAATGCTATCGCCAAACCATGCATCATTAGAAATAGTCAGCAAATAATCAGTTTCTTTTTTCAGATTTTCACGAAGTTGCTCACCAAAAATAATTTCATAACAAATAGCTGGTGCAAAAGCATGTTGTTTTGCCATAAAAGATGGCTGTACCGCATCGCCACTTTGGAACGCAGACATTGGCAAATTAAATACGGAATTAAGTGGACGCAACAAACTTTCTAACGGCACATACTCACCAAATGGCACGAGATGATGTTTGCTATAACGATTTTTTGTCGTTAATTCATAAGGGAAATCAGGATTCCCTGCCGTCACAATGGAATTTAATAATTTACCGCTTTGTTCATCACGATATACGGTACCAATCATCACTTCCGTGTTTTTCTCTTTCGCGACTTTATCTAAAGCTTCAAAAAATGGCGTGATCGCATTTTCCAAAGTTGGCAATGCCGACTCGGGTAAAATAATCAAATCAGACTTGCCTAAATGCGCCAAAATTTGTTTTTGATAGATATCTACCGTGGCATAAAGATATTCAGGATCCCATTTTAAATTTTGCTCAATATTGCCTTGTGCAAGGGTGACGGTTAATCCTTTATCTCCTTTTGGTTGAACAAAATTCACCTTACCTGCATAAGCACTTAATCCACCCACAACTAATAATAGCAGCACATTCACACTGACTAAATTCCATTGTTTTTTCGATAGCGAAAAAATAAGATTAAAAATGACCGCACTTGCCCAAACAGTAAAAAATGTCAGCCCCGTGACACCAAAGATCGGGGCGATGCCGAAAAATGGACTGTCGATTTGGGTATAACCAAATTGTAACCAAGGAAAACCGGTAAACACCCATCCACGCAAGAATTCAGTCAATGTCCAAATCGCGGCAAAAATGACCGCACTTTGCACCTGAAAACGCTGCACTAGATAAGTGAAAAGCATTGGATAAAGTGCTAGGTAGGCTGAAAGCAAGCCCACCAAGAGATAGCTCACGCCAAGGGAAGCGCCACCGAATTGATGAATGCTGACATTTAACCAACTTACACCAAAACAGAAAAATCCCATCGACCACAAAAAGGTGGCTAAAAGTGCGGTTGATTTTTTGGCATTTTTCGCCACAAAAAGCAATCCGCCCAACGATACGTAGGCTAATCCCCAATAATCAAACGGCGAAAAGGCAAATACGCCAATTACGCCAGAAATTAAGGCTATAAGATAAACAACTAATTTATTCATTTTATCCATACTACAAAAAAATATTCCCCCTCTTCAGCAAAGAGGGGGCTTAGAAAACAGTGAAACGATGTGGCTTATTCAGCTTGTTCCTCTACGCCTTCCATATCCGATAAATGTTCATCCGGCACAGTTACACGCACCTGAATCAAACGGCGACTATCGGCAGAAGTGACTTTAAATTGAATATTTTCTAAGGTAATTTCTTCACCGCGCTTAGGCAAATACCCAAAGGCTTGCATGATTAAGCCGCCAATGGTATCCACTTCTACATCATCAAAATGCGTATTAAATTGTGCATTAAAATCATCAATATCTGTTAACGCACGCACCGCATAAGTGTGACGAGAAAGTTGACGAATATCCGCGACATCTTCCTCATCAAACTCGTCTTCAATATCACCAACAATTTGTTCGAGAATATCTTCGATGGTCACCAAACCTGATACCGCACCAAACTCGTCCACCACAATCGCCATATGGAAACGCTCAGAACGGAAATCTTTTAACATACGATCGACACGTTTACTTTCCGGCACAATCACAACTGGACGTAACAACTTGGAAAGTTCGAACTCCTCAGCATCTTCACGTAGAAACTTAAGCAAATCTTTTGCGTGCAAAATACCTTCAATATTATCGCGGTCATCTGTATCTGCAATCACAGGAAAACGAGAGTGCGCGGATTCAATAATCGTATTCAAGCAAGCATCAAGATCTTGATTCGATTCAATAAATACAATTTGCGAGCGAGGAATCATGATATCGCGTACACGAAGCTCTGCGATTTCCATTACCCCTTCAATCATCTCGCGAGTATTTTGATCGATTAAATCGTTTTGTTCTGAATCTCGAATCACTTCGACGAGTTCTTCACGATTTTTCAGCTCACCTTGGAAAAAGCGGCCAATAAGTGATTGGAAAAAAGATTTTTTAGTTGTTTCAGTTTGATTACTCGAATGTTCTTCGTTCATAAAATTAAATGTGTTACTGTCGGATTGACGGTGTGAAAAGTAGCACATTTTAACCAAAATCGCAAAAAACTTCAGCTAAATGGCAGAAAATAAAGTGCGGTTAAAAACTTGGTAATTTTTAACCGCACTTTTTTATTATTTAATTTCCCTAATACTTTTCTTATCAATTTTAAATAAGTCTGGATTTGACTTAAACGTTTGATCTACAAAATTAATTTGCTTAGCTCCTCCTGGCATTATTTTATGGATTTCAGAGTCATACATTGGACCAGCAACTCCTTCACGCACGCCAACTCCTGGCATAGCAATAAACTCAACAACGTAAAACTTGTTTGGTTTTCCATGTATAGTATCAGGCTTAAATGCTTGTGTTATACCTAAACGCTCACGCATATCCTTTTTAGAACTAATAGATTCTTTAGTTGCCCATCCCGCATAGAACTCTTCTCCAGCAAGAATTGCTCTACGTTGTTTATCATCGATAACCATTCTCATTTTTTCAGGTCTAATGATTCTTCTGTCAGTAACAAGTGTTCCCTCTTTCCATGCTGGATAACCTGTTGAATATCGTTGAGGTTCTTTACCAAGAAGCTTTTGAATATCTATATCACTTTGTTTCTTAGCAGCATCAACCCGAGTCAGCGCATCCCTATCACTAAGCATTGAAGCATTGATATTCTCTGCTCTATAAACGCCTCCATCTTGAAAGGTTCTTAATTTATTAATATCCCATCCATAGCCCGATTGTTCTGCATAAAAATTATTTTCTATAATTTGCTGAGCACGTTTTTCAGCATTTGCCTTGTCAGCTCTTCTAGAAGGACTTAATAAATTACTAATAGTATCCGCTGCTTTTGTTAACCCAAAACTATTAGTTTTAGTGCTGGACATATCACTAGTTACCGCATTCCCATTATTTCCCTTTTGAGCATTTTGTGTGCGTCCTAGCCCAAACTGAACTCTCATAGCTGGATTTAATTGCGCAGGTGATGTAATCCTATTACTTTTAGCATCAGCTCTCGCCCCCAGAACATCTCCAACTAATGCTCCAAGAACTAATGCCTTATCACATGAACTTTCTGAGCCACCTACAGCCCCGCAGACTAAATAAGGTATTGTTCCCAATGTCGAGCCATTTATCCGATTATGTTTCTCTTCATTTTTTCTGAAAGCAATATCTTTACTAGGATCTCTAATATCATCATACATAAGTTCCATATAACCTATTAACTTATTACGTTCACTATCTGAAACTTTAGTTTTTAATCCATGTCGCTCTAAACCTATTTTTATTAAAGCAAAATCTAATGCCTGATCGGCTGATACAACTTTATCCCCTAGCTCAACATGGTGCTTACTATAAAAATACATTTGCTTACCTAGATCTCTCACCTCTGAATTAGAAAGTGAATCTAATCCTTTGTCAGCAAATCTATAAGCTACACTGGAGCGATCTGATGTGATGTCATTTGGTAGAGCGAAGATTTTTTTTACTCCTGGAGTTTGTTTAGGGATGATATTCAAATATTCCTTATCACTGATCACATTACCACTTTTAGCTTGTTCTACCAGCAAACGATAAAAGAAGTCAGCATCAGGGTTCTTCGTTACCTTTCCTGTTTTCTTATCTGTATAGGATCTTCCTTCGTTAGCCCGATCCTTAAACACGCTAGAAGGAATATTCTCTGGTAAAATAATGCCGTCTTTTACCCATCTTGTATACAATTTAAAACGTTTGATGTTCTCGTCATGGTCACGATCTGCTGATGGATAACCAATTAAGTGCGAGCCACCAATATCAGTACCCTGAGGAACGCTAAAACGAGCATATTTATTACGTTCAGGATTTTTAGTATTATATATTTCCCCTTCAACTTTCACTCCTGAAGATGTTTTTTCAGTTTTCATTTTTTCAGCCAAGATACCTTGTGCCATTTTAAGATCATATTCAGCCAAACCTCGTAATGTTTGTAACATCTTACCTTCTTCAGAATAAGTCCATTCTGGATGTTTAGTTTGTTCTTCAATATAGTAATTTCTTGCTTCTTTCAGCATCTGAATATATTGTCGACATTGTGCAACATTTACTTCACAAGCACTTCTAATAGCACCATTATTTCTAACACTTTCTGCCCCCATTTCTTGAAATAAACGGTTTTTAGCCTCTGGGTATTTTTTAATTTGTTGTAATCGAAATAAATAATTCTCTCCTCTCGGCTTAAAGATCGCATTATTCTCCACAGCATTTTTGGCAATATCTCCACCTATATCACTATTTTTTGAAACCGTGTAGGTGCCATCTCCTTTAGCCGCAGATGTAATACCTCCTATAGCCTTTCCAACAACACCACTTAATGCAATAACACGTTGTTTTTCTGATGCACTTAACTCATTTGGAGTTTTGTCATACAGTATTTTAGCAATCTGTGGTGCCACTAACTCAGCACCAGCAGCAGATAAAGCACCAGCCGTACCACTTCCGCCAAGAGCATTTCCTTCTACAGCCCCCCACAGAGCATGCGCTGCAATGTTAGTGACTTTATTCACTTTACCTGTCTGTTCATCTGTTGTTGCATTTTTAATTTTTTGGTTCACATAAGGTGAAGCAGCAGTCACAGCAATACCCTGTGCTGATTGTCCACTTAATGCAGCTATGCCAGCTGATGTAATTGCATCCAAAGCACGACGGTATTTACCTTCATTACCCCATTCTTCAGATTCTTTAAGCAGCATTCCTAATTGTTCATCAACTTTCTCTAATGCAGCTTTATCATTACGTTTAACCAATACGTCTCTTTCTGCTTGCAACTCCATCATTTCTTTTATTACAGCTTTCTGTTGGTTTTCCATGTATGTATTAACCGCACTTTTAATATTCCCTGCAGCGGCTGAAATTTGGCGTTGTTCGCTTAAGATTTGATTGACATCTTTTGGCTTATCAACTTCACCGTTAGCTTGATTAATATCCGTATTAATACCCAAAGCCTGCGCAGTAGTTTGCGTCGGTGCAGTATCTTTATTTAAGGTAATCTTGCCTTCAGTTAAGGTTGCACGAGTCACCGAATTATCAGAATCAGATTCATTCATTGGTAAACCACCACCAAAGCTTGTTGACGATGATGTTGGACCATTTGATGAAAAGCTATCCTTCATTTTCGAGCCAATTTGGCTGAATGGTGAACTGCCTGTAGATGAATTATCTTTTGGAGCACTACCACCTTTGCTGTAGCTTGCACTAAATGACATACTCATAGCATCACTGTGACTTTCATTTTGAATATCTTCAAACGTCAGCTTATTGGTTGCTAATTCACTATTAGCCGGATTCGTACTGGTAATCGCTGCCCCTTTTAAGTGAACATTCTTCGCATTCACATGATATCCGCCTTCTTCAGCAAATAATCCTGCTTGCTCTCTCACCTGTTTATAGCCTGACTCCCCTTTTTCTGAATTACCATAACCACTTACACGCCAGTTATTTCCCCAGCCAAACTCTACCTCTAAACCACCGCCGCTTGATTTGGTCTCAAATTTGTTTTCATCTTGCACACTCGCAATATTGAGATTTCCACCTACATTCGCGTTGATTGTTTTAGCTTTGGCTGTCGTACCCGTTAATGTAGTATCACCTTGAGTATTGATATTCAAGGTTTCAGTATTAAGATGGCTATTTGTATAGTTCACCCCTTCTACATTGGTTTTACTGCTTGAACCACCTACACGAGCATAAATACCAATACCAGTTTGCGCACCAATTGTTGCCGCCATCCCAACTTCAACACCTGCACTTTGTGAACGGGCATGTTGATCTACCGTACTCTTACCTGGATCAATCGTTAGGTTATTGGCATTAAAGGTTACGCTACTGTCTTTTAAGCGGTTACCTTTTTCATCGACAGAAGTGATATCTGCATGGGTGATATTAATATTCCCTAACTGCGGATTACCTTGTGCATTTGTGCTGCCATCACCGCGTGCAGTAAACTCAATCTCTTTCGCATTAAATAGGTTGCCTTGGCTGGTGTGCTGATAGCTGTCTTCTTTCTTACGGCTATGAGCGACCCCAGTACCAGATTCCACGCGAATTAAATAAGATGCACCTCCTTGCCCTTGGAATGCAGAGGCCAAGTTATAAGCTTGTGCTGCAACACTCATGATATTTGCTGCTTGCACACGATCTGAGGCTTTTTTATTTTTTACAGTGCTTTCAATACTATTGATTAAATCAATAATTGGTGATTTTACACGAGTAAATTGACCAAATTTTAGATCGCTTTCACTTTGTTTATATTTATCGGTATTAAAAGCTGAATCCACAATAATATTTTGTGCATTAATAGACGCTTTATCTTTCGATAAAATTTCTGCTGATGTTTGACGATAATCTTTACCAGCATACACTTCTACCTTATCACCTAAGCTCGCTAATTGCGCTTTTTCATGGTGAGTAAAGTTACCATCTTGGTTAAAACGAGTACGGTTATAACCATAGAAACGTTCAGAATCTGAAATAACAGCCTCACCTATCGCATGGCCTTTACGTTGCTGCGTTGTATCTTGTGTGGTAACCGCTGTATCTAAAACAACATTACCCGCTGCAGATAATTGGTTTTTACCCTCAGACACAATTTTGGCACCTTTAGCATGAATATCACCTTTTTGTGCCACTATTTGGTTATTACCACCTACAGAAATAGTCGTTGATACTTCTTGTGTTTGAGTTGCATCGCCATTTTCACGTTGAGTGTGTACACCAAAAAGGTATTTATTCGCATCACCTAAACTAAATCCTTTATCTGAGGTATTAGCTTTCTGAGTATAAGTATTCTCAGCCGCTCCTAACTCAATATTATTTGAGGCTAAGAATGTTGCACCTTTCTCTGCTGCAATTTGTGTACCTTGTGTGCGAATATCACCTTCAGACGCCACCACATTAAGTTGTCCGCCAGCATTAACTGCGGTCACTTTTGCGGTTGTTTCTATCGTGGTTTTATCTGATTTACTGCGTTTGTGTTCCAAATACGGTACGATACCACGGCTCATTAACTCCACTGCATCTGCGCCAGCTTCTGCAATAGAGTTAATTTTCCCTACAACGGTTTCTGTACCACCTTGTTTTTGGCGTTGTTTATATTGATCTATGGCTTTCAAAGTTGGATCATAAACCATGCTTAAACCAAAACCGCTTGTTTTACTCGATTGATGTACTTCGGTATGATGTACTTCTTTTGCTGCTTCAAGATTGACTTGTTTTGCACGTAGATCAGATTGTTCCTGACTGTTTAAATCGGAACCTCGCACAGTCAAGACATTTTCAGCGGCTAAAGTTGTAGTACCACCTGTTAATTGACTACCTGCTGCTTCTAAGCTTATAGATTTGCTGTCTAGATTAGACTTGCTTTTCTCATAACCAATTTTTGCCACGCCACCTTTAAAGCTTGTAGCTAAACCAGAACGTTTTTTCTCATAATGTTCTTCAACGTAAGCGTTGTTTTCCGCCTCTTTCACATTAACGTTCTTCGCTTGCACCAATAAGCCATCTTGTGCAGTAATCGAAGAGCCTTTAACTGTCGCATTTGCATCTTGTGAATAAACAATAACATCCTTACCATTTACTTCACTGCCTTTGCTTAGATCATAATCATGATGACGACGCATTTCTTCGGTTTCTTTTGTTAAGAAACCTTTTGATGTTTGTTTATTTCGGCGATCTAAATGCTCAATATCTCGTCCTTCTTCAAGCTTCACTTCGCCTTGTGAGGCAATAATAGTTCTACCTTCTTCACTATTAACCTTAGCTTGACGAAGTGTGGTTTCTTCTTGTCCCACTAAACGAGTGCCTTCTTTGCCCTCAATAACAGAGCTCACCTCACCTTCTTTATCTAAGTGATAATGATGGTTATCGCTAAAGTCATAGTGTTCTTTACTGCTTTGCTTCTCAGTCGTCACCAAAAGCTTACCTTTGGCATTTACATCAACCGTGCCTGCCGATTTCACATTTGCTGCTTTTATTGTGATATCACCACCACTTTGAATAGATAACTCACCATCCTTGCCTGTTACCTTCAATTCACTTTGGCGATCGACTTGTTTATTACCCGTTTCTGTTCGACCTAATTGGCTTTGTGTTTCTGTTGTGGTTGCACCAAGCTCTACGGATTTTCCACCGTATAGAGACAAGCTATCTGCAGCCATAATCTTACCGCCAAGGTTCACTAATTTTTGCTCAGCATTAAGGTTGACGTTATCAGCAAAAACCAGCCCTTTGTTCTCTAAATTTTGACCGTATAAGTTCACTAGGTTTGACGCAAGCACCGTCCCTTCATTGGTCATATTGGTTACCGAACCCACAATGCTGTCCCCCGAAATCACAGAGCCTGTAGGGGTAACTTGAGTACGATTAGAAGCCAAGTAAATTTTCGGCGTTAACACATTCATTTTCTTGCCGCTTGGAAGCGTCACTTCCTGATTTACCATCCACACTAAATCGGTAGTGAGTTCCGACATTTGCTTTTCAGTTAACGCGACACCTGGTACTAAATTTAATTTTTTGGCGTAATGAACACCATTATTCATTAACCCTTGGTATTGCTCTAAATCATTTTGATAACCTTCAAGATAACGACGACCGGTTAACTGATTAATTTGCTCATTAACTAAACGTAACTCATAAAAACCATCCCCGAGACGTTTAAGCATATTGTCTGGGTTATAGCGTAATTTATTGAACATATAATCCGAGCTCAACCATTTTTGCTTATTCGCAAAACGTGGATCAGTTTCAATCACATAGCCTTTTGGTGCATTAGGATTCACATTATAAAGCGAGGATTTATCCAACGATTGAGTCAGATGATTTAATACAACATCTCCCGCATCACCTTTATTAGCCACACCATTATTGGTGAATTCAGGTGCGACATTTTCTTTATAAGCAAATACTCCTAAATCTTTTACGCTTTCATTTTGTTTATAATAAATACTGGTATCGCTTTTAGTTGTATCGTATCTGTCCCATTTTCTTTTTTTCTTACCTTTATAAAAAGCCGTTAAACGACCCGCATCCGTCACAACAGTACGACCTTTAAATTCGTCATTATGTAATTGACCTTTCGCGATTTCAATTACGCCACCGGCAATCACCTTACTGTCTTGGTTATCCACATGAGCATCATTAAAATCAATACCACCACCGCTTAAAATCTTCCCTTCCTGGTATTTTGGGTTAAGTACCACGGTTTCATTCACTGTGCGGGTATAATCATACTCATGCCAGTTATCACTTTCGATTTTGCCGTCCGGTGAAAAAATATGGTAAAGATCTCTTATTTTTCGGTTTAATCCCCAGCGACCACTCTTGTTATCTTGTTTTACCTTATAAACCCCAGAGTCTTTACCATAGATAGTCGAATCATTTCCAATACGGTACTCAAAAACCGGTGTAGACGAAGTATCCACATTTTCCGTTTCAAGGAAGAAGTGTTTATTTTCTACTTTACCTGTATTGAAGCTAATCGCTTTACTTTTCGCATTATCGTAGAGATTTAACGCTTCAATCACACCGTTGTAGTTGCGAACATACGCTGACTTACCTGTAGCCTGGTTGTTTTCATCTAACGCTTTACCCACATAAATCTTACCCATACTTAAAAGGGTACTTTCATTGCGGTTTAAGACTTTATCCACGCCCACATCCAAACGCTCACGTGCAGCAATTACAGCAGATTTGTCCCCTTCCTCAAGGTTATTTAAACTGTTTCCCTGTAAAGCTACATGGTCACCATAAATACGACCAGTACCTAAGTTATTAATGGTCACGGCTTTTGCCACAGTCAATGTACCATCAATTAAACCGCGGTTAGTCAACGTATTTGTGTTAATGTGTGTTTCATTACCGCTAATTTCAGCATCTTTAGCGTTATCCACATTAGCGGCTTTAACATCAGCCTTATTGCCTACACGTAATTGGCTATTATTTTTAAAATCCCCTTCGGTTTTAAAATCTAAATTACCACCAACTTGGAAGGCGTTATTTAAGGTTAAACTGTCTTGTAAACGAACCGTTAAATCCCCTTTGGTTTTAATATCACCTTCATTGGCTAACGTCTTCGCTTTTAACTCAATTGATTTACCCGCTTCAATCTCACCTTGTTTGTTATCAATAGTTTGAGCAACATCTAGTTGGGTATGCTCATCACTGTAGATGCCCCCTTGTTGGTTAGAAAGATTTTCAGCTGTAATAGCCACTTGAGTACCACGAATACCCTGTTCCGTTTTGCTGCCAGCTTTCGTCCCTTGGTTATCCACATGTTTCGCTTTAATCGTCACTTTCTCTGTTGCAACAATTAAAGAGCCTTTATCCGATTGCTTGCGGTTATCCACGTTGTTCGCGTTAAGCTGAACTTGTTTACCTGCAATAACACCCTGTTTGTTATCAATATTTTGAGCGTTAAGTTGGGTCTGAGCTTTAGCATAAACGGTGCCACGGTTCTCAATATTCTTTTTCGCATTGAGTTGGGCATTTTCGCTACCACCAATAAAGCCTTCATTTACAATCTTACCTTGGCTATCGATTTTCACACTTCCCGCAGATGCACCAATGTGCCCCGCATTGCGCACACCAAGGCCTTGGCCGTTATCCACTAAATGGATTTTCTCTGAATACATCCCACCCAATTGGCTCACATCCACACTATAGCTTTGATTTTCGCCTTGGGTTTCAGAAGTGCGGTCAGTGTTGTCGGTGTTTTTATCGCCAACGTACACAACCGAATCATTAGTGCGGTCAACATTGTTTTTACCTGTAGTAACTTTAATGCCTTTCTTCGACCAAACCCCACCTTTGATTTCGGCTTTCTCCGCGATAATATCGGTGTAATCAGATTGGCTGTTATCCATCCCTTTTTGGCCAACAGTCACCTTACCGCCTTTAACGTGATAGCCTTTTAATTGACCATTCTCAACTTCTGCTTTGCCGGTAGTGAGTGTTGTTCGCCCCGCATTAATCACACCACAGCCATCACACTGGATACCACTTGGGTTGGCAATCACGACATCTGCTTTTTTACCCGCCACTTCTACATAACCTTTTAAACGGCTTGGATTAGCGGAGTTCACCTCGTTAAGAATGACTTTTGCTTCACCGCGAGCAAGATTTGGGTTACCTTGCACCCAGCCCGCCATTTGCGTTTGGGCCGCTTTACGGGCATTGTTTAACACGGCGCCTTTCTCTGCCACATCAAATTGTGAATATTGGTTACGAGATACGCCACCAGCGCTTGGTGTTTGAATATTCACTTGCGGTAAACCATTGCCGGTTTGAAGTACTGTAGGTTGTTGATTACCCGGTGCTGATTTATCTGCACGAATAGCCATGTCTTCTGCATGAACAGAAGGCGATAAGAAGACAAAGCCTAATGCCAGCATGAGGCTAAAATGAATAGGATTAAGCGAAAGTGCGGTTGAAAATAGCCCTGTTTTTTCTTGCTCTGAGCTCACATTTTCACTTTGCGCTTTACCTTGAGATTTTGCCAGCTCAGATACCACGATAAGCTGATTTAATACACGGCTAAAAATCACTTTATAATGACGTTTATTCATTTTTTAATTTCCTTTAAAGTTTTAAATTCTGTTTGGTTTTAATCAATTTATTCATCTAAAAGCGTGAGCATTAAAAACGGTAGCTCACATTAAATCCGGTTGTCACATGGCTGGTTCTTAATCCTTTCGGTTTTTTAATTGGAACACCCACAAAATAATCATAGTTAATACCCCATAATTTACCGCGAAGTCCAATTGCGCCACCCATTAAGCTATCACCAATTTGAAGCTCTTCTTGGCTAGAATGCACCTTACCTCGGTCAATCCCTAAATAAAGCTCATGTCCTTTATTGGCAATATCCCAACCCAACTCATTTCGCCATAACCAACCTTTTTCACCGGAAAGTGATAGCTCGCCATCAAACCCTCGCACGGTATAACGACCACCAATACTAAATTTATCTTGTTGTGTTAAAGGTGTGCCGTTCCATTGTCCATTCCAGCTAGTGTTAAAGCGGAAAGGTTGATTGCCGATAGTGAAAGGATAGGTAAAATCAATACCTGCAGTAAAAATCTGCATGCGAGAAGTGCCTTCGCCAAACTCTTCTTCCGGAGCAGGTAAAGATTTATTCCCACCTGTACCACGTTTATAGTTCGCAAACAGTTGTAACACGGTTTCACCAATGTATTGGGTGTGATTAAGTCCCACTTCCCAACCAGCGGTACGACGACGTTGCACTTCAATTTCAGTGTCATTGATGTAGTTATGTGATTTTTTCGTCCATAACGCGGCATTCACATAGGTTTTATGAAGACTTCCACGAGATAATAAGCGACTTAAATTCGCTTTCATTTGTTGGCTTTCACCTGAATAGGTATAAGACTCAAACGCGCCCGCTACCGTTTGGTGATAAGAATATTTTGAACCGGAAAGGGTTAAGAGATAATTCTTCCAAGGAATAGAATAATAGAGACTGATGTTTTTACTGCCATAATCCCCTTCCGCATCATCGCTATCACGTTTAAAACTGCGTGTACCACTGATATAGAACATATCATTAAGTGTTAGCACGTTATCCCAGGAAAACGTGGCTGAACCTTGTAAACGTCCCGTAGCTTTACTGCCTGAATCATCTAATCCTAAGGTTAAATGAAAAGGTAAGCTTTGCTTATAAGCAATCACCACATCGGTTTCACCGACTGCATCCGTTGGCACAAGCTCCATATTCGCATCAGCACTCGGTACGCGTTTTAAGTTTTCTAAACCTTGTTCAATATTGCGAATATTTAATATATCCCCCTGCGCCATTGGCATGGCAAACCATAAGGTACCACGGGTGGCAAACGGAATCGCACTTTGGTCTTGTAATTGAATACGGCCTACTTTACCCGGAATCACGGTGAGTACGAGCATGCCTGAACGTAAATCCTGTGGCTCCACTACCACACGTGTAGTGACATAACCAAAATCAATTAAACGATTTTGAATACGGCGAAGTAATACATTAATCCCCTCAGAGCCAATACAAGCAGGCAGCGCAAAATCACGCTCAGCATAAACTGACTTTAATGCCCAAGAGAATTGGCTTGGTTGGATTAATTTAAGGGAAGAGGCTGATGAATTTTCTTCTTCAGCTTGGTAATCGGTCAGCACCAATTGATTGATAGGAAAACATTGTGCTTCATTTTGTGGAAAGCCACGAGAGGCTTCTTTTTCACCCTCTAAACGCACATTCGCGGATTGCGTTTGCTGCGCTAAAATGGCTGCATCTTGTTCAGCTTGCTGTTTTTGTTGTTGGGCATCGATTTGTTTTTCTACATTTAAATTAGTAGAAGGCCCTGCAAAAACAAAGGGTGAAATTAAAAATAATCCACTCCCAAATAATCTAGATATAGTCATAATAAAATTGTGGTTATTAAAGTGTTGAAAAATATTGGATTTAATAAAATTAAATACCATACTAAAAAACTAAACAATAGCAAGTTTATTAAATCCGATTAAAACAGTCAACAAAATAATACCTATAATTTTTTTATGGATATTTTCCTCTTATATAAATAACCGTAAATAAAATAAGGATAATAAAAACAAAGTGCGGTTAAAAATACTATTATTTTTAACCGCACTTTTATTCACTGATTAACTATTTAAACCTAAACTCTGTCCACTGGTAATAGCGTTCACCTACTTTTTGAATACCGCCATAATTTTGCCATTCGGGATGGTTGGGGGTATCGGGAAGACATTGGGTTTCAAGAGCTATGCCGCTGAAATCTTGATAAGTACCACCTTTACGAGTTGGGGTGCCTGCAAGATAGTTTCCCGTATATACCTGTAATGCTGCTTGGGATGTGAGCACATCAAGGCTTAAATCTTCATTAGGGGAAGTCAATAATACACAAGGCTTTTGCCATGCTTTATTGACGATAAAAGAATGATCGTAACCTTTTGTCATCACTTGATCACCTTGCTGAAAATCTTGTGCGATTGGTTTTGCCACACGAAAATCAAAGCTGGTATTCACCACATGCTTAAGTGGTGAATTTGGGATGCCTTCACCATCAACCGGTAAATAGAAATCTGCATTGAGGCGTAATGTATGATTTCTCACATCACTACCCTGCTCAGCATTTTCCAAATTGAAATAAGCGTGGTTCGTTAAGTTCAGTGCGGTATCTTTATCACTTTCTGCTTCATATTCAATTTTTACGCTATTTTCATCGGTCAGCGTGTAAATCACATTAGCTTGAACATTACCTTCAAAACCTTGATCACCATCGGGAGACACAAGGGAAAAACGCACAAAATTCTGACCGCACTCTTCCACTTTCCAACGACGTTTATCAAAGCCTTCTTTACCACCATGTAATTGATGTTTGCCTTGATTCGAGACCAGCTGGATTGTTCGCTCACCCAATTCAAATTGGGCGTTAGCGATACGATTTGCATAGCGTCCTACGCTTGCACCCAAATAAGCAGTTTGATGAGGATAATCCTCTACTTTGCAACCAAGTAACACTTCTCGCAACTCACCATTCACAGGGACTTTACAAGAAAGCCAAGTGGCTCCCCAATCCATAAATTGCACGGTCATGCCATTTGAATTGGTAAGTTGAACAAGTTGATAAGGCTGTTCATCTGGTGCATTGAACGCCGTTTTTTCTAGCATAGACTCACTCCTTGTGAGGCTGTGCAAACGTAGAAATCTTCTTTTAAACCCGTTTGTTTTTCATAATTATCGGCAATAATTTTACGCACATCTTCAACTTTATCATGAGGTGCAAGGGCTACAATACAGCCACCAAAACCACCACCTGTCATTCTCGCCCCACCGGTTTTACCAATCACTAATTGAGCAAGTTCAACAAGATAATCGATTTGCGGCACTGTAATCTCAAAATCATCACGCATGGACTCGTGAGATTGCCCCATTAATTCGCCTAATTTTGTTAAATCGTTATGTTTTAATGCTTCAACGGCATCAAGTACTCGTTGGTTTTCAGTCACCACATGGCGTGCGCGTTTGGCCACTAAAACATTAAGTGCGGTCAATTCTGCTTCTCTTTTTTGGAATTCTTCTACTGACACATCACGTAAGGCTTTTACGCCAAAAAACTCTGCGGCTTTTTCACATTGCCAGCGGCGTGTGTTGTATTCACCTGTCACCAAATCATGCGGTACATTTGAGTTCACAATAATAACAGCGACATCTTTCGGCACAGGTGTTGGCTGTGTTTCTAAGCTACGGCAATCAATCATTAAGAGATGATCTTTTTGTCCTAAAGCCGAAATTAATTGATCCATGTTTCCACAATTTGCGCCTACAAATTTGTTTTCAGCTTTTTGACCAATTAAAGCAATTTCTGTATGTGTTAAAGGTAAATCACTCAATTGTTGGCAAAACTTACCCGTCGCCACTTCAAGGGCTGCGGAAGAGCTTAAACCGGAAGAATGTGGCACATTGCCAGAAATGACCAAATCAGCGCCTTGTTTAAATTGCGGGCAGCGTTCTTGAATAAATTTCACGACACCGCGCACATAATTCGCCCATTTTTGCTCACTTTGAGGGAAATCTTCATTAAGAGAAAAGGTATCCTCAAGATTAAGATCTGCGGCATAAACATTCCAAATATGATCAGCACGTTTTGATCCCGCAATGGCTGTACCATAATTGATCGCACAAGGCATCACAAAACCATCATTGTAATCCGTATGTTCGCCGATAATATTTACACGACCTGGTGCATACACGGTCAGTTCAGGTTGCTTGTTATATTTTTGCGTAAAAATGTGTTGGGATTTTTGGACTAGAGTCATATTATTTTCCTTTATCTTTCACACTCCCTCTTAACTCGAGAGAGAAATTATTGCTTAACGTTCTTTATAATGTACTTCGCTTAACGCACGTAATCTTTCTGCTGCTTGTTCAGCGGTGAGGTCACGTTGGCTTTCACCCAGCATTTCATAACCCACCATAAATTTACGTACTGTAGCTGAACGCAACAACGGCGGATAAAAATGCGCATGAAGCTGCCAATGTTCGTTATCTTCACCATTAAATGGTGCAGCATGGAAGCCCATTGAATAAGGGAAAGATGTTTCAAATAAGTTGTCGTATTTTGTTGCCAGTTTTTTCAATATCACGGCAAGATCTTTAGCTTGAGCCTCGGTTAATTCTGTTAAGCGTTTTACATGCACTTTAGGCAACAACAAGGTCTCAAATGGCCACACCGCCCAATAAGGCACCACCGCAACCCAATGTTCGGTTTCCACCACAATACGTTCTTTTTTCTCTAATTCTTTTTGAACGTAATCCACTAAAAGGACAGAACCATGCTTTTCATAATAATTCCGTTGAGCGACATCTTCACGTGCGACTTCATTCGGTAAAAAGCTGTTTGCCCAGATTTGTCCGTGCGGATGGGGATTGGAGCATCCCATTGCCGCACCTTTGTTTTCGAAAATCTGTACCCACTGATATTTTTGACCCAGTTCACGCAATTGCGCTTGCCACACTTTAATCACTTCTTCAATTTCAAGTGCGGTCAATAATGGCAATGTTTTACTGTGATCTGGCGAAAAACAAATAACACGGCTTTCACCACGAGCTTGGCTCATTTGGAAAAGCGGATCGGCTGATTGCTCTGGCGCTGGTGTATCTTCTAATAAAGCCGAGAAATCATTTTTAAATACATAAGGTTTATGGTAATCCGGATTAGGTTCGCCTGTGATACGTTTATTACGCGGGCAAAGATAACAATTTGGGTCGTGGCTTGGCTTTTGCTCCTCACTCACTTTTTCTTGTTGCCCCTGCCATGGACGTTTAGCACGATGTGGCGAGACTAAAACCCATTGGTCAATTAATGGATTATAACGACGATGCGGATGATCTGTCGGTTCAAATACGGTTTCGCTCATATTTTTGCTCCAAAATGTAAACGATTACAAAATTTTCTTCATAAGATAACAAATTAAAAAAAATAAACCGTGATCATTATCACAAAATCAGGAAATAAGGCGCTACTCCAATCTCTTTTTTGTGACGAATGTAGCATTTTTGAAAGTAACCGCTTTCAATTTTATTCAAATTTACTATGATAATTGCTATGAAAAAATGAATGAGAGCCCAGTTATGCCTACAATTCGAGATGTTGCTGAATTAGCTTGCGTGTCGGTTGCCACTGTTTCCCGGGTAATTAATCGCTCCCCATCTGTGAGTGAAAAAACCCGTTACTCGGTACAACGCGCGATGGAAGTCTTAAATTATCAACCCAATGCAAACGCACAAGCTCTGGCAGTACAAAATACTGATACCATTGGCGTGGTGGTTACTGATGTAACGGATCCCTTCTTTGCTATCTTGGTCAAATCAGTCGATAAAGTGGCTGAAGAACATCAAAAAACGATTTTGATCGGTATTGGATACCACCATGCAGAAAAAGAGCGTGAAGCCATTGATACCTTGCTACGCAAGCGTTGTAGTTGTTTAGTCGTTCATTCCAAAGCCCTTTCTGACGAAGAATTACGTCATTATCTCGAAAATGTACCGGGTATGGTTGTGATTAACCGTGTGATTTCAGGTTATGAAAATCGTTGTGTCAGCCTTGATAACCGCCAAGGTACCTATCTCGCGACTGAAATGCTGATTCGTTATGGTCATAAACACATCGCCTACATTGGATCTAATCACGGTATTTTAGATGAAACCGAACGTAAAGAAGGTTATTTGGCCGCTTTAAGAGATCATCACTTTCCTATTGTCGAGCAAGCCATTGTGCATAATTCGCCTGATTTTGAAGGCGGTGAAAAGGCGATGATTGATTTATTGAGCTACAACTCTAACTTAACAGCGGTTGTAGCCTATAACGATACCATGGCAGCGGGAGCAATTTCCGTTTTAAATGAAAACAATATCAAAGTGCCGAAACAGTTTTCCATTGTGGGCTTTGATGATATGCCAATTGCTCGATATTTGATTCCGAAGCTTACCACTATTCGCTATCCAATTGATTTAATGGCAAATTATGCGGCGAAACTGGCTTTGAGCTTAGTTGATTCGTCTATTGTTACACCGACTGTTGTCCAATTTAATCCAACCTTGGTGAGACGTTTTTCTGTAGAAAATGCAATGAAACCGTGATGGAGATCACAAATTTAAACATTGCCATGTAATCGTTTTCATTTATGTGAGTTTGATCACAGATTAACAATTTTTATTTCGTTATGATGGATTCAGTTGCAATAGATGTACGCAACATTCCTCTATTTGGTATATAAAAATCAACAATAAAATCTCTTTCTCTAATAGGAGCGTTTTTATGAAAAAAACAGCAGTATTAAGTGCAGTCGCTTTAGCAATCGGTTTAGGTTCAGCAACGTCAGGTTTCGCAGCCGATAACCGTATTGGTGTTACCATTTATAAATATGATGACAACTTCATGTCATTAATGCGTAAAGAAATCGATAAAGAAGCGAAAGCCCTTGGTGGCATTGAGTTATTAATGAATGACTCTCAAAATGCACAATCTATTCAAAACGACCAAGTAGATGGTTTGCTTTCTAAAGGTGTAAAAGCTCTAGCCATTAACTTAGTGGACCCAGCTGCAGCTTCCACTGTGATCAACAAAGCGAAACAAGATGACATTCCTGTTGTTTTCTTCAATAAAGACCCTGGTGCAAAAGCTATCGGTAGCTACGATCACGCTTACTATGTTGGTACAGACCCGAAAGAATCAGGCTTAATCCAAGGTGATTTAATTGCAAAACAATGGAAAGCAATGCCAGCCTTAGACTTAAATAAAGACGGTAAAATCCAATATGTATTATTAAAAGGTGAACCGGGTCACCCAGATGCTGAAGCACGTACTAAATATGTGATTGAGCAATTAAATGCTAAAGGTATTCCAACCGAGCAATTATTTATTGATACCGGTATGTGGGATGCAGCGATGGCTAAAGATAAAGTGGATGCATGGTTATCTAGCTCTAAAGCTAACGAAATTGAAATGATCATTTCAAACAATGACGGTATGGCGTTAGGTGCGTTAGAAGCAACCAAAGCACACGGTAAAAAATTACCAATCTTTGGTGTGGATGCATTACCAGAAGTACTTCAATTAATTAAGAAAGGCGAAATTGCTGGTACTGTGTTAAACGATGGTGTTAACCAAGGTAAAGCAGTTGTTCAACTTTCTGCAAACCTTGCTAACGGTAAAGCAGCAACAGAAGGTACAAAATGGAAATTAGAAAACCGTGTTGTACGTATTCCTTATGTTGGTGTGGATAAAGATAACCTAAGTGAATTCTTAAAATAAGAAAATCTATTGCTTTTCTTTAATTTTAGGGGGAAAGGAAACCCAAATTCCCTTTCCCCCTTTTTGATGAGGTTGGATATGACAACTCAAACCCAAGACAGTGATGTACTACTGACGATGACGGATGTCAGTAAGTCTTTCCCCGGTGTAAAAGCCCTTGATCACGCCAATCTAACAGTTCGTTCTCACTCTGTTCATGCCTTAATGGGCGAAAACGGGGCGGGTAAATCGACATTATTAAAATGCCTCTTCGGAATTTATGCAAAAGACGAAGGTGAAATTTTATTCTTAGGCAAACCTGTTGATTTTAAAACATCAAAAGAAGCCCTTGAAAATGGGATTTCAATGGTTCACCAAGAACTAAACTTGGTGCGTCAAACCAGTGTAATGGATAACTTATGGTTGGGTCGTTACCCACTTAAAGGTCCTTTTGTGGATCACGCCAAAATGTACCGTGATACCAAAGCGATTTTCGATGAATTGGACATTGATGTTGATCCAAGAGAAAAAGTGGCCAAACTTTCCGTTTCACAAATGCAGATGATCGAAATTGCGAAAGCGTTCTCTTATAACGCTAAAATCGTAATTATGGATGAGCCAACATCCTCACTTTCAGAAAAAGAAGTGGAACATCTTTTCAAAATTATTCAAAAATTAAAAGATCGCGGTTGTGGCATTATTTATATTTCACACAAAATGGATGAAATTTTCAAAATTTGTGATGAAATCACCATTCTTCGCGATGGTAAATGGATCAATACCGTTCAAGTTAAAGGCACCACCATGGAAGAAATCGTTTCAATGATGGTTGGCCGTGAATTAACACAACGTTTCCCAGAAAAAACAAACGTACCAAAAGAAATCACGCTTGAAGTGGAACATTTAACAGCGGTAAACCAACCGTCTATTCAAGATGTTTCCTTTAATTTACGCAAAGGTGAAATTTTAGGTATTGCGGGTCTTGTTGGTGCAAAACGAACCGATATTGTGGAAGCCATTTTTGGTGTCCGCGAATTAAAAGAAGGGACGATCAAGCTCAACGGAAAAATCGTGAAAAATCATACCGCACTTGAGGCGATTAACCACGGTTTTGCTTTAGTAACTGAAGAACGTCGTTCAACCGGGATTTATTCAAACCTAAGCATTGAATTTAACTCTTTGATTTCAAATATGAAATCTTACCTCACTCCTTGGAAATTGCTCAGCAATAAAAAAATGGCAAGCGATACACAGTGGGTGATTGATGCAATGAACGTGAAAACCCCTTCTCACAAAACAACAATTGGTTCGCTTTCTGGTGGTAACCAACAAAAAGTGATTATCGGACGTTGGCTTTTAACCCAACCAGATATCTTAATGCTCGACGAACCAACTCGCGGTATTGATATTGGGGCAAAATTTGAAATTTATCAGCTCATTCAAGAACTCGCTAAAAAAGATAAAGGCATCATTATGATTTCATCAGAAATGCCGGAATTATTAGGCGTAACAGACCGAATTTTGGTCATGAGTAATGGTCGTGTTGCAGGCATCGTTGAAACGGCAAAAACGTCTCAAGAAGAAATTTTGCAACTTGCCGCAAAATATTTATAAATCATAAAGGAACAAATTATGAGTGCCTTACAAAAAAATAAATCATTCGATTTCTTAAAACAAAATGCGATTTATTTTGTGTTGTTGATTTTACTTGGCATCATCATCGCACAAGATCCAACATTCTTGAATGTTCGCAACTTTAGTAACATTTTAACTCAATCATCCGTCCGTCTCATTATCGCCCTTGGTGTTGCAGGCTTGCTTATCACTCAAGGTACCGACTTATCAGCCGGTCGCCAAGTCGGTTTAGCAGCGGTTATTTCTGCTACCCTCTTACAATCAATGGAAAACATGAACCGCGTGTTCCCTGATTTAGGTGAAATTCCTATTCCAGTAGTTATCCTGACTGTTTGTGCGGTAGGTGCTGTAATCGGCTTAGTAAACGGTTTAGTTATCGCTTATCTCAATGTAACCCCGTTCATTGCAACAATGGGTACCATGATCATCGTTTACGGTTTTAACTCACTTTATTATGATGGCGTGGGTGGTTCACCAATTGCAGGTTTCAGCGAATCTTTCTCTAACTTCGCACAAGGCTTCTTCAGACTAGGTTCATTCAAATTATCCTACATCACTATTTATGCGGCAATTTGTGCATTCTTAGTATGGGTAATGTGGAATAAAACACGCTTCGGTAAAAATATCTTTGCTATCGGTGGTAACCCTGAAGCAGCAAAAGTATCTGGCGTAAACGTAGCGCGTAACCTTGTTGTGATTTACATGATTGCAGGTATGTTCTATGCATTCGGTGGTATGTTAGAAGCTGGTCGTATCGGTAGTGCCACCAACAACCTAGGTTTCATGTATGAATTAGATGCGATTGCTGCCTGCGTAGTAGGTGGTGTATCTTTCGCTGGTGGTGTGGGTACTGTTATCGGTGTAATCACGGGTGTTATCATCTTCACCGTTATTAACTACGGTTTAACTTATATCGGTGTAAACCCTTACTGGCAATATATCATTAAAGGTAGCATTATCATCCTCGCGGTTGCTATTGACTCCTTAAAATACGCGAAGAAAAAATAATTAAAAACAACTATAAAAATAACCGCACTTTAGCAATAAAGTGCGGTTTTATTTTGGGGTAAATTCTTAAAATAAAAGCGAGCTTCTCAGCTCGCTTTATTAATCTAATCGATTACTCGTATTCATCTAACCATTTCAACAAAATCGCTTCCAGAATACTCTCGTTAGATTTCATTGGATCATCATCAAAACCGTCCAATTCGCAAATCCATTTATGTAAATCCGTGAAACGTACCGTTTTAGGATCTAAATCTGGATTACGATCATAAAGCTCTTCTGCGATAAGTTGTGCATCAGTCCATTTCATTAGTGAGCCGCCTCATTCGCATGGTTGATATTATATTTAGGGATTTCCACCACTAAATCTTCATCACCCACGATACATTGGCAAGAAAGACGGCTATCCATTTCTAAGCCCCAGGCTTTATCCAACATATCTTCTTCTTGATCGCTTGCTTCATTTAATGAATCAAACCCTTCACGAATCACAACATGGCATGTTGTACAAGCACAAGAACCATCACAAGCGTGGTGGATTTCAACGCCTGCATTATGTGCTACTTCCAATAAGTTATCACCAGCTGCTGCATCAACCACCATACCCTCTGGGCAGAATTCTTCATTCGGTAAAAAAATCACTTTTGGCATATTACTTTCCTCAACATAAAAAACTCGTTAATTTATAACCGCACTTTACTGCTCAATATCTGATACAGATTTACCTGTCAGCGCTTGATGAATGGATTTATTCATGCGTCTTGCCGCAAATTCTTGAGTTGCCACATCAAGAGCTTTAATTCCCTGCGCAATCGCATGACGATCTGTACCTTCTTTTACATCCATTAATTGTTTCAATGCATGTTCAATTTGATGGAATTCAGATTCGGTTAATAAGTCCGCCCCATCTTGTTGCAATGCCACAATTACGCTATCAATCACACGATCAGCCTCAACGCGCTGCTCGGCTAAATCACGGGCTTGCATATCATCTTGAGCATTATCAAAAGAGGCTTTAATCATTGCGGTTACTTCTTCATCCGTTAAGCCATAAGAAGGCTTAATTTGAATCGATGCTTGGACTTTAGTAGATTTCTCCATCGCGGTCACACTTAATAAGCCATCCGCATCCACTTGATAAGTCACACGAATATGTGCAGCACCTGCTACCATTGGCGGAATGCCACGCAATGTAAAACGACCTAAAGAACGGCAATCATCCACTAACTCACGTTCTCCTTGTACCACATGTACCGTCATCGCAGTTTGGCCATCTTTAAAGGTGGTAAATTCTTGTGCACGAGCCACTGGAATCGTGGTGTTGCGTGGAATAATTTTCTCTACTAAACCACCCATGGTTTCAATGCCTAAAGAAAGCGGCACAACATCGAGTAACAACATATCACTGTCATTTTTGTTGCCCACTAAAATATCCGCTTGAATTGCTGCACCTAAGGCAACTACTTTATCTGGGTCGATAGAGGTCAATGGTGTTTTACCGAAGAATTCGCCCACTTGTTCACGAACATAAGGGACGCGAGTTGAGCCACCCACCATGACCACTTCTTGCACATCTTCAGCTTCAACATGCGCATCTTTCAATGCTCGACGGCAGGTTAATAAAGAACGTTTAACCAATGAATGAATTAATTCATTGAATTGCTCACGACTTAACTCACCTTCAAATCCACGCCAAGAAATGACCGCACTTTGTGCACTTGTTAAGGCAATTTTAGTTTGTGTGGCTAAACTTAAAAGCTCACGTTGCTCATTGACATTTTGTGGTTTAATACCCGCTTGTTCAACAATCCAATCGGCAATTAAATGGTCAAAATCATCACCACCTAAGGCTGTATCTCCGCCTGTTGCTAAGACTTCAAAGACGCCTTTGGATAAGCGTAAAATCGAAATATCAAAGGTACCACCACCTAAGTCATAAACAGCGATGACGCCTTCTTTTCCACTATCTAAGCCATACGCCACTGCTGCAGCAGTGGGTTCATTTAATAAACGTAATACATTTAACCCGGCAAGGCGTGCTGCATCTTTTGTACTTTGGCGTTGAGCATCATCAAAATACGCGGGAACCGTAATCACTACGCCAGAAAGCTCACCCGCAAGGCGTTGTTCAGCGATATGATTTAAACGAGATAAAATATCTGCAGAAACTTCAATCGGGCTTTTTTTACCTTGATGAGTCACCAATAACGGCAAGCCATTTTCACTTGCTACAAACTCATAGGGCAAGTTTGTGTAACGCGACTTCACATCAGCAAGACTACGGCCAATCAGACGTTTGACCGAAATAATCGTATTTTTAGGATCAATTGCAGCTTTAGCAAACGCTTCATTACCCACAAGTTTTTCATTTTCACCATAATAAACCACTGAAGGCACAAGGCTTCTGTCTTGTTCATCATTCAAAATGGTGGCTTGACCGCTACGTACAGCAGCAACTAAAGAATTTGTTGTACCTAAATCAATCCCTACCGCAAGACGATGTTGATGGGGTGCCGCCGTTTGTCCTGGCTCTGCAATTTGGAGTAATGCCATATCTCTTTTTATCTCTAATAATTAATTCGTTAAAAGCTGATTATGCGACTGAATAAGCTTGAGCAAATTTATCTTGTTCGGTGAAACTTGCATTGTAATGCGTTTCAATATTAACTTCGCGTCGTTCGCGCTGATTAATCTCAGTCGTCTTATCTTCCGAAAGCTCTGGTGTAAAAACAATCATGTGGTTACCATCGAGTTGTTTTACATCTTCTTGCCAATTTTGCCAAAACAGATTCTGGTAAAATGCTTCAATGTCACCATTTAATGCCCAAGCTAAGAAATCCGTATAGGTAAAATTTAAATCATGCCAAGTTAAGTCTTTCGGCGAAAAATAGTAAAT
>JAGZRA010000056.1:0-2737 GCA_018381885.1 Parahaemophilus parainfluenzae | reverse complement strand
CTAAGCTCTATAAATTCATTAACTCTATCACATGGCATACCATCTAAAATATAATTATTAACTTCTGTAAATATATCTTGTGCATTTTTTATATCTTGCTCTTCATTTTTAACTTCATCAGCTGCTTTTATACCTTGTTCTTTATATATATTTTCAATTTTAGTCAAAGATAGATTATCATTTTCTAAAATTGTTTTAGTATAAAAAGCCATTCTTCCTTCTGCATTATGAATCTTATTTTGTAACCATCCATGTATATTGCTGTGATCTATTAATTCTTCAAGTGATTTATGTGGTAATTTCTCACCATATCTTTCTTCGGCATGCATTTTCAACTTTTCTATATTTAAACCTTCATCTTTTGCAAGGTTCACTATCTCATCCTCTAGATTTTCAAACCATAATATTTTATTAAATAACCAATAATGGATTTTTCCTAAAAAAGCGCTCATATGTATTCCTCCTAAATTAAAATCTAGTATAAAAATTATTCTAATTAATATCTACGATTTTCATACTTATATGTAATAAAAACTTCTTATAATTAAATTTTTGTTAAAATTATTATATCTTTTTAACTTGTTTTTGTATGTAACATTTGTTACTAAAATATAATAAAAAGCAGTAATAGCTCAATATTAACTTCTCCTCTATATAGACATTTTTATTGTTTTACATGTCTACCAAAAAAGGAGCATATAACTACTATTACTGCTTCTTTATTTATAAGATTTCTTTAGGATTTAATCCATAAATATTCTTTTCTAATTGGCTATCCCTGCAAAGTAATATAAGCAACCATATACCACCTATAATCGGAATAAAACTTATAAAATACCACCATCCACTTTTTCCAATGTCATGTAGTCTCCTAACACAAACTGCTATACCAGGAATAAGTACTCCTAAGCTGTAAATTAAAGAAATTATTGGAGATGTTCCAAGTAAATAGTCAATAACATTCAATATAATTGCGAAAATAACATTAAATAATAAAAACATCCAATATTCTTTTCTTCTAGCTCTTCCATTAAAATTCACATAATTTTTAAGTACATTTAAATACCAACTCATTTTCATCCTCCCTTCTTATAATAATATACTATACAATTATTATATTATTACAGATGTTTATAAATTACAAATATTTATAAACATCTAATACACTTCAAATTATCAATAAATAATTTAATCATATACTATATTTAATCTAGGGCTATTGAAAATAAAAGCAATTTAATTATTACATCAATTTTAATTTCTCTTCATTTAATACAATTATCCTTTTCATTCCATCTAATTGTATTATTCCATCATCTTCAAATTTCCTAAGCTTCCTACTCATTGTTTCCCTCGTAACGCCTATATAATTTGCCATGTCTTCTCGTGTTATAGATAGTTCTATAATTATATTGTCATCTTTTCTATGTCCATATTTTTCAATGAGTTCTATTAATAAATATGCCACTCTTGCATCTATATCATTAGTAGCTAAATTTTGGATTAATTCTTCCATTTGAGATAATTTTTCTGCAACACTTTCTAAAATTTTAATGCCCATTTCAGGATTATTCATCATCAGTGTTTTCATCTCATCTTTAGTTATAATGCATAACTTACAATCTTCTATAGCTTCTGCATTAAATTTATGAGGAGATTCTTTTAATAACTCCAAATCTCCCACAAAATCATTTTTTGATAGAATGCTAAGTATCTGTTCTTTCCCATCTTTTGTATATTTATATAATTTAACTTTTCCTTCATTTATAAAGCATAGTGAATTTGATATACCGCCTTCTTGAAATATCACATCACCTTTTTTTACTTCTCTGCTTCCAATTGCTTTTACTACTTCCAATAGCTCAGTGCAATCTAGATTATAAAATAAAGGAATTCCACTTGCACAATGACCCTTACACATATTAGAGTTTCCAGCTGTATTCATATATATCATCCTTTATAATCTTTTATATCTAGATTAACATTAAATTTATTTAATGTACAATATATATTCTGGTTAAATACTCTATAAATTATAAACTTATCTATATTTCTCTTCTAAGCTTTCAACTATTCTTATATACTTATTTTTAACATCTTTATTCTCTTCTTCATATTTAAAACATTCTATATCTATTTCTTTAAGTATCTCATCTTTTAGCTCTCTTTGTGCAAATTTATATATAACATTGTTTTCTTTTTCAATGTGTCTTTCTAAAAGATGTGTATATGATATGGCATTTGCTATTACATCAAGCTTAGCTTCTTCATCTCCTTTTTTAACTTTAGATAGAGCTTCTTCTAAGTCTCTTACATACATTCTTCCCATATCATGTTCAACTAACATTCCATGTTTTATTATTTTCTCACCAACTGCGCCTAAATTCTCAACCATTTTGTTAAAAAGCTTTATTTCTTCTTTATTATGATGGTGTCCATCAGCATAATTTCTTATAAAATCTATTATTGTTTCAAATTCTTCATAATTTATTTCTTTATTATTTAAAATATTTAACGAAATCTTTCTAATAATTTTAAGCATTCTTGTAATCACTTCATGTTCTTTTACCATTATATCTATTGCATTCATATAACATACCTCGCTTTATTTTTCTTTAAAAATATTTTTCTTTTATTCTGCTATTTTAACCAATCATGAGCTCATATTATTATTTTCATACTTACTGTAACTTATAAATTATTTTGTTGAATTAATTTTAACTTATAAAAAAAAATA
>JAGZRA010000013.1:0-51161 GCA_018381885.1 Parahaemophilus parainfluenzae | reverse complement strand
TAAAAAAGTATTTAGGACTTTTTTACCGCCTTTACTCAAAATACCAAAATAAATTGGAATAATCGGGAAAATACAAGGCGAAAGAAAAGAAGCAAGCCCAGCTAAAAATACAGTTCCAATAAGGAGTTGTTGATCTAACATCCTGCATCTCCTTATTTTTTAATTGATTGAATCAAATATCCGTATCCTGCTTTTTCCATTTCAGCTAACGGAATAAATTTAATTGATGCGCTGTTAATGCAATAGCGCAAACCGCCTTTATCTTTCGGGCCGTCATCAAATACGTGACCTAAATGAGCATTGCCCGCACGGCTTAGCACTTCGGTACGTTGCATATTAAAACTATTATCTGTTTGATAATGCACTACCTCTTTTGCTATTGGTTTCGTAAAACTCGGCCAGCCACAACCCGATTCAAATTTATCATTTGAAGAGAAAACAGGCTCGCCCGTGGTGACATCAACATAAATACCCGGTTGGAAGTTATCCCAATATTCGTTACTAAAAGAGCGTTCAGTATGTTTATTTTGAGTAACGGAATATTGCAACGGTGTCAATTTCGCTTTAAGTTCTGCATCACTCGGTTTCGGATAATCTTTCTCGTCAATCATAGGTTCATCTGCTTTGGTAATATCAATATGGCAATAACCATTTGGATTTTTCTTTAAATAATCTTGATGATATTCTTCTGCTACGATGTAATTTTTAAGCGGCTGCACCTCAATTTGCACTGGTTTTTTATATTTGGTTTGAAGCTGGGCGAGTGCTTGTTCGATCACCGCTTTATCTGCCCCATCTTGATAATAAATCCCTGTGCGATATTGTCTGCCACGATCGTTACCTTGTTTGTTTACACTCGTTGGATCAATCACTTTAAAATAATATTGCAATAATTTATCGAGCGAAATTTGATTTGCATCGTAAGTGACTTTTACTGTTTCTGCGTGATCGGTTACGCCAATCATCTGATAACTGGTTTTTTCCGTATTACCATTGGCATAGCCAGAAATCGCATCTTTCACCCCGTGAATGCGCTCCATATATGCTTCCATACCCCAGAAACAGCCACCAGCAAGATAAATTTCTCGAATGTTTTGTGTATTTTCCATTGCCATTTTTTGTTCTCCAGATGATGATGTTGAATTTTGTATTGCTAAAGTTGGTGTAGCACAACAAAGTGCGGTAATAAATAGAAATGTTTTTGATAGTTTCATTGTTTTTCCTTATGATGTGAAAATTAACGTTACATAAGGTTAGACGGCGGATAATCCGATTTCTTACAGATTTTTGTAAAATTTTTAAAGAAATTGACTGAAATCCATTGTTATAACCAATAATAAAGAGCTAAAAAACACTGTTTCGCCCTCTTTTCTAAGGTAAAAAAATCTATATGCAATCATATTCCACTCCTTCGCTTTATCACAAAGCGGTGCAAAGTATGAGCCGCCGAGGAAATTGCTATGATAATGCGGTGATTGAAAGTTTTTTGCGATACTAAAATCAGAGTGTTTTTACTCTCGGACTTATCATTCAATTGCTGGATTACAGGCTAAAATTGAAGAATATTTAGTGTATTACAACCCAAAACGCATTAAACTTGCTTTCAAAGGATTGAGCCCAGTGCAATACCGATCTCAATATTTAAGTTAACTAACCTGTCCAACTTTTGGGGGGCAGATCAAAGAGCGATTAATTTCATCATTAAATTTGACCTCACTTTCTTTTAACAAGGACAATCAAGGAACAATCATGCAACTCCCTACCCTACAATCCGCAAAATTAATTCGCCGCTATAAGCGTTTTTTGACTGATATTGAATTACCAAATGGTGAAGTGATCACGATTCATTGTGCAAATACTGGTGCAATGACTGGCTGTGGTGAAAAAGGCGATACCGTTTGGTACTCTCATTCTGATAGCCAAACTCGCAAATATCCACACAGTTGGGAATTAACGCAATTAGCAAATGGCCAACTTGTTTGCATTAATACTCACAGATCCAATCAGTTAGTCTTTGAAGCCTTGCAAAATAAGCAAATTAAAGAACTCGCTATGTATGATGAAATTTATCCTGAAGTGAAATATGGTGAAGAAAATAGCCGTATCGACTTCTTACTTAAAGGTGGGGGCTTGCCAGATTGTTATGTTGAAGTGAAATCAATCACTTTTGTAAAAGGCACATTAGGGATGTTTCCCGATGCGGTAACTACTCGTGGACAAAAACATGTTCGCGAGCTTTTAGCTATGAAAAAACAAGGACATCGAGCCGTTGTTCTCTTTGCCGGATTACATGATGGCTTCGATCGTTTTAAAATCGCTGAGTTTGTAGATCCTGAATATGATCGTCTTTTAAAGGACGCCAAATCTCAGAGCGTTGAAGCTTATGCTTATGCGGGAAAATTTAACATTTCAGATGGCATTCCGACCGCACTTTCTCTCACAGAAAGTGTACCTTACATCGATTAAAAAAAATAATTGAGAATTATTTGCATTTTATTGTTGACAAGTTATTTGATAATAGTTATCATCTAGCCATTCTAAAAACAAACAGATAATCACTCCAACTTCACGCCTATTTCCCCACAAATAGGCGTTTTTTTTCATCTCAATCTTTTCATTTCAGCCATATTCTCTATAATGTAGCCTTTAATATTGAAATAACATTAGGAAATAGAATGACTGATATTAATACCGTTCTCGCAGAACTAAAACGCGGTACTGATGAGATTCTTTCTGAAGCGGATTTAATCGAAAAACTAAAAGAAAATCGCCCACTTAAAATTAAACTTGGTGCAGACCCTACTGCTCCGGATATTCACTTAGGGCATACCGTGGTATTAAACAAACTTCGTCAATTCCAACAATTAGGCCACGAAGTCTATTTCTTAATCGGTGATTTCACGGGGATGGTCGGTGACCCATCTGGTAAAAATACCACTCGCCCACCGCTTAGCCGCGAAGATGTGCTTCGCAATGCGGAAACCTATAAAGAACAGATTTACAAAATTCTAGACCCACAAAAAACGAAAATCGTATTCAACTCTGAATGGTTAGGTAAATTGGGTACTGAAGGGATGATCCGTTTAGCAAGTAACTACACCGTAGCGCGTATGCTAGAACGTGATGACTTCAAAAAACGTTTTGGTAACAATCAACCTATCGCAATTCACGAATTTATTTATCCTTTATTACAAGGTCATGACTCTGTTGCTTTAGAAGCAGACGTTGAACTTGGTGGTACTGACCAAAAATTTAACTTACTTGTTGGTCGTGAATTACAAAAATCAGCTGGTCAGAAACCACAAGTAGCAATTACGCTTCCATTACTTGTTGGTTTAGACGGTGAGAAGAAAATGTCTAAATCATTAGGTAACTACATCGGAGTGACAGATGCACCAAGCGATATGTTCGGTAAAATTATGTCGATCTCGGATGAATTAATGTGGGATTGGTACAACTTACTTTCTTTCCGTCCACTCACTGAAATTGCTGAATTAAAAGCAGAAGTGGAAAATGGTAAAAACCCACGTGATGTGAAGATTTTATTAGCCAAAGAAATCATCGCACGTTTCCATAATGAAGCAGCGGCAGAGGCGGCTGAGCAAGAATTTATTAACCGATTCCAAAAAGGTGCAATGCCGGATGAAATGCCTGAATTCACCTTTGAAGGCGAAATTGGGTTAGCCACCTTATTAAAAGAAGCAGGACTGGTTCCTTCTACTTCTGAAGCAATTCGCTCAGCGAAACAAGGTGGTGTGAAAATTAACGGTGAAAAAGTCGAAGACATGAAAGCCAACGCGCCAAAAGGCACGAATGTTTACCAAGTCGGTAAGCGTAAATTCGCACGCGTAACCATCGCATAAAACACATATGGAAATGACCGCTCTTTTTAAGTGCGGTTATTTTTTAACTCATATCCACAATAGAAGGAAAATTAAATGAGCCAAAAAATCTGGGTAACCGGTGATGCGGTTGTCGATCTTATTCCTGACGGTGAAAATCATTATTTACGCTGTGCCGGTGGTGCGCCTGCAAATGTGGCAGTTGGTGTCGCGCGTTTAGGCAGCCCGAGTGCTTTTATTGGTCGTGTAGGTAATGATCCGCTTGGCCAATTTATGCAAGATACCTTAAATGCGGAAAATGTGAATACACAACATATGATTTTAGATCCACAACATCGCACCTCTACGGTTGTTGTTGGTTTAGATAATGGCGAACGCAGCTTTACCTTTATGGTAAACCCAAGTGCGGATCAGTTCTTACAAGCCAGCGATTTACCGCCTTTCCAACAAGGTGAATGGCTACATTGCTGTTCTATTGCGCTGATTAATAATCCATCGCGTGAAGCCACCTTCGAAGCCATTCGTCGTATTAAAGCCGCTGGCGGTTTCTTCTCTTTCGATCCAAATCTACGTGAGTCACTTTGGTCAAGCTTAGAAGAAATGAAAACCGTGGTCATGGAAGCCGTTGCATTAGCTGACGTATTGAAATTCTCTGAAGAAGAATTAACGCTTTTAACCAATACTGACAGCCTTGAAAAAGCCTTTGAAAAAGTGACCGCACTTTATCCTGAAAAATTGATTATCGTGACTTTAGGTAAAGATGGTGCACTCTATCACTTAGAAGGTAAGAAAGACGTGATTTCTGGAAAACCCTTACAGCCTGTTGATACAACGGGTGCTGGCGATGCCTTCGTTGGTGGCCTACTTGCTGGACTTTCACAGCATCCAAACTGGAAAGAAAATGATGTGCTAGTGCAAATCATCCGTCAGGCTAATGCCTGTGGCGCCCTTGCAACAACGGCAAAAGGGGCGATGTCTGCTCTACCAAATCAAACACAATTAGCCGCATTTTTAGCGAATTAGCATGCAAAGGTGCAAATAACTGCACCTTCTATTTATGAAGATAATTTAGGAGAGATTTATGAAACTTTGGTATTCGAACTCTAGCCCTTATGCTAGAAAAGCCCGTGCTGTAGTGCAATATCATCAATTACAAGATCATGTTGAATTACTCCTCGCAACCAGTGGCTTAGATAAGAACTCACCACATAACTTAGACAATCCTCTTGGTCGTTTACCGGCATTACAACGAGAAAATGGTGAATGGCTTTATAACAGTTCACTCATTGCAGAATATCTTGATAACATCGGTACGCAACCTTCACTTTATGGGAACAAAGAGACACGTTGGGAAATTCTCCGTTTACATTATTTAGCAGATGGTATTTTAGAGAATGAAATATCCGTAGCACCTGAAAAATGCCTTCGTCCACAAGAGCAATGGTGGCTTGAACGTCATCAGCAAATTTTTGACCGCACTGAGCGAAGCTTAATTGAACTAAAAAAAGCCATTGATATCTTTGGTGAAGAATTAAATATCGGTACATTGAATGCCGTATGTGCGATTGATTTTCTACTATTCCGCGATGCTTGGACTCATGCTTCACAACATGCAACCATCAAATCATTAAAAACATGGGCTGACGCAATGAATCAACGCTATGATTGCTTAAAAAACACCTTACCCAAATAAGATTAAATTATGATTATTTTCAATAATGGCAAATACAAAAGTATTCTAGCCGCAGAAAAAGGCGAACTTGCGGAAATTGCTCAAACTGTGCAAAAAGACAAGGATTTCCGACCGCACTTTCATATTGCCCCACCAACTGGCTTAATGAACGATCCTAATGGTTTAATCTTTGATGGAGAGAAATACCATCTGTTCTATCAATGGTTTCCATTCGATGCGATCCACGGAATGAAACATTGGAAGCATTTAATCACAAAAGATTTCCAACATTATCAATCAGCAGATGATCTGATTCCTTGCGAGCTTTTTGAATCCCACGGATGCTATTCTGGTGGTGCTTTAAAAGTTGGTGATAAATTAGCCATGTTCTATACTGGCAATACCCGTCGTCCAAGCGATAATCAACGCGTGCCTTATCAAAATTTAGCGATTTTCGATCTTAATGGGAAATTACTCAGCAAACGTCCGTTAATTGAAAATGCGCCTGAAGGCTATACAGAGCATGTTCGCGATCCTAAACCGTATTTTACTGAAGAAGGTAAAATCCGTTTTATCTGCGGCGCACAGCGAGAAAATCTCACGGGAACTGCCATTATTTTTGAAATGGACAATCTTGAAGATACACCTCGTTTATTAGGCGAGCTTTCTTTGCCTGATTTTGACAATAAAAACGTATTTATGTGGGAATGCCCTGACCTATTAAAGCTCGGCGATAAAGATGTTTTTATTTGGTCGCCACAAGGTAAAGATCGAGAAGCACATCAATTCCAAAATAATTATCATGCGACTTATGCTGTGGGTAAATTAACGGATTTAACCTTTGAAGCAGAATATATTAGTGAGTTGGATCAAGGCTTTGATTTCTATGCACCACAAACGTTTGGTGGCTTATCTACTAAAACTCATGCGGTACTTTTCGGTTGGATTGGTTTGCCTGATTTAACTTACCCAACAGACAAATTTAAATGGCATTCGGCTTTAACCTTGCCAAGAGAATTGCGTTTAGAAGGTTCGAAAATTTATCAACGCCCGATTGATAAAATATACGAAAATCTGACCGCACTTTCTGCGCTTCATCTCGATAAAAAAGAGAATATTGCTAATTTAGATCGTGCGTATCTTAAATTTGAGGCAAATAACCAAGCCTTTGACTTAACCTTCTTCCAAAATGAAAAAGGACAATCATTACGACTTTCTTATGAAAATGGTTTGGTTTGCTTAGATCGCAGTCAAAGCGAACAAACCGAATTAATGGAAAAATTCGGTACCAAACGCTTCTGCGAAGTTGAAAATCTGCAGACTGTTGAGATTTTCTTTGATCGCTCAATTATTGAAATTTTCTTTAATCAGGGTGAAAAAGCGATGACATCAAGATTTTTCATTGAGAACAGAGAAAATACAATAAGCTGTAGCCGTCCATTGGATTTAATGATTGGTTATTTACCAGCAATTCAATATGACAAATAATCAACTCAAGTGCGGTTAAAATTAACCGCACTTTTATTTCCAACCATGTTCTCTTATTAAGTAATGACTATGTTTGTTCAACAACAAAACGCAACACCATCTAATCTTGTGGCGTTCAATTTTCTATTGATTGCCTTTTTAACGGGGATTGCTTCTGCGTTTCAAACGCCGACCTTGAGTTTATATCTCTCTCAAGAGATTCAAGTTTCGCCTTTTTTTGTGGGCTTGTTCTATTCCGTCAATGCCATTATTGGCATTATCTTGAGCCAAATTCTGGCGAAATATTCTGATAAGCAAGATGATCGTCGCAAAGTAATGATTGTGTGCTGTTTGATTGCAGTGCTTGGCTGTCTCATTTTTGCTTATAGCCGAAATTATTATGTATTGATTATTATCGGTACAACGCTGTTAGGATTAGGTTCATCCGCTAATCCGCAATCTTTTGCTTTAGCACGAGAATATGCTGAAAGCAGCCATCGTGAAGCGGTGATGTTCACCACGATTATGCGAACTCAAATCTCATTGGCTTGGATTGTGGGACCACCACTTTCCTTTTTCATTGCACTAAACTGGGGTTTTGATTATATGTATTTGGTGGCTGGTTCTGCTTTTTTACTGTGTGCTGGCGTCAGCAAATTATTGCCAAAAATTCCTCGTCAAAGTGCAGTTAAAAATCAAGAGATTTTAGATAATACGCCACCAAGAAAAAGTGTGATTTACTTGTTCATTGCTAACCTATTACTTTGGACCTGTAACAGCATGTATCTCATTAATATGCCATTATTTGTGATTAATGAGTTACATTTAGGTAAAGAACTGGCAGGAACATTGATGGGAACGGCAGCAGGATTGGAAATTCCCGTGATGATCTTAGCGGGTTATCTCACCAAATATTTCAGTAAAAAACGCTTGATGATGATTGCTTTAATTTCAGGTCTCGCCTTCTATTCAAGCTTATTATTTGCTGAGCAAACTTGGCAGCTTATCGGATTACAAATGCTTAATGCGATTTTTATCGGTATTACCGCTACCATTGGCATGGTGTATTTCCAAGACTTAATGCCGAATAAAATGGGCACAGCCACTACGCTATTCAGTAATGCAGCAAAAAGTAGTTGGATTATTGGGGGACCTATTGCGGGTATTATTGCGGAAATCTGGCATTACAATTCTGTTTTTTATGTCGCTGTGGCATTAATTTTTATCAGCGTAGGCTGTATGTGGAAAGTTAAATCAGTTTAATGAAAATAAAAAAGTGCGGTCAATTTTGACCGCACTTTCACTTTACATTATCTTAGCGCCATGCTTTGAATTGGTTAATCAATCCATTTGTTGAGCTATCATGGCTTGAGACTTTCTCTTTGTCTGCCAATTCAGGAAGAATTCGGTTCGCTAATTGTTTACCTAATTCCACGCCCCATTGGTCGAAACTGAAGATATTGAAAATCACACCTTGTGTAAAAATTTTGTGTTCATACATGGCAATTAATGCACCAAGAACAAATGGTGTAATTTTTTGTACTAAAATAGAGTTAGTCGGTTTGTTACCGGTAAAGACTTTAAATGGCACAATGTCTTTTACCTCATCCAACGATTTACCGGCTTTCACAAACTCTGCCTCGACTTCTTCTTTGGTTTTACCGAAAGCAAGTGCTTCAGTTTGTGCAAAGAAGTTTGATAATAATTTGCTGTGATGATCACCTAATGGATTATGGCTTTGTGCTGGTGCGATAAAGTCACAAGGGATTAACATCGTACCTTGGTGAATTAATTGATAGAACGCATGCTGACCATTTGTACCTGGTTCGCCCCAAATAATTGGGCCAGTTTGATAATCACGGATAACATTACCATTACGATCGACATATTTACCGTTTGACTCCATATTACCTTGTTGGAAATAAGCGGCAAAACGGTGTAAATATTGATCATAAGGTAAAATCGCTTCAGTTTGTGCACCAAGGAAGTTGGTATTCCATAAACCGACTAATGCTAATGTTGCAGGGATATTTTTTTCTAATGGCGCGGTACGGAAATGTTTATCCATTTCATGCGCACCACTTAAGAGTGCTTCAAAATTATCAAAGCCGATTGAAAGTGCGATAGAAAGACCGATTGCAGACCATAAAGAATAACGGCCACCAACCCAATCCCAGAACTCAAACATATTATTGGTATCAATACCAAATTCTGCTACCGCTTTACCATTGGTAGAAAGCGCAGCGAAGTGTTTTGCTACTGCGCTGTTATCTTTCGCTGCCGCTAATAACCAATCGCGTGCAGAATTCGCATTGGTCATAGTTTCTTGGGTGGTGAAGGTTTTAGAAGCCACTAAGAAAAGTGTCGTTTCAGGATTCACTTTTTTCAACGTTTCAGCGATATGGGTTCCATCCACGTTTGAAACGAAGTGCATATTCAAGTGATTTTTATAAGGACGAAGCGCTTCAGTCACCATGTAAGGACCTAAGTCCGAACCACCGATACCGATATTCACCACATCAGTAATCGCTTTTCCCGTATAACCTTTCCATTCACCTGAAATCACACGATCACAGAATGCGCTCATTTTCGCTAATACGGCATTCACTTCTGGCATCACATCTTTGCCATCTACATAGACAGGTGTATTTGAACGGTTACGAAGTGCGGTATGTAATACTGCTCGATTTTCTGTACGATTAATTTTCTCGCCTGTAAACATAGCATTAATCGCTTCATCTAATGCAGACTCTTTGGCTAATTGACGAAGTAATTTGAGGGTTTCTTGATTAATTTTATTTTTTGAAAAATCTACTAAGATTTGATTTTCAAAAGTTAAAGAATAATCATTAAAACGATTTTCTTCTTGCTTAAACAAATCAGCAATCGTGGTATGAGCCAATTGAGATTCGTGAGCTTCAAGCGCTTTCCACGCTTGAGTATTGGTTGGATTGATGTTTTTCATGAATATTTCCTTTTAAAAATTGAATTCTTTACATTTTTGCTTTCTTGCAAAAACAATTAATCGACATATTCTGTTATAACACGCGGGGTTAATTTTGTAATCAATTCATAGCTTAAAATACCACTGTATTTAGCTACCGTTTCAATTGGTAATTCCTTACCCCATAAAATCACTTCATCACCGACTTTATCTTGGCTATCTGCGCCTAAGTCTATCGTTAGCATATCCATTGAGACGCGACCGACAATAGGAACAATACGACCATTTAGATAAACTGGCGTACCTTCTGGCACATCACGCGGATATCCATCACCGTATCCAATAGCGACAACACCAATTTTGGTATCTTTCGGACTGCTCCAAATGCCACCATAGCCAACAGGTTCACCTTTTTTATGTTCACGTACAGCAAGCAAAGATGACGTTAAATTCATCACGGGAGTTAAACCAAATTCTGCACCAACAGTATCCGTTGGTGAAATGCCGTACATAATAATTCCAGGACGAATACAATCTAAATGTGCCTCTGGCCAAAATAGAATTCCGCCGGATGCAGCGATAGTTCGATCACCCTCTTTATTTTTTGTGGCTTGAAGGAAGCGATCAAGCTGAACTTGAGTATAATCAGAATCTAGTTCATCAGCACGGCTAAAATGGCTGACAAAACCTAAGTGCGGTTGAATTTGAGGGAGTTTTTTCAGCTCTTGATAAAAATAGTCCACTTCATCAAGCGACACACCTAAACGGTGCATCCCCGTATCAATCTTCAACCAGACTTTGATTGGACTTGGTACCACAGATCGTTTTAATGCTTCAAGTTGTTCACGGTTATGAACCACGGTTTCAATGTTATTTACCGCAATAATCGGTAAATCTTTTTCATCAAAAAAGCCTTCTAGCAATAAGATCGGTTTAATAATACCGTTAGAGCGTAACGATAACGCCTCTTCTAAACGGGCCACTGCAAAGCAATCTACCATGCTTTCTAAGGCAGATGAAACAAATACCACACCATGACCATATGCGTTTGCTTTTACTACCGCAATAATTTTGCTATGTGGCGCTTTTTCTTTAATAACTTGTAAATTATGTTTTAAGGCAAGCGAACTGATTTTCGCTGTTGCCGGTTTTACGTTCATTTTTCTAATCCGTTCTATCTTGCCTAATAATCATCTCTGTATTCACGCTGTTCGGCAAGGTTATCAAAGCGTGAGAATTGACCGTTAAATGCTAAACGTACACGACCAATCGGACCGTTACGTTGTTTACCAATAATGATTTCAGCAACACCTTTATCTTCAGAATTATCGTTATACACTTCGTCACGATAAATAAACATAATCAAGTCAGCATCCTGCTCGATAGAGCCTGATTCACGCAAGTCTGAGTTTACCGGACGTTTATCTGCTCGTTGTTCCAACGTACGGTTAAGCTGGGAAAGTGCAATAACTGGGACTTCTAATTCTTTCGCTAATGCTTTTAACGAACGGGAAATCTCCGCGATTTCTAAGGTACGGTTATCTGAAAATGCAGGTGCACGCATTAATTGAAGGTAATCCACCATAATCATGCTCAACCCATTGTTTTCGCGGTACACTCGACGTGCTCGAGAGCGCAATTCTGTTGGAGTTAAGCCAGATGAATCATCAATATAAAGATTGTTTTTTTGCTTAAACATCCCAAACACGCTGGCAATTTTGCTCCATTCCGTTTCATCCAAATTTTGACCCGTACGAATTTTGGTTTGGTCCACACGAGCTAGAGAGGCTATCATACGCATCATGATTTGCTCCGCAGGCATCTCTAAACTGAATACCAACACAGGCTTATCACTTGCCATGGCGGCATTTTCACAAAGGTTCATCGCAAACGTAGTTTTACCCATAGAAGGACGTGCTGCCACAATGATGAGATCGGAAGGCTGTAAACCTGCTGTTTTCTTATCTAACTCAACAAAGCCCGTTGTGACCCCTGTCACACCATTATGATTTTCAAGCTTACCTAAGGTTTCAATTCTAGCAATGGTGCTTTCTAACACGCTGATCACATTTTGTGGCCCTTCAGTTGAAGAACTGCGTTTTTCAGCAATAGCAAACACTTCTCTCTCGGCTTCATCCAACACCATTTTGATGTCTTTACCTTTCGGAGAATAGCTATTTTCTGCGATACGATTTCCCACAGCAATAAGCTCACGCAAAATCGCTTTTTCACGTACGATTTCAGCATAAGCCAAAATATTAATGGCATTTGGGGTGTTATTAGAAAGATCAGCAAGATAAGCAAAACCGCCTACGGAATCGCTAATACCTTTCGCTTTAAGGGCTTGATCAAGGGTGATTAAATCAATCGGCGTTTGGTTACGCATTAATTCTTCCATGGTTTGGAAGATTGCTTTATGCGCAAAAGTATAAAAATCCTCAGCGATCACTCTTTCTGCAATACCATCCCAATGTTGATTACTCAACATGATGCCGCCAAGTACGGCTTGTTCAGCTTCAGTAGAATGAGGCGGGATGCTAACTTGTTCAGTTTTCTGATCAGGTGATTGGATTTGTCTTTGTGATGCCATAAGGATTTCAATTTAAACTAAAAAACTGTGCTTATGATACCGCAAATACGAGGTGGTTTTAAGAAAAAAGTGCGGTCAATATTTTCAATATTTTAGATATAAAAAAACGGTGGAAAAATCCACCGCTCTTTTTCATTCAGGAATGTTGATTATTCAACAGTTAAAGTACGACAAACGTTAGTTGTACCTTCTGATTCATCACCTTGTGTTAATAAAACAAGATCACCTGAAACTAAATAACCTTTTTCTTTTAATAGGTTAATCGCTGCTTTTGCACCTGCAGAGCTACGAGATTCACCATCAAAATGAACTGGAGTGACACCGCGGTATAATGCGCAACGGTTTAATGTTTCTTGAACACGAGAAAGTGCAAAGATTGGTAAACCAGAGCTTATACGTGACATTAATAATGGTGTACGACCAGAGTGGCTTAATGTAATGATTGCTGCAATACCGCTTAAGTGATTTGCAGCGTACATTGCAGACATTGCTACTGATTCTTCAATATCTCTGAACTCACGATCTAAACGGTGATGAGAAACATTGATGCTAGGCATTTTTTCTGCACCTAAACATACACGCGCCATTGTCGCTACAGTTTCAGCTGGATATTGACCTGCTGCAGTTTCTGCTGAAAGCATTACCGCATCAGTACCATCTAATACCGCATTTGCCACGTCCATTACTTCTGCACGAGTTGGCATTGGGTTACTAATCATTGACTCCATCATTTGAGTTGCAGTGATTACCGCACGGTTTAATTGACGTGAACGACGAATTAATTTTTTCTGTACGCCAACTAATTCAGGGTCACCGATTTCAACACCTAAGTCACCACGCGCAACCATGATTACATCAGAAGCAAGGATGATATCGTCCATTGATGCATCATCAACTACGGTTTCAGCACGTTCAACTTTAGCAACGATTTTCGCTTCTAAACCTGCTTGTTTTGCTAACTCACGTGCATAGTTTAAGTCTGCACTTGAACGTGGGAAAGATACCGCTAAGTAATCTACACCGATACGAGCTGCAGTGATGATATCTGCTTTATCTTTTTCAGTTAATGCATCTGCAGATAAGCCACCACCTAATTTGTTGATCCCTTTATTGTTTGATAATGGACCACCAACAGTCACTTCAGTAAATACTTTTGCACCTTCAGTAGAAAGCACTTTTAATTGAACACGGCCGTCATCTAATAAAAGAATATCGCCTGGTACAACATCTTGTGGAAGAGTTTTATAGTCTAAACCAACAGCCTCTTGATTACCCTCACCTTTTGGTAATTCCGCATCAAGAATAAATTTATCGCCAACATTTAAGAAAATTTTGCCGTCTTTAAAAGTAGAAACACGAATTTTAGGACCTTGTAAGTCACCTAAAATTGCCACGGTTTTACCTAATTTTTTCGCGATCGAACGAACACGCTCAGCACGCTCAATATGATCATCTGGTGTACCGTGAGAAAAGTTCATACGTACAACATTAGCGCCTGCTGCGATAATTTTTTCAAGATTGTTATCGCGGTCTGTTGCAGGACCCATTGTACATACAATCTTCGTTCTTCTTAATTTTCTAGACATTATCTAAACTCCACAAATAGTTACAATTTAAAAAAGCTTTTTTAATTTCGGCTCATCCGAGATAAAAACCGTCGCGCATTATACGCTTAAACCACTGCAAAATCAAAACAAGCACTGAGAGTTTTTGCAACAAATTTTGGTTATTTTTTTAGCAGCTAAATTTAACTTAAAACAAATCCCCTTGTTTTCATCATTAAAACTGTTTATCATCTGCCACATCTTTTACGCGACTATAGCTCAGTTGGTTAGAGCACCACCTTGACATGGTGGGGGTCACTGGTTCGAGTCCAGCTAGTCGCACCACCTATCAAAGCCAGTAAATTTCTACTGGCTTTTTTTCTCCCTAAAATTAATTTAAAAATCAATAACTTACCAAGCATTTATTCAGTTAATTACTAAAATTTAAAGCCTCGAATATTGCCAACTTTTAGCTATTTTTGTATATTTCTCGCAGTTAATTACTCCAAAGTTTTTTTCACTAGAAATTTTGGATATTAAAAAGTAATAGATTAAGCTCCCTTACTATTGGCTTTGAGAAGAAAGAGTGGGATCTTTATAGCAAATTAGAGAGCTAATAAATGTCATAATTAGTAGGGAAAAATGGCAAATATTGAAGATATACATATTCCTCAACAGGAAATAGATCAAGTCATGTCTATGAATAAATTACTTGATTTTAAATATGCCTCTTGGAATAAAAAACAACCTAATCAACCAAGTCCATATTGGCTTGAATTAAAATTACCTTTCCTTGACCAATCTGGCTTGCCAATTCCGCAACTCTATGCTTATTTTTCTTACCGACCAGCTCGTCGCGAAGGATTGATTCCTTCTATGAGTTTTATCGCATTTTACAAAAACAGACGGATCTTTGCTGTAGATCAAGGGCAATGTCTTGCTCATTCAAATAAAATAATAAATGTAATTCCACCTGCAGAACAACATATCAAAGGCGCTCATTACCATATATTACATGGGCGAGAAAATCAGGAAACAGGATATAGACTTGAAGAAAAATATCAAAAATCATGTGATTTTCTAGAGTTAATGTGCTACTTTCTACAACAATTTAAAGTTACAGCGAATGGAACTATCCCGCATCCTATATTATCAAACAACGGACAAATGGAGCTATTATGATATGTAATACAGTCTTATCAAATTTAGGCTATGAATGTCATTCTATTGCCGATGATTTGATTTGTATAGAAACCCCTTTTCAGTTAGAAGATGGCAGCCACATTCATGCTTACATTGAACAAATTGGCGATGATCATTTTATTGTGACTGATGATGCAAATACCATTTGGGAAATTAATTCCCGCGGAGTTGGCATATCAAATACAAGGATAAAAAAAATTAAACAAACACTTAATCGATATGGATTAGTATTTAGTAACCGCGCAGAAATTAAGACTGAATCAACAAGGGAAATGCTTGCTAATCATTTACAACTGGTTATACAAGGGGCAATTATAACTGATACTATGGCTGGAGACTGGTATTCTCTGCCTGTTGATAAATTTGAAAATACTGTGAAATCTGATTTCCGAGCATATAAGTTTTCTCAATCTCTTAGTTTTGATGTAAAACAATTGGGGGCTGTAAGTGGTCATCAAATTACTATCCCAATCATGCTTTCTGGAGGCAATCGAAACACTAAACAAATTTTTACCACTAGTGTAAAATCTCGCGGAAGCTGGGCTAGTGCATACGGTGTTCTAGGAAAAATTATGGATTTAACCGACCCAATATCAAAAAACAACAATAAGTCTTACATTGTAATAGATGATAATGCCGTTGGTGAGCAAATTAATAATCTGATATTGCTTTTTAATCAGTCCTCGGCAACAATACTTCCATATGAAAATAAATACACTTGGTTAGAGCGATTGGCTGCATAGAAAACAGAAATGTTCATCATAAACCGCCTTTGCAGTCGGTTTATAATTGGAGTTTATATGGATAAAATAACCCTATCAGAAAAAGCAGAAAAGGAAATATTAAAAGCCGCCAAAATGTCAGCATTTTCATCCTACACAGAATATAGCCAAAACTTGATGACTACAGATGACATTGCGATTTACTTTAATAAGTCCTACAACTTTACAGCGCAAAATATTGTGTCACGAACTGATTTCCCTGCCTCAAGATATTTCAACTCAAAAAAAGAGCGACCAAGATATGTTGCTGGTGAAGTTGTAAAATGGGGTAAGAGATATCTGAAACGTTTGTAAGATAGAATTTTCAAACTACGCTAGAATTATGCTATCCAACTGATTTATAACAAAACTCAACTGCGAACTAGTCGCACCATATTGCAATCCCAAGCTTTTTAGCTTGGGATTTTTTCTTTTTATCCCTTGCTTAATTTGAATGAATCTTTTCTGGATAATCACATATATAAATGAAAATAATTTGCATTGATTGACGTAAACGTTTTCGCTATACTTTGGGCTATTTTATTATCCATTGGGAAGCGATTATGAATTTTAAATTAAGCCTTATTTCAACCGCACTTTTAACCAGTTTTTCCATTTCTACGTTTGCAGAAACTGAGCAAGCCGTAGATACAAACACCGAGACGCTTGAGCAAATTAACGTTCAAGATACGGGAATTAAACAAAATGGTTATCAAACGACAGGGACATCAGTTGTATCAAAAGCTGAAGTGCCTGTATTCGACACACCAAACACAGTAAATATTCTTTCGACCAAGCTACTAGAAGATCGCAAACCTGAATCACTCATTGATGCACTTTATAACGTCAGTGGTGTGAGTCAAGCAAATACTTTAGGTGGTATGTTTGACTCTATTCAAAAACGTGGTTTTGGTGGAAACCGTGACAACTCAATTATGCGTAACGGTTTACAAGCTGGCCCAGCTAAAAACTTTAGCGCGACAACTGAAACCGTTGAAGTTTTAAAAGGACCTGCATCTGTACTTTATGGTATTCAAGATCCAGGTGGTGTGGTTAATATCATTACTAAAAAACCACAACAAACGCCACGTTATGTCGTTGGTGGAACCTTAGGTAATCATAGCTTGTGGGGAACGCAATTAGATTTTACTGGTGGCTTAGGAAATGGTTTTGCTTACCGCTTTATCTATGACAAACAAGAAAAAGACTACTGGCGTAATTTTGGCAAAGTGAAAAATACCACTTACGCACCATCACTTTCTTGGGAAAATGATAAAACTAAAATACTTCTTTCTTATGAACACAAAGATATTCTTGAGCCATTTGATCGTGGTACAAATCTTTTAACGGCAACTAATGCATTACCGGATATTCCTGTATCGCGTCGTTTAGATGAACCAAATAATGAAACAACCGCAAAAACCGATAACATTGATTTCAAAATTGAGCACAAATTAAGTGATGGTTGGAAATTAAATGCGGGTTATAGCTATGCTCGTTACAAATATTTCTACGATCAAGCTCGTATTACAAATGTTAACGTTAAAACACGAACAGCCCGCCGTGCGATTGAACAGCAACAAGGGGATCAACGCGTTCATAGCGGTACATTAAATATCGTTGGTGAATTTGGTATTGGTGATATCGCTAACCGCTTTGTAGCCGGTATTGATGCAATGCGTAATATTCGTGATCTTGGCCCTATTTATAATCAAGGCATCATGAATTCTGATATCAATATTGATAATCCAAACTATACCAGCCCTGTTGCGGAACATAAAAATGGTAACGGCAACGCCTATCAATATAACTATCTCAAAACTGTTAGTGTTTATATTCAAGATACCGCCTACTTTACAGATAACTTTATCATGACGGGTGGTTTACGTTATGAGTACTTTGATCAATTTGCAGGACGTCATTGCTTAAATGCGGCAAACTGTAAAAAAGGCCAAAATCTAACAAAAACCGGAAATACCGATCAGCACGATGGTAAATTATTGTATCAATTAGGTGCCGTATATAAATTTACGCCACATATTGCAACATTTGCGAACTACTCCGAATCTTTCCGTCCACAAATGAGTGTGGCAACACCTGTTAGCGGCGATTTAAAACCAGAACAAGGTAAATCTTTTGAAATTGGTGCAAAATACGAAAACTCAGGCTTTAATGCAACACTTGCATTATTCAATATCAGCAAACGCAATGTGGCTGAATCCGTTGGTTCTGGTTCAAATGCGCAATTGAATATCGTCGGCAAACAACGTTCTCGTGGTGTGGAATTTGATCTTAATGGTCAAATTACGGATAGTCTAAGCGTAGCGGCTAACTATACATACACCAAAGTAAAATCACTTGAAAATGAACTTTATCCTGATGCGGTAAATCAACAACTTTCAGGTGTACCAAAACATCAAGCTTCTCTATTCTTAGCTTACAACGTAGGTGAATTTGATTTTGGTAACATCCGTGTTGGTGGTGGTGCTCGTTATTTAGGTTCTTGGCATGCTTATAACAGTGATTACACAAAAGCATACAAATTACCTCATGCCGTGGTATATGATGCCTTTATTGCTTACGATACAAAAATCTCTGGCAAGAAAGTATCCTTCCAACTTAACGGTAAAAACTTAACAGATAAAACTTACTATCCATCTACCTCTGGTAACGCAACAAACACGTTAATCCCTGTTGCATTAGGTTATGGACGTGAATTTATCTTCAACACGAAAGTTGAGTTTTAATTGAGCGCACAATACGAGGGCGAATCATTTCGCCCTTTTTTCGTTTTTTACTTTATGGATAATCAATGAATTGGCAAACTGAACTTAACTCAAGTTTAAGCTGGATTTTGACCGCACTTTTCTGGGTAATTTTATGCTTTAGCATGGTGATGATAGCATTAAAACAAACCTCATTTGGTCAAAAGTTTTGGCATATTGCATCTCCTTCGATTAATCGCCGTAACAGCATCAAAATCATCATTATGCTACTGGTGTTGTTTACCATGATTTTGTTAGAAGTGCGCTTTAGCGTACTCAACTCTTTTTTCTATAACGGGCTTTATAGCTCAATGCAGGAATTAGATGCGGACAAGTTTTGGTTCTTTGCAAAACTGAACGCACTCTTAGTATTGGTACAAGTTATCCACTCCATTGCCGATTATTTCTTACAGCAAGTATTTGAAATCCGTTGGTTGGAAAGCTTGAATAAAGTCCTTGTTAAACGATGGTTAGAAAATAAAAAATACTATCGCCTCAAATACGAAAAAGATCTGCCCGATAATATTGATCAACGTATTGAACAAGATGCACGTGAATTTATTAGTAGCACTGTCACTATTGTACGTGGCATGATTAATTCTGTTCTGACTACCATTGAATTTACCATCATCCTTTGGTCTCTCTCTGGCGTGTTAAGTCTTTTCGGATTAAATATCGAAAAAGGCGTCGTTTTCTTTATTTATGCATTTATTATCCTTGCAACATTAATGTCCGTTTGGATTGGACATCCCTTAATTAAGCTGAACTTTAATAAAGAAAAACTCAATGGTGACTACCGTTATTCTTTAATTCGAGTGCGAGATAATGCGGAAAGTATCGCGTTCTATCAAGGTGAACAACAAGAACAGCATTTACTGAAAAACAAATTTGCTCAAATCATTCATAACCGTTGGGCAATTGTATTGAGAATGTTGGGATTAGACGGCTTTAATGGAAGTGTCACACGTGTTGCAAAACTCTTACCGTTAATGCTGCAAGCGCCTCGTTTTTTCACTGGACAAATCAAACTGGGCGATATGCACCAAACTGTGCAAGCATTTAACCGATTAATGACCGCACTTTCCTTCTTCCGTTTGTTCTATGAAGAATTTACGCTCTACCAAGCGCGTTTAAATCGTCTTTATGGTTTTATGACGAAATTGGATGAATTAGATCATTTAGAGGTTCATCAACCAATGAAATGTTCTAACCGTGTTGCGTTATCAAATTTTGGTATTAAAGATGACCAAGGCAGATTGTTGCTTAATAACTTAAATATTGAATTAAGAAATGGTGATGCTTTATTAATTCAAGGTCCATCTGGCACAGGGAAAACATCGCTATTAAAAGCGATGGCGGGGATTTATCCTTTTGAGACAGTGGGTCTGGTGGAACATCCTTGTGTGACCAGTTTATTCTTACCACAGCGTCCTTATATGCCACAAGGTACGCTACGTGAAGCGATTTGCTATCCGGATATCGATCCTTATCATCCTGAATTGGAAAAAACACTGGCTGATTGCTGTTTAGATAAATATCTTCATAGCCTTGATGTAGAGAACGATTGGCAAGCAATTTTGTCACCGGGTGAATTACAGCGTGTGGCATTTATTCGGATTTTACTGACGAAGCCTGAAGTGGTCTTTTTAGATGAAACCACATCAGCACTTGATGAGCCAACCGAGTACCTTCTTTATAAAACAATTAAAGAGCGCTTACCGAATATGATCATTCTAAGTGTCGGCCATCGTGGTACATTACATCAATTCCATAACAAGCAATTAGATCTAGCTGTCTGCATCGTCTAAATAACAAAAGGCTAAATTATATTTAGCCTTTTCTTTTTACTACGCCCGTACAATTGCTTAGAACTTGCACAATGCTTGCTACACACCCCAATCCCCCCTATAATTCCTCCAATTTTTCTAATTTCATTCTCACAATGTCAAATAAAACCATTGCCAAAAATACGCTATTTCTTTACATCCGAATGCTCTTCAATATGGGGGCGATGCTGTATATCTCTCGTGTGGTATTGCAGGTATTGGGTGTGGAAGATTTTGGTATCTACAACATTGTGATGGGTGTCGTGGTCTTATTTTCCTTTTTTAATGGCACAATGACCGCCACTACTCAGCGTTTTATTAACGTAGAAAAAGCCTCGAATGACATTCCACGTGTCAATAAAGTCTTTAATATTAGTATCTTAAATCACCTACTCATTATTTTTATCGTATTCGTGTTAGCCGAAACCGTCGGTTTATGGTTTTTAAATCACAAACTGGTGATCCCCGCTGAACGCTTGCAAGCTGCGAATATCGTTTACCAATTAGCGTTAATTATTGCTCTGGTTGAAATCATCAAGGTGCCATTCAATGCCATGATTGTTGCACATGAGAAAATGGGATTCTATGCTTGGTTGGGATTAGGTGAAACCATTTTAAAACTGACTTCTGTCTTTATCTTAAGTCATATCACGCATTACGATAAACTAATTACTTATGGTTGTTTATTGCTTTCAGTCAGTTTAATCGTACTCTCTCTTTATGTGTTATTCACTAAATATTATTTCAAAGAAGCCGCACGTTTCCGTTTATATAAAGATTTAAGCAAAACCAAAGAAATGGTGAGTTTTTCAGGTTGGATGCTTATGGGGCAAGTTGCCTATGTAGGTTCGACCCAAGGCTTGAATATGGTATCAAACTTATTCTTTGGTGTGGCAGTCAATGCCGCTGTCGCTATTGCGACTCAGGTAGAAGGTGCCGTTTACAGCTTTGTAAATAATTTCCAAATGGCGGCTAATCCGCAGTTGGTTCAGTCTTATGCGGCAAAAGATTATGATCGCAATCGCCAATTAATTCTTGGTATTTCAAAATATTCACTTTATTTAATGGCGATTCTCTCTGCGCCTGTATTATATTTCACCCATACCTTACTGACATTTTGGTTAGGCGATCATCTTCCGCAATATACTGAACAACTTGTACAAGCTATTATTGCTTGCTTATTAATCAGCGCAATGGCTGGCGCATTTTGGATGAGTGCATTAGCCATTGGCACATCCACCGTAAAACAATACAATATCATCGTCGCATTAATCGATCTTTGTACGGTGCCTTTGGCTTATTATTTGTTCACACTAGGCTATAATCCAGTATTTGCCTTTGTGGGTAAATTTAGTACGATGATCATCTCACAAATCTATCGATTATATTTTATTAATAAAAAAATTAAATTTAACCCAAAAGAATTTGTCTCATATTTAATGAATGTCGGCGTGGTGTTTGGCCTGCTATTAGGTATCATCTATATATCAGATACCACCCGCAGCTATTCTTTATTGGAATTTATTGGACAATCCATCATTTTAGAAATGGTATTAATCTGTGTCATTTTAATCTTCGGATTAAACACAGCAGAAAAAAATTTCTTGTTTAGCTATTTAAAGAAAAGAGTAAAAAAATGAATCAACTCCTTATTGATTTAAAAAACAAACTGAATCCTATTGTCGAAGTGATCAAAGATAAAAACGACGTATTTTATTTCGACTACCCACTTCATTTGAACGTGGGCGATTTGCTGATTTATCACGGAACCGAGCAATTTTTTAAAGATCACCATATTAATGTGACCTTAAAACGTTGCGAATATGATTTAGATCTTGAAGAGGTTAAAGCGAAAATTACACCAAACACTACCATCCTTTTACATGGTGGCGGTAATTTTGGCGATCTTTATCCGCAGCACCAAAAGATCCGTGAAGAAATGGTGACGAATTTCCCGAATAATCGCATTATTGTGTTGCCACAAACTGCTTATTTTAAACACGAAGAAAATCTGCAAAAATCAGCCGCACTTTTCCGTAGCCACAGTGATTGTCATTTACTGGCTCGTGACGAAAGAACCGCGAATCTATTTGCTCAATTTTCTGATCATGTTTATTTATCACCGGACATGGCGCATCAGCTTTATGGCACCATGGAAACGAAACAAGGCAAAACTGGTGAGCAACTTTACTTCCTACGTAAAGATATTGAAGCGAGTGATATCGAGAAAAATATCCTTGCTCAACTACCTGCTAACAGCAACGTAAAAGACTGGGAAGATATTCTTTCAACAGAAGACGATGTTGTTTTAGCAGTAAGCTGGCGAATGAGTAAAATGGCCAATAAATTTGGTCTGGGTTGGCTGAAAGATCTTTGCCATCAATTCTGGTATGCCTATACTCAACGCATTGTAAAACGCGTTGCTCAGGTGTTCTTAGCGAATGACAAAGTGACCACAACTCGCTTACATGGTCATATTTTCTCTTGCTTGTTAGAAATTCCAAATCGTGTTTGCGATAACTCTTATGGCAAAAATAGTAGCTATGCCAAATTATGGACCAAAGAATTAGATTTTGTTGAATTGGATAAATAATGTTTGAATTGAAAAAACTGATTACAGCCATGATTCTTCCCCCATTTAATATTTTAATTTTATGGGGACTTTCACTTATTCTAGCTAAATTCAATTTCAAAAAATTAAGCCGAATTTCGACCGCACTTGGTTTCTCTCTACTCTATCTTTTAAGCATTCCTTACACTGCACAAGTACTTAAAGACAGTCTCATTACTGAAGATCATTTAACTCTGCAAGATTATCAACAAGCGCAAGCGATCGTTTTACTTGGCGGTGGTTTACGTGATAACAAAGAGCTTTATGCACCATTAGCTTCAACAGGTATTCAACTTGAACGCTTACGCTATGCCGCATTCTTGCAAAAAGAAACGCACTTGCCATTATTAATTACAGGGGCGAGTCCAACTGGCGCCATTGAAGCAAAAATCGCTGCGGAAGAACTCCAAAACTTCTTTAATGTGCCAACTAAATGGATTGAACCTAAAGCACTTACTACCAAAGAAAATGCACTTTTCACCAAACAAATATTGGAAAAAGAAGGTATTCACAAAATTATTTTAGTCACCAATGAATGGCATATGCAACGTGCAAAATTATTGTTCCAACAACAAGGTTTTGATGTGTTACCTGCAAGTGTAGGTGAAGGCATTACACCTGACAATTATGGACTTAATATGATGCATTTTATTCCGCAAGGTGGCGCGATTACGAAAAATATGCAATTACTCAAAGAGTGGATTGGATATTGGAAAGAGCGCTAAAGTTCGGTCAAACGATCACAAATTAGATAATGTTAAGAGGAAGAAAACATGAGTCAAATTACACGCGAACAAATGCTTCAGGTATTCGAAAATCGCTGCTCCACACGTTATTACGATCCAAATAAAAAAATTAGCCAAGAAGATTTCGCGGCAATTTTAGAATTTGCTCGTTTATCACCAAGCTCTGTCGGCTCTGAGCCATGGAAGTTCTTAATTATTCAAAATAAAGCATTACGCGATAAACTCAAACCTTTTAGCTGGGGTATGCAATATCAATTAGATGATTGTAGCCATTTAGTGATCATTCTTGCGAAGAAAAATGCGCGCTATGACACGCCTTTCTTCCGTGATGTAGCGGTGCGTAGAGGTTTACAAGGTGAGCAATTAGAAAAAGCCTTGGCAAAATACAAAGACTTACAAGAAGTTCAAATGAAAACCGCAGAAAGCGAGCGTGCATTATTTGACTGGGCAAGCAAACAAACCTACATTGCATTAGCGAATATGCTCACTGGTGCCGCCGCTATCGGTGTTGATTCTTGCCCGATTGAAGGCTTTAACTACGATAAAATGAATGAAGTTTTAGCCGCTGAAGGTCTTTTTGATCCAAATGAATGGGGCGTATCTGTGGCAGCAACATTTGGTTATCGTGCGAGAGACATTACTAAAAAATCACGTAGACCAATTGAAGAAATCGTTACTTGGGTTGAATAATCTATTTTCAAATAAATGGGCAGCAAACGCTGCCCTTTTCTTTACCCACCAAACAAGGCTGCGCCACCTGTTACAGCCTCCATCGTGCCATATAACAAGCTTAGTGCAAAAAAGATCATAATTGCGCCCGCAATACATTTGATCATGGCCTCGCCTTTTTGATTAGAACCAGTTAAACCGTACCAATGGCCTAATCGCGTTGCGACATTTCTCGCATAGCGCACTAACGCAGCAAAAAGTGAAAGCATTAATCCTGTGCCCAGAGACATGGCAAACGTAGCTACAATTCCCCACCAATAAAGATCCAGCATATAAGCGAGAAAGAGCACAAAAATAGCGCCACTACACGGTCGCATACCAATAGTCAAAATCACTAAGAGCTGAGATTTTAAATCACCTGATTGCTTAAGCTGTTGATTATTCGGTAGATGTTGATGCCCACAGCTACACTGTGTTTGACTTACTTTTCCTTGCTCATATCGAAAAGGCGAAGCTGTTCCAATCTGTTTTGGTAATGATTGGATCGATGTAATACGAAAAGATTGCTTTTTCTTTAAGCCTTTCAGACCTTGAGTAATCCAATAAATCCCTAACAACACTAATAAAATTAGAGCGCTACGTTCCAGCCATAACTGGCTAAGTTTAAAATATTTAGAGGATAGATTAAGTATCACCACCACAATGGAGGTTGCAGCGACTGCGACAAAACCTTGCATGAGAGAGGAAAGCAAGCTTAAACGTACGCTGGTCTTAAGTTGGCTTTCGTGCGTAGAAAGATAACTAGCGATAATAAATTTGCCATGCCCAGGCCCTAATGCATGTAATACACCATAAGAAAAGGCGGCAAAAATCAACCACAATCCTGCTGTTGATGAATGTGCTTGAATCTGATGTAGATTTTCAGAAATCAACTGATTAAAGGCTTTTTGCCAATCAGCAACTTGCACAAACAACCAAGGTAATAATGCGAAGATAATCGCTAATAAACCAATAAAAAGTGCGGTCAGTTTTAACTTCATTTTATTCACACTTAATTTTTACTTTCTGCGCAAACAATACACCAAGGGAATCATCTTCATTTTTTTGCGATTTATCCAATGATGATGCGTAAGATTGAATTTTTTCATCGACATTAGGTTCAAGCACCTCGCCTTTGCAGTTTGCAGGAAGTGATGAAAAATCAACCGCTCTTTTGCCAGTTTCTGCATACCGCATAGCCACATAATAAGTGCGGTCATAAGTCATCAGCGTAAATTCATTATTTTGTAAGGCCTGTGGCTGTGCCAAAAGAAAATCAAAATAATATTCCACCTCGTTCCCTTTCACACGCATACCATAATTTTCAGGGTGTTTTGTGTATTTAATTTTATGATTTTCTTTGTCAAAAATATAACTAAAGTAATGTTCATTCACAACGTTTGCCATTACTTCATCAACTAATTTCTGTTGGGCAGCCTTATCCCCTTTTGCCTGCTTCACATCATACAAGACAGCTGAAGAACTGGCTTCATCCAGTAACCACTGCGTTGAGAAACCAATTAATTGATTATCTTTCACTAAGGGTTTCGTTTGCATATCAATGAATGCGTGGGGATGCGCTAGCGCTGAAAAAGGAGAAATTAGCAATAATCCAAGAGGTAATTTTTTAAACATAAATAAGAAAAAAGAGTGGCTAAATGATTGAATAGACAGATTTTATCACAATCAGTTCCCAATCAAAATCGAATAAAAATCAGTCTAAAAGTAAAAAATCCTATGATTTTATTGATTTTTATCAAAAAATTATTCATTCGCATTTCCCTTATAACTGAAATTTATGTACTATCTGTTTCGTCAAGTGATTGCTTGATATTCATAAAGTTCCTAAATAAAATAATCATAAATATAGCTAAACTACTTTCCTACCACCCTGTATGGGTGGTTTTTTTTGCCTTTCAAATAGCTTATTCCCTAAACATCAAGTAAAATAACCGCACTTTTATTCATAACATCGAGAAAATTATGTCAACGCAATTTGTATATACGATGCACCGTGTCGGCAAAGTGGTGCCACCAAAGCGTCATATTTTGAAAGATATTTCTTTAAGCTTCTTCCCTGGTGCAAAAATCGGGGTTCTAGGCTTAAATGGTGCGGGTAAATCAACCCTCTTACGCATTATGGCGGGCGTGGATAAAGAGTTCGAAGGTGAAGCTCGTCCACAACCGGGTATCAAAATTGGTTATCTTCCACAAGAACCAAAACTTGATCCGCAACAAACAGTGCGTGAAGCGGTAGAAGAAGCCGTTTCTGAAGTGAAAAATGCACTGACTCGTTTAGATGAAGTCTATGCACTTTATGCAGATCCTGATGCTGATTTTGATAAATTAGCGGCAGAACAAGCAAACCTTGAAGCCATTATTCAAGCACACGATGGCCATAATTTAGATAACCAATTAGAACGTGCAGCAGATGCATTACGTTTACCAGATTGGGATGCAAAAATTGAGCATTTATCAGGGGGCGAACGTCGTCGCGTCGCACTTTGTCGCTTATTACTCGAAAAACCAGACATGCTCTTATTAGACGAACCAACCAACCACTTAGATGCTGAATCTGTAGCATGGTTAGAGCGTTTCTTACATGACTACGAAGGTACTGTTGTGGCGATTACCCACGACCGTTACTTCTTAGATAATGTAGCAGGTTGGATCTTAGAGCTTGACCGTGGTGAAGGTATTCCTTGGGAAGGCAACTACTCTTCTTGGTTAGAGCAAAAAGAGAAACGTTTAGAACAAGAACAAGCAACTGAAAATGCGCGTCAAAAATCAATTGCGAAAGAGTTAGAATGGGTTCGTCAAAATCCTAAAGGTCGTCAAGCGAAAAGCAAAGCACGTATGGCGCGCTTTGATGAATTGAACTCTGGCGAATACCAAAAACGTAATGAGACCAATGAGCTCTTTATTCCACCTGGTCCACGTTTAGGTGATAAAGTGATCGAAGTGCAAAACCTCACCAAATCCTACGGTGATCGCACTTTAATCGACGATTTATCATTCAGCATTCCAAAAGGTGCTATCGTGGGTATTATCGGAGCGAATGGTGCGGGTAAATCTACCCTATTCCGTATGCTTTCAGGTCAAGAACAACCAGATAGCGGCTCAATTACAATGGGTGAAACAGTGGTACTTGCCTCTGTCGATCAGTTCCGTGACTCAATGGATGATAAGAAAACCGTATGGGAAGAAGTGTCTAACGGACAAGATATTCTCACTATTGGTAACTTTGAAATTCCAAGCCGTGCATACGTTGGACGCTTCAACTTCAAAGGCGTAGATCAACAAAAACGTGTGGGCGAATTATCGGGTGGTGAGCGTGGTCGTTTACACTTAGCTAAACTTCTACAACGTGGTGGTAACGTACTGTTATTGGACGAACCGACCAATGACTTAGACGTTGAAACTTTACGTGCGTTAGAAAATGCGATCTTAGAATTCCCAGGTTGTGCAATGGTGATTTCCCATGACCGTTGGTTCTTAGACCGTATTGCAACTCATATTTTAGATTACGGTGATGAAGGTAAAGTGACGTTCTACGAAGGTAACTTCTCAGACTACGAAGAGTGGAAAAAGAAAACCTTAGGTGAAGCCGCAACACAACCACATCGTATTAAATATAAGCGTATTGCAAAATAAGAAATTAAAGTGCGGTCGCTTTTGACCGCACTTTCCTTTTACATCTGGAGTGATTATGTTAATTTATTTGCACATTGTTTGTGCATTTTTAAGTTTAGGATTATTAATTATCCGTGGGGGAATGCAATTAAGTGGGAAAAATTGGCGCGCGATTAAACTGCTAAAAATTTTACCGCACTTAGTAGATACACTTTTAATTGCAAGCGGCTTAACGATTTTCTTCTTGGTCGGTTATCAGCTACAAAGCTGGCTGGTCATGAAAATCATCATGCTTGTGCTTTATATCTTCTTCTCGGCTAAATATTTTAGTCGTAAAGCGGTCAACCCAAACAGTGCATTTCTGGCATTTGCCTTGTTAAGTTTCTTAGGTGCAATGTTCTTTGCTTACCAACCAAACTTTATGGAAGGTTAAACATAAAAAAATCCATCTTCAATTGAAGATGGATTTTTTGTCTTATCTTAACCACCGGCTAATTTTACTTTAAACCCTTTTTGTTCTAAAAGTTGTTTAAGTAAATCGCGTTTTTCACCTTGAATCTCAATGTTGCCGTCTTTAACCGAACCACCGCAACCACAACGCTTTTTAAGTTCAGCGGCTAACTTTTTCAATTCATCATCAGCTAAATCTAGCCCAGTAATCACTGAAACGCCTGCACCTTTTCGACCACTGGTTTGTTTTTGGATGCGAACCACACCATCACCTTTAGGGCGTTGTACCGGCTCTTTCTGCGCTTTAATTTGACCAACTTCGGTAGAATATACTAAAGTACTCTCTGTCATATTATGAAAGTGATGCATTAATTGAACGAAGCACTTCTGCTGGATTTTCAGCTTGAGTAATTGGGCGGCCAATCACCAAATAATCAGAACCAGAACGAATAGCCGCAGCAGGAGTCATAACGCGACGTTGATCGCCAAAATCACTTCCAATTGGACGAATCCCCGGTGTGACTAATTTAAAATCAGGACCACAAGTATTACGTAAAATCTCCACTTCTTGTGGCGAACAAACAACTCCATCTAATCCCGCACGCTGTGTTAAATTCGCAAGACGTAATACATGCTCAAGTGGTGAAGAGTTAATACCAATTTGCAACAAATCTAAATCTTCCATGCTTGTTAATACAGTTACCGCGATTAATAACGGTGCATCTTTTCCATAAGGCTCGAGAATTTTCTTCGCCTCTTCCATCATTTTTAAACCACCGCTAGCATGGACATCCACCATCCATACACCTAAATCCGCCGCAGAACGCACGGCTCTTGCTACAGTATTCGGAATATCATGAAATTTTAGATCGAGGAAAACATCAAATTGACGCTCGTGTAATTGTTTAACGAAACTAGTTCCCAATGTGGTAAACATTTCTTTACCCACTTTTAAACGGCATAAGCTTGGATCAATTTGATCCACGAGGGATAGCGCTTGTGCTTCCGTTTCGTAATCCAATGCAACAATTACTTTGCTATTCATAATTTTACCTCACTGTGTCAATTAATTATGTTCTGGTTTGATGGTTTCCCACTGTTTGCAAGAAGGACAATTCCACATTAATTTATGGGTTTGATAACCGCAATTTGAGCAACGATAACCAAAGCCCTGCTTAATTCTCTCACCCACCATTTTATGTAGCAAAATTAAGCTTTCTTTACCTCGCCCTTCCTCAGCATCATCAATTTGGAATTGAATAAAACGATGGAAAATAGATGTACTTGGATGTTTTGTGAGTTGGTGATAAAGCTTTGATTGAGCGGCACTCTTGCCATCTTTCTCTTCAATCACGCTTGCTAACATTAAATCGACTTTAGTATTGTTAATCTGCTGGCTGGCTCGAATCAAGAATAACTCAAAGTTATCTCTCTCTCCTAATTCATCATAACAATATTTGAGTGTTTTCAACACTTCTCCAATGTAAATTGGATTTTGATTAAGAATATTCTCCAAAAAATGAATGGCTTGACGGTAGTTTTTATCTGCCATTTCTAAATCCGCAAGAAGCATTGATGCTCTCACACTTGTTGGAGATACATTCAGCGCTTTTTGTAAAATACTGCGTTTTTCGACTGCACTTTCAAGCTCACCACTTAAGGCATATTCACAATAACATTGTGCTAATTCCACATCATTTTCTTTAGGGGAAATTTTGGCTAGTTTTTCTGCAATATTAACCGCTTTTTTCCATTCTTTTGTTTTTTGGTAAATCACTAAAAGCTGTTGTAGCGCATTTTCAGCGAACTCAGGTTCATCCACCATAATGATGTAAAGGGCTTCCGCACGGTCATAAAAACCCACCGCCATGAAATCCTTAGCAAGTTGCTGTTTAGCTAATAATTTTTGTTCGAAAGAATAATTTGGACTACGATCGAGGGCTTGATGGATTCTTAAGCGTTAGCTCAGCTTCAAATTGAGAGTTGCTTTCAATTTCATTTTCTGTTTCTTGTTTTTGCAACATATCAAGAAACAAATCAACGGCTTTATCCGTTTGATTAGAAAGCAAAAAATTGACCCCCGTGACATAATCACGGGAGAGTTTATTACTAATATCTTCCTGATCTTTCTTGGCACTCCGATGCCCCATATACCAACCATAAGCGGCGGCTATTGGCAGAAGCAGAAAGAGTAATTCAAGCATTATACTGCCTTATCGCGAGTAGTCGTTAATTCGTTAATTTGTAATGTTTGACGTTTAACTTGACGCGCTAACGACATATTTTTGAATTTTAATTTTAAGTAGAAAAATCCTGTAATTAACCAACCTAAAATTAATCCAAAACCAAATAAAATGGCAACTAATGTTGAAAGTTGGAATTGGCTTTCAGCAACAATGTAGTTAAAGGTGATTACTTGATCATTATTTGCCCCTATAGTTACCGCAACAAGTACGATAGCCAATACAATAATGAGCCCAAGAATATATTTAATCATCACAATCTCCTTTGTTAAGAATAGGTTCATTATGCCAAAATTTGTAATAAAAAACGACACCTAAGTGTCGTTTTATTGATATCTATTGAATGTTTAAGCAAAAACATTTACGCGATCTTTTAATTCTTTACCCGCTTTAAAGTGCGGTACAGATTTAGCATCTAATTTTACAGAATCACCGGTTTTAGGATTACGGCCCACTCGCGGTTGACGATGGTGTAAAGAGAAGCTACCAAAACCACGAACTTCGATACGATTACCCTCTTCTAAAGATTGTGCAATGAGTTCAAGAATATCCTTTACAATACCTTCTACTTCTTTTGCGGATAAAGTTGGGTGCTTTGTTGATAGATTTTCAATTAGTTCAGATTTAGTCATCGTCAACTCTCCTTTAAATTTATACTTAAACTTGTTATTAAGACTTACAGGTAATGCATTAGTTCATAATAAATTACCGCTAAATCCTTGTTAATTATAGCTGGTAGTAATAAGGCTGAGTCAATGACCCAGCCTTATTTATGTGAATTAATTATTCACCTTTAGCCGCTTTGAAAGCTTCAGCCATTGCGTTTGGAATAGCAACATCTTCTTGTTTGTTATTCACGTTTGCAACTGCAGCTGCTTCTTCAGCTTGATCTTTCGCTTTTACAGATAAGTGAACGATACGTGCTTTACGATCAACACCTGTGTATTTCGCTTCAACTACATCACCTGCTGCAACTTCATTTGTTAAGTCTGCTGCACGGATATAACCTTCAACGCCACCTGCTAATTCAACTTTAGCACCTTTAGCGTCAGCTTCAACAACAGTTGCAGAAATTACTGCACCTTTTTTGTTGATAGCTACGAAGTTGTTGAATGGATCATCTTCAAGTTGTTTGATACCTAAAGAAATACGTTCTTTCACTGCATCTACTGCTAATACTACGGCAGAAACTTCATCACCTTTTTTGTAGTTACGAACTGCTTCTTCACCTGCAACATTCCAAGAAATGTCAGATAAGTGAACTAAACCGTCGATACCACCTTCAAGACCGATGAAGATACCGAAATCAGTGATTGATTTAATTTTACCAGTAACTTTGTCGCCTTTGTTGTGAGTTTCAGCGAATTGAGTCCATGGGTTAGGTTTGCATTGTTTTAAACCTAAAGAAATACGACGACGTTCTTCGTCAACTTCTAATACCATCACTTCAACTGTATCGCCTAAGCTTACAACTTTAGATGGGTGGATGTTTTTGTTAGTCCAATCCATTTCAGAAACGTGAACTAAACCTTCAACGCCATCTAAGATTTCAACGAAACAACCATAGTCAGTTAAGTTAGTTACTTTACCAGTTAATTTGCTGTTTACTGGGTGGTTTTCAGCGATAGCAACCCAAGGATCTTGACCTAATTGTTTTAAGCCTAAAGATACGCGAGTACGATCTTTGTCAAATTTTAATACTTTAACAGTTACTTCGTCGCCTACATTCACGATTTCGCTTGGGTGTTTAACACGTTTCCAAGCCATATCAGTGATGTGTAATAAACCGTCAACGCCACCTAAATCTACGAATGCACCGTAGTCAGTTAAGTTTTTAACGATACCTTTAACTTCTGAACCTTCAGCTAGGTTCTCAAGGATTTGCTCACGTTCTTGGCTGTTTTCAGATTCGATCACTGCACGACGAGAAACAACAACGTTGTTACGTTTTTGATCTAATTTGATTACTTTGAATTCTAATTCTTTACCAAGTAGGTGATCAGCTTCACGTGCTGGACGAGTATCAACTAATGAACCTGGTAAGAATGCACGAACACCGTTTAACTCAACTGTGAAACCGCCTTTCACTTTACCGTTGATTAAACCGATAACGGTCGCTTTATCTTCGTAAGCTTTTTCTAATTCAATCCAAGATTCATGACGAACAGCTTTCTCACGAGAAAGTTTAGTTTCGCCGTAACCATCTTCAACTGCATCTAAAGCTACGTTTACTGTGTCGCCAACTTTAACTTCAAGTTCACCTTGAGCGTTTTGGAATTCAGCAACAGGGATTGCAGATTCAGATTTTAAGCCTGCATCAACAAGTACAAAGCCTTTTTGAATAGCAACAACAGTACCGCTAACGATTGAACCTTGACGGGTTTCAAGGCCTTTTAATGATTCTTCAAAGAGTTGAGCAAAAGATTCTGACATATAAATAATCTTCTTAATTTAAGTTAATAACATCCACATTAAGATCCATAAAATGCGGGGTTGAGGATAAATGTCTATTCTTCCTTGAATAAACAGTTAAATCGAAATTGACGCTTTTTGTTGAATATAAGATAACGCTTGAGCAATGACCTCATCAATACTCAATGTTGTACTATCTAACAATAAAGCATCGTCAGCCGGTTTCAATGGCGCAACCTCACGATTTCTATCGCGAAAATCACGTTCTTGTATCTCGGCTAAAATCTGTGCAAAGTTACCATTAATTCCCTTATTTTGCAACTGTTTATAGCGTCTTTTTGCACGTTCTTCCGCACTTGCATCTAAAAACAGTTTAACTTGTGCATTTGGGAAAACCACCGTCCCCATATCTCGCCCATCAGCAATCAGGCCATCATTTTTGCCAAAATCCTGCTGAAGTTGCAGTAAAGCTGACCGCACTTTAGGAAAAACCGCCACTTTTGAAGCGGCTTCCGCCACTTCTTGCGTACGGATTAAATGACTCACATCCATCCCACCAAGAAGCACATTGACTTCTCCATTCTTTGGAATGAATTGAATATCCAAATGACGGGCTAACTCCGCTAATCCTTCTTCATCGGTTAAGTCTGCATGACGTTTCAGCGCAGCCAATGCCGTCACACGATAAATCGCGCCACTATCTAACAAGGTAAAGCCTAACTTCTCTGCTAATGCATAGCAAAGTGTTCCTTTCCCTGCTCCGCTTGGGCCATCAACAGTAATAATCATACCCATACATTACCTCTTATAATCTATCTATCATTCCCAGCACTAACGCCGAAGACTGCTTTGCAGCCAAGGGTAAAAACTCTTCAAATGACATACTTGCTGCGCCATCGCCTGCATCTGAAATAGCTCGAACGACCACAAAAGGTACGTTAAAGGCATGACAAACTTGCGCAATCGCGGTTGCTTCCATTTCTACGGCTGTCACACCTGGGAAATCCGCTTTAATTTGAGCAATTTTGTCTTCGCTATTAATAAAGCTATCACCGGAGCAAATTAAACCACGTTTTACATTTTGTCCTTGTGACTGAGCAATTTCATCGGCTAAATCGGCTAATTTTTTATCTGAAAGAAAAGCCGCTGGATTCGCGGGTAATTGACCTTTTTCATAGCCAAATGCCGTCACATCTGCATCGTGATAGCGAGTTTCATCCGAAATAACGATATCTCCTACTTTTAAATCTTTTGCGACACCGCCTGCTGAGCCGGTATTTAAAACCACATCCGGTTTAGCCAATTGCAATAAAGCAGTGGTACCAATAGCCGCTGCGACCTTACCTATTCCTGATTGCAATAATGCGACTTCTTTACCATTAATTTTGCCTTCAAAAATGACCGCACTTGCCACTTTCGTTTCTTTTTTATCTGTCATTAATTGGGATAAAATTTCCACTTCTTGTGCCATCGCACCAACAATCCCGATTTTCATTATTTTTTCCTTTCTTGTTCGAGTTTACTCACTAAGAAATCTAATACCGCAACGCCATAATCATCGTTATACAATGTACTCGCGGTGAGAACATATTTTCCGCCCACCACCACATAAGGGAACGTAAATACACCATATTCTTCTGTTAAATTAATGGCATTATTCACATCTTCTTTTACTTCAGCAGAATGCACGACTTTATTAAATTCAGCTTTACTGATTCCTTGCGAGACTATCCATTCACGCATCTTATCTAATGACGATAATTCGGTATAACGTGCCTTTTCAGAGGTTTCAAATAACAGCGTATCTGATAACTCACCTACTTTTAAACGCTGTAAGGTATAAAATATTGTCGCTGAAAATTTTGCTTCATTCGTAGCAACCGGGTATTCATCTAATGCCACTTTATTTGGACGAATTTGGCTATAAAGTTGCAAAATATCTTGAGCGGAAGAACAAACTCGGCAGTCGTAATCAAAGAAAAATTGGATAGGAATTTTACGATCGCTTCTTTTGGCTTGTTCAATCGGTTCTTGATATGAAAAATAATCTCGACCATCTTCAAACTGCGCCACATTCGCTGGTGGTAAGTGCGGTGGATTTTTGGCAGAAAAATCCTTTGCACTGACTTCACCGAATGCGACATTTGTCACACTCAGCAATATCATTGCAAAGGATCCTTTTAATAATTTATTCTGCCAAACTTTTTTCATAAATTAACCAATTGGTTCAATATAATCGACTAATAATTGGAGGTTTCGATTTCCACGAAACTCATTAATTTCTAACTTATAAGCAAATTTTGCCTGCTTAATCGACAAATCGGGATAATACCGAGTATCGATATTAAACGCAATGGCATCTAATAATGGACCACCATTTTTAGGCTCAACAAGCATTTTTAGATGATTTTGATTTTGTCCGATTGCACGTTGCTCAAAAATTTTAAATTCACCATCAAAAACAGGCTCAGGAAAAGCTTGTCCCCAAGGCCCGCCAGATTTTATCACTTCTGCGGTTTCAATACTAAATTCATTTGCTTGAAGTTCGCCATCCGTCCAAATCACACCTTGTAATTGATCTTCATTTAACCAATCTTGCACCGTTTGATTAAAAATCTTTTGAAAATCAGGGAAAAAGCTTTCTTTAATGCTTAATCCTGCTGCCATGGCATGACCGCCAAATTTTAAAATCATATAAGGATGTTGGGAATGGATGCGCTCTAATACATCGCGCATATGCAAGCCTTCAATTGAACGCGCAGAACCTTTTAAAACACCTTCTTGATCTTGCGCAAAAGCAATAACTGGTCGATGGTATTGATCTTTAATACGAGAGGCTACAATACCTAATACACCTTGATGCCAATCTTTCTGAAATAAGGCTATTCCCATCGGTAATTCATCAGAAAGTGCGGTGAGATTTCGGCAAATTTCTAAGGCTTCTAACTTCATGCCTTGCTCAATTTCTTTTCTGGCTTGATTTAAACTATCCAAATCTAAGGCTTGCGCTCTAGCCTCTTGCATACTTTCTGCAAGTAATAACTCCACACCAACAGACATATTATCTAATCGACCCGCAGCATTTAAACGGGGTGCAATCGCAAAGCCTAAATCTGACGAACAAAGTTTTTCAACTTCCCGATTAGCCACTTCAGCGAGAGCAATAATTCCTGGTCGACAACGCTTCGCACGAATTCGCATCAACCCTTGATGGGCTAAAATACGGTTATTTTGATCAAGTGGAACAACGTCTGCAATCGTGCCGAGCGCGACTAAATCCAGTAATTCAGTAAAATTAGGCTGTGTTTCAGCCGTAAAAATACCCAATTCGCGAAATTTAGCACGCAAAGCGAGCATTAAATAAAACGCCACACCTACGCCGGCTAAACATTTTGAAGGGAAATCACATTGTTGCAAATTTGGATTAACAATGGCATCAGCATTTGGCAGTATTTCTGGCGGTAAGTGATGATCGGTAATCAACACCTTCACCCCTTGCTCTTTTAAATACGCCACGCCCTCAAAGGAGGATACTCCGTTATCTACCGTCATCAATAACTGCACGCCTTTTTCTATTGCCATTTCAGCAACTGGCACACTCAATCCATACCCCTGCTCAAAACGATTTGGCACAAGATATTCCACATCAGTAAAGCTAAGCATACGCAAAGCTAACACTGAAAGTGCCGTACTGGTTGCCCCGTCTGCATCAAAATCGCCGACGATAACAATCTTTTGTTGCTGTTGATAAGCCTCAATCAATAAATCCACGGCTTGTTGAATACCATGTAATTGATTGGGATTCAGCATTGATTGCAAAGTGCGGTCTAATTCTTGGCTATTTTTGATATGACGAGAACGATAGAGACGATCGAGTAATGCATTATCTGAAACAGGATTTCCGGCAGGAATTTCACGACGTTTGATGAGTTTTTTCACGGTGTTTTGTTATTTAAAATTATCATCCAAAGAAACTACAATATGCACTTTGATGATATGAATATTTTAAGGGCGTATATCATACGCCCTCACTACTAACAATTATTGTGCTGATTCTTGTAACACAGCTAATAAATCTTGAGGTTTTAAATATCCCCCAAGCATTTCACCTGTTGAAGTCACAATACTTGGCGTACCTTTCACACCAAGTTGTACACCTAAATCATACTGTTTTTTCACAATGTTAGGTGTTTTCAATTCTTTTGGTAAGTTACCTTTTTCTGCTTCGTTCAATGCAAATACAGGATCTTTCGCTGTCCAAATGGCTTCCATTTGGCGAGCAGTTTCATTCATTCCAGCACGTGGGAATGCAAGATAACGAACGGTAATACCTAAATCATTATATTCTTTCACTTGTTGATGAAGGATGTGACAATAATGGCAAGTAATATCCATGAATACGGTCACAACATATTTTTCATTTTTTGCCGGATAAATGATCATTTCGTTTTTTAACGCATTCACTTTATCCGCTAAAAGTTTACCAGCCACATCAACTGGGCCTTTATTTGTTAATTCATACATTTTGCCTTGCAAAACATATTGACCATTTTCACTTACATATAAAATGCCTTGATCAGTCACCGCTGTTTTAAGACCTTTTACCGGTGAATCTTTCACTTCAATATTTTTCGCACCTAATGCTTGTAATTTCGATTTAATCTCAGCATCAGTCGCCATCGCTGTGGCAGAAGCAGTGATTAAAAGTGCGGTCAGTAATTTTTTCATTTTTATTCCTAAATATCTAAACAACAAAGGTTAGAATTATAAATGGATCGATGATTTGTGCAAGCCAAACTACCCAAAAAACTGAAAATGACTTATACTTCTGCCGCTTATAGAGGTTTATTTATTATGTTTGAAATTAATCCAATCAAAAACAAAATCGCCGACCTTTCCGAACGCACTTCTGTGCTTCGGGGGTATCTTTGACTTCGATGCAAAAGTTGAGCGTTTAGAAGAAGTTAATGCCGAATTAGAACAACCCGATGTGTGGAACGATCCTGAAAAAGCCCAAGCACTTGGGAAAGAACGCGTTTCACTTGAACAAGTGGTTGATACCATCAAGAATTTAGAACAAGGTTTAGAGGATGTTGAAGGGCTTCTTGAATTAGCCGTTGAAGCTGAAGATGAAGAGACCTTCAGTGAAGCCGTTGCTGAATTAGACGAACTTGAACAACAACTTGCCAAATTAGAATTCCGACGCATGTTTAGTGGTGAACACGATGCGTGTGATTGCTATGTCGATTTACAAGCAGGTTCCGGTGGTACAGAAGCGCAGGACTGGACGGAAATGTTACTTCGCATGTACCTTCGCTGGGCTGAAAGCAAAGGCTTTAAAACAGAATTAATGGAAGTATCCGATGGTGATGTGGCGGGTTTAAAATCCGCGACGATTCGTGTCAGTGGTGAATACGCTTTCGGTTGGTTACGTACGGAAACCGGTATCCATCGTTTAGTGCGCAAAAGCCCATTTGACTCTAATAACCGTCGCCATACATCATTTGCAGCAGCTTTCGTTTATCCTGAAATTGATGACGATATTGATATTGAAATCAATCCGGCCGATTTACGTATTGACGTTTATCGTGCATCTGGTGCGGGTGGTCAGCACGTCAATAAAACTGAAAGTGCGGTGCGTATTACTCACATGCCAAGTGGAATTGTCGTGCAATGTCAAAACGATCGTTCTCAACACAAGAATAAAGATCAAGCCATGAAGCAGTTAAAAGCAAAATTGTATGAGCTTGAGTTACAAAAGAAAAATGCGGACAAACAAGCGATGGAAGATAATAAATCTGATATCGGTTGGGGCAGCCAAATTCGTTCTTATGTGCTAGATGATGCACGTATTAAGGATCTCCGTACAGGCGTTGAAAATCGTAATACACAAGCCGTACTGGATGGCGATCTTGACCGCTTTATTGAGGCCAGCTTAAAAGCGGGACTTTAATCATCTCTTTTATACAAAAAAGTGCGGTCAATTTTAACCGCACTTTTTTATTACACCTCTTTTTTTTCTTTTACTTTCGTCTTGCCAAGTACCGTATCTTTCATTACCGTCAGCAATTCTTTTTGCACATGAGAAAGCTTTGGCTTTTCTGCTTTATCAAATGCCAGTGGGCGACAAAACTCCATAGCCTTAATGCCCAATCGAGCCGTCAATAATCCAACGCCAATCCCTTGCGCTGCTCTTGCAGAAAGTTTTGCGGTAATATCTTGCGAAAGCCAATCCATCCCTAAATCTTGCACGATTTCAGTCGCACCGGCAAAAGCAAGATTTACTAACACCATTCTGAGCAAACGAAGACGGGTAAAATACCCAAGCTCAATCCCATAAATCGCTGCAATTTTATTGATTAAACGAATATTTCGCCACGCAATAAAAAACATATCAATCACAGCTAAAGGACTAATTGCCACAATCACTGCGGATTCTGCCGACATTTTCGTAATCAGTTTTTTCGCTTTTTGATCAAAAGATTGTAATACCGTCTTACTGAATAAATGGGTGACTTCGCGAGCAGAATAACTTTCATTCAGCTGTTTTTCCCATTGGACAATTGAGGGATGTTGCGAATCCAATTTTAAGGTATCGGCAATCGATAAACACAACGCTCTTCCTTGCTCACTATCCTGCTCTGAAAAAACGTGATGATTTTTAACCGCACTTTCACCTATTAATCGCTGACTTTGTTCTTGTAAATTCAAACGTCTTTTGAGTTTCACCAAACGTCGCCATTCTGCGATGATTTCAGATAAACCAAACATCACCACAACAAAACTTACCAAGGCAAAAGCAAGGTAAATCCATTGTTGATTTTGATAACTGTCCCAAATCCATTGAACAGATTGTGCAACTGTCGCCCCTAAAAACAAAAGTGCGGTCAATTTTAAAGCCGTTTTCCAACCACTCGATTTAGGTTTCACAATTTGCTCAAATTGCTCGTCCAATAACTCCCCTTCTAAAGGTTCATTATCGATAGTTGTTTCAACATTATAAAATTCCTGCTTAGGCAGAATTTCTTGTTCTTCTGGTTGTTGAGATTGTGTGAAAATTTGTTTTGTCATTATTCTTTCCAATAAAAATAGAAACGGTATTTTACTTCGAATTTCTTTAGCAAATCTTAAATGGCTGAAATAAAAAAGCAATATTGACTAGAAAATAAAATGAGCTACTATAGTCATGTCCACAATTAGTTTATCTAATGTGTTAAGTTTTAACTGTTAACTAACTAGAAGGATCTTTTCATGAAGAAACTTATCGCCACTGCGGTGCTCTCCGCATGTTCTATGGCTTACGCCAATACCGACATTCCAAACTACAATACCGATTCTCATCTGTATGAATTCACTCAAACTTATGACTTAGTTGCACCAAAAGGTTCGCAAGGACAAGCGAATCTGTGGGTGCCTTTACCATTTAATGGCGAGTATCAACAGGTAAAATCTATCCATTTTGAAGGTAACTATTTGGATGCCTATGTGACAGAAAACAACAAATATGGTGCGAAAACGCTCTTTGCGACTTGGGATAAAGATGCACAAAAACGCGATTTAAAAATCACAATGGTGATTGAAACCAAAGATCGTGAACCTATGGTTAAAGGTGCATTAGAAAATTACAAGCCACCAAAAGATATTCACTATTCTGTTGATGTACAAGAATATTTAAAACCGACTCAACATATTAAAACTGATGGCATTGTGAAACAGTTCGCCGATAAAATTGTGGGCACTGAAACCAATCCATTGAAAAAAGCTGAGTTGATTCACCAATGGATCGTCAACAATATGGAACGTGACAATTCTGTTCTAGGCTGTGGCGATGGTGATGTAGAAAAAATTCTGACCACCGGTGTGTTAAAAGGTAAATGTACCGATATTAACTCTGTTTTCGTTGCACTTGCTCGTGCTAGCGGCATTCCAGCTCGTGAAATTTTTGGTATTCGTTTAGGTGCAGCGGATAAAATGGGCAAATATTCCAAAGGTGCATTCGGTAGTGCGGACGAACATGGCGTAGCAAATGTAAGCGGTGGTCAGCATTGTCGTGCTGAGTTCTATCTAGCTGGATTCGGTTGGGTGCCTGTTGATTCTGCAGACGTAGCAAAAATGCGTTTAGCGGAGAAAAAATCGGTTGACGATAAGGATACACAAGCCGTTGCTAAATACCTATTCGGTAACTGGGAAGCTAACTGGGTAGGATTTAATCATGCGCGCGACTTCGATTTATATCCACAGCCAGAACTTGCTCCTCTCAATAACTTTGGTTATCCGTATGCCGAAGTGGGTGGTGATCCGTTAAATTCCTTTGATCCGAAAGAATTTAAGTATGACTACGTCTCTAAAAAGCTCTAATAAATCTTTTTGGGTTGCGATTGCCACCGCACTAAGTGCTGCGGTGGCATCAACATTGTGCTGTATTGCGCCTTTAATCTATTTAGTATTTGGCGTGTCATCCACATGGTTGATCGGTTTGGGGGAATATGACTATTTACGCATTCCTATGCTTATCGTTTCATTATGCGCCTTTGCCTACGGTTTTTGGTTGCTGATGTTTTCCAAAAAAATCATTTGCAGCAAATACATTTCCCGTAAAAAGCTCATTGTTTTGTATTGGATTGTATTTATCGTCATGCTCTTTTTCTTAACTTATCCAACCATTTTACCGTGGATTTTAGAGCTTTCTAATTAGGAACAAAAAATGAAGAAATTAACGACCGCACTTTTGCTTTCATTGTTAACCTTCTCTGTTGCACAGGCAGAAGAAACAAAGCAAGTTGTGTTAAAAGTAAATGAAATGAACTGCCAGCTTTGTGCTTATTTGGTGAATAAAGAGTTACGTAATATTGATGGCGTGATTTCCACTAAAGCCTCCATTAAGGATAGAACTGTGACTGTTGTAGAAGATCCAAAAGTTTCTGATGAGCAATTGATTAATGCGATTCACAAACTAGAATATACGGCGGAAGTGGTCAAGTAAAGCGGTAAAAATAAAAGTGCGGTCAATTTTGTCGGTATTATGTAGCAGTTGCACAAAGTCCGAAAATTGACTAATTTACCGCATAAATTTGAATGCCTTTCCAAATGAAAATTGTGAAAGGCATTTCTTTTACCTCAAATTCTAACTTTAACCTCGCAATTTTTCACATCAATTTTCTATTTTTTCAAACTCAAGGCGTAGCTATTCCGCTCAACCTTCATTCAGGTAAGCTATTTATTTCTATCTAAGTCTATTAGCGTATATAAGATTCTATGCTGCCATCAGAATTTCATCGTATGCAGCTTGTTCTTCAAGTCGCTTAAAGTAGTGTGATGAAATTTCGTTAGGTGCAAAGGCTTTCATACCGAGAAGCTCACCTTCACGATGATTTCCCTGCCAATAATCAACCCATTCTTTAAATGGCAGAACCCATAAACAACGTTTGAGGACATCTTCAAAAAGTTTCCCGTTAGATTCTCGGCGGTTATCTGAAAAGAATGCGGCTTGATTAGCATAGTGCAAGGCATATTTATTATCGACTTTATGATGTGTGCCACGCATTAAATCACGCATTCTTGCATTGAAGGATTCCGCAAGGTTATTATTTACACCTTTCGCACTATAAGCCTCTTGATGATTCACCGACCAACGGGTGTAATGAAAATCAAGACTTTTATAAGCAGGGTTTTCATCACACATAATATCACTGCCTGCTTTGACAAAGCGTTGATTTAATGCAAAAACAGTATCAGCATTTTCGGTGTAATCCATTGCGACAATGGTACGATTTGCTCCAGATATATTACTATCATTTGCAGCACGTTGTGTAATAGCGAATAGACAACGTTTAGTCGCTCTAAATTTAGGATATTTGCGACCTTTCTCATCGGCTTTTTGACGTTGTTTATAATTGTTTTTACGAAAATTAGTTGGGCGCAGGGTAAAGTTGATCAACATTCCATCTTCGTGAATTTCGCCTGACAATGGACTTAAATCGCGTGTTTTAAATAAGGCTTCGCGAACTTTCCCACAAAGTACAAATGCCGTTTTGTAGTTCAAATTAAGATGACGACTAACATCAATCGCACTAATGCCTTTTGAGCTATTTACCATCATTAAGATGACAGCAAGAATATCGACTAAATCAACTTTATGAAAGGCAAAGGCTGTATTTGTTGTAATATAAAAATGGCGTTTGCAATGTTTACAACACCAACGTTTACGAGAAGAAAGGAAATAGGCTTCGTGGCGAATACTACAATGCGGACAGCATACATCACGAACATTATCAGGGTTTCCCCAACGGTGAGTTTTTAAAAGGTGAAAAGCATCTTCTTCAGTAAGGCGTAAAATATCTTTTAAATTGATGTTTTTTGATTTGCTTGAAAGTAAATAATGTTGAGCCATTGCGAATTTCCTTGTGTAGTACAAGGCATCCGAGATTTGCTAAACGCCAGACACAAAAAAACGCCCATCTGAAAAATTCAGATCGGCTCAAAGCGTTTATGCCTCGAATACCGTTACCCACAAGGAACTTGTGGAAGGCTCATTTAAAATGAGTGAAATTGCGATTGTTAAAACAGGAAATTTACAAGATGAAATTTGCTGCCACCTAAACATTCGCTACACACCTGTTAATGTGTATTAATTGGTGATTGAATAAAGTTGTATTCCTTGGCTAATTATATAATTTGTAGTAAGTTTTCCCTGCAAATTAGTGTAAATATAGTCCTTTGAAAATTTTTCGTCAAATAAAAAAAGCAATTCCTCACGAAGTTGCTTTCATCTATTATTTGTTATCGCTAGTGTCCGTAATTATTTATTCGATATTACAGGATTTTCGCCAAATTTATTCGATTTGGCACTACCTTGCACAACTCCGATGACGATTGAAATGATGATTGCAATCGCTTCACCAATAACAGGAATTAGCATAATTAACATATATAAAGTAAACCAACCCGATAAATTTATATCGTGTAATCTACGGACTGTTAGGGATATTGAAGGTGGTAAGGTAACAACAAAAACTACTAAAAAAAGTATTACTCCAATACCTGTAAAAGCAAAAGCACCTAAAATAGCGAATATTAACGCATAAAATAAAGTAAATCCCCAATACTCTTTTCGTCTAGCACGCCCTTTAAAGTTTGCATAGTTTTTAGTAAATGCTTCAATAAAGTATGTAAATAACGATTTTTCAATCATAACTAATCCTCTTAATGTGAACGTTTATTTTCAATATAATCTGTTGGATTATCAGCAGTTAAATCTTTTTTCCTATTAACCTGCTTGAGAAATGCATTTTTTGCTAGATGCCCTAACTCATGCGAAACTGAACCATAATAGAGAACAAGTAAAAATGGTAGCAACAAAATCTCAATAGGAAACGCTATAAATAATAATAACGAATCAAGGATTATTAAAAGCAATACTGTGACTAGATAAAAAACATAAAACTTTAAGAAATTATGTAAATTAGCCATTAGGAATAAGATGTTTTTCGGTATATTTAATAATTCTAACCATTTTCCAGTTAATGCATATCTAATGATTCCACATTGAAGAATTGGATTTGAGATCATGCCCCATATAAAGTAGATAAATAATGTTGCAATATAATCCTCAATGTAATCCGTAAGATAGCCTGTTAATCCGCCTTGTATAAATTCTAGTATATCTAAGAACAATCCTAGAATACCTTTTAGTCCTAATAAATAACAAAAAGCTGTTGGAACCATCCAATATATAATCGTAACTCCTGTTATTTGTAACCCTTTCAGAACTATTTTCTTTATTTGTAATGATTGCAACGGCTTATCTAGCATAATATCTTCAACCATCTGAACCTGCCATCCTTTAATAAATATTATGCCGAATGGATACTTTATAAATGGGAAAAATAGTAATAAAGGAATAATCCAAAGCTTCTTATAGAAACTTCTATCAGAAAAGAGATATACGTATCCTTCTTGATATTCTTTAAGCAAATTTTTAAACATTCTCGTGTTATACCTAAAATTTAAAGAGTATTGAGGACTTTGCAAGGCTGATTCTTGGTAATTACAATGGGTTTATATAAACAACTTCCACAAACACTTCCATATTGAAGGATATATAGTTTTTTACCATTAATCATAAATTCGTAAGTTGATGATGTGTATCCTTGATTATTTGATAAAGGAGATGAACATTTTTCACCTGCTTTACTCTCTTTAACAAAGATTTTATGGCGTTTTAATTCACTACTTAATAATTCGACTTGGTCGTAGTCATAATTTACTTCATTTTCTTGAATTAAAGTATTATGGTTTAATGCCTTGAAGAACATAAGATCAGATGTTTCCATCTTTATAGATGAACCTACTGCTTTACCTTGAGATAGATTAACCAAACTGTTATATAAAGATGAATCAGTGGTTTGCTCCGTTCTAAATGGATTGCCAACTCTTTTCTTCACAAATGTACCTTGTGAAATATCTCGAAGTCCCTCTGTAACTTCTGCACAAGAAGTTAATGATAAGGTTAGCATTACTACCTTAAATATTTTTCTCATAACATTTCCTTATTGATATTTCTTGATGCAAGAAGCCAAGCTTTTCTTGTAACTATGCCCTTGTTCAGTAATTACATCCGATACTAAGCATTGGTTGTTTTCACATTCCAGTTGATAGATTAAATCAATGGTTTTCTTCTTACTTTTTAGAGTGACATTTACCTGTTCCTTAATAATTTTTATGATAGGTTTTACTTCAACTTGATTTCTCACCATTCCATAGATCCAAAATTCGGAAAGGCATGTTCCGCCGTATTCATACTCATTTTCGTTATGAATATCTGTTGCTTTTATTTGCAAATCTGCAAACTCTTTTGTTGAGTAGCGTTCTAAATCATTGGTTTGATAGACCTTTGCAACGGTATCTACTTTAGCTTGCTCTAAAGGTGACAAAGCGAAAACGTTTATAGATACGAATACTGTAGATAAAGATAGAAGTAGCTTATTCATAATAAAAAACCTATAATGATTAACATAAGAAATTTAGGGAAATTTTCAGTAAGAACCCGCATTAAACCTAGCTATAATACATAATTTGGTTGTTTCGCTGTAGCAACTGGCAATCTCTATCAACTACCACTAGCAGTGGGTATTCAAGAAATTTTACAGGTACAAAATGAGTGTCAATGAGAAGATTCGGAAGTTCCGAGAAGCAAAGGATTGGTCGCAAGAACAGATGGCAGAAAAGCTGAATATGTCGTTAAATGGCTATGCTAAAATTGAGCGTGGTGAAAGTAAAATTTACCTAGACAAACTCGAACAAATTGCACAAGTATTTGACATTGATGTAATTGAGTTAATGCAATCAGATGGTAGGAATATCTGTTTTCAAATTGAATCGCCACAAGGTGCTGTGTATCAAGGTGTAGGCGAAGTTTCGTTATTGATTGAGGTTGAAAGATTGAAATCAGCACTTTCTCATGCAGCTGAGAAGGAGGTTTTGTTGAATAAGTTGCTTGAACAGAAAGATAGAGAGCTTAATACATTAAAAGAACTACTTAATGTAAAATTCTCTCCCATAGATGCTCAATAGTTTTTTATGCTTTATCTTATAAGCTTTAGGAGCATAGTAAATGTATGACTAGCTTGGGCGTATAAAGATAGTACGATAATCTAACGCATGAAATTTACTATTTATTGACAAGTATGTTTTTTTTAATGTATTATTGAACGAGCTTGTTTTTAGACAGGAATCCTGTTCTTATATAAGAAGATAAGCTAGTTCTAAAGAGATTATAATTTTAATTGGATTAAAAAGGGCAATAGGTGGTTACTTATTGTCCTTTTTAATGAAAAAAATGAAAGATAGAAAGCCTAATTTAAAATTTCTTTTTGAATCTTATTTTAATAAAAAAGTTTCATTTGATATTTTTGAAAATATATCCATAGAAAAGAGTTATTATAAGATCTGTAAGGATCAAAAAGATATATATATTCCTAATGATGAGCTAAAATTAATTTTGTCGTTTTTATCTCATTTTATATTCAAAAGTCTTCCAATAGAAAATGATGTAGCCTTTGCCTATAGAAAAGGCATTAATGTTAAGGATTGCTTATTACCGCATGTAAATAGCAATTTTTTTTATAAAACAGATATAATAAACTTTTTCCCATCCATATCAACTTCTTTAATAAAAGAAAATCTTCATCAAGATATTTCAAAATTATCGTATTTAGATCAAGAAAACTTGATGTTTTATTTAGATAAAATATTAAGCTTAGTAACTATCGATGATAAGTTACCTATTGGTTTTCCTACATCTCCTTTTATTAGTAATTATATTATGAGAAAATATGATATAAATATAAAGTCTTTTTGTAATAACAATAACTTTATTTACACAAGATATTCAGATGATATTATTATTTCATCTAATGATGACATAGACAAAGATTATATAACAAGTAATATTAAGTCTATCTTACAACAAGAGTATAGTCCGTTTTATTTAAATAATTCTAAGACAAAAATTTTTACTAAAAAGAATAAAATAAAAATACTTGGATTAACAATTAACAATCAAGAAATTAGTGTAGATAGAAAAATAAAAGATGAAATTGAGGTGGGAATATATTTTTTCACAAAAGATAGATTAAAATTTATAGATTATTTTAGTGACAATGAACTATCAGCTAAAAGAAAATTAGCTGGAAATATTTCTTATGCAATAAATATAGAACCTGACTATCTACAAAAATTAGCTAGAAAATATGGATTATCAACAATAAAAGAAATTCTCAAGGTTAATTTATGAAAATGTTTATAAATATAAATAAACTACAACATATAGAAAATGGAATAATTAAGTTAGATATGACAGATAGAAATATTATCTGTATCGTGGGGAAAAATGGAGTAGGTAAAACAAGCATTATTAAATCAATGTATCTAACACAAGATATTGATGTATTTAAGGAAAATAAATCTTTATCCATAGATAAAGATACTACCATCTCCATATCTATTCATAAGAATGGTACTGAATTTGAATGTTTAAATTATTATTATGATAATAACATTCAGTATTTAAATACAAGAAATATAATCAAATCAAAATTATGCATCGAGTTACCAATACCATTTGGTAACCGTTTTACTACATACCCAACCTTATCAAAAATTGATCGTGATCTCAGAGAGATTTATCTTAAAAATCAATATAGTAAAGATGAAGATATTATCGAATTTTTAAATAAAATTTATCCCAATAGTAGTAAGTTTAATGAGCTTAAAAAAGTTGAAATTAAAGGTAAAAAATATTATTTCTTGACTAATAAAGATGGCGGGTATATTCGAGAGGACTATTTTAGTTCAGGGGAATATTTCATAATAAATATATATAAGATGCTCTCATCTGAAGAGCAAGATATTGTTATTATTGACGAGATTGATATTTCATTGGATGCTTCAACTCAAGTTAATTTAGTGAGAGAGCTAAATAATTTATGCAATAAATATCATAAGAAAATTATTTTTACTTCTCATTCTCTTGTAATTATGAAAACGCTATATAATGAATTTCGAACTCCCATTTATTACTTATCAAACGATAATGGAAAAATGAGAATTATTGAAACATCATATGGATTTGTTGCTGGAGAAATGTTTGGGTTTCAAGAGTATGATAAATACATTATTGTTGAAGATATTGTACTAGAAAAATATATCCAATATTTATTAGACTCCTTAAAAGGAGAATACCCTGAAAAGAAAATCAGAACACTTTATATTGGTGGTGCAGAAGAGGTAAAAGATTTTCTACAAGGTTCAAGGTTTAGTATTTTGAATAAAGATAAAAAGGATGTTATAGCTATTCTTGATGGAGATAAGAAAACAGTTAAGCTAAAAAATAGAATACTACATATTCCTTTTGATAGCGTAGAGAAAGAATTACTAAGAAAATGTAAGGGCAATGAGAAAAAATATAATCTTCCTTCTAATTTTGTTTACCCAGAAAACTTAAAGAATCCTAAAGTGTATTATGAACTTTTGATTAATACTGGATTTGAATATTTGTCTATTATTGAAATAATTGAGAGAGACTGGCCATCCGAAATCGAAGATGTAAAAGATAAAATATTAAATTTCCTAAAATGTTAAAATAATTATTGAAAAGCGAGTTTAGGATAAGCTCGCTTATTTATTAACTTACTGATTCATCATATAAAATTTGAGCTACTCTTTGCAAAATTCGTTTACTAGAATCAGTAATTACGCGATATTTCCCTATCAAACTAATTTCATCAGGAAGAAAATCATTTTGAGCAACATCTGAAATAAACATTTTACCTTCGCCACTCACGAGCCAATTCAAATTTACTCCTGCTTTAGCAATGCCTGTCATTCCTTCTGCATTGGGTTCACGTTCACCACCGATATAACCTTGCATCGTACGATAAGCTATTCCTGCCCGATCTGCAAAATCTGTAATTTTCCAATTTTTAGCTTCACAAACTTGTCTTAATCTTTCTGATATGCACATTTGAGCGTTCCATTTTCAATTTACAATTGACAAATTACGCAAATGAGCGTATATTTGTTTTCGGTTTAAACGCATTTTATCACGTTTGAGCATATTTAAAATCTCTATTAACATAAATTTTAAACAAGACGATGACTCAGCATTTCTTACTTTCTAGCAAAGCTCGCACGCTTTCTTCCTACGAGATTGCACAACTCTCGGAAGAAGAAGCGTATGATTTGCTTTGTGAATTAAGATGGGGTGGAAAAGAGTTCATCACTTGCCCTAAATGTGGGGTACAACACAAGCCTTATTATATTTCTACACGTAAACAATGGCGCTGCAAACATTGTAATCATACTTTCAGTGTCACTTCTGGCACCATTTTTGCCAATCGCAAGAAACCGATTAAGGTTTATCTTTATGCTTTAATGGAATGGGTAAATGCCGTCAAAGGCTTATCTTCCCTTCAATTAGCACGTAATGCAAAACTTAATCCTCGCACGGCATTTGTTTTATCACATAAATTCCGCAAGGCATTACTGGAAAGTCGTGATATGAAACCCCTTTCAGGTGTAGTGGATATGGATGGTACTTATGTTCATCCTGCACCACGTAAAGCAAATAAGAAATCTGACCGTATTGACTATCGCTTAAAGGAAAATCAGAATCCTGATAAACGTTGTGTAATGGTTGCGCGTGAGCATTATTCACCAGAAGAAAAAGCCTGTAATGTGTTGCATTGTGGAGCAAAACGTTCTCACGTTTTTGTAGCGCATACTGAATCTCAATCGGTGATAAAAAGTTTTGCTGACAAATTCATTAAACCTAATACGCAAATCAATACGGATGAAAGCACGGCTTATGATGTCTTGTTGCCTTACTATGATTTGAGAACTGTCAACCATAAGGAAGAATATCGTAGTGACTTAGGTGTAACAAACAATCAGGCAGAAAGTCTATTTAGTCGTTTCAAACGTATGTACTACGGACAAGTTCACCGTATCAGCAACGAATACTTACTCAACTATGCTAATGAAATTGCGTACCGTGAGGACAATCGCCGTACCTCAAATAAAGCGCAGTTTATTGATGTATTAAGCCGATGTTTGAAAACCACCAACGATAACAATGAATGGTGCGCTTATTGGCAGCGTAAAATTATTCATCAAGAAGTGATTTGGCAGTAGATTATGGCATACAACCTTGATAAGAAACTCAAAGAATTTGAGTTTGAGCGTAA
>JAGZRA010000055.1:0-2805 GCA_018381885.1 Parahaemophilus parainfluenzae | reverse complement strand
CGGCGTGGTGAAATACAACTCCACCGCACGCTCTCGTTCCTCAAGACCGGACATACGAAAATCTTTCCGTTCGGTCTCCAAGAAAACGTCCGCAGCCCCAATGAACGCTTGCATTGCGCAAGACGTTACATTATCTTCTGAAACATATAGCGCACCTTGTTCAGGCGGCTGTTTGGACGGCGGGGCTGGATGACTGGCTTGCCGACAGCGGCCTGATACCCTTTCAGTTCTGTAAGGCATACGCTCTGCCCGTTGGTGTAAAAGGCCAGATCAGTACGGTATGCCTGTATACAGCGGGCGGGAATCTCGCCAGTAAAGACAACTTCATCCTTTTTTACCTGGACCGTTTCGATGGTGGCACAGTATTTCGGTGCATCATGATAAGCCCTGGAAAGATATTCCCGGGGCGCATAGAGGGTGAAGGAGAGATAAGGTTCCAGCAGTTGCGTCCCTGATTCCTTCAATGCCTGTTCCAATACAATCGGGGCCAATGAGCGGAAGTCCGCCGGCGTGCTGACCGGACTGTAATAAAGCCCGTATTCAAAGCAAATCTTACAGTCCGTTACGTTCCAGCCGAACAAGCCCTGCTCCAGCCCGTAACGGATACCATCCCTGACAGCGTTTTGAAAACTCTGGTTCAAGTATCCCAGCGAAACCCGGCTCTCGTATTGTACACCGGAGCCAAGCGGGAGTGGTGTAACAGACAGTCCGATGGATGCCCAAAACGGGTTGGGCGGCACCTCGATATGGATGGTGTGGCTGGCTGCTTTGAGCGGCCGCTCCATATAAATGACGGTGGGTTCCTTTACCACTGTTTCAAGCTTGTATTTTTCCGACAGCAAAGCGGAAACAACCTCCAACTGCACCCGGCCCAAAAAAGAAAGAATGATCTCATGGGTGATGGAATCCACCTCGCAGCGCAAAAGCGGGTCAGTATCCGCAAGTTGCGTAAGAGCGTCCAGCAGCCGTTCTCTTTGCGCTGCCGTTTTCGGCGCAATCGACGTCCGCAGCATGGGGAGGGGGTCCTCACGCCACCTTTTACGAGGGAGCCGGGTTGGGTCCCCTAATACATCGTTTAACCTCACGCTGTCGCTGGGAAGGATAACAATTTCACCCGGATAAGCGGTGTCTGTCCGAACAATTTCCCCTTTGGATGGAATACGCATCTCTGTGATTTTCAGCTTTTCTCTCCCGGCCAGGGCCACCGTATCCCGCAGGCGCAGCGTTCCGCTGTATAGCCGTAGATAGACACGCCGCTGGCCGCAATCTGTATACTCCACCTTGAAAACGCTGCCGCATAGGGCGGCGCTCCCCTGTTCCCCAATCGGTTGGAACAGCCCTGTCACCGCATCCATCAACGGTTGAATGCCAAGGCCCTTTTTGGCGCTGCCATAATAGACCGGGAACAGGGAGGCGTCTTGAACCCGCCGCTGTTCCTCCCGCACAAGTTTTTCCCGGCTGATTGGTTCTCCTGCGATATACTTTTCCAATAATTTATCGTTATTTTCGATGACCGCATCCCATGCTTCTATGTCGGTATTTTCCTCCAGGACTATTTCCGGGGACAGCGACACCGTCTGCTTGATGATAATATCGGCGGAGAGCTTATCCCGAACAGACTGAACCACGCTCTGCAAATCAACGCCAGCCTGGTCGATCTTGTTGATAAAGATAACGGTGGGAATGTTCATTTTCCGCAGGGCATGGAACAGAATACGGGTCTGGGCCTGCACGCCATCTTTAGCGGAGATCACCAAGATGGCCCCATCTAAAACAGCCAAAGAGCGGTACACCTCCGCCAAAAAATCCATGTGGCCGGGCGTATCCACAATGTTGACTTTACATCTGTGCCACTGGAAGGAAGTGACTGCCGCTTGAATGGTAATCCCACGCTGCCGCTCCAAAAACATGGTGTCCGTCCTCGTTGTCCCTTTTTCGACGCTCCCCGGTTCTGAAATGGCTCCGCTGGCATATAGCAGGCTCTCCGTCAAGGTCGTCTTTCCAGCGTCTACATGGGCAAGAATTCCAATATTGATTATTTTCATGTGATTGTCCTCCCTTTACTGCCCCGAAGGGCATAAAAATCCCCAGCAGTAAAATACTTTTACCACTGGGGATGATAATTTGCGGACATACACATATACAGCATACACCTGTTTGTGAGTGCTGTTTTTGGGGATATGTCAAAATTGATAAGGCAAAAGTATTCTTAAATTGGGTACAAAAAACTAAGCCCCTACAAAAGGGACTATCATAATCCTTTGTTCCCACTATTTGATTATAGTTTTATTTAAGAATACCTTGCCGCATATTTTTTACTCCTTTTCTGGAATTGAATTATTATATCACATCAGTTTTAGGAAAACAAGTATCTAAAAGAAATTTTTCTTCCCCTTATATGTAACAATCATACCGGCTTCCTAACGTTCAGAATGGTTTCTACTGTCTGCTGCGGTGTTTGGTTGGAATTGTCCAGCCAAAAGCCGATCCGTGGTGTTGTCTGCATTTTACTAAATACAAATTCAATGTATACAGAAAGAAATATATAAGGAGTGGGAGGGATTCCGCCGTAGTCGGCATTGTAGGAAAATCCAAAAGTTTAGATTTTCTCAAAATGCTTATCTTTTGGTCTTTGGTTCGGAATAGTGTAGTGCTGGCGGTCTATCTATTGTTTTCGGTTGCTTGCTTCTTTACCGTACATGAGCATTGTACCAGCGTATGTACTCATCGACCAAGGCGAGCACCTCGTTGCGGGTGTGTTCCTCCCACTTCTCGGGGTAGACCGCCTCGGTCTTCATCCTGCCG
>JAGZRA010000012.1:0-55740 GCA_018381885.1 Parahaemophilus parainfluenzae | reverse complement strand
CCGGTTGTGTCGCCAGACGCATTGCCGGGTAGCTAAGTGCGGAAGAGATAAGTGCTGAAAGCATCTAAGCACGAAACTTGCCAAGAGATGAGTTCTCCCTGTCTTTAAGACAGTAAGGGTTGTTTAAGACTAAGACGTAGATAGGCATGGTGTGTAAGCGGTGCGAGCCGTTGAGCTAACATGTACTAATTGCCCGAGAGGCTTAACTATACAACGCTCAAGGGTTTTGGGTGTTGAGAAGACGAAACAAACTCAGAGAAGAAGAAAGTATTGAAGGTTATCAGCTTGTTTGGTTGTGAGCGCTAGAGATAGCGGAGCAGAAAGAGAGAGAAAAGTTATTAAACTCAGAAGTGAAACGCCGATGCGCCGATGGTAGTGTGGGGCTTCCCCATGTGAGAGTAGGACACCGCCAGGTACTGAATGTAGAACCCCGAGCTGAATGGCTTGGGGTTTTTGTTTATGAAGTTTTGTGAAAGATTACTTTGACAATATAAGTGCAGTAGAAAGTTAGGCTGTTTTTACGTAGAGAATATATAAAAAGGAGTTTATCCCAAATATCTGGAGATAGACTCCTTTAATCTTTTAAGAAAATAGCTTATTCCAGAAAGAACAAACAAACTCTCTTTCTTCTGCAAACGCCGAATCATCAACAATGACAGGATTTCCTAATAAGTTCAGGTGATGAATTTTATTACGTAGTGTCACGTAGCAGGATTTGAGCTTTTCACATTCTGTTAGAGAAATAATGTGATATTCTGCCATTGAATCAAAGATACGGACGTTATCAGACCATTTGGTTAATATTGGATTAGCTGGGGCATTCGCAAGCATCAGATACTGGGCAATAAATTCAATATCAGTAATGCCGCCACGATCGGTTTTGATATTAAAAAAGCCGTCTTTTGTATGAGATAAATGGTCGTACATTTTTTCACGCATTTCTCTTACTTCGATTTTTAGCTGATTAATATCTCTTTGAGCGGAAAGTACATTACAGCGAATTTTTTCAAATTCTGCTTTTAATTCAGTTTCACCAAAAATAGCACGGCTACGGACAAGCGCTTGTTTCTCCCATGTCCAAGCCTCATTGAGTTGATAGTTCTCAAATGCTTGAAGTGAACAGCCTAATAAGCCTGCATCGCCTGAAGGCCGTAAGCGCATATCAACATCGTAAAGTATGCCTGCACTGGTATTCATACTAAAAATACTGACAATTTTTTGAGCCAATCTTAAATAGAATTGATTACTATCAATGGATTTTTTTCCACCAATGGTTTGGCCTTCAACAGCTTGGTATAAAAAGACTAAATCCAAATCAGATTTATAACCGAGTTCAATTCCGCCTAATTTGCCGTAGCCAATAACTAAAAAGCCTTTTTCAGTTTTATCTACAAGATGTTCGGGGACCCCAAATCGTTGACTGACTTGTTGCCAAGCAAAATTGACAACCGCATCAATGATTGCTTCAGCCAGATAAGTGAGATGATCGCTCACTTTCATAACAGGCAATACGCCGAGAATATCTGCGGCTGCAACGCGTAATAAAATAGACTGTTTGAATTGGCGTAAACCATCAATAAATTGTTCTTCATCATCTTGCGGTAATCGCAGCATATATTGCTTCAATTCATCAGGATACTGTGTGAACGTCAATGGATTACGTAGCGCTTCAGTATTTAATAATTCATCAAGTAGAATAGGATAGCGAGCCACTTGTTCAGCGATCATCTGGGATTGCGCACATAGTTCAATTAGCTGCTCAATGGCTTGAGGATTTTCTAAGAGCAATTCCAAATATGTCGTTCTACTCGCAATTTTATCGATAATATTAAGAATGCGTGGCAATAAAGTACGGTAATTTTTTTGCTCAAATATTTGGGTAAAGATATTTGGTAATAAGTGAGCTAAAACTTCTCGACCACGAGAGCCAATAACACGGCGCGCAAGCCCCTCTTTGAATTGAATAAGTTTATCTAAGATATCGGAAATTGCGTTATCATCAATGTGATTATCAATCAGCATTTGTTCAATGTCATCAAGATCACTTTCTAAAAAATCAATCCACTGACTATTGTCATCGGTAGGTTCATCTTTTTCTTCACCAATTAATGCATCAAAAACTGACCGCACTTTTTGTTGGTGTGCTTGTAGTATTTGATAGAAATCATCCCAGTTTTCAATTGGATAAGATTTCATCGTAGTTTGATTGTTCTCATCTAAATAAGTGTATTCTCGACAAGCAACCATTAATCTAAGGCGATTTTCTTCATCTGTTGGGAGAAGTTGCGTTTGTTGATCATCAATGGCTTGTAGCACGTTTTCAGTACGACGAAGGAAGATATAAGCGTCTCTTAATTCATGATATTGTTGAGGCGTAATTAAACCAAGATCTCGTATTTCAGGGAGAAGTTTAAGCAATTCATGTTGTTGGAGCTTAATCTCACGTCCACCTCGAATCAGTTGAAAAACTTGCACAATAAATTCGATTTCTCGAATCCCACCTGCACCTAGTTTAATATTGTCTTTTAAGCCGCGACGACGCACTTCACGCTCAATTTTACCTTTCATTTCACGTAAAGCTTGAATCACACTAAAATCAATATAGCGTCGATACACAAAAGGACGAAGTAATTGTTGTAAGGTTTTTACATTGGGATCTTGCGCATCAGCGCCTAAAATACGCCCTTTGATCATGGCATAGCGTTCCCAATCTCGCCCTTGATCTTGGTAATATTGCTCCATTGCCGAAAAACTTAAGGCAAGTGCACCGCTGTCGCCAAAAGGACGAAGACGCATATCTGTACGATAGACAAAGCCATCTGGCGTAAATTGATCCAACGCATTAATTAGACGCTGTCCTAAACGGGTAAAAAATTTGGCGTTATCAACGGCTCGTCTTACCCCAACGGTTTCGCCTTGTGAAGGATAGGTAAAAATTAAATCAATATCAGAGGAGAAATTTAGCTCAAAACCACCTAATTTTCCCATACCAAGAATATAGAGTTGCTGAGGATTGCCATTTTCATCACAAGGCGTGCCCATTTCTTCGCAAGCTTGTTTATATAGCCAATCTCTCGCACCAATGATAAGACTCTCTGCAAGTTGAGAAAGACGAATAAAAATTTCTTCTACGGTGGCAAGATTTAAGCTTTGACAGAAACTAAGTTTTGCCATTTCTTGATTACGAAAATTTCGTAGCGTTTTGTAAAGCTGTTCTTCGTTTTGGATAGTGGAGAGTTGGTAAGCTAAACGGCTAGCATAATGTTGACAATCTGAAAATTGAGGAGGTGTTTCCCACCATTGGGCTAAAAAGTGCGGTTGTTTTTTTAAGACTTTTTCCAAGAAATCAGACAGACTGATGGCATAGTTTATTTGTCCGATTGGTGTTGTGAGATCTGTTGCATCTCGCTCGATTTGTTGGGTTAATTCATCAAGATTCATTTCAGGGAAATATTGGCAAAGCACTTCGCCAAGTTGAATGAGTTTTTTAGTCGAAAGCGGAAGTGAAAGCGACATAATTTACCCCTTAAAATGTTCGTCAATTTTGCGTAGTACGATTTCTTTGGCTTGTTGCGGTTGCAGACTATCTAGCCAATTTAATGGTGTTTTCCAGCCGCGCAGCCAAGTGATTTGTCGTTTGGCTAATTGTCGAGTTGCACAAATCCCCCGGAAGAGCATTTCTTCATGATCATAGTCACCTCGTAAATATTCCCACATTTGGCGATAGCCCACACAGCGGATAGAAGGCAAATCTGGATGGAGATCTTCTCGTTGATAGAGTTTTTCCACTTCTTCTTGGAAGCCTAATTCGATCATTTTATGGAAACGTTGTTCGATACGTTGATGTAATACCGCGCGATCTTCTGGTGCAATCGCGAATTGTAAAAATTGATAAGGCAATTTTTCGCCTTTTTGTTCGGTTAATTCAGTTAATGATTTACCCGTTAAATAGAATACTTCTAATGCACGATTAATGCGCTGTGAATCATTTGGATTAATACGCTCTGCTGAAATAGGATCAATTTTTTGTAATTCTTGATGAAGTGCTGGCCAGCCAAGTTTTTGTGCTTTTTCTTCAATTTCTAAGCGTAAATTTTCATCACCTGATGGAAGAGGAGAAAGTCCTTCAATCAATGCTTTGTAATACAACATCGTGCCGCCAACCAAAAGTGGAATTTTGCCTTGCGCGGTAATATCAGCCATTTCTCTGATCGCATCGTCACGAAAATTCATCGCAGAATAACTTTCAGCGGGATCTAAAATATCGATTAAGCGGTGAGGAGCAAGGGCAAGTTCTTCTTTAGAAGGCTTTGCCGTGCCAATATCCATGCCTTTATAAATTAATGCAGAATCGACACTGATCACTTCCACTGGCAGGCTTTGACGTAATTGAATAGCAAGATCCGTTTTTCCTGAGGCCGTCGGTCCCATCAGAAAAAGTGCGGTTGGTTTGGAGTCAGTTTTTTGTGTCATATTACAAATCAGTTAAAAAGGGCTGCCAGTTAATCGGTTTCAGTAATGTATTAAATTTCTCTTGATGAGCTTTATTCAGTAAGCGTTCCGTTTCGCTTAATAAGCTGACCGCATCTGCTAACACTTGAATCGGTTTCACCTCTAGCGTCTGACAAAGTGAGGTCAGGAAGTCAGGCATATTTTCTAGATGTTCAGCAAGTAGGCTCACCACACATTTTTGCAAATTTTGTGTACGTAAAACCGTAGGCACTTTATTTAGAGTGAGACGTAGCTGGGCTTCATTTTCAATAAATTCAAAACCACTTTGTTGGAAAAAAGCTTTTTGTTTTTTCCATTGTTCAAATTGTTTTTCATCTAAGCGGAAAATAATCGGGATGAGCAATGGCTGTTGTGAAATTTCACCTTGTTGTAAGGTTAATTCATAATTTAAGGTTTGCAATTTAGCTAATGACATCAAATAAAACAGCTGATTTTGTTGTAAAAGCAATGCTTTATTTTCAATTAATGCTAATGCGCGTAAATAGCCTGTTTCACTTGTCTGTGGGAGTTGTTCAGCGACAGGTGTTGTTAAAACTTGAGAAGCTTCTGTTGAACGTACTAATTCACCATATAAGCGTTGTTCCGTCTTTGTAGGTTGTTCACGATAACCATATGACGGAACGTACTCACTACGGTTTGAAAAGTGCGGTCGATTTTCTGATTGTTTTTCGCGAGGCTGATGATAATTCGAAGCGAAAATATTTTGCCCTGCCGCTGCACGATTGGGTTTCGGTTCATAGTGGGTTTGATACGAAGGCGAAGGCTCTCTTGCCTCATTTATCGCTGGAGCTAAATCCACTGCAGCTTGAGGAATGGCATTGAGTGCATTTGTTACGCCTTGGCAGATAAAGTCATGAATTAATCGAGCTTGATGGAAACGCACTTCGTGTTTTGTAGGGTGTACGTTGACATCGACATCATGTGGATTGAGGTCGATAAATAGCACAAATGCAGGGTATTGTTCAGTATGCAAATGTTCTGCATAAGCTTGGCGAATGGCGTGGGTGATCACTTTATCACGCACCATTCGTCCATTGATATAGCAATAGCTCAAATCATTTTGAGAACGTGTAAACTCAGGTGTCGCCACCCAGCCAGAAAGATGCAGATCATCATGTTTCCAATCAATGCGTAAGGCATGTTGAACAAAATCATCGCCACAAATGGCAGCAACGCGTTTTAGTTGTTGTTCTTCATTCGTTGCAGGACGATATTGTCGAATCATTTTGCCGTTATGAGTGAGTGTAAAAGCAATATTAAATTTTGCTAAAGCAATTCGGCGAATGACTTCATCAATATGAGCAAATTCTGTTTTATCAGTGCGTAAGAATTTACGACGAGCAGGCGTGTTAAAAAAGAGATTCGCGACTTCAACTGTTGTGCCGATTGGATGAGACGCGGGTTTAATTGTAGTTTCCATCTCTCGCCCCTGTGCATAGACTTGCCATGCTTCATTTTGCTCTGCTGTACGAGAGGTAAGGGTTAGACGAGAAACTGAGCTTATACTGGCAAGGGCTTCACCACGGAAACCTAAACTTAAAATGGCTTCGAGATCATCGAGATCAGCAATTTTACTGGTTGCATGTCGAGCGAGTGCGAGACTTAATTCTTCTTTAGGAATCCCACTACCATTATCTCGAATACGAATCAGGCTAGCTCCGCCGTTTTCGATATCAATATGAATTTTATTGGCACCAGCATCAAGGCTGTTTTCCACCAATTCTTTCACCACAGAAGCAGGGCGTTCGACCACTTCACCTGCGGCAATTTGATTAGCCAGCTGTGGAGAAAGAATTTTGATTGCCATAGGATTCCTTATTTTTCTTTAAGTTTGATTTTTTGCCCAGTTACGACTTTGCCGTTTTTCAATGTTGGGTTCAGTTTTAAAAGACGATTAACTGGTACATTGTATTCACGAGAGATAGCATAGATAGTTTGATCAGCTTTTACTGTGTGATAAAGCGGGATTTCTTTCTTGCCATTATCTTTCTTCTCATTCTCTTTTGAAGAAGCGTCTTTTTTATCGTTGCCTTTTTTCTCAGGCTCTTTTTTACTCTCAGTTTTTTCTTGTTTTTTATCTTTTTTAGAAACGGCTTTTTCAGCTTCAACAATCTTGCTGTTTTTTCCTTTGTTATCGGCTTTGGCTTTATCATCCGATTTAGGTTTTTCTTCTACCTTTTTGCCTTTGCCGTTATCAGGAATTTTAATGGTTTCATTTAACCAGAGTTCTTTACGTTTCAGTTTATTTAACTCAATAATTTCACTGACTTTTACATCATATTTGTTCGCCAGGCTACCAATGCTTTCACCCGGTTTCACTTTATGACGTACGCCGCTGTCTTTGACATCGGAAGTGCGGTCAGATTTTTCGATGTTTTTCTCTTCTTTTTTAGTTGGCTCTTCCGTTTTTTTGCCTTTACCATTATCAGGAATCTTAATGGTTTCATTTAACCAAAGTTCTTTGCGTTTCAGTTTATTTAACTCAATGATTTCACTGACTTTAACATCATATTTATTTGCCAGACTACCAATGCTTTCGCCTGATTTCACTTTATGGCGAATACCACTGTCTTTTACATCGGAAGTGCGGTCTGATTTTTCATTGTTTTTATCGTTTGATTTTGTTAATTTGCTGTCTTGCTCATCACTAGGTGGAACAGCAATCGATTTTAAATTACCATTGCGATAAGCGACTAAGCCTTCATAAATCATATAAGCAATACGACGACGATAAGCAATGGTATTCAGTTTTTGTTCTTCTTCCATATTGGAAAGGAAACCTGTTTCCACCAGAACAGAAGGAATATCGGGTGAACGCAATACGCCAAGACTTGCATGTTGTGGCGTGCTACGACTTAATGAGGTTACGCGAGCAAAGCGACGTAGAATGCTGTTACCAAGTTCATAGCCTGTACGTTGGCTGTGACCAAATTGTAGGTCGAGTACAGTTTGATCTAAATATTTGTCATTGTTATTGGAAAGTACTTTTCCTGCACCACCTAAAAGCTCAGAGCGTTTTTCATCATCTTCTAACCATTGACCCATTTCATCGTTGGCACGGCGATTGGATAGCACCCAAACAGATGCACCACGTTGGTCTGCATTAAGAGAGGAGTCAGCATGAATAGACACAAGGAAATTTGCTTTATATTTACGCGCAATTTCAGAACGTTCTGGCACGGAAATGTAGTAATCGCTACTACGTGTTAAAACACCTTTGAAATTAGGATCTTTATCTAGTAAGGCTTTTAATTCTCGTGCAATCGAAAGGGTGACATTTTTTTCATAAATGCCGAGATTTTTTCCGATTGCACCGGGATCTTTACCGCCGTGGCCGGGATCAATGGCAATTGTCCATTGTGGCGTGGCAAATACGGTGGTAGAAATTAGAGAAAATATTCCAAAAAGAAACGAAAATTTTGCTTTCATGTAAGTCAATTTTATAGTTGTGTCAAAATATGCTCGCCCACTGAATTTTGAGCAATTAGCGTAATGTTGCGAGCATCGTCGTAATAGTCAATATTCACCAATAAATCAGCTCCAGGCAAGATACCTTCACCTTTTTCTGCCCATTCGATTAAGCAGATACAATTTTGGCTGAAATAATCACGAATACCCATAAATTCCAATTCTTCAGGATCGGCAAGACGATATAAATCAAAGTGATAAATCATTTTTCCTGCGATGCTATATTCTTCCACTAACGTATAAGTAGGACTTTTGACATTGCCTTGGTAGCCTAAACCTTGCACCATTCCACGAGTCAGGGTGGTTTTCCCTGCACCAAGATCGCCATTAAAATAAAGCACAATGGCGTTATCTTTCGGTTGTTTTACAAGCACTTCTGCGAGTTTTTTACCAAAACGGAGCATCGTGCCTTCATCAGGAATGTATTGGGTTAATTCGGTCATTCTTAGAGTGATTTTTTAGGTTAAAGTTTCTGGGGGATTTTATCGTATTTTGAAGGGAATATGTAGGGAAAATACAATAAAAAAATCCGCTGCTTTTCAGCAACGGATTGAGAATTTGGAGCGGGAAACGAGGCTCGAACTCGCGACCCCGACCTTGGCAAGGTCGTGCTCTACCAACTGAGCTATTCCCGCAGGCATTCATGTGAAAATTTGGAGCGGGAAACGAGGCTCGAACTCGCGACCCCGACCTTGGCAAGGTCGTGCTCTACCAACTGAGCTATTCCCGCATTTCACATTGGTGAATGAGGCAACATTATACGAAAAAATTTATTCAACGCAAGCGCAGATTTCGCAAATGATTGAGTTTGCCTAAGTTTTCATCAACCCAGATTAATAAAGTGCTCACGGTAATAAGCTAACTCTTTAATTGATTCACGAATATCATCAAGAGCTAAATGAGTATTGCCTTTTTTAAATCCATCTAAAATTTCTGGTTTCCAGCGAGAAGCCAATTCTTTTAATGTACTGACATCCACATGACGATAGTGGAAATAATCGGCTAAATCAGGCATATATTTATAAAGAAAGCGTTTATCTTGTGCGATGCTGTTGCCACAAATCGGTGAAGCACCTTTCGGCACCCAGCGTTTTAAAAAATCTAATGTTTGTAATTCTGCTGCACGTTCAGTGAGTTTGCTCGCTTTAACACGGTCAACTAAGCCATTTGCTGTATGGGTTTTTACGCACCATTCCGACATTTTGTTTAATAATTCATCACTTTGATGAACTGCAATCACAGGTCCTTCAGCTAAAATATTAAGATCTTTATCGGTCACAATGGTCGCGATTTCAATAATGCGTTCTTTTTCAGGATCTAATCCTGTCATTTCTAAATCGATCCAAATCAGATTTTGTTTATCTAATTGCATAATATAAGGTATCCTATAAACATTTTTAATCCCGTTTATTTTAACGAAAAACATCGGAAAAAACGACCGCACTTTATGAGCAAACGTAAACTAACGCAAAATCAAACTCGTCGAATTCAATCAAATAACGCGAAAGCCTTGCATCGCCACAAGAAGAAAGAAGTGGAATGGCAAGATGATATGCTAGGTGAAAGCCAAGATGGGGTAGTCGTTACGCGTTATTCGGTTCATGCAGATGTAGAAAATGCACAAGGTGAAATTTTCCGTTGTAATTTACGTCGTACACTTTCTAGTCTCGTAGTTGGAGATAAAGTGATTTGGCGACAAGGCAACGAACAGCTTCAAGGTGTGAGTGGCGTGATTGAAGCCATTCACCCAAGACAAAATGAAATTGCTCGTCCAGATTATTATGATGGGTTGAAACCAATCGCGGCGAATATCGATCGTATTATTATTGTGTCTGCCGTTGTACCGGTACTTTCACTCAATATTATCGATCGTTATTTAGTGGTGTGTGAAAATGCAGGGATCGAACCTGTCATTGTGGTGAATAAAGGCGATTTACTGAATGCCGAGCAAGAGCAGGAAGTGGAAAGCCAGTTACAGATTTACCGTGATATTGGTTATCAGACCATCATCATTTCTGCTGAAACCGGAAAAAATATGGAAAAATTGACCGCACTTTTAAGTGATGGAACATCCATTTTTGTGGGGCAATCTGGGGTAGGCAAATCTAGCTTAATTAACCATATTTTACCGACAGTAAATGCACAAGTAGGCGGTATTAGTGAAACCTCAGGCTTGGGTCAACATACCACAACCTCTTCTCGTTTATACCATTTGCCACAAGGTGGTAATTTGATTGACTCACCAGGGATTCGTGAGTTTGGTTTATGGCATTTGGAGCCAGACCAAATCACCAAAGGCTATCGTGAATTTCAATATGTCTTAGGTACATGTAAATTCCGAGATTGTAAGCATTTGAACGATCCTGGCTGTGCATTACGTGAGGCTGTCGAAGCAGGTCGGATTTCAGCTATACGCTATGAGAATTATCATCGCCTCATTGAAAGCTTGAGTGAGACGAAATCACAGCGTCATTTTTCTGTGTAGTAGACAAATTACTGTAAATTAGGTATAAATTACCCCAAATTTCGTGACGTAGCTCAAGTTTTTTTGTGTTTAGCCTTGATTATTGGGCATTTAATAGAGATACTACAGCGGATTTATAGACTAAATTTTACAATTACTATAGAGGTAACATTATGTTCTCAAAAGATGTAGAAATTACAGCTCCTAATGGTTTACACACCCGTCCAGCGGCGCAATTTGTAAAAGAAGCGAAAGCATTTGCTTCTGATGTAACAGTGACCTCCGGTGGAAAAAGTGCAAGTGCGAAGAGCCTATTTAAGCTACAAACCTTAGGCTTGACGCAAGGAACTGTAATCACCATCTCGGCGGAAGGTGAAGACGAACAACAAGCCGTTGAACATTTAGTAGCATTAATTCCTACTTTAGAATAATTTACGATTAGCCATAGGATTTCTATTCTATGGCTATTGTTTATCTAACTTTTAATAAATTATCTCGGAAGGTAAAAGTATGATTACAGGTATTCCAGCGTCACCAGGTATTGTTTTTGGTAAAGCCTTAGTATTAAAAGAAGAAAAAATTGTTCTTGATACGCAAAAAATTTCAGAAGATCAAGTTGAGGCAGAAGTTGCCCGTTTTTATGCTGGTCGTGAAGCTGCTGTTGAGCAACTTAATTCTATTCATCAACGTGCATTAAAATCCTTAGGTGAAGAAAAAGCGGCCATCTTTGAAGGCCATTTAATGATCCTTGAAGATGAAGAGTTAGAAGAGGAAATTATTGATTATCTTCGTTCAAACAAAGTGAATGCGAGTGTGGCAGCAAGTAAAATCATCGATCAACAAGTTGAAATGTTGTCTGAAATTGATGATGAATACTTAAAAGAACGTGCGGGTGATATTCGTGATATCGGTAATCGTTTAATCAAAAATATTTTAGGTATGCACATCGTAGATCTTGGTGATATTACCGAAGAGTCTATCCTTGTGGCTTACGATTTAACTCCATCAGAAACTGCTCAATTAAACTTAGAAAAAGTATTAGGTTTTATCACTGATATTGGTGGTAGAACATCTCACACCTCAATTATGGCTCGTTCACTTGAATTGCCGGCCATTGTTGGGACAAATAATGTCACTGCGCGAGTGAATACCGGTGATTATCTTATTTTAGATGCCGTGAACAATCGTGTTTACGTGAATCCGACTCAAGCTGAAATCGATGAATTAAAAACACTAGAAGCAAAACTTGCTGAAGAAAAAGCAGAATTAGCGAAATTAAAAGATTTGCCTGCAGTGACCCTTGATGATCATAAAGTCGATGTGGTAGCCAATATTGGTACGATTCGTGATTGCGAAGGCGCACACCGTAATGGAGCAGAAGGGGTGGGTTTATACCGTACTGAATTCCTCTTTATGGATCGTGATCAATTACCGAGCGAAGAAGAGCAATTCATTGCTTATAAAGAAGTGGTTGAAGCAATGGAAGGGCGTCTAGTGGTATTACGTACCATGGATATCGGTGGTGACAAAGAGCTTCCATATTTAAATTTACCAAAAGAAATGAACCCATTCTTAGGATGGCGTGCGGTGCGTATTGCACTTGATCGTCGTGAGATTTTACACGCACAATTAAGAGCGGTATTACGTGCGTCTGCATTTGGTAAACTTGCCGTGATGTTCCCAATGATTATTTCGGTAGAAGAAATTCGCGAATTAAAATCTGTATTGGAAACCTTAAAAGCAGAATTATGTGCAGAAGGTAAAGCTTTTGATGAAAACATCCAAGTTGGTGTCATGGTTGAAACGCCATCTGCAGCGGTGAATGCGAAATTCTTAGCGAAAGAAGTGGATTTCTTTAGTATTGGTACAAACGACTTAACGCAATATACCTTAGCTGTTGACCGCGGTAACGAATTGATTTCTCATTTATATAACCCAATGTCACCTTCAGTACTAGGATTGATCAAACAAGTGATTGATGCCTCTCACGCTGAAGGTAAATGGACAGGGATGTGTGGTGAGTTAGCCGGTGATGAACGTGCGACCTTATTGTTACTTGGTATGGGCCTAGATGAATTTAGTATGAGTGCAATTTCTGTACCACGTATTAAAAAATTAATTCGTCATGTGAATTATCAAGAGGTGAAAGCCTTAGCTGATGAAGCATTACAAAAACCAACTGCTATTGAAATTGAGCAATTAATTCAAGCTTTTTTAGCAGAAAAATCGTTAAACTAGATACAAAAACAGAGTTTTACGTTAAAATACTAGCCATCTTTAATAGATAGGAGATTAAAATGGGCTTATTTGACAAATTATTTGGTTCAAAAGAAAACAAAACAGTGGAAGTCGAAATTTATGCGCCACTTTCTGGTGAGATTGTGAATATCGAAGATGTACCAGATGTTGTTTTCTCTGAAAAAATCGTGGGTGATGGTATCGCAATTCGTCCAACAGGTAACAAAATTGTGGCGCCTGTTGATGGTGTAATTGGTAAAATTTTTGAAACCAATCACGCGTTTTCAATGGAATCAAAAGAGGGTGTTGAATTATTCGTTCACTTCGGTATTGATACCGTTGAATTAAAAGGTGAAGGATTCACTCGCATCGCACAAGAAGGTCAAAGCGTAAAACGCGGCGACACAGTAATCGAATTTGATTTAGCAACATTAGAATCAAAAGCAAAATCAGTTTTAACACCTGTTGTTATCTCTAATATGGATGAAATTTCATCTATCGAGAAAAAATCAGGTGAAGTGATTGCTGGAGAATCTGTTGTTTTAAGTTTAACAAAATAAGATTTATAGACTAAAAGATCCGCTTTAAATAAGCGGATTTTTTTATCCTTATTCTTTTTAAAGAAGGTAAAGATGATTTATCGATTAACTGGCCAAGTGCAGCATTATGCATGGGGCGGAAAAAACTATATTGCATCATTGATTGGATTAAATTCAGCGAAAGATCAACCTTGTGCGGAGTGGTGGTTAGGCGCGCATCCATCAGCACCTTCTGAAATTGAGAATGTAACAGGTAAACAATCCCTTATTGAATTTTTATCGCAAAATCCGACCGCACTTGGGCAAGCAAGTCGTCAGCAATTTGGTGATGAACTCTCTTATTTGTTAAAGATTTTAGATGTTGAAAAGCCGTTATCGATTCAATTGCATCCAACTAAATCGCAAGCTAAAAAGGGCTTTGAGGCTGAGAATGCAAAAGGCGTGCCATTAACAGACAGCACGCGGACTTATAAAGATAGCAATCACAAACCAGAAATGATGATTGCCTTATCAGATTTTTGGCTTTTACACGGTTTTAAAACAAAGGATCAAATTCTTGCGACATTAAATGCGCGCCCCTCTTTGCAACCTTTGGCTGAAAAACTTGGCACACAAAGCCTTGCTGAATTTTATGCAGATGTGATGTTGGCGGATCAATCAACGCTCGCAAATTGGCTATTACCTATTATTGAAGCCAACCAACAGCCTTATAAAAATGGTGAGTTGACGCTAGATAATCCTGATTATTGGGTGCTTTATACCATGGAAGCCATGGCGATTTCACCTGAAAAATTAGATGCCGGCTTGGTATGTTTTTATCTCTTTAATATCGTACATTTGAAAGAAGGGGAAGGTATTTTCCAGGATGCAGGGATTCCTCATGCTTATCTTCGCGGACAAAACGTAGAGTTAATGGCATGTTCTGATAATGTTATTCGTGGTGGATTAACACCAAAATATGTCGATATTGTCGAATTATTAAAAATTGTAGATTGTCGCGAAGTAACACCTCAAATTATCTCAGCCGCACCTCAAAATCAGTCAGAATTTACTTATAAAACACCAGTAAACGATTTTGCTTTAGCCCAAATTCGCGTTGAACCACAACAACATACTGGATTGAATCTTCAAGGTGCAGGTATTTTGTTGGTGATGCAAGGTGAGTTGAAAATCCAAGAAAAATCAACCACACTTACCTTGAAACAAGGAGAGTCAGCATTCATTACAGCGGATTCTAATGTTGAAATAATGAGTGAAAAAGGCGGTTATGCCTTCTTGGCAAAATTGCCATAAAAATTAATGTGATAAGTATCACGATTTGTGAACTTATCGCTAGATTCATCGAAGATTTTAGGTATAGTGGCGTCATTCAGGCGCCTTTTTTTATGTGGCTAAATTGCATTGGGAGTTTTTATGTCGTTGCCTCGCTATTTTGAAGATCCGCAAACCTTGCACGTGAATACCACACCACATCATGCTTATTTTATTCCTTTTTCCTCAACAGAAAGCGCGGTCAAAAAGACACGAGAATTTTCCCCTTACTTTACTTTACTAAATGGTGAATGGGATTTTGCTTATTTTGAAAGCTATACTCACTTGCCTCAATATTTCCTTCCTATTTCATTTACAGATAAAATCTCCGTTCCTTCAAATTGGCAAAATCATGGTTACGATAATCATCAATATACCAACGTAAATTATCCTTTCCCTTTTGATCCTCCTTATGTGCCTATTGAAAATCCTTGTGGTTTATATCATCGCGTTTTTAATGTCGAAATCAATGCTGAAAAACGGTATCTCTTAAATTTTGAAGGGGTAGATAGTTGCTTATTTGTCTATGTGAATCACCAATTTGCGGGCTATAGCCAAATTAGTCATTGCACTAGCGAATTTGATATTACTGATTTTTTACAACAAAGGGAAAATCATTTACATGTTTTCGTGTTGAAATGGTGTGATGGCAGTTACTTGGAAGACCAAGACAAATTCCGAATGTCTGGTATTTTTCGAGATGTTTATCTGTTAGAGCGAGAAAAAAATTACTTACAAGATTTTTTCATTCAAGCGAAATTGAATCAAGAGCTTACCAAGGCTCAATTACATGTAGCCTGTCAGTTTACAGAACGTGAACAAACCATTTCTTGGCAATTATTGGATCCTCAAGGCAAATTGATAATAGAACAAAAAGGGCATGCATTTCATGCTGAAATTGAAAATGCACAATTATGGCATGCGGAGAACCCTCGTTTATACACATTGATTTTGCAATATGGATCAGAAGTGATTTGCCAAAAGGTCGGCTTACGTCATATCGAAGTCAAAAATGGCGTCATGCTATTTAATGGGCAAGCCATTAAGTTTAAAGGTGTTAATCGCCATGATAGTGATCCGAAAACGGGTTATGTCATTAGTCGAGAACAAGCATTGCAAGATTTACGCTTAATGAAACAGCATAATTTTAATGCCATTCGCACAGCGCACTATCCGAATGTACCTTGGTTTACTGAATTGTGTGATGAATATGGTTTTTATGTGATTGCGGAAAGTGATATTGAATCACACGGCACGAATGCAGTCTATGTAGAGTCGCCAGAAACAAGTATTTTGTTAGGTGTAAAAACAGAGATTGATCATGATGCAATTCGTCAAAAAACAATCGACAATTATTGCTATATGGCTCGAAGCCCTGAATTTAATCAAGCCATTTTAGACCGCACTTATGCCAATATTGAGCGAGATAAAAATCGGCCTTCTGTTGTGATTTGGTCATTAGGAAATGAGAGTGGTTATGGTGAGAATTTTGAGCAAGCGGCCGCTTGGGTAAAACAACGCGATCCAAGTCGATTAGTGCATTATGAAAATGCGATCTTTCAACATTCAGCCCATCAAAATGACACATCTAATTTAGATTTTCATAGCGAAATGTACACCAGTACGGAAGAATTAGATGCTTATTTTGCAGATGCCAAAAATCAAAAGCCCTATCTTTTCTGTGAATATCTGCATGCGATGGGGAATTCTTGCGGGGACACGGAAGATTATTTCCAAGCTATGGAACGACATGCTGGCGCTTGTGGTGGCTTTGTGTGGGAGTGGTGCAATCATTCCCCTTATTTGCCAAACTCAAGCAAGATGGGCTATGGCGGGGATTTTAATGACACACCGAATGATAGTAATTTTTGTGCTGATGGATTAGTGACAGCAGACCGCCAAATTCAAAGCAATTTGTTGGAATACAAAAATGTGTATCGTCCACTTCGTGCTACCTTAAAAAATGGCCATATTGAACTCAAAAATTATTTGGATTTTACGGATGCGGCAGAGGCTATTTCGATTCATTATCAAATCACCGAGGACTTTTCGGTTGTACAAGAAGGCCAAATAGATGATTTAAACATTGCGCCAAAATCAACCGCACTTTTGCCTTTACGATTGCCAGCAAGTAACAGTTCATTACAAATTTTGACCTTGACCTATCATCAAAAAACAGAAATAGGTTTAATTCCTCAAGGGCATAATTTGGGATTTGATCAGATTATTTTGTCGGCGCAATCACATTTATTCGCTGATGATATCAAATCAAATATCCAATCGATTTCTGTTTCAGAATATGCCAATTTAATTTCAGTTAAAGTTTCAGATGTTGAATACCAGTTTGATCAATATAAAGGCACTATTCAACGAATTCGTAAAGCTGGCGAGCCTTGGTTAAATCAAGCCGCTGATTTCAATATTTGGCGAGCGCCTTTAGATAATGATAGTTTAATGAAAGCACATTGGCTTGCTGCAGGTTACGATCGTGCGACGAGTCGAGTCTATGATTACCATTTAACCGAGCAGGAAAGTGCGGTTGAAATTACCTTTAAATTAGGATTGGTCGCCGTATCAAAAGCACGAATATTGACGTTGAATGTGGTGTATCGTATTGAGCAAAATGGGTTGCTTCATATCAATATTCATGCTGAAAAACAACCGCACTTGCCATTCTTACCACGTTTTGGCTTGCGTTTCTTCCTTAATCAAGGATTTAACCAAGTGGAGTATGTAGGCTATGGTCCAACGGAAAGTTATCTGGATAAACATCACGCCACGGCTTTCGGTCGTTATAAGACAACGCCAGAAAACAATCATGTGCCTTATTTAAAACCACAAGAAAATGGCAGTCATTATGGCTGTCGTGAAGTGACGGTGGCGCATTCGTCTGATTGCTTTACCGTGCAAAGTCATACGCCTTTTAGCATGAATGTTTCCCCTTATTCTCAAGAAGAATTGGGCAGTAAAAAGCACGAATATGATTTGAAGAAAAGTGGCAGTACGATCTTGTGTGTGGATTATAAAATGAGTGGGGTAGGATCCAACTCTTGTGGACCTGTATTAAAAGAACAATATCGTTTGAATGAAACGGAGTGGGATTGGTCGATCTCGTTACAAATTAACTAAGATGAAATAAAAAAGTGCGGTTAAGATTAACCGCACTTTTATATTTTTAGCAAAAATTAAGCAACAACGTTAAATTGTTCTTTCATTAATGCTTCGAAATCAGTGCAACCGCCGATTGGTTTTTCATCAATAAAGATTTGTGGCACAGTTTCCACTTCTTTACCGACAGATTTTGATAAATCTGCTTTAGAAATACCTTCAGCGATAATATCTACATAGCGATAATCGAAATCTGCTACTTCACCTTTTAATTTTTCAGCAAGGTTTTTTGCACGTACACAATAAGGGCAGCCAGGACGACCAAAAATAACTACGAACATAAAATTTTCCTTTTATTTAAACAAAATTCCTAATGATTTTACTCTATTTCCACAAAAGCAGAAATCATTTTTCAGGATTATTGTGATTGGTGTAATATATCAACTCATCTTTTCCTAAGGATATAACTGAATGAAATTATTGATGCTTTGCCGTGAGCCTCGCCTTTATAGCTGCCAGCGTTTAAAAGAAGCAGCAGAAAGCTGCGGACATCAAATGGATATTTTGGATCCGAATCGTTGCATTTTAAAACTCGATAGAAATCAACCGCACTTTTCTTTGTATTATCAACAAAATGCAGAAAGTGAGCCTTATTTATTGCCTGATTATGATGCGGTGTTACCACGTTTTGGGACGACAAGTACCCAAATGGGCTGTGCCGTATTGCGTCATTTCCAAGGAAAAGGTGTCTATTGTCTCAATAAAGAACAAGCGTTTTTAGCTGCACGCGATAAATGGCGAAGTTTGCAGATGTTATTGGAACAAGGCATTGCGGTTCCAACTTCAGTCTTATCGGGTTGTGAAGTCGCGCTGAAACAAGCTATTAAGCAAACAGCCGCCCCAATGATTATTAAAACCTTAAAAGGCTCACAGGGTATTGGCGTGATTTTAGCCGAACGTCCACAAAGTGCGGTCAGTATTTTAGAAACGTTAAAAGATTCGAATGTGCCTGTTTTGTTACAAGATTTTGTCGAAGAGGCAAAAGGAACAGATATTCGCTGTTTTGTGATCGGTGATAAAGTCGTCGCCACAATGCAGCGTATTGGGCAAGATGGCGAGTTTCGTGCGAATTTTCACCGTGGTGGTACAGCAGAAAAAGTTAAACTCACTGAAGAGGAAAAATCCATCGCCATTCATGCGACTAAAGCCTTAGGGCTTGCGGTAGCTGGTGTTGATTTGATTCGTTCAAAAGAAGGGTTATTGGTGCTGGAAGTAAATGCTAGCCCAGGGTTAGAAATGATTGAGAAAACCAGTGGCATTGATATTGCATTGCAGATGATCTTATTTTTAGAACAGCAAGTGAAACAATAAAAGAAAAGGGCGAACTATATTATGTTCGCCCTTGTTGTTTATCCTTTTGCGTCTTGTTTAAAATCGTAATTCGGTGGTAATTCCGGCATTGTATTTTCTTCATCAAAAGGCTCGCTTGCTGGTTGATGTTGAAATTCTTTGCTATCGTGAGCCGGTTTTTCTTTACCTAATAATTGCGGTTGTAATTTGATAAAACTACTTTTATCTGAAAGCCACACATCAATAAACGCTTGTGTAAATTTTTGATCGAATTCGTGATCTAATACCGTGTCATTTAATACAAAATAGCCTTTATCCGCTAAGGCAACAAAATTTAAGATGTCGTTTGGTGAAAAATCAGGGAAGATTTCCTGCATTTTTTTCAGCCATGCAGTGGTGTCATCTTTGCTTAAATTTTGTGATTCCATTTCTTTGGTTAAAGCAATGGCGAAGTTTTTTCCTTCTACTGGTTTTTCATATTTAATCGAAAACATTAACGGACGTTCATTTTTTTCATACGAACCCGTTTCAGAATACAAGCCGACAGTATAAACATGGAATGGCCCCCATGTGTATTCAGCATTACCAACCGGTTGCCATTGGGCAAAAAGTGCGGTGGAAAATAAGGCTGAAATGGCAGCAATAATAAATTTCAGTTTCATAGTTTTTTTCATATCAAAAATATTGCCGTGATTATAACAAAAAAGCCCTCTAAAAAAACACAAATAAAAAGGCAGGAATACCTGCCTTTGACATCAAGTTATTGGGGGAGTTTACTTTAAGCTACCCACCATATCTTCTGGACGAACCCATTTGTCGAAATCTTCGGCTGAAACTAAGCCTAAGTTAATCGCTTCTTCACGTAAGGTTGTACCATTTTTGTGTGCAGTTTTCGCAATTTTCGCTGCATTTTCGTAACCGATATGGGTATTAAGTGCGGTTACTAACATCAATGAATTTTCCAATTGTTGTTTAATGCGTGGGTAGTTTGGTTGAATGCCTGTTGCACAGTGCTCATCAAACGATACGCACGCATCACCCAATAATTGTGCTGATTGTAAGAAATTAGCCACCATGACAGGGTTAAATACGTTTAATTGGAAGTGACCTTGTGAGCCAACAAATGCGATAGTGGTATCGTTACCGAATACTTGTGCACACACCATGGTTAGCGCTTCACATTGAGTTGGGTTCACTTTACCTGGCATGATTGAAGAACCTGGTTCATTTTCAGGAATTAAGATTTCACCGATACCAGAACGCGGGCCTGATGCTAATAAACGAATGTCGTTTGCAATTTTGAATAAGCTCATCGCTAATTGTCTAATTGCACCGTGAGTTTCCACAATCGCATCGTGTGCAGCTAACGCTTCGAATTTGTTTTCCGCAGTCACAAATGGTAAGCCAGTGAATTTTGCAATGTAATCCGCTACTTTTACATCATAGCCTTTTGGTGTGTTCAAACCTGTACCCACTGCAGTACCACCAAGTGCTAATTGGCTTAAGTGTGGAAGGGTATTTCTTAGTGCACGTAAACCAAAATCTAATTGTGCGGCGTATGCAGAGAATTCTTGACCTAATGTTAATGGAGTTGCATCCATTAAGTGAGTACGACCAATTTTTACTACATCTTTAAATGCAGCTGATTTTTGTGCGAAAGTTTTTTGTAAACGTTCTACACAAGGAATAGTGTGTTCAACCACTTTTTTGTATGCCGCAATATGCATTGCAGTTGGGAAGGTATCGTTTGAAGATTGTGATTTGTTTACATCATCATTTGGGTGAACGAAAGATTTTTCGCCTAATTTACCACCATGTAAAACGTGAGCACGGTTTGCCACCACCTCGTTCACGTTCATGTTTGATTGTGTACCTGAACCGGTTTGCCAAATGACTAACGGGAATTGGTCGTCTAATTTTCCTGCAAGGATTTCATCACAGGCGGTTGCGATTAAATCACGCTTCTCTGCAGGTAATACACCTAAATCACAGTTTGCGAAAGCAGCGGCTTTTTTCAAATAACCGAACGCTTCAATAATTTCGTGCGGCATAGAAGCTGCCGGACCAATTTTGAAGTTGTTGCGAGAACGTTCGGTTTGTGCTGCCCAGTATTTGTCTGCAGGAACTTGAACTTCGCCCATAGTGTCTTTTTCAATACGAAATGCCATGTGATACTCCTATCATCAAAAATAAAAATAAATCTTGAAAATTCTAACACCTGCGAGTTATGAATGGAATGTAACATAAAGGTTAAAAGTTACTTTTGTGATGTAGATCATAAAAGTGCGGTAAAAAATTTCCGTGTTTTTTCTATTTACTTTAATCGCCTTGTTGATGATTTATTTTTTGCTGCTTTTTTGATAAAATCCGCCAGTTTACAAAACGATAAATGGGGAAGTCGCAATCATGGCAAAAAACGCACAATTTTATCTCTTAAATCCAGAAGAGAAGATAACAGTTGAGCAACTTGCCTGTGATCTTGCCGCTCAAGCGTGGCGTTTAGGCAAGCGAGTTTTAATCGCGTGCGAAACAGAAGAGCAAGCATTTTTAATTGATGAAGCATTATGGCAACGGGATCCGAACGAGTTTGTTCCTCATAATCTTTCAGGCGAAGCAACACAATATGCGCCGCCAATTGAGATTAGTTGGAAAGGCAAACGCAATGCCCAACGTCGAGATTTGCTGATCAATTTACAAATGGAAGTGCCGGATTTTAGCCACAGCTTTACGCAATTAATTGATTTTGTACCGGTAGAAGAAACGCAAAAAGCCCAAGCGCGTGAACGTTATAAAATTCTTCGCTCGCAAGGTTGGACGCTTTCTACTGAAAACACTTAATCTTTTTAACTTTAAAACCTAGGAAATTAACATGAATTTAAACGCTAAAGTGGCTTTAAGCCTTATTCTTGGCGCAAGCACCTTATTATCTGCTTGTGACAATAAAGAAAACACGTCAACCCAAGTTGAGAAAGCAGTAAGAGTACCTGCACCAACAGAAAAAGCAGAAAGTGCGGTTGAAAAATCAAAAGAATTAGTGGCTGAAACTAAATCAGCCGAAAAAGCCTCTGAGAAAACAGAAAGCACAGAAGTTAAAGCTAACGCTAAAAAAGCAGATGTAAAACCTGACGCAGTGAAAGCCGAAGTTAAAAAAGAGACGAAAGCGGATGATGTGGCAGAAAAAGTATCTGAGAAAAAAGAGACGGTTGTCGCTCAACAAGCAACAAGCCCTCAGAAACCACGAGTGGTAGTGACTGAAAAAGCACCCAAAGAAAGTGCAGAACGTAAACAGCAAAGAGCCGTATTAAATGTGTTAGAAAAACAATATGAACAAGTTCGTTGTTCTGCTGATGCGAAAAACGTAAGCGGTGATAGTTTCTGCCGTCAAGAAGAACGCCGTTTATTCTTAGAAATTCAACGTATTAAAGATGAATTAAGAGGGATTAAGGAATAATCCTATCCAGACTAATATGAGGGCGAGATCAATTCGCCCTCAAAATAAAAAATAGATTTTTTGTGACCGCACTTTATGAACGATATTACCTTTTATCAACGCTTCGAAGCCGATATTCTCGCCGGGCGTAAAACCATCACCATTCGAGATAAATCTGAAAGCCATTTTAAAGCAGGCGATATCTTACGTGTTGGTCGATTTGAAGATAATCAATATTTTTGCACGATTGAAGTGTTAAGTGTGTCGCCGATTACTCTTGACGAGCTGACGGAACAACATGCGAAGCAGGAAAATATGGGATTGGAGGAATTGAAAGAGGTGATTAGGGTCATTTATCCAGAGGAAAAGAACTTTTTCGTTCTAAACTTTAGATTATATCTGTGAAAAAACAACCTATATGAGTAATAATGCAGAGGAAAATTTATTTCCTATATATTTTCTATTTGAGATGAATATAGACTCTATATTCTTTAATCCTCACCGCCCCGAAGGTTTAAGCTTTAGATTAAATGATTCATCATGGTTTTCTTTAATACCATCAAAGCCTGATGAAGATGCTTGTGGGACTTTGTATGAGTTAAAATGTCAGATAATAGCAAGATATGAAGTACCTCAAGAACAGTATAATTTTATTATTAATTATATTAGAGATAATAGAGTAACTACGATATCTAGTGCTATAACTTTACCTTTATACAGCAATGTTTATCCGAATAAATGTCTAATCGATGACAAGGGATATTGTCAGAAAGGATTTAGTCTAAAGAGATTTATGTGTCCTGATGATATTCAGGAGTTAATTAATTCTGTTGAAACAGAATTATATAATAAGATGAATGATTTATTAGGATTAATTGTTTGGAGTCAGGGAATTCATGTAAATGCATCCTTTAAGAAAGGAACTTTATATTGGGGAGAAGATAAAGGTAATTTTTTTGTAGTTCCAAGGAGTTTGAATCAGCAAGAATTTCCAGTATTTTTAAGTAATGATATTACATGGGAAGAGCAAGATGGAAAAGTTCTTTCTGAAAGTTTGGAAAAAAACTTAAAGATTCCATTAAGTCATATATTAGCAAGGGAGGCTACAGTTCTTATTGATCATCACCCAAGAAGTGCAATATTGATGATGACCTCTGCATTAGAAACTGGAATTAAAACACATATAAGTAAATTATCTCCGGATACTGAGTGGTTACTAGAAAATCTTTCATCACCACCAATAGATAAGATTTTTAAGAATTATATTCCGCTATTGTATGAGAGATGTGGTAGAGCGATTGAGTTTCAACAAGAACTGAAGTCACTAACTAAAAAAATAAAGGAAATAATAGAAGTTAGAAACAAAATAGCCCACACAGGAAAGTTGCCAGAGAATATTGGTAATATATATGAGATGTTACAATCTGTTTTTGATATTTTATATTTACTAGATGTATTAGATGGAAATCAATGGGCTAAAGAGCTAGTTAGTTCTGAGTTAATGCAAAAATTAAGTTGGAAATGTACTAAAGAAAAAATACATGTTTCAGCAATAATAGAAGATTATTAGAGCTTCTTGTTAATGAGAGAAAAACAATGACACAAAAATTCGAAATGGCAGACCGTTTTAATCCGTCTGCGGTAGAACAAGCCCTTTATCAACATTGGGAAGAGAGCGGTTATTTTAAACCGTCTGAAAATGAAAATGCGCCGAGCTATTGCATTGCGATTCCGCCACCGAATGTAACAGGTTCTTTACATATGGGACACGCGTTCCAACAAACCTTAATGGATACCTTAATCCGTTTTAATCGTATGGAAGGGCATAATACCTTATGGCAAGCAGGGACAGACCACGCGGGTATTGCGACCCAAATGGTGGTAGAGCGTAAAATTGCGGCTGAAGAAGGCAAAACACGCCATGATTATGGCCGTGAAGCGTTCATCAACAAAATTTGGGATTGGAAAGCCTATTCTGGTGGCACAATTAGCCAACAAATGCGCCGTTTAGGTAACTCAATCGACTGGGAACGTGAGCGTTTCACTATGGACGATGGTTTATCCAACGCGGTAAAAGAAGTGTTTGTGCGCTTGCACGAAGAAGGTTTGATTTACCGTGGCAAACGCTTGGTAAACTGGGATCCAAAGCTCCACACCGCAATTTCTGATTTAGAAGTAGAAAACAAAGAGAGCAAAGGTTCTCTTTGGCATTTCCGTTATCCGTTAGCAAACGGTGCAAAAACAGCAGATGGTAAAGATTATTTAGTGGTGGCAACCACACGTCCGGAAACCATGTTGGGCGATACAGCTGTTGCAGTGCATCCTGAAGATGAGCGTTACCAATCTTTAATCGGTAAAACAGTGGTTCTGCCATTGGCAAACCGTGAAATTCCGATTATTGCCGATGAATATGTCGATAGTGAATTCGGTACAGGTGTAGTGAAAATTACCCCTGCGCACGACTTCAACGACTACGAAGTGGGTAAACGTCACAGCTTACCGATGGTTAACGTGTTAACCTTAAACGCAGATATTCGTGATGAAGCAGAAATTATCGGTACTGATGGCAAACCGCTTGCCGGCTATGAAGCAACTATTCCTGAAGATTACCGCGGCTTAGAGCGTTTCGCTGCACGTAAGAAAATCGTGGCAGATTTTGAAGCGCTTGGTTTATTAGACGAAATCAAACCGCACGATCTTAAAGTGCCTTATGGCGACCGTGGTGGCGTGCCAATCGAGCCGATGTTAACTGACCAATGGTATGTGAGCGTGAAACCGCTTGCTGATGTAGCGATTAAAGCGGTGGAAGACGGTGAAATCCAATTCGTACCGAAACAATATGAAAACCTTTATTTCTCTTGGATGCGTGATATTCAAGACTGGTGTATCTCTCGCCAACTTTGGTGGGGACACCGTATTCCTGCGTGGTATGACGCGGAAGGTAATGTGTATGTTGCGCGCAACGAAGAAGAAGTGCGGTCAAAATACAACTTAGATTCAGCAGTTGAACTCAAACAAGATGAAGACGTGTTAGACACGTGGTTCTCATCAGGCTTATGGACGTTCTCAACTTTAGGTTGGCCAGAGCAAACCAAAGAACTCGAAATGTTCCACCCGACGGATGTGTTAATCACCGGCTTCGACATCATCTTCTTCTGGGTTGCGCGTATGATTATGTTTACGATGCACTTCGTGAAAGATGAAAACGGTAAACCACAAGTGCCGTTCAAAACCGTGTACGTAACAGGCTTAATCCGTGATGAACAAGGCCAAAAAATGTCGAAATCAAAAGGTAACGTACTTGATCCAATCGATATGATTGACGGTATCAGCCTTGATGATTTACTTGAAAAACGTACCGGTAACATGATGCAGCCGCAATTAGCAGAGAAAATTGCTAAAGCAACGCGCAAAGAATTCGCTGAAGGTATTGCAGCTCACGGTACAGACGCATTGCGATTTACACTAGCTGCATTGGCTTCAAACGGTCGTGACATTAACTGGGATATGAAACGTTTGGAAGGCTACCGCAACTTCTGTAATAAACTATGGAATGCAAGCCGTTTCGTCTTAACGAATGAAAAATTAGATTTAAGCGAAGGCGAGATCGAATTCTCATTAGCGGATCGTTGGATTCAATCAGAATTCAATCGCACAGTCGAAACTTTCCGTAACTCATTAAGCCAATACCGCTTCGACCTTTGTGCCAATGCGATTTATGAGTTTACTTGGAACCAATTCTGTGACTGGTATTTAGAATTAACTAAACCGGTATTTGCAAACGGCAATGCAGCACAAATTCGTGCGGCAAGCCAAACTTTGGTTCATGTGTTAGAAAAATTATTACGTTTAGCCCATCCGCTTATTCCATTTATTACCGAAGAAATTTGGCAAAAAGTGAAAGGATTTGTGGGTATTACTGCTGACAGTATTATGTTACAACCTTTCCCACAAGTGGAAGAAAATGGCTTTGATCCAGAAGCAGAAGCTGAAATTGAGTGGTTAAAAGAAGTGATTGTTGCGGTACGTAACATCCGTGCAGAAAGCAACATCGCACCAAGCAAAGGCTTAGATCTGTTATTCCGTAATTTAAGTGCAGAAAATGCAAAAATTCTTGAAAAACAGACCGCTCTTTTAAAAGCAATGGCGAAATTAGACAACGTTCAAGTGTTAGCGGCAAACGAAACCGCACCACTTGCGGTAGCGAAACTCGTTGGCAATGCTGAATTGCTCGTGCCAATGGCTGGCTTTATCAATAAAGAAGCAGAGCTTGCGCGTTTAGCTAAAGAGATTGAAAAATATCAAAACGAAGTTAAACGTATCGAGAATAAACTGAGTAATGAAGCTTTCGTGGCTAAAGCACCAGAAGCGGTGATTGCAAAAGAACGCGAAAAACAAGCGGAATACCAATCAGGATTAGAAAAAATCCAAGAGCAGTATAAAGCGATTGAAGCGTTGTAGTTAGTCTTGTTGGGTTGCTTTAAATTTACTGTTTAAACAGTATATCAGCTATGGATAAATTAACTCCTGAGCAACGTAAAAAATGTATGAAAGCTAGTAGTAAGAATAAAGGAACAAAGCCTGAGTTACTACTAGCTAAATATTTATGGGCTTTAGGATTAAGATATCGTAAGAATGATAGAAGTATTTTTGGTACTCCCGATTTAAGTTTTAAAAGGTACAAAATTGCAATTTTTATTGATGGTGAGTTTTGGCATGGAAAGGATTGGAATATTCGAAAGTATGATATCAAAAGTAACAAAGATTTTTGGATCTCAAAAATTGAGCATAATATGAATAGGGATAAGAAAGTAAACGATTATCTTATTTCTAATGGTTGGGTAATATTTCGATTTTGGGGAAAGGATGTATTAAAAAATCCTGAGAAGTTTAGTTTAGAGATACAGAAAGCAATTTATGAAAGATGTGTTAGATGATAACTTGTTAGAAGAACCCGCTGCACAATATAGTTTATTTGAACCAGAGTCCAAGCCTAATTTGCAAGAAAAATTTACTTTTATTGATTTATTTGCAGGTATTGGTGGATTCCGCATTGCCATGCAAAATTTAGGAGGTAAATGCATTTTCTCTAGTGAATGGGATGAGCAGGCTCAGAAAACTTATGAGGCTAATTTTGGTGATTTGCCTTATGGAGATATTACTTTAGAAGAAACAAAGGCTTTTATTCCTGAAAAATTTGATATTTTATGTGCTGGTTTTCCTTGTCAGGCATTTTCTATTGCAGGAAAACGTGGAGGATTTGAAGATACTAGAGGGACTTTGTTTTTTGATGTTGCAGAAATTATACGTCGCCATCAGCCTAAAGCATTTTTTTTAGAGAATGTAAAAGGGTTAAAAAACCATGATAAAGGTAGGACATTAAAAACTATATTGAATGTACTAAGAGAAGATTTAGGTTATTTTGTTCCTGAACCAGAAATTGTTAATGCTAAGAATTTTGGTGTTCCACAAAATAGAGAAAGGATTTATATAGTAGGCTTTCATAAAAGCACTGGTGTTAATAGTTTTAGTTACCCAGAACCTTTAGATAAAATTGTAACTTTCGCTGATATTCGGGAAGAAAAAACAGTTCCAACTAAATATTATCTATCAACTCAGTATATTGATACTTTAAGAAAACATAAAGAACGTCATGAGAGTAAAGGTAATGGTTTTGGTTATGAAATTATTCCAGATGATGGAATAGCCAATGCGATTGTAGTTGGAGGTATGGGGCGTGAACGTAATCTTGTAATCGATCATAGAATTACAGATTTTACTCCTACTACAAATATTAAAGGAGAGGTCAATCGTGAGGGAATTCGTAAAATGACCCCTCGAGAATGGGCAAGATTGCAGGGGTTTCCAGATAGTTATGTTATTCCAGTTTCTGATGCATCAGCGTATAAACAATTTGGTAATTCAGTAGCTGTACCAGCTATTCAAGCTACAGGTAAGAAAATTTTAGAAAAATTATGTTATTAGGGAATAGTAATATGGAAATTAGAGGCAATGTTGGCGAATGGAGTGAGCTGTATGTTTTGATAAAATTATTATCAGATGGAATACTTTATCAATCAGATATAAATCTTTGTAGAGATAGTAATAATACATATAAAGTGATAAAAGCTTTTAAGGACGAAGTAAATTATAGTTTGGAATTTGATAGAGTAGGCAACTATTTAAAAGTATATCGTGTTATTAATGATGAAAATACTTTATTGAAGGAATATACATTCGATGATTTTAATGAGGTATCAAAACAAATATTACATTCAATAAAAACTAAATCAGAAAGAACATTTTCTATTCCAGATATTCAACAGTTTTTATCTGATAACTGTATTCTTACTACAAAAGCAAGCTCGCATTCGAAAGCCGACATAAGATTAAGAATTTATGACCATCGTCTGGCTAGTGAAACTGAATTGGGTTTTAGCATAAAATCTCTACTAGGAAAAAAATCTACTTTATTCAATACTGGACAAGGTAATAATTTTATATATGAAGTTAAATGTTTAACAGAATCTATAAATATAAAAGAATTTAATGAGAGTACTATAATCGATAAGCCAAAAATTGTATCGCGAATAAATAAATTAAATGAATTAGGTTCAAAAATTTCATTTTATGGAGTTCAATCCAGACAGTTACAGCAAAATTTAAAGATGATTGATGGTGATTTACCAGAAGTTATAGCTTGGAGTTTATATTATAGATATCTAAAAAACGAACCTTCTCTTGTCAAAATAGCAGATCTTTTGGAAACAGAGGATCCTTTAGGTTTTTATGAGACGGCTGATGATAAGAAGCAGAGAATGTATGTCTATAAATTAAAAAAGTTTTTAGCTGAATCCGCTATGGGGATGACTTCTGAAAATATTTGGCTTGGAGAATATGATTCATTTGGAGGGGTTATAGTAGCTAAGAATGATGGTGATATTGTTTGTTTTCATATTTATGACTTTAATTTATTTAGAAATTATTTATTAAATAACACAAAATTTGAACAGGCATCAACTGGTGAAGATGAGACTCATCCAGGACTAGAGAACCATAACGCTAAGAAAAAATATTATTTTGGCTGGTTGTATGAAGAGAATGGAAGCCACTATATTAAATTAAATTTACAAATCAGATTTAATTAGACGTGTAAAATATTTGTATTGTTACTTTCTATTTTTAATTTAAAAAGAACAGTAGTTTTACTGTGATTTAAAAAGCGGTCAGATTTAAAATCTGGCCGCTTTTTATTTTCTGCGATATTGTGGTAAGTAGAAAATCTATTCTAGTTATTCAATACTTCAAGCAATGCTTGAACAGGATGTTTCAAGATGGCTTTTTCATATCGTTTCACTTGGCTACGGCAGGAATAGCCGGTCGCAAGGCAATAATTCGGATCTTTACCTTGCAATTTTTTGCCCCATGATACGTCGTAAATATCTTTCGACATGGTTTGATTTTGAACTTCATGACCAAATACACCCGCCATACCACAGCAGCCGACTTTTTCGACCTTCAAGGTTTGTCCAAATTGTGCAAAAATATGCTGCCATTCTTTCGGGCTGTTTGGCATAAAGGTGAATTCAGTACAATGAGGGAATAAATGCCACTCAAAAGTGCGGTCAGATTTCGCGATATTTTTCACCGCACTTTGTAATGCGTTACTTTCTAATTGATTGGTCAGCCATTCATGTGCGGTGAGTACATGGAAATCACCGCGAGAATCACCTAATGCTTCTTTATATTCATCACGATAAGAAAGCACAATAGCTGGATCTACGCCGACTAAAGGCACATTTAATTTAGCGACGCGATTTAAAAATTCCGCTTGTGTTTTCGCGGTTTTACTAAAGCGAGCTAAAAAACCTTTAATATGCATGGCTTTGCCATTGGGTTTGAAAGGCAGAAGGATTGGTGAGAATCCTAATTTTTGTGTGAGAGCGACAAAGTCTCGCACCACTTTAGCATCGTAATAAGAGGTATATGGGTCTTGTACAATAAATAGCATCTTCGCTTTTTCTGTGGCACTGAGACCTTCCAATTCTTCTAATTTTTTGCCTTGATAACCAATTTCCACTAATTGTTGTTGAAGGTTTGGCTCTGAAAGGAGAGGCAAATCAGTCATGCCAAGCGTTTTTTCAACCACGCTTTGAGTAACTTTCAGTTTGGTGAAATAATTGAATAATGCCGGTTGTTTCGCCATATAAGGTGCAGCAACTTCTAAATTCGCCACAATATGATCTTTGGCTGGGCGCAAATAACGACTGTGGTAGAAATGGAAAAATTTCGCACGGAAACTTGGTACGTCAATTTTAATCGGGCATTGGCTTGCACAGGCTTTACAAGCCAGACAAGTATCCATTGCTGCTTTTACTTCATGTGAGAAGTCATATTCACCACGCCATTTTTGCACGCTATTGCGAAAACGTTCCACAAGTGCGGTCAGTTTTACTTGTGTTTTATGAAAATCTAATTGATCAGACGATACGTTTTCATTCGCCATTAATCGCAACCATTCACGCACCATAGCTGCTCGTCCTTTTGGCGAGAATACGCGATTTTTACTCACTTTCATGGAAGGACACATAATGCTGTGCTCATCAAAGTTAAAGCAAAGTCCGTTACCGTTACAATTCATCGCGCCTTTGAATTCATCTCGCATTTGAATTGGGATTTGGCGATCATTGTCAGCACGCATTGGCGAGAGAATCGAATAGAGCTCAGCATTGCTATTAAGTGGCGTACAGATTTTACCTGGATTCAGACGATTGTTTGGATCAAATAAAAACTTCACATGGCGCAATTCTTGCCAAAGTTCAGGAGTAAAGAATTTCTCGCCATAATGAGAACGTACGCCTTTGCCGTGTTCCCCCCATAGTAAACCACCGTATTTCACGGTGAGTTCAGCAACCTCATCTGAAATTTGTTTAAAGAGTTTGACTTGTTCTTTATCGCATAAGTCCAAAGCTGGGCGAACGTGCAATACGCCAGCATCCACATGACCAAACATCCCATATTGTAGATTGTGACTATCTAATAAGGCTCTAAATTCTGCAATGTAATCCGCAAGATGTTCTGGTGGCACACAGGTATCTTCCACAAAAGGAATTGGTTTGGCTGCACCTTTCGCATTCCCCAATAGCCCCACCGCTTTTTTACGCATAGCATAAATACGTTCAATAGAAGGCAAGTCAGAACAAAGTTGATAACCGATAATATGATCTTGGCCTTGTGCAATTTTTTTATCTAATTGCTGACAAAGTGCGCTCACTTGGCTGTCGATTTTTGCTTGATTGTTGCCCGCATATTCCACAATGTTTAAACCCAGAATTGGATTTTGTTCTTCTTCTGTTAAAAGTTCTTTCACTGAATGCCAAATAATATCTTGCTTAGCAAGGTTCAGCACTTTGGAATCGACGGTTTCAACGGAAAGGGCATTGGCTTTCACCATAAAAGGCGCATTGCGAAGGGCCGCATCGAATGAGCTGTACTTCACATTAATTAAGGTACGATATTTAGGAATCGGCAATAAATTGAGTTTGGCTTCGCAGATAAACGCAAGTGAACCTTCTGACCCCGTTAAAATTCGGGTGAGATTAAATTCACTTTCATCTTTATTAAAGACATTCTTAAGATCGTAACCGGTGAGAAAGCGATTGAGTTGTGGTAAATCTTGAATGATTGAGGCGCGTTTCTCTTTGCAACGTTGGAAAATCGTTTGATGTAACGTTTTTCCATTTTCTGCAAGCGGGTAGTTTTCTAAAACATCATCAGATTTGACCGCACTTGTATCTAATATTTCACCATTCATTAAAACAGAACGTAATGCTAAAACGTGATCAGAGGTTTTTCCGTATTGTAATGAGCCTTGACCGGAAGCATCGGTATTAATCATGCCACCGAGGGTCGCTCGATTACTGGTGGAGAGTTCCGGTGCAAAGAATAAACCGTGAGGTTTTAAAAATTGGTTTAGTTGATCTTTTACTACGCCCGCCTGCACGCGAACCCAACGTTCTTCTATATTAAGCTCTAAAATGCTCGTCATGTGGCGAGAGAGATCGACAATAATGTTGTTATTTATAGATTGCCCATTGGTACCTGTGCCGCCACCGCGAGGTGTAAAGGTTAGATGAAGGTATTTCTCTTTATTGGCTAATTTGGTGATACGTACTACATCGGCAACAGATTTAGGGAATAAAATAGCCTGAGGAAGCTGCTGATAGACGCTGTTATCTGTCGCAAGACTTAAACGGTCAGCATAATTTGAGGCAATATCACCTTCAAAATGCTGTTTTTGGAGTTCGGTAAGATAATCACTTACCACATTATTAAGTTGGGGTACATTAGAAAGACGGGGCAACATAAAATCACTCACCTGTAAATAGAGAAGAAAGTGAATTTGATGATATATGAAGCTCAAAAAAAAGTCGATTTGAACAAAAGATATTTTTTGTTAGAATAGAAATCGGGTTAAAAATTAACCCGATTTTTGTGAATGAATGTTCATTTTAGGGGTTGTTTGTCTATAAAATAACCAAAAAGGGCAAAAAAAGTTTGATCTTTGGTGTTTTTATAGGATAATAACCATACTTTTGAACGTTCCTTTGGCTATGGCAAAGGAATTGAATTTGTCAAAAGGATAAGTTAGGGCAAATTCAAAACCCTAGTTAAGCAACGTTTAGAGTGTTTCTTTTTTATAAAGTTCACAATAAACAAGGAAACTTTTCTTATTAATAACGATGACTAAATAGAGGACATCAAAATGAAAAAAACTGCAATCGCATTAGTCGTTGCTGGTTTAGCAGCAGCTTCTGTAGCTCAAGCAGCTCCACAAGAAAACACTTTCTATGCAGGTGTTAAAGCTGGTCAAGCATCTTTCCACGATGGTATCAAAGCTAACACTGTAGTTAACCCTACTAATGCATATTCTGATTTCGGTCCTGGTTACCACCGTAACTCTGTTACTTACGGTGTATTTGGTGGTTACCAAATTTTAAATCGTGACAACTTAGGTTTAGCGGTTGAATTAGGTTACGATGATTTCGGTCGTGCTAAATTCACTTAAGCTTAAAAGGTAGCTATGGTTTAGGCGGTTTAACTTCTGCTTTAGAAGGCTTAGATGTTTACGGTCGTGTTGGTGCAGCTTTAGTACGTTCAGACTACAAATTCTATGATGCTAAAAGTGGTGCTCGTGACCACGAAGAAGGTCGTCATAGCTTACGCGTTTCTCCAATGTTCGCAGCTGGTGTTGAATATGCATTACCATCATTACCAGAGTTAGCATTACGTTTAGAATACCAATGGTTAACTCGCGTAGGTAAATTACGTACTCAAGATACTCACAATAGTTCTCAAGACTACAACCCATGGATCGGTTCTATCAACGCTGGTTTATCTTACCGTTTCGGTCAAGGTGCTGCTCCAGTTGTTGCGCCTGAAGTTGTAAGCAAAACTTTCAACTTAAGCTCTGATGTAACTTTCGCGTTTGGTAAAGCTAACTTAAAACCACAAGCTAAAGCAACTTTAGATGGTATCTACGGTGAAATCGCTCAAGTTAATAACGCTAACGTAGCGGTTGCTGGTTATACAGACCGTATCGGTAAAGATGCACCAAACGTGAAATTATCACAACGTCGTGCAGACTCTGTAGCTAACTACTTAGTAGCTAAAGGTGTTCCAGCTCAAAACATTTCTGCAGTTGGTCACGGTAAAGCTAACCCAGTTACAGGTTCTACTTGTGACGCGGTTAAAGGTCGTAAAGCACTTATCGCTTGTTTAGCACCAGACCGTCGTGTAGAAATCGCAGTTAACGGTACTAAATAATTTTATTTAGTTATCCATTAACGGATTAGCATTAGAAGACCTAAACTTCGGTTTAGGTCTTTTCTTATATAAATTAAACCTATAAATTGAAGGAATTTTTGAATGAAAAAGTGGATTATCTTGATTATTATTGCTGTTGCTGTGGGTTTAGGCTTAATGTCTAGCTACAATGGCTTAGTAAAAGCAGAAACTGAAATTGATTCTGTTTGGGCAAATGTTGAATCATCTTACCAACGTCGTGCTGATTTAATTCCAAACTTAGTGAATACTGTAAAAGGTCAAGCTAATTTTGAACAACAAACATTAACTAATGTGATTGAAGCGCGTGCAAAAGCGACACAAACTAAAATTGATCCGTCTAATTTAACGGAAGAACAATTAAACGAATTCCAACAAAACCAAAATCAAGTGGGTTCAGCATTATCTCGCTTACTTGTTACAGTAGAGCAATACCCACAATTAAAAGCGAATGAAGGTTTTATGAACTTACAAGCGCAACTTGAAGGTACAGAAAACCGTATCAATGTGGCTCGTAATAAATTTAATGAAGCTGCACGTATCTATAATGAAAAAGTACGTCAATTCCCAACTAAATTAGCGGCAATGATTTTTGGTTTTAAAGCTAAACCTTACTTTAAATCAGCTGCAGGCGCTGAAAATGCACCAACTGTAAACTTTAACTAAGGTTTATCTATGCCATTCTTTTCCAGAATTCCGGTAGATAAAAAGCAAATCGAGGCGGCGATTAGTCGCCTCGAAAGCTTAAGTTCAGCTGAGTTACGTGTTTATATTGAACGCAAAGTACCAAAGGCTTCAGCACAATTGTCAGCAATGGAACGTGCTTTAGAAGTGTTTGATGAACTGGAAATGCATAAAACAGCGGCACAAAATGCCGTGTTGATTTATGTGGGATATAAAAATCATCTCTGTGCAATAGTAGGTGATAAAGGCATTCATCAATTTGTTGATGTGGCTTATTGGCAGTTACAATGTGATTTGATGATTGAGCAGTTTAAACAAAAAGCTTATACACAAGGCATTGTCGATGCGATTGATCGTATCAGTGATATTTTATCTCGCCATTTCCCTATTCAGCCTGATGATGTGAATGAATTATCTAATGAGGTAATTATTAATGGCTAAGCTTTTATCTCTTATGAAAAGTGCGGTTATTTTTAGCCTTGTTTTTTTTGCTCAAATGGTATCGGCAGCAGAATTTCCGCCAGCTCCAAATCCTTTTCATTACATTAACGATTACACCAATACACTTTCTGCAGAGCATAAGCAAATTTTAGAAAATAAACTGATTGCTTATAGCAAAGAAACGAGTTCACAAATCGCTGTCGTTTTGGTTCCTACAACCGGTGAATATGAAATTGCTGATTATACTTTTGCTTTAGGTGATAAATGGGGTATTGGACGAAAAAATCTGAACAATGGCGTGTTGATGCTGATTGCGAAGGATGATCGCAAAGTTTTTATCGCAACTGGGCAAGGTTTAGAAGGTGTATTGCCGGATGCTTTTTTATCGCAAGTCATCCGTTCGGCAATTTTGCCACAATTTAAACAAGGCCAATATGCGCAAGGTATTAATGATGGCTTAAACCAAATTATTGCGGCAAGTAAAGGCGAGTTTGATGCAGCACAAGTTGAAGAAGATGCGTTCGATAAGTATATCCCATTCTTAATGGTATTGGCGTTTATTGCTATTGTATTATTTGGTGAGTTCCAATATCACAAAGATGAAGTCTATATTAGCCCGAATCAACGTGACCAACTGAATAAAATTATTCGTCAAAGTACGATTTCTCGTCGCCGTGGTGGCGGTTCCGGTTTCGGAGGCGGATTTGGCGGTGGCTTCGGCGGAGGCGGTTCTTCCGGTGGGGGCTTTGGCGGCGGCGGCTTCGGTGGCGGTGGAGCTGGTGGAAGTTGGTAAGACCAAGTCTTTCACTCAGGTTCTATCTTATGCTAGAATAGCGCCCTATTCAGACTTATTTGAACAAGGAACATTATGGAAACGTTAGAAAAAATCAAAAAACAAATCGCTGAAAACCCAATTTTAATTTACATGAAAGGTTCACCAAAATTACCTTCTTGTGGTTTCTCTGCGCGTGCATCTGAAGCATTAATGAATTGCAAAGTACCTTTCGGCTATGTTGATATTCTTCAACATCCAGATATTCGTGCTGAATTGCCGACTTATGCAAACTGGCCAACTTTCCCACAATTATGGGTAGAAGGTGAGTTAATTGGTGGTTGTGATATTATTTTAGAAATGTATCAAGCTGGCGAACTTCAAACTTTATTAAGCGAAGTAGCGGCTAAACATCAAGCTTAATTGACGATAGACTACCAAGATAAACCTGCTTTTTAGCAGGTTTTCTTTTGCTCAAAAAATGATAAACCAGATATAAAAGTGTGATCGGATTAACATTTTTAAATGAAATAACTTGTTGATTAAATTTCCTTAAGATAGACTACATCGCATTAGTCGGGGTGCCTATATTAATGGCTGAGAAATACCCGTGAACCTGAAACAGATAATGCTGGCGTAGGAAACTAATCATCTCATTATGCTGTTTCGTTATGCAAAAATAAGGAGAACGCATAATGAACAAAACGCTTCCCATTTTAACCGCACTTTTTACCGTTTCCACTTTCGCACAAGCTGCACCTCAGACATTAGATGTTTATACTTATGATTCATTTAGTGCTGATTGGAGTGCTGGACCAAAAGTTAAAGCAGCTTTTGAACAACAATTCCCGCAATGTAAGCTGAATTATGTGGCTTTTGACAATAATGGCACCTTGTTTAACCGTGTTCGTCTAGAAGGTAAGAAAATTAAGGCGGATGTGGTGCTCGGTTTAGATAGCTATCAAATTGAAGAAGCACAAAAACTCAATATTTTTGAGCCAAATAAAGTGGATTTAAGCCAGTTACGTTTACCCATTAAATGGGAAAATCACACGTTCTTACCATTTGATTATGCGCAATATGCGTTTATTTATGACAAGAATAAATTAGCAAACCCACCAAAAAGCTTAAAAGAATTAGTTGAGCGTCAAGATCTTAAAGTGTTATATCAAGATCCGCGTACAAGCAGTATTGGACGTGGTTTATTACTTTGGATGAATGCGGTTTATCCAGAAGCTGACGTGGCAAATGCCTGGAAAACCCTTTCTAAACATACTGTCACGGTTACCAAAGGTTGGACTGAGTCTTATGGGGCTTTCTTAAAAGGCGAAGGGGATGTGGTTTTAAGCGTCAATACTTCACCGATTTATCATATTCTTTCTGAACAAAAAGACAATTATGTGGCAACGGAATTTGCAGAGGGTAGCGTATTACAAGTTGAAGTTGCAGCAAAAGTTGCTAACCGTAATAATGCCTGTGCAGATGAATTTTTAGGCTTCCTACTTTCACCGCAAGCTCAAGCGGATATTGCCAAAAATAATGTGATGTTACCTGTGGTAGAGACCAATATCGAAAGTCATATTGATGCGCTTAATTCTCGCGCAAAATCAATGCGTATTTTAGATACCACAATGGTGACAAGTGAACAGCTTAAAGGCTGGATCAATCAATGGCAAAAAGCTTTATCTAAGTAGTGTTAATGAGCTTATTGCAACATCCGCATTTTCGTCCACGCCATTATTTGGGCGGAAGTGCGGTCATTTTTTTCATTGTTTTACTCTATGGATTTTCACTTTCTGCGGTTTTTTCAGTAGGAAGTGATTATGCCTTATCTGATTTCTTAAAAGACGATTATTTGCATCAAGTTATCGCCTTTAGTGTCGGGCAGGCATTCTTGTCAGCCTTACTTTCTAGCATAATTGGTACTTTATTTGCACGCGCTTTTTTCTATTTAGATTTCAAAGGCAAATCGCTCATTTTACGCATTTTTTCCCTCACATTTGTTTTGCCGGCATTACTGGCTATTTTCGGTTTGATTGGGATTTATGGCACTGCCGGTTGGCTAATACAACTGCTGCAAACCTTAGGTATATCGTGGAAACCCTCCATTTATGGTTTAAGTGGCATTCTTATTGCCCATTTATTTTTTAATATTCCTTTAGCGGCACGAATGAGTTTGCAGGCTTTGCAAAGTGTACCGACTGAACAGCATCAACTCGCTGCACAATTGAATATCAAAGGTTTCACATTTTTCCGTTTAATTGAATGGCCTTATTTGAAAAGCCAAATCGTGTCAGCCTTTGTATTGATTTTTATGCTATGTTTCACTAGCTTTACGATTGTATTGGCTCTAGGTGGTGGACCACAAAACAGCACATTAGAAGTCGCGATTTACCAAGCCATTTTCTTTGAATTTGATTTACCCAAAGCCGCACTTTTTGCGCTTGTACAATTTGCGTTTTGTTTTGCGTTATTTTCACTTTCACAATATTGGGCGAAAGCACCTGAAACGCAGATTTCGCAACGTTATCGATGGGTTTTGCCTTCTTCAAGTGCGGTCAAATTTGGACATATTTTTGTCTTATTCTCGGTGTGTTTATTTATTTTAAGTCCCTTATTCAATATTGTTTTCCAAGGTTTGTCTGCAACTCAATTATTTGGCTATTGGCAAAATCCACAATTATGGAAAGCACTTGCTTATTCATTAACCATGGCACCGACCGCAGGGATTTTATCGGTATTATTTGCCTTCTTCCTATTGTTACTTTCCCGTCAGCTACAATGGTTATATCACCCCAAATTAGCGCACTTAATTTTAACAGGGGGAATGATGATTTTAGCCATTCCGACGATTGTCTTAGCAGTCGGCTTATTCCTTTGGTTGCAAGATATTGATTTTTCAGCAGGGCATTTATTTGTAGTGGTATCTGTTTGTAACGCCTTGGCTGCCTTGCCGTTTGTGATCAAAATTCTCAATATACCAATGAATCAATCGATGCAATATTATGAAAAACTCTGTTTATCGCTGAATATTACAGGCTGGCAGCGTTTTCGTTTAATTGAATATCCGTTGCTAAAAGTCCCGTTGAAATATGCCTTGGCGCTCGCGACGACCTTATCACTCGGCGATTTTACAGCGATAGCCTTATTTGGTAGCCCTGATTTTACTTCGTTGCCTCATTTGCTTTATCAACAAATCGGGCAATATCGAAGCCAAGAAGCGGCAGTGACGGCATTGATTTTATTGGGCTTATGTTTAGGTTTATTTATGTTTATTGAAGGGCAGAAGGAACAACATGATTAAATTAAATAATGTGGTCTTCAATTATCAATCCATGCCGATGGTATTTGATTTACATATTCAAGCCCAGGAAAAAATTGCCATCATTGGTGAAAGTGGCGCAGGAAAAAGTACCTTACTGAATTTAATTGCCGGCTTTGAATATGCTGATAGTGGGGAGATTTGGCTCAATGGTAAAAATCATACTAAAACGGCACCTTTTGAACGCCCCGTTTCCATGCTATTTCAGGAAAATAATCTCTTTACTCATCTTTCTGTGGAAGAGAATATTGCCTTAGGTTTAAAACCGAATTTAACCTTAAATGCAGAAGAAAAAGCCCTTGTAGAACAAGCTGCAAGTGCGGTCAATTTACAGGATTTTTTAACGAGAAAACCGACCGCACTTTCAGGTGGACAAAAACAGCGTGTGGCGTTAGCGCGCTGTTTGCTACGAGATAAACCTATTTTATTATTGGATGAGCCTTTTTCAGCCCTCGATCCTAAATTACGCATTGAAATGCAGGATTTAATGGATCAATTATGTGAAGAGAAAAAGCTCACCATGTTATTGGTTACGCATCAACCCAAAGAAATTGAACGGCATATTGATCGAGTGATTGAAATTCATCAAGGAAAAGTGATCTGATCTCTTTTTATCATATTGCAGAGTAATATGCTCAACTTAATAAAAGCTATGTAGCTTAAACGAGGAAAATATAATGACCACAACAAATGTAGTACAGCTTTCATCTATTACGCCCCATCCATCAGTAGAGTATTGGTCTGTTTGTAAAGTAGAAGCGTTGTTTGAAACACCTTTTTTAGAATTAGTCTATCGTGCGGCTCAAGTGCATCGAGAGCATTTCAACCCAGGTGCGATACAGTTATCGACGTTGATGTCGATTAAAACGGGTGGGTGTCCAGAGGATTGTGGTTATTGTCCGCAATCGGCAACGTGGTGCAGGACGTTTTTGTATGGGCGCAGCATGGCGTGGTCCTAAGCCTAAAGATATGGAAAAAGTGACGGCGATTATTCGTGCGGTAAAAGATATTGGCTTAGAAACTTGCGGGACCTTTGGGTTGTTGCAAGATGGTATGGCGGAAGAGTTAAAAGATGCAGGATTGGATTATTACAACCATAATATAGATACCGCGCCAGAGAATTATCACAATGTCATTGGTACACGCCGTTTTGATGATCGTTTGAGTACATTAGGAAAAGTGCGTCATGCAGGTTTGAAAGTTTGCTGTGGCGGTATTGTGGGCATGAATGAAACCCGCAAAGAGCGCGCAGGGCTTATAGCAAGCTTGGCAAATCTTGATCCGCAGCCAGAGTCCGTGCCAATTAACCAATTAGTGAAAGTAGAAGGCACACCAATGGCAGATGCAGCTGATTTAGATTGGACAGAGTTTGTTCGCACTATTGCCGTTGCGCGTATTACTATGCCGAAAAGTTATGTTCGTCTTTCTGCAGGTCGTCAAGGCATGAGTGAAGAAATGCAAGCCATGTGCTTTATGGCGGGAGCGAATTCCATTTTCTATGGTGATAAATTGTTAGTGACAGGTAATCCAGAAGAAGATGGCGATCAGCTGCTCATGGCTAAATTAGATCTTGAGCCGGAAACGGAAGAAAATAGAAAACCACTCGACAGAAATTAGTCATAAAAAAAGTGCGGTGAAATCTACCGCACTTTTTATTGAGTCTTACTTCACTTGTTCAGTTAGGCAAGGCTGAATTTTATTCAGCATTTCTTTTAAAATACGCGCTGGTGCAGCCACGATGTTGCCTGAGCGTAAATAGCTGTGCCCCGCATTGAAATCACACACTAAACCGCCTGCTTCACGCACGATTAAATCACCCGCTGCGCAATCCCAAGGTTTTAAGCCCATTTCAAAATAACCGTCAACGCGACCTGAAGCCACATAGCAAAGGTCTAATGCGGCAGAACCCGTACGACGGAAATCGGCAGCTTCATCAATTAAGTTATTCATGATAGCAAATTGAGTTGGCATCAAGCTTGGTTGTTTGAATGGGAAACCGGTGGCTAAAATCGCCCCGTTAAGTTCATTTTGACTATCTACACGTAAACGCACTTCATTTAATTTTGCGCCTTCACCACGCACAGCAGTGAATAATTCATTACGAATAGGATCGTAAACCACACCCACTTCGGTACGGTTTTTTACACGGATAGCAATAGAAACAGAGAAATGTGGCAAACCTTTTACAAAGTTGGTTGTGCCATCTAGTGGATCAATCACCCATTGAATATCACTGTCTTTGCCTTCTAATGCACCACGCTCTTCACTGATAATTGTATGATCAGGATAAGATTTTTGAATGATTTCAATGATCTCAGCTTCAGCGGCTTTATCGACGCTAGTCACATAATCATTAATACCTTTTTTACTTGTTTGGATGTCATCACGGCGCTCATAGTTTTTAGCAATCACGTTGCCCGCTTTTCGTGCCGCACGAATAGCGATATTTAACATTGGATTCATATTTCCACCAGATTTTAAAGAACAGATAAATAGGTCGCCTATTATAAGGGAGTTTTAGTAAATAGCCAGTTGAAAATGTTTAATTCACGGTTTTTCCCGTTTTTTAAAGGAAATTTGCGATCAGTATCGCAAAAATAGAGTAGCTAATTTGGCTTTCTTCTAAAGGAATTTTAAAGTGCGGTCAAAAAAGAAGGCATTTTATGTATAAAGGGATAACCTTATTAGAAACCTTGATTGTATTATTTATTTTAAGCTTAACGTTGGCGTTTGCATTGCCCAAATGGCAGAAAAACGACCCCAAATATTTTCTTGAAAAAGAGCAACAACGGCTTTATTTTTTCCTGCGAAATATTCAAGCAAGAGCAGAAAATTCATCAGCGATTTGGTTTATTTTGGCCAATCAAGATAGGGCAAATCAACGTTGGTGTATCACAGCCCAAGTAAAAAGCGATCATTTTTGTGATTGTTTTCATCCCCAGAATTGTCCTAAAAACCTTTATGCGCATTTTTACTATCCTTATTTTGAAGGAAAAACGATGCTGATAGGCCCTAAATTATATCCATCAGAAGTGGCAGTGAAATTTAATGGGGCCAGAAATACCATGGAAACGAATTGTTTTATGTTACAGGCTGAAGAGCATCGTACATTGTTCTCTTTTTTCAATGTTGGCAGTATCAAATTAAAGTCTGATCAAGCGGCGAGTGCATGTACAAGATGAAACCATTAAAAGGCGAAACATTGGTGAGTTTGTTGATTTCACTTGGCTTATCCGCTTTATTATTGTTATTGGTTGCACAATTTTATGTCCAAACTCAACAGCAAAATCAGCGTTTAATGTTACAACTCAAATTACAAGTGGAATTACAACGCACAATTCAACTCATCGGGAAAGATCTGCGCCGCGTAGGCTTTCGAGCCGCAAACCAAAAACTCATCGAAGATAATCTCGCTTTATTTGAATTAGACGAAAAGGGCACAGCAATAACCATTGCTCAAGCAGACAATGCCCCATTAAATAGCTGTGTTTTATTTTTTTATGATTTAAATAGCAATGGCTGTATTGGTGAAAAATACACAAAAAATACCTGCGTAAATGGCGTTAAAAATGTGGCAAAAAATATCGAAAAGGAGCTATTTGGTTACAAACTTAACGGCAAAATGATCGAAACCAAACAAACTTATAAAAATGCGGTAAATGCGGATTGTCGCTCGGAAGAATGTCAGCGTGCTTTAACCCAATCTACTTGTAACGCTGGTGGTGGATGGACAGATTTATTGGATGAAAAAGAGTTTGAGATTTCTCAATTACGTTTTGATTGGTTAAAGGCGGGGAAAGGGATTGAAATCAAACTCGCGGGAAATCTTACAACACATAAGCATATTCAATATGAAACTTCGCTTGTGGTGCCTTTATTAAATCAAGAAGAATGATCATGAAAAAAGGGATGGTGACACTGACGGCTCTTATTTTACTTTCAGGCTTATTGGCATTGATCTTATTATTTGATGAACAGATCTTTGCGTTTTTTCGATCTCAAATGAGTCAGCGAAAATATTATGTAGAACAAAGCCTAGCGTTACAGAATATCAGTCTGCAACAACAAACACACATTTGTCAAAACTTGCCTTTAAATGGTATTGAAAAAGTGAAACAAGTCTTTTTCGAGTCTTCAGGGGCAGAGGATAAAGTCGCCTATTCTGTTTGGTGTAAACGTGCAGAGTTATTTAAGAAATCGCCCACAAAAGGCATTAATGAAAATATGCTGCGAGATTTTATTTCCAGCGAAAAACAAGCTGATTTTCAACCGCACTTTGTGAAAGTAGAGTCAGTTTTAACTGCTCAAAAAACACCTCAAGTGTATTGGATAACGCAAAGCCAATTAGAAATTAAAGGGAATGTGAGTGGTATTCTGCTAGCAGAAGGCGATTTAAGTTTAACCGGCAAAGGGCGTATTAGTGGTGCTGTGATTACTGGAGGCTCACTTAAGTTGGCGGGAGACGTGACGATAGCTTACGGTAAAGCTGTGGTAACAAAACTCGTACAAGAATATAGCCAATGGCGTTTGGTGGATAAAAGTTGGAGTGATTTAAGTGCGCAAGATCAAAGTGAATAATGGCATGTCGTTAATGTCACTTTTATTAGCCTTATTGATTTTCAGCGGGTTATTTTTGATCTTTAACCGATGGACGACTGAGCAACGGAAAAGTGCGGTCAGAGTTTTTCAAGAATTTCAGGCGATTCAAATTGCTGAAAATCAGGCTCAACGTCAGTTTTTAGGCTTGTCTTGTGAAAATAGCGTAGAACAAAATGGCATTCAATTTGCAATTCAATGTAGTCATCATCAAGTGAATATACGCTATCCTCAAGGTGAATTTTTATTGAAAACCGAGTAAAATAACGCATTGTTTTTGCTTTCAAAAGGGCGTTACTTTGTTCGTTACTTATTATTCAAACCAACCAGAAATTCAAAAGGATATTTTAGTTTCGCTGTTGGAAAATTTACCGCAACATGATCCGTTTCAATCTGACATTGTGTTGGTGCAAAGTCCAGGTATGGCACAATGGTTACAAATGGAAATTGCTAAAAAACGCGGTGTTGCAGCGAATTTTCAATTCCCCATGCCTTCCAGTTTTATTTGGAAACTTTACGCTGATAATTTGCCGAATGTTTCCACGCAAAACCCTTTTGAAAAAGATTCAACGTTATGGCGATTAATGCGATTAATCCCTACCTTTTTACAGCAAAAAGAATTTGAACCATTAAAAAAATATTTAGCGTCTTCACCTGCGTCAGAACAGCAAAAACTTTATCAATTAAGCCTAAAAGTTGCCGATTTATTTGACCAATATCTCGTCTATCGTCCCGAATGGATTGCCGCATGGGAAGAAAATAACGATGAAAAGATCTTGGCTCAAATTAATCAGCAAAAGAAGGGGGGGGCGGCGTTAAATCCTACCTTTCTTTCTCAAATTAAAGGCAATATTCACTGGCAGGGAATTTTATGGCGAGCCTTGGTGGATGATGTCCAACGTGATTTCGGTGGTAAAGCAAAGCATCGTGCAGCACTCAATCAACAATTTTTAGCATTATGTCGTGATCCCAATGCGACACTCAACTTACCAGAACGTATTTTTATTTTTGGTATTCCAGCATTGCCAACAGTTTATCTCAATATTTTTCAAGGTATTTCAACTAAAACAGACGTGCATTTATTCTTCAATAATCCATGTCAAGAATATTGGGGCGACTTGCGAGATCTGAGTAAATCCTATTTATTAGAAAGACAGCGTTTCGTGCAGGAAAGCAACGATGTGAAGCCTTTAATTTCAGCCGGGCAAGTGTCATGGGAACCCGCCGACCTTGATTACACCAATCAACAAGAAGAATTGTTCAGTGGAAATCCGCTTTTAGCCTCTTGGGGAAAAATGGGACGAGATTTTCTCTATCAATTAGTGCGAGATGAGGAAAATATTCAAGCCATTTCCCGTGATTACTATGCAGAACTTCCCGAAAAAACGTTGTTAGGGCAGATCCAAAATCAAATTTTGACGTTAAGTCATGGTGCATTAAATGTCGCGAAAAATGACCGCTCTTTGGTCGTGAAATCTTGCCATAGCACAATGAGAGAAGTTGAAGTGCTGCATGATTATTTGTTGGATTTATTCAATCAAAATCAGCATAAGCCAAAAGAAGAACAGATTACACCAAAAGATGTGGTGGTCATGGTGGCCGATGTTAACCAATATACACCTTATATTCAGGCTGTCTTTGGTGCGAATAGTGCGGATGCACCTGTTATTCCATTCTCGATTTCTGACAGTAAATTGTCTGAAAGTGATGTGATCGTGTCGAGCTATCTTTCCCTGTTAAATTTAAGAGAAAGTCAGTTTGACGCGGAAGAAGTACTGGCTTTATTGGATATTCCCGCTATTCGTGAGCGTTTTAATATTGCCCTTGCAGATCTCGAGCAAATTCGTGAATGGGTGAAAGAGTCGGGTATTCGCTTTGGTTTAGAAAAACTGCAGAATACACTGAATTTTAACGCGTGGCAGGCGGGGCTTGAACGTATGACCTTAGGTTATGCGATGCGTGAAGAGCAAGGCGTTTGGCAAGACAGTCTTGGACTTGATAGTAGCTATGGATTGAAAGGGCAGTTAGTCGGTGCGGTGAATCAATTTTTTACGGCCTTAAATAAATGGCATCAAGATTTGCAAAAAGCACACAACATTGAAAAATGGCGTGAAAAATTGACCGCACTTTTGACGGATTTCTTTGTGCAAAATGAAGAAACTGCGGATACCTTATTTTATATTCAAGATTGTATCAATGCCTTTGCCGATGATTTGCAGGCCGTCAATTTTGAAGAAACCTTGCAAGCGGATGTCATTGCGGAAGTGATGTCTGCACGTTTAGAAGAAACACCAAACAGCCTTCGCTTCTTGGCAGGGAAAGTGAATTTCTGCACACTTTTACCAATGCGTTCCATTCCTTTTAAAGTGGTGTGTTTGCTCGGAATGAATGAAGCGGATTACCCACGCAGTCATACACCAAATAGTTTTGACTTAATGCAATATCATCATCAAAAAGGCGATCGTGTTCGTCGAGATGATGATCGTTACTTATTTCTTGAAGCCTTACTGGCCGCAAGATCCCATTTTTATGTGAGTTATGTAGGCTCTTCAATTATTGATAATCAACCTAAAGAACCTTCAGTATTGGTGAGCCAGTTAATTGATTATATTAATCATTATTCAGAAAATGGTTTGAGAATTGAACAACATCCAATGACGGCGTTTAGTCCAAGTAATTTCCAAAATGAAGGGAAAATTAACCGCTCTTTTGCAAAAAAATGGCTGCCGATTGCGCAATTCCAAGAAAGAAAATGTCATGAATTTATTGTACCGATGGGCGAAAATCAAGAGCCAATAACGGAAATTGAACTCGATCGTTTTGTAAGTTTTGTTGAAAATCCAGTGAAATTCTTTTTTGAAAAGCAGCTTGGCGTGTATTTCCGAGATGAAGACGATCGCATTGAAGAAAGTGAAAACTTCACGTTAAATGGTTTGGACCATTATCGCATTAGTAATGAGTTATTGCATTTAGAGGAAGCGCAATTTAACGATTATTTCGCCAAACAGCGAGTAAAAGGCATCATGCCACGCGGCGAGTTTGCGGAGGTTTGTGAACAAGATATTCGTGCTGATGTATTGGCTTTTAAAGAGAAAATTAAGGATTATTCTTCACCACACAGTGAGAGTGTCGATTTTGTGGTGGAAACGGCACAAGGCAATATTCGCTTATTTGGTTATATGGAGCCATTATTTGGTAATGAAAATCAGATAATCGAATGGCGATTTGCAAAATATAAAGAGCGTTATCGTATTCGCCCATGGCTTTATTATCTCATTCAACTGGCGACAAAAGAGAATTCACTGCCACCACGCATTATCGCTAAAGATAAGGATTTAACATTAAAAACAATAGAAAAATCAACCGCACTTGAGAAACTGAAAATGTATGTTGAGGCTTATTTACAGAGCCAACAACAAATTCAGCTCATTCCAACGGAAAATATAGCGAAGTTTATTGAAAAAGATGAAAGTGCGGTCAATTTTGACAATGTTTTAACGAATATTGAATCCCTTGCGAAAGATGATAACTATGGTTATAGAAAAGCCGATCCTTATTGGGCTAGGGTGTTGGGGCAAACAGAACAATTTAAATCGCAGGATGGTCTCTTGCAGTTGGTGAAACAAACCACCTCCTGGTTTGGAGAAATGTTGTCTTAAAGCGGATCTTCAGATCGAAAAGATCTTGGATTTTTGATAAGATGCTGACTTAAGAATCATTTTGAAAAGGATCTAAAATGCGTTGTCCGTTTTGTTCAACTGAAGAAACTAAGGTGATTGACAGCCGTTTGGTTTCTGATGGGTATCAAGTGCGTCGTCGTCGGGAATGCGGGAATTGTCATGAACGCTTTACCACCTTTGAAACGGCCGAATTAGTGGTGCCAAAAATTATTAAAAATGATGGGTCACGCGAGCCATTTAATGAAGATAAATTGCGTAGCGGTATTCAACATGCGTTAGAAAAACGCCCTGTAAGTTCGGATGATGTGGAAAAAGCCATCAGCCATATTATTATCCAATTACGTGCGACAGGTGAGCGCGAAGTGCCAAGTCATCTCGTAGGCAAATTAGCCATGAATGAGCTGAAAGAATTAGATAAAGTGGCGTATATCCGTTTTGCGTCCGTTTATTTGAGTTTTGATAATATCAATGAATTCACCAAAGAAATTGAAAGCTTAAAGGATTAGTATGAGTGACACCTTTTCCCCTGATGACGTGAAATTTATGCAACTGGCTCTTGAGCTTGCGGCAAAAGGGCAGTACACCACTACACCTAATCCATCCGTAGGATGTGTGTTGGTTAAAAACGGTGAAATTGTCGGGAAAGGGTTTCATTTTAAAGCTGGTGAGCCTCATGCAGAACGAGTGGCGTTGGCCGATGCCGGTGAGAAAGCGAAAGGCGCAACTGCTTATGTGACGCTTGAACCTTGTTCTCATTATGGACGCACACCGCCTTGTGCATTAGGTTTAATTGAAGCGGGTGTCAGTCGAGTTGTCGCAGCCATGGCCGATCCTAATCCTCAAGTGGCGGGAAAAGGCCTGAAAATGCTAGCTGATGCAGGCATACCAAGTGCGGTCAATTTATTGAACGAACAAGCAGAAGCCTTAAATAAAGGTTTTCTTAAACGTATGCGAACTGGCAAGCCTTATGTGCAGCTGAAATTAGCCATGAGTTTAGATGGACGAACAGCCATGGCGAGCGGTGAAAGCAAGTGGATCACTGGTGAAGCTGCTCGTGCGGATGTACAAAAAATGCGAGCCAAAGCGACCGCACTTTTATCTACAAGTGCTACCGTGTTAGCCGATGATCCAAGCTTGAACGTGCGTTGGAATCAATTCCCCGATGATCTAAAAGCGGAATATGCTGAAGATACTGTGCGTCAGCCTATTCGCATAATCTTAGATTCTAAAAATCGAGTTCAACCAAACCATCAATTATTCCATACCCATTCGCCAGTTTGGCTTGTGGGTTCAATTCCACGGGATATGTCTGTATTCCCTGATTTCTGTAAGCAAATGTTACTGCCAGAAAACTATGATTTTGATCGATTGATGACAGAATTAGGCAAGAGACAAGTGAATTCTGTTTGGGTTGAAGCCGGCGCCAATTTAGCGGGTAGCTTGATTGAACAACATGCTGTAGATGAATTAATCATTTATGTCGCCCCGAAACTCTTGGGAGATAAAGCTCGAGGATTATGCCAACTCCCGCATTTGGAAAAACTTGCAGATGCCCCATTGTGGCAATTGCAAGAATGTGAAAGAATTGGGGATGATTTAAAGCTCAGTTATTTACCTAACTTATTAATAAAAGAATAAACAATGTTTAAAAAACTTTTCCATTCCGCCCTTTGGGGGCTTGCTGCGGCAGGTGTTATTTTATTTGCCGTTCCTAAGCTCAATAACAGCAGCCTTTTCTCTGCTGATGATATCGTTTCGTTCAATAGTGCCGTGAGAATTGCTTCTCCTGCCGTGGTAAACGTGTATAACCGCTCTTTTTCTTCTGCCAGCATTAATGATAGCGATCAATTACAGGTAAATAACTTAGGTTCTGGCGTGATTATGACCAAAGACGGTTATATTCTCACCAATAAACACGTTATTCAAAATGCCGATCAAATTGTGGTGGCATTGCAAAACGGCAATATTTATGAAGCGAATTTAATCGGTTCGGATAATTTGACGGATCTTGCAGTATTAAAAATCAAAGCAACCAATCTTTCTACCATTCCACAAAATAAAGAACGCCAAGTACGAGTTGGTGATATTGCTCTTGCTATTGGTAACCCGTATAACCTTGGTCAAAGTGTTTCCCAAGGGATTATCAGTGCAGTAGGGCGTAGTGCAGTTGGCGATTCTTTAGGTCGTCAAAACTTTATTCAAACAGATGCATCAATTAACCGCGGTAACTCTGGTGGCGCGTTGATTAACTCAGCTGGCGAATTAGTAGGGATCAGCACGTTAAGTATTGGTAAAACAGCCAATGAAATTGCGGAAGGTCTGAATTTTGCGATTCCAATTAGTATTGCCAATGATGTGTTATATAAAATTATTCGCGATGGTCGTGTGATTCGTGGTTACTTTGGCGTACAAAGTGAAATCACTTCTAACTCAAACGGTGGTATTGTGATTACAGGCGTAACCGCTAATAGCCCTGCGGCGAAAGCAGGCATCCAAGTCGGTGATGTGATTTTACGTTTAAATAAACAAGATAACCTGTCTATTCGTGAAATGATGCAAATTATCAGTGATACTAAACCGAATACAGAAGTCATTGTTACTGTTTCTCGCTTAGGTAAAGTGATTGATCTTCCCGTGATTATAGAAGAGTTGCCGTCTAATTAAGGATATATTGTGGAAGTTAAAACCAGTCACTTTTTTGCCTGTTTAGATCGTCTTCGCTTAATTCAGCGTTGGTCATTGATGCGCAATATTGAAAAGGAAAACTTAGCGGAGCATAGCCTGCAAGTAGCCTTTGTGGCACAAGCCTTAGCCATTATTAAAAATCGTTTTTTTGGTGGGGAAGTGAATCCTGAGCGTATTGCGGTGATGGCGATGTATCATGATACTTCTGAAATTTTCACCGGTGATTTACCGACCCCAATTAAATATTTCAACTCTGAAATCACGCATGCTTATAAAGATATTGAAGCGGCTGCAGAATTGCATTTAATTAGTTTGCTCCCGACTGAATTACAAGGGAGTTTTGCACCATATTTAGATAGTGAGCAATTTAGCCCAGAAGAAAAGCATCTAGTAAAACAAGCGGATTTGATTTGTGCTTATATCAAGGCTCAATTTGAATTAGAGCATGGTAACCATGAATTTAAAACCGCCAAAAAACGCTTAGAAAATCTAATGGAACAATGGCACAGTCAAGAAATGGATTATTTTTTACAGGTCTTTTTGCCGAGTTTTGGACGCTCGATTGATGAGATTGCGTTATAAACGAAAATAAAAAAGTGCGGTGAATTTTGACCGCACTTTTTGTTTCTGGGGTTATTTCAATGTGGCCAAAATAATCTGTTCTGGATCCACGTGTAACCACACCTCTTGTCCCACTTTCCAACCATCTTTGCTATGAATGCTGGCACAAAATTCAATTGAGCTGTCCTTTAATTGCACAATGGCTTCTTCGTTTTCCATTGAAAGAATAGTCGCTTGGAAAAGGTTATTTTTTTCTTCTAATGGGGTAGCACTAATTTTCACCCAAGGGGCTTTAAACATGACCATTACTTCTTTTTCAGTAATGAGTCTGAGACGCTCAGCACTGCGCATTGTGATCGAAACGTGTAATGGGTGAGCTAAATCCAGAATATTTACTGCAACAATGCAGCGAGAGTCCACAATATGTTGACTTGCAACCTTACCAAAAAATTGATTGCGTGCGCTACTTTGTAAGGAGAATTTTGCCGTTGCTGAAAGGAGACTGTTTAGCGGGATCGTCTCATCTTGCAGAATATGAAAGGCGTGCTCTTGCGTTTGTTCGAGCAAATCATAAAGCTGCAGTAAACGCTCGGCATAAGTGGTTAATGAGGTACCGCCTCCATTTTTCCCACCGATATTACGTTCTAAAAGCGGTTTTGGGCTGATTTTATTCATTGCCTCAAGGTGATCCCAAGCACTTTTGTAGCTTACTTTGGCGTTTTTGGCTGCTTGGTTGATTGAGCCACATTCTTTAATTTCTTTTAAGAGGCGAACACGTTTTGGATCAATAAATAATTCTTGATGAAGTTTGATCGTCAGTAAAATTTCAGTTTGTTTCATCATCTCCTCCTAATACACAATTCTGTTTATTTTACTTGATCTTTAAGTTTTTCTGTATGCTTATTTAAAAATTCAAGTTATAATTTACCCGTAGTATATTTTTTTATATATAGTTTCATTTATATAGGAGATAAATAATGAAATTAACTAAATTTGCAACCGCACTTTTAATTGCGGGTATGGGGGTATCTTTTGCTGCATCAGCAAAAGTGACTGTGTTTGCTGCCGCTTCAATGACTGATGCGTTACAACAAATTGCAGATCAATACCAAACTGAAAAGCCAAATAATACCGTCGTTTTCTCTTTTGCTTCTTCTTCTACCCTTGCAAAACAAGTTGAAGAAGGTGCACCAGCAGACTTATTTATTTCAGCTAGCAACAAATGGATGAAATATTTATCAGATAAGAATCTTACTGTTAAAGAGACTGAGAAAGTCATAGCTGGCAACGAATTAGTGTTAATTGCACCAGCCAAAAGTGCCACTAATTCAGTAGATATTGCAAAAGGTGAATGGATCAAAGGTTTAAAAGACAGCTATTTATCTGTGGGTGATCCTGCGCATGTTCCTGCAGGACAATATGCTGAAGAGTCATTAACCAAATTAAATTTATGGGATCAAGTTAAAGATAAGTTAGCGCGTGCGAAAGATGTGCGTGGTGCGTTAGCCTTAGTTGAACGCGCTGAAGCCCCTTATGGTATCGTGTATAGCACTGATGCAAAAGTGAGTAAAGACGTGAAAGCAGTAGGTGTATTCCCGAAAGACAGTTATAAACCAGTTGAATATCCCGTTGCGATTTTAAAAGATCATGACAATGCGGATACCCGTGATTTCCTTAATTACTTAGAATCGAGTGCAGCGAAAAAAATATTTGTTGAATATGGTTTCTCTGTGAAATAATGAGCTCAGACTTTATAAAGAAAGGACAGGCAACTGTCCTTTTTGTTATCTCTAAAGAAATTTCGTCATATCGATATATACACAAGGAAATATTTTGCTCTCTTGGTTTCAATTAAGCCCGATGGAATGGGATGCGATTCACTTAAGCATGAGTGTCGCATTGAGTTCTATGCTTTGGAGTTTGCCCTTCGCAATTTTTATTGCTTGGTTACTGGCTCGTAAGGAATTTTATGGTAAGTCGCTGGTTACAGGAATTATTCATCTGCCTTTGGTGTTACCGCCGGTAGTAATCGGTTATTTATTATTAGTCGCCATGGGACGTAATGGCTTTATTGGCAAGTATTTATATCAATGGTTTGGCTTATCCTTTGGCTTTAGCTGGAAGGGGGCAGTATTAGCTTCAGCGGTAGTGGCATTTCCATTGGTCGTACGAGCGATACGTCTTTCCTTAGAAAGCATCGATTTTAAGTTAGAGCAAGCCGCACAAACGCTTGGCGCTTCGCCTTGGCGAGTCTTTTTTACAATCACGTTGCCTCTTTCTTTACCTGGCGTATTGGCAGGTTTAGTATTAGGTTTTGCACGCTCTTTAGGAGAGTTTGGTGCGACTATTACTTTCGTTTCCAATATTGCGGGTGAAACTCAAACCATTCCTTTAGCAATGTATTCGTTTATCCAAACACCTGGCGCAGAAGCACAAACTGCACGCCTTTGCTTGTTTGCGGTGATCCTTTCATTAATTTCCTTATTGCTTTCCGAAGCCTTAAGTAAACGGATGCAGAAAAAATTGGGGCAGGGCGATGCTACACATTAATGTACAACAACAATTAGGTCGCCTGACTTTGCGAGCGGATCTCCAGCTACCAACACAAGGTGTGACGGCTATTTTTGGTTTGTCAGGTTCGGGTAAAACCTCATTGATTAATTTAGTGAGTGGTTTAACTCATCCTGATCAGGGATTTATTCGTTTAAATGACCGCACTTTGGTCGATGTGGAGAACGGTGAGAATCTCCCCGTGCATCAGCGCAAAATTGGCTATGTATTCCAAGATGCCCGTTTATTTCAGCATTACAACGTCAAAGGCAATTTACGTTATGGCATGAAGAATGTCAGCCGTGAAGACTTTGACTATATCGTTCAGCTACTTGGTATTGAACCGTTACTCAAACGCTATCCTCTGACGTTATCGGGTGGCGAAAAACAACGTGTGGCGATTGGACGAGCCTTATTGACAGATCCTGATATTTTGTTAATGGATGAACCTCTTTCAGCTTTAGATGTGCCTCGCAAACGTGAGCTTATGCAATATCTGGAAAGTCTATCCAAAGAAATTAATGTGCCGATTTTATATGTGACGCATAGTTTGGACGAATTATTGCGTTTGGCCGATCGTGTTGTGCTGATGGAAAACGGCAAAGTAAAAGCCTATGACACCTTAGAAAATGTGTGGAACAGTCCGTTATTTGCTCCTTGGAAAGGCGAATCGGAACAGAGTAGTGTATTGGCGTTGCCAGTATATTTACATAATCCAACTTATAAAATGACCGCACTTTCTTTAGGCGAGCAACAGCTTTGGATCAACGAAGTGCATCATCAAGCGAATGAAAAAGTACGCGTCTGTATTTATAGTTCGGATGTGTCACTCACTCTCAGCAAGCCAGAGCAAACGAGTATTCGTAATATCTTACGTGGACAAATAGTACAAATCGTTCCGCAAGAGAATCGCATTGACATTGCGGTGTTGGTGGAAGGGCATAAAGTTTGGGCAAGTATCAGTAAATGGGCGTTTAATGAATTGCATTTTGCTCAAGGCATGGATGTTTATGTGCAAATAAAGGCCATTTCTGTCGTGTAAAATCATTGCTTATAAAATAAAAGTGCGGTCAATTTTAAAATAGTTTTAAAATTGACCGCACTTTCTATTTAGGCTTACTTACCTAAGTTATCAAAGAATTTCTTCACACCGTCTAAAAAGCTTGAAGATTTCGGGCTATGAGATTTTTGCCCTTTCAAACTTTCTTCCAATTTTTCTAATAATTCTTTCTGTTCTTTATTTAAGTTCACCGGCGTTTCAATCACCACGCGACAAATAAGATCGCCTGCGTAGCCAGTACGTGTAGAGCTTACTCCTTTACCACGCATACGGAATAGTTTGCCTGTTTGGGTTTCTGCAGGGATTTTGAGTTTCACTTTACCATCTAAGGTTGGGACTTCAATCTCACCACCTAAAGCAGCCATTGAGAAACTGATTGGCACTTCGCAGTAGAGATTATTACCATCACGTTCAAAGATATGATGCTCTTTAACGTGAATTACCACATATAAATCACCTGCTGGTGCACCATTTTCACCCGCTGCGCCTTCACCGCTTAAGCGTAATTGGTTGCCGGTATCTACACCTGCCGGGATTTTAACAGAAAGGTTTTTCTTCTTGTGAACACGTCCTTCACCATGACAGCTTTTACATGGTTTTTCAATTTTCTTACCCGAGCCATGACAAGTTGGACAAACTGTTTCAGTCACAAAGAAACCTTGTTGGCGACGAACACGACCAGAACCATGACAGCTTGGACATGTTTCAACTTTTGAGCCTTTTTCTGCGCCAGTGCCATCGCAGCTATCGCAGTGAGCAAGCGTATTGATTTGAATATCTTTGGTTGTTCCTTTTACGGCTTCTTCTAACGTAATTTGGATGTCATAACGTAAATCTTCACCGCGTACTACACGTTGACGACCACGTCCGCCACCGCCGAAGATATCACCGAACATATCACCAAAAATATCACCAAAATCAGCACCGCTGAATCCGCCACTGAAGCCACCGCCTCCCATGCCACCTTGTTCAAAGGCTGCATGACCGTATTGATCGTAAGCAGCGCGTTTTTCTTTATCACCTAGGATTTCATAGGCTTCTTGGATTTCTTTAAATTTTTCTTCTTTGGCTTTATCACCTTTGGTTCTATCGGGGTGATATTGCATGGCGAGTTTTTTGTAAGCA
>JAGZRA010000054.1:0-3391 GCA_018381885.1 Parahaemophilus parainfluenzae | reverse complement strand
GCCGTGCCCGTCGTCCAGGCAGGCATCGAAGGGCTCATCGGCTGGTTCCAGCGCCTCTACTCCAAACTGGAGGAAAACGGCGCGATCACCGCGTTCAAAAGCGCATGGGACACCATTCGGGACGCGATCATGGGCGTCGTCAACATGGTCATCGACTGGGCGCACATGATCCCCCCAGACGGTCTCGCCAACGGCATCAAACTCGTCGCCGACACGCTCAACTGGTTCGTCCGGCACGGCAAGGAACTCGCGCCCATCATCATCGGCATCGGCACGGCGTTCGCCGCAGTCAAGGGCTATCAGGCGCTCAACAGCGGTCTGCAGGCGCTCACCGGAACCATGAACACGGTGACGACCGCCGCCAAGGGCGTCAGCAACGGCATCATGCTCATGACGGACCTGGGCGGCCCGGTCGCCATGCTCAAACAGATGGCCGGAGGGCTGAGCCTCGTCAAGACCGCACAGACCGCATGGAGCACGGCCACGAAGATGGCGACCGCCGTGCAGGGCGCGTTCAACGCCGTCATAGCCGCCAACCCCATCGGCGCGATCGCCGTCGCCGTCGCGGCCGTCGTGGCCGCGCTCGCATGGTTCTTCACCCAGACCGAGGCCGGGCGCAAGGCATGGGCCGCGTTCACCTCATGGCTGTCCGAGACATGGGCCGCGCTCGTGGAGGGCGCTAAGGCGATATGGAACGGGCTCGGCGAATTCCTCGCCAACCTGTGGTCGGCGATCAGCGGCGGCATCACCAGCGCATGGACGTCGATCACCTCGTTCCTGTCCGGCGTCTGGAACGGCATCAGCACGACCGCCACGACGATATTCAACGGGATACGCGACTTCATCGTCAACGTGTTCACCGTCATCGGCGCGCTCATCGTCGCACCCTTGCAGGCGATCCAGAACGGCATCAACACCGTGTTCGGCTGGATACTCTCGTTCATCACCCAGCAGATGAACAGCACGAACACCGTATGGAGCACCGTATGGACGGCGATCTACAACGTCGTGTCCACGATCTTCGGGCTGATTAGCTCCTGCATCTCGACCGTGGTGAACGCGATCCGCACAGTTATCGTCGTGTTCCTCAGCTTCCTCAAGGGAGACTGGCAGGGCGCATGGGACGCGATCAAATCGTTCTTCACGACCACATGGGACGGCATCGTCGCGTTCCTCACGCCGATCATCAACGGCATCAAGACCACGATCGGCAACGTCCTCAACGCGATCCAGAGCGTGTGGGCGAGCATCTGGAACGCGATCAGCGGCGTGGTGTCCACCATCTGGAACGCGATCAGCGGCGTGGTGTCCACATGCATCCAGAATGTGCGCAACACCATCTCGACCGTCCTGAACGCCATCAGCGGCGTATGGACGAGCGTATGGAACCGCGTCAGCTCGTTCCTCGGAAACATCTGGCACGGCATCACATCGGCCGTGTCCAACGGCATCCAGAGCGTGAGCAACACTGTCGGCCGCATCAAAAGCACCGTGCTCGGCGCGGTCAGCGGCGCCGGCCGATGGCTGTACGACACCGGCCGTCAGGTCATCCAAGGCCTCATCAACGGCATCGGCGGAGCGTTCAAATGGGTCAAGGACACCATCGGCAATCTCGGCAAAAACCTCATCGGCTGGGCCAAGGGCGTGCTCGGCATCCACAGCCCGTCACGCATCTTCCGCGACGAAGTGGGCAAATGGATACCCGCCGGCATGGCCCAAGGCATCGACAAGGCCAGCGGCCTCGTCGCCGACAGCATCGACGGACTGACCGACATGGTCCCGACCGTGAGCCTGAAGACCGACGCCAGCCGGCTCGAAACCCCGCTCGCATACTCGGCCGTCGTCGGCAACGGCCGGATCGCCTACACGGTGGACGACCATACGGCCGAGTACGCGACCAAGCAGGACATCATCGACGCGATCGATCAGGCGCTCACGGCCGGGATCACGCTCAACCTGTCCGATCGGGGCGGCGAGGTCATGGCCGGCAAGCTCGCCAAACCCATGAGCTACGAACTCAACAGCCTCGCCATGAGAGGCCGTTAAAACCAGAGAGGAGAGCATATGCTCTACCAGCGACGCATGCGCCTGCCGCATGTCGAGGACCCCACGCTCAACGGCACGCCGCTGGAACGCATGATGCTCTCCCTGACCTCCGCCGGCATCGCGATCGACAAGGCCGCGCCGACGGTGAGCATGCAGGACATGCCCGGCCGCGACGGCCGGCTCGACCTGACCCTCACCGACCCGACCGGGGCCGCATACATGGGCAACCGCACCATCACGCTCAACCTGTACGCCATCGGCGGCGAAGACGACATCCTCACCGCCAAAACCCGCCTCGCCGCCCTCTCCGGCACCGTGGTCACGCTCTCATGGCGCGGCTTGCCCGGCGAATACGAGGGACGTTTGAGCCTCGGCGCATGGGAGGACAAATGGACCGGCGACCACCAGATCGCCACGCTCGTGCAAGCCACCATCGACGCCCATCCCTGCCTCATCGGCCGCACCATCACCGCCGCGCTCAAAACGGGGGCGACCACGATCCACGCCAAAGGCAACCGGCCATGCTGGCCCACATGGACGATCGCCCCCGCCAACGGCGCGAAGACCATCAGCGTCAAGGACGCGCACGGCCACACCCTCGCCATCGCTGGCATGACCGCGATCACCGGCCGCATCACCATCATCACCGACCCCGACAAGCGCGAGCTGCGCGTCAACGGCAACCTCATGGCCCCCACACTCGAATCCGACTACTTCCCCCTATTGCCCGGCCTGAACACGCTCACCCTCACCGGCGCAACCAGCGCCAGCCTCACGTACAGGCCACTCACCCTCATCTAGGAGCACCAATGCGATACATGCTGTTCGACCGCTGGGGCAACCCGCTCGGCGACCTCCCCTATGCCATCAAGGCCATCGGCGGAATACCTGTGCCAGTCCACCCAGACCGCCCGCGCCGCAGGCATGCCCGTCACCGTCGCCTACTGCACCGGCAGCATCGCGGAACTCTCGCGCACGTACATCGAGGACAAACGCAACCGCAAGGCGAACGCCAAAGCCTGCCTGACCAAAGCCCTCGAAGGCACCCGGTGGGCGGTCGGCACAGTCGAGACCGGCACCATCACCGGCACGGCGGACCTCGCATTCTACCACTGCACCGTCCTCGACGCCGTCCAGAAGACCGCCGACACCTACGGGCTCGAAGTCCAGACCGAATACCAGCCCGACCCGACCGGCAACCAGATCGGCCGGCGCATCATCCACCTCGTCGAACACCGGGGCTCCACCAACACCACGAAACGCTTCGAATACGGCAAGGACCTCACCCAAATCAAACGCGACATCGACAGCGGCGACGTCATCACCCGCCTCTACGGGTGGGGCA
>JAGZRA010000053.1:0-3199 GCA_018381885.1 Parahaemophilus parainfluenzae | reverse complement strand
AACAAGTGCCCACACAGATTGTCTGATATATTGTTAAAGAGCAAAAAATAACGACGCACCGGTTTTTCTTAAGAGTCACAACAGCGCGTCGTTGTGTGGATTGCATTATATGGATTTTTGAAATCCACGCAAGCAATTTTTTAAGAAATTTCTTCGATAGATGATTTTTTAAACGTTAACTCCTTTATATGAATGCTATTCAGCCTTTTTTAAGGTCCGCTTACAACGTCTAAACCCATTTGCAGAAAGTATTTCATTAAGTTTACTAAGACCTCTTTCCTTCTCTTTTTCAGTATAAAACTCACAATTACGATTCTCTAAAGCGCCTCGAAGCCGCCAATAGAAAGCTTCAGTTGCCCCAATATCCGCTTTCTTCAAACGAACAATCGCATTTTCAGCGCCTATTTGTCGTAAGGTATCAACATTATCAATACCCACTTTCTTCAGAGCTCTTTCATACTTAACCGATAAATTCGGTAAATCACGAATCCGTCCAATCTTAGAGAGTGCAGAATCTAATTTTTCCTTCCTGATTTGACTGATAGAAAGAATGATCAAGGTTCTCATTAAAACATTATCTTTCAAGATACTTTCAGTTAAAGCATAATAATCAGATAATACGAAGCGTTTATTGAGTTCATTTGTTGCAAAAGGTTTACAGCCAAGTCCTTTTAATTTTATCGAAAGCTCATCCTTAGCTCGTAAGTAAACCTTATTGTTTGCCCAAACAGCAAACATATCTTTTTCTTTATGAAACAAGCCATATCCCGTAAATAGATTTTTACTTGTTACATCTCCGATAAGTTGATTTAACAAATCACATACTTTACTGATATGATCATTTGGGATTATGAGAGTTTTCATTTTAAAACTCCTCCTTACTTAAGGTTAATCACATACGACTATACCAAGAAGCACTTCTCAAAAATGGTTATATCATAACCAGTTAAAGGTGACGAATATAAAATTTCAAATTTGTGAGAAAGATCGCAAATGCAAAATTTATTTATTGATAAACAACTAGATAAGAAAAAACAAGCTTATAGTTTAATATTTAACCATTAAATTTTTTAGAATTCAGGAGTAAAAATGACAGTAGGACTCGTTCTTGAAGGTGGCGGCATGAGAGGAATGTTTACAGCAGGCGTTCTTGATGCTCTCATGGAACAAAACATTCAAATAGATAAAATTATTGGTGTTTCTGCGGGGGCATTATTTGGCATAAATTATGCATCTAATCAAAAAGAAAGAGCGTTGAGATATAACCTAAAATATCTTAAAGATAAACGTTATATGGGATTTCATAGCCTTTTTACAACTGGCAACATTGTCAATAAAGATTTTGCTTTCTATGATCTCCCTTTTAATCTCGACCCTTTTGATCAAAATGAATTTGAAAAATCCCACATTGATTTCTATTTAGCCGCCACAAACATTGAGAATGGTAAAGCTGAATATTTCAAAATCGAAAATGTTTTCAAAGAGATGGAATGCTTCAGAGCAACTTCGGCTATGCCTTTTGTCTCAAAGTTTGTAGAAATTAATGGACAAAATTACCTAGATGGCGGAATTGCCGATAGTATTCCATTTGAAAAAGCACAAGAGCTCGGTTGTGATAAAATCATCGTTGTTTTAACTCAACCGATCGACTACCGTAAAACAAAATCTTCTTCTTTTTTATTCAAGCTTTTTTATCGCAAATATCCACACTTAGTTAAAACCTTAGAAAATCGCTACCGCACTTATAATGAACAAGTAGAAGAAATCATTCGCTTAGAAAAACAAAATAAAATCTTTGTTATTCGCCCAAATGTATCACTCAATATAGGTCGATTAGAACGAGATGAAACCAAAATAAGAACTGTATATGAACTGGGTAAAAAAATTCTCTCAGCACAAATTCAAGATCTAAAAAAATACTTAAGAAGTTGATTTTAAATAAACTATTTCTCAAGCTTGGAATCTATTTCACATTTTTTCATCAAGGAAAAAATTTTCTCTTGATACTGTACATCAATACAGATATAATCTAGCCAAATTTAGATAACTCTATTCAAGAAGGTTTTATATGGCAACTCAAGAAGAAAAGCAAAAAGCGCTCGCAGCAGCACTTGGTCAAATTGAAAAGCAATTCGGTAAAGGCTCAATTATGAAATTGGGTGATACTCAAGCCCTTGACGTTGAATCTGTTTCAACGGGTTCTTTAGGTCTTGATGTCGCTCTTGGTATCGGTGGTTTACCAATGGGGCGTATTGTTGAAATTTTTGGACCTGAATCTTCTGGTAAAACAACCTTAACTTTATCTGTTATCGCTCAAGCTCAAAAAGTAGGGAAAACCTGTGCGTTTATCGATGCGGAACATGCACTTGATCCTATTTATGCAGCAAAACTTGGCGTTGATGTGAAAGAACTTTTAGTTTCCCAACCTGACAATGGTGAACAAGCACTTGAAATTTGTGATGCATTAGTTCGTTCTGGTGCCGTAGATGTGGTCATTGTGGACTCTGTTGCTGCTCTTACCCCAAAAGCTGAAATTGAAGGTGAAATGGGTGATTCACACATGGGTTTACAAGCGCGTTTAATGTCTCAAGCGCTACGTAAATTAACCGGTCAAATCAAAAATGCAAATTGTCTCGTTATCTTCATTAACCAAATTCGTATGAAAATTGGTGTCATGTTTGGTAACCCAGAAACCACAACTGGTGGTAACGCGCTAAAATTCTACTCTTCTGTTCGTTTAGATATCCGTCGTACTGGTTCAGTTAAAGATGGAGATGAAGTCATTGGTAACGAAACTCGTGTTAAAGTAGTTAAAAACAAATTAGCTGCGCCTTTCCGCCAAGTAGATTTCCAAATTCTTTATGGAGAAGGTATATCTAAAGCTGGCGAATTAATTGAGCTCGGTGTTAAACACAAACTAGTTGAGAAATCTGGTGCATGGTATGCATACAACGGTGAAAAGATTGGTCAAGGTAAAGCCAATGCGATGAAATGGTTACATGAAAATCCTGCGAAATCAGATGAACTTGAAGCGAAGCTTCGTGCTGAATTAGTCGCTAACCCAGAACAAGCATTAATGGCTGATATTGAACAATCTAATGATGACGCAGAAAGCGATTTCTAATCACTAAAAGTGCGGTCAAAATTGACCGCACTTTTCATTTCAACCATATTTCACCTAAAAGGAATTTCTATGTCT
>JAGZRA010000052.1:0-3609 GCA_018381885.1 Parahaemophilus parainfluenzae | reverse complement strand
GCCGTGCCCGTCGTCCAGGCAGGCATCGAAGGGCTCATCGGCTGGTTCCAGCGCCTCTACTCCAAACTGGAGGAAAACGGCGCGATCACCGCGTTCAAATCCGCGTGGGACACCATTCGGGACGCGATCATGGGCGTCGTCAACATGGTCATCGACTGGGTGAAACTCATGCCGCCCGACGGGGTCGCGACCGCCATAAAACTCATCGCCGACACGTTGAACCTCATCGTCGGCAACGCCGGCAAGCTCGCGCCCGTGCTCATACCGGCCGTCGCCGCGTTCCTCGGCTTCAAAACGGCCACGGCGGGCATCACGGCGGTCGCCGGCGGGCTCGACGGCATCTTCAACGCCGCCGTGAAGGTCAAGAACGCCGCCAACGACGTCACCGACCTCGTCAACGGCATAGGCGGCATCTCCGGCCGCATCCAGAAGATAGCCGCATCCACCAAGATCGCGCAGAACGCGCAACTCGCATGGAACGCCGTGACGAGCGCCGGCACCGCCATCCAACGGGCCTTCAACGCCGTCCTCAAGGCGAATCCCGTCGGATTCTGGGTCACGATCTTCGCCACGGTGGTCGCCGCGCTCGTCTGGTTCTTCACCCAGACCGAGGTCGGCCGCAAGGCGTGGGCCGCGTTCACCTCATGGCTGTCCGAGACATGGGCCGCGCTCGTGGAGGGCGCTAAGGCGATATGGAACGGGCTCGGCGAATTCCTCGCCGACCTATGGGCGACGATCACAGGCGGCGTGCAATCCGCATGGGACGGCATCGCCGACTTCTTTGCAGGCCTATGGCAGACGATCAGCGGCGGCGTCACCGGCGCGTGGACGTCGATCACCACGTTCCTGTCCGGCGTGTGGACCGGCATCAGCACGACCGCCACGACGATCTTCACCAGCGTCCGGGACTTCATCGTCAACGTGTTCACCGTCATCGGCGCGCTCATCGTCGCCCCGTTGCAGGCGATCCAGAACGGCATCAACACCGTGTTCGGCTGGATACTCTCGTTCATCACCCAGCAGATGAACAGCACGAACACCGTATGGAGCACCATCTGGACGGCGATCTACAACGTCGTGTCCACGATCTTCACGCTTATCAGCGGCTACATCTCGACCGTCCTGAACGCGATCCGCACCGTCATCGTCGTGTTCCTCAGCCTCCTCAAGGGAGACTGGCAGGGCGCATGGGACGCGATCAAATCGTTCTTCACGACCACATGGGACGGCATCAAAGCGTTCCTGTCGAACATCCTCGACGGAATCAAGGCTGTCTGGAACACCGTATGGACCGCTATCAGCACGTTCTTCACGAACATCTGGAACAACATCGTCGCGTTCTTCACGCCGATCATCAACGGCATCAGGAACACGATCGGCAACGTCCTCAACGCGATCAATAGCGTGTGGACGAGCATCTGGAACGCGGTCAGGTCCGTCGCGTCCACCATCTGGAACGCGATCAGCGGCGTGGTGTCCACATACATCCAGAATGTGCACAACACCATCTCGACCGTCCTGAACGCCATCAGCGGCGTATGGACGAGCGTATGGAACAGCGTCAGCTCGTTCCTGGGAAACATCTGGCACGGGATCACGTCGGCCGTGTCCAACGGCATCCAATCCGTATCCGCCACCGTCGGCCGCATCCGCGACACCGTGCTCGGCGCTGTCAGCGGTGCGGGCCAATGGCTGTACGACACGGGCCGTCAGGTCATCAGCGGCCTCATCAACGGCATCGGCGGCGCGTTCCAGTGGGTCAGGAACACGATCAGCAACCTCGGCAGCAGCCTCGTCGGCTGGGCCAAGGGCGTGCTCGGCATCCACTCGCCATCGAGAATCTTCCGCGACGAGGTCGGCAAATGGATACCCGCCGGCATGGCCCAAGGCATCGACAAGGCCAGCGGCCTCGTCGCCGACAGCATCGACGGACTGACCGACATGGTCCCGACCGTCAGCCTGAAGACCGACACCAGCCGACTCGAAACCCCGCTCGCATACCACGGCACCGTCAACGGCGGCCGGATCGCGTACACGATGGACGAACAGGCCGGCGGATACGCCACCAAACAGGACATCATCGACGCGATCGACGCGGCCCTCGCCGCCGGCATCACGCTCAACCTCAACGACCGTGGCGGCGAGGTCATGGCCGGCAAGCTCGCCAAACCCATGAGCTACGAACTCAACAGCCTCGCCATGAGAGGCCGTTAAAACCAGAGAGGACGGCATCATGCTCTACCAGCGACGCATGCGCCTGCCGCATGTCGAAGACCCCACGCTCAACGGCGTCCCGCTGGAACGCATGATGCTGTCCCTATCCTCCGACGGCGTGACCATCGACGCCGCCAAATCGACCTTGAGCATGCAGGACATGCCCGGCCGCGACGGCCGGCTCGACCTGACCCTCACCGACCCGACCGGGGCAGCGTACATGGGCGACCGCGCCATCACGCTCAGCCTGTACGCCATCGGCGGCGAAGACGACATCCTCGCCGCCAAAACCCGGCTCGCCGCCCTAGCCGGCACCATAGTCTCACTCTCATGGCGCAGCCTGCCCGGCGAATACCAAGGCCGCATGAGCCTCGGCGCGTGGGAAGACAAATGGGCCGGCGACCACCAGATCGCCACCCTCGTGCAAGCCGAGATCGACGCCCACCCCTACCTGATCGGCCGCAGCCAATCCATCGCGCTCAAAACGGACGCGAACACGATCCACGTCAAAGGCAACCGGCCATGCTGGCCCACATGGACGCTCACCCCCGCCGCCGACGCCAAGACCGTCAGCATCAAGGACGCGCACGGCCACAAACTCGCCGTCACGTCCACCACCGCCATCACCGGACGCATCTCCATCGACACCGACCCCGACCACCGGGAGCTGCGCGTCAACGGCAACCTCATGACACCCACACTCGAATCCGACTACTTCCCCCTATTGCCCGGCCTGAACACGCTCACCCTCACCGGAGCCACCGCCGCCAGTCTCGCGTACAGGCCACTCACACTCATCTAGGAGCACACTCATGCGATACATGATCTTCGACCGCTGGGGCAACCCGCTCGGCGACCTGCCCTACGTCATCAAGGCCATCCGCACGAGAGCCACCGACGGCACCGACACCCTCGACATCACCACCATGGCGGAATACCTGTGCCAGTCCACCCAGACCGCCCGCGCCGCAGGCATGCCCGTCACCGTCGCCTACTGCACCGGCAGCATCGCGGAACTCTCGCGCACCTATATCGAGGACAAACGCAACCGCAACGCGAACGCCAAAGCCTGCCTCGCCAAGGCATTGGAAGGCACCCGGTGGGCGGTCGGCACCGTCGAGACCGGCACCATCACCGGCACGGCCAACCTCGCCTTCTACCACTGCACCGTCCTCGAAGCCGTCCAGAAGACCGCCGACACCTACGGGCTCGAAGTCCAGACCGAATACCAGCCCGACCCGACCGGCAACCGGATCGGCCGGCGCATCATCCACCTCGTCGAACACCGGGGCACCGCCAACACCACGAAACGCTTCGAATACGGCAAGGACCTCACCCAAATCAAACGCGACATCGACAGCGGCGACGTCATCACCCGCCTCTACGGGTGGGGCA
>JAGZRA010000051.1:0-3290 GCA_018381885.1 Parahaemophilus parainfluenzae | reverse complement strand
AATACGCATTTATATCTACTCTTTTTATATATGATGGAATTCCAATCTTATTACAAAGCTCAATTACATATTCCTCATCCTTGTCAGAATCTTCTCCCCTAAGCATATGATTTATATGTACTGCACCTAAAGTAATATTTAATTTATCTTTCAACTTATATAATATATCTAATAAACAAACTGAATCTGGTCCACCTGATAGAGCTACTAATACATTATCTCCAGGTTCAATTAATTTATTTTTTCGTATATAAGTAATAACTTTATCTTTCAAACAAACACTTCCTATTTTTTTATTAAAAACATAATATATATTTATTTTACGTATATATATATTAATTGTAAACATTATTAACTCAAATATATAATATAATCAAAATTACAAAGAGCTGTTTCAAAAGAAACAGCCTCACTATATACTAACTTACAGAATAAACTTTAGAAACAACTACCATCATATCATCTTTTAAAATTCCATTACTAAGTTCTTTTGCTCTTTTTAATATATTCTCTGATAGTTGCTTTGGATCATAACTATTCTCACCTAAATATTCTTCAATCCATAAATCATCTCCTACTTTTAATTTATCTATATCAACTATTCCATCACTTATACTTACTATCATATCGCCAGGTTTCAACTCTTCATTTATAACTTCTACATCCACTTCATCAACAAGACCAAAAGGTAAATTATTAGAAGCTATTTTTTGTACACCATCTTTTCTTTTTATAAAACTAGGTGAAGCACCTATCTTGATAAACGATGTTCTGCCATTATATAAATTAATTTTACTCAAATCTAAAGTTGCAAATTTTTCATTTTCTGCAAACTTCATACCCATTATTGAATTAACTGTATTAACAGTTATATCTTCTGCAAAACCAGCATCTGTTAAATGTTCAACTAAATTAACAGTTGCCTTGCTTTGATCACTAGCTTCAGGACCAGATCCCATTCCATCACTCAAAATAATTGTATAGTTTCCATCTGTAGTTTTTCCAAAGCTATAATAATCGCCTGTCTGACTTTCTCCATCTTTAATATCCATTGCAGCATATGACATGACATAATATTTGGGCGCTTCTTCAATTGTTATTGTACACTCATTGCTCTTCGGATTAATATTACACCCTTCACTACTAATACTTAATGGAATCTTAATTATATCATTTAATATAGGCAAAACATCTTTATTACAAAATTCACACCCTTCACAACTGTTCATACTTATTTTTACTTTCAATGGTTATCTGTGATTTCATAGCAGCTTCTGCTGAGACAGATGCAGAAATTGCTACACACGTTAAAGCAATCAACAATATTTTCTTTACTTTCTTTGACTTCATAGAATCTCCTCCAATCAATAATATTCATCTATTATCATAGTATATCACTAACTATAAAAGATCCTGTATTTCTGGTATTAAAAGTATTCTAATGACCCCGAACCAAAATGCAAATTTAAATTAATCTCCACAGTTTTGCAGCAACATATGTTCGCCTGTAGTCTGAAAGCCTTTTGTTTAGCAGCTGCCTTAATTTCCAGCCTGGAATAGCCCTAAAAGCATCTCGGGCTGGAAATTTACATGTTATTGGCACCTTGAATCTGTGCTTCAGTCATACACATATCATGTTCTTTCGCAAATTTAAGAGTTGCCTTTAACCCTTTGGTTTTTTCTCCTTTCAAACCTTCGAATGCTACTTTTACATCTATCATGTAGCAGTATTCTAAAAATCTTTTCAATGCCTTTTCCTTCTGGCTGTTCTTAAATAATAATTCCCATACAGACATCATATCTTCATGATAGAGAAGAATAATGATATCTCCATACCTGACTGCAAAATAGTATTCCGTTAACATTTGATCACGCCTCTTCAGATTTACTGTGCAGGTACTGCATGATTTCTTCATAGCTCCGTCCACTCTGTGCTATAGCATCCAATAACTTTTTCTGGCGAAGTGCATCCCTCTTATCCAATAAATCTTTTAATGTTGCTGCCGCAGCATCATACCGATGCTTTGCTTTCACCAGATCCCGCTGTGCTTTTTCAATTTTAGTGTCCAGTAGTTCTGCGTTTATTTCACGTGCCATATTTACCGCCTTTCTTTCTGAATGTTTGATTTCTTAAGTGTATTACTGATCTCTCCGGCTCGATAAGTAATGTTTCCTTCATTCATCCCAAAAGCCTTTAAGATTTTTTTCTGCTTTGCTGTTACAGCATGGTCCAGCCGGTATACATTATCCGTCTGGCGTGTCATTTCAATCTTCTCAAGTTCCCTGATTGCTGCCGGAACTGTCATATAATTCTGTTTCTTCTCAAGTTTTTCGTTCTCTTCCTGTAATGCAGTATAAATTTTGTTTCGGATTATCAGTGCGATGAATTGTGTAAAAATCCTTCCCTCAACTCCTTCGTTTGTATGTGAACGCATGCTCTTGTTTCCAAAGAATGATTTATCAGAGGCAAAAAGTTTCTCAGATACATCACGGCCCTTATAAAGATGCAGTGCTTCCTTTGCGGTCATCCTTTCGGATGTAATAATAACAAAGTATCCGCATAATGATATTTCCCGTTCTGTCACAGTTGTTTTTTCTTCCGGATATAAAAACACGCCATCTTTATCGTAGTGAAGATAAAAGTATTTTTCGTAAGCTGAACCGAACTCTACTGTTTCATTCTGATGTGACATCAGCAAAGCTGTCCGCTCTCTCAGTGCGTTTTCAAAATGCTCCCGTTCATCAGCATCTTTTGAAATACTATGATAAATATGAATGTATCTCTTTTTTTCATCGCCTTCAAATAAAGTCCTTTGTACTGTTTTTCCATACACACCATAGGCATTCATGTCACAAGAGCGCTTATTTTCGAACGTTCCTTTGTTCTCTAAGATCAAATCACTTATGAAAGAAGACATGCCTTTAGCCATGATCACAAAACTATAACCACATTCGTCTAAATAGCGTATATTTCCACGGCTGAAATATCCCCTGTCCAAAATGAAACCGATTTTTTTATAGCCATACCCAGTGATTTTACCAAGCATGGTCCTAAGCTGTGATACGTCGTTAATACTTCCAGGATAGGCTTCATAAAAGAGTGGTTCTTTATTCTTAAGATCATATCCAACCGAATAGTTGATGATAGCTGAACCGATATCTGTCTTGGCATGACCGAATTCAGCCAGTTCAATCTCTCCGGCCTGGCAGTTCTTATTCGTAGAATCATAGGAAATATAAATACGCTCCCTTCGATTCCTCTTTGCATTCCATTCATTCAGAAAGCCTGT
>JAGZRA010000011.1:0-90691 GCA_018381885.1 Parahaemophilus parainfluenzae | reverse complement strand
AAAATATTTTTAAAACAAGTCAATCAACAAGTGCCCACACAGATTGTCTGATATATTGTTAAAGAGCAAAAAATAACGACGCACCGGTTTTTCTTAAGATTCACAACAGCGCGTCGTTGTGTGGGGCGTATTATAGGCATTTCATCGATATTTGCAAGTGCTTTTTACAAAAAAATTCAATTTTTTTATTACCTGATTATTTAATCATCAAAGCGAATTGTCTTTGTTCAGCATTCACGGTAAATTACCCTAAAAAGAGTAAGCAATTTAATGAGGTCTTTATGAATTTTGAACAAATGATTGGTTTCGGTGTAGCCGGAAATTTTGCGGGACATTTAGAACAAGCCGGCGAAGCGGCTGATTTCACTCAAGTAAAAACAGAAAATGCCATTCAACCCAAAGCGATTTTCCCATTTTATGTGCCTAGTGAAAAAGCGGGTTTTCTTTCTACCTTTCCTTTAAGTCACAATCAAATTAATTTTCCACAAGGTGCTGATAATCTGCAAATTGAGCCTGAAATTGCACTTATTTGTGATCTTATCTATAAAGAAAAGCAAGTTGAGAAAATTATTCCGCGCTACTTTGCAGCTTATAATGACTGCTCTATTCGTCGTCCTAATGCGAAAAAAATCTGTGAAAAGAAAAACTGGGGAGCGGCAAGTAAAGGTATTTCATCAAAACTTATTCCACTTTCTTCCTTTATTAAGGGAAGTGAAATTGATCAATATCGTATCGCTTGCTTCCATAAAAGAAATAGCGAGCTCAATACGTATGGTATTGACAGCCCCGCTATCGGTTATAGCTATTTCCACCAACAATTATTAGATTGGATCGTCGATAGAATGAATAATCAACCGGATGAGGGACCAATGAATCATATTGCTTCTTTATTAGAGCAAGCAAACTATCCGAAACAAGCGATTATTAGTATTGGCGCCACCCGTTATACTGAATTCGGTGAAACGCATTTCTTGCAACCCAATGACCTGAGTATTGTTGTCGTGTATGACGGTGAAAAATATTCTGCTCAGGAAATTGAGAAAATGGCAAGAGATGAAAAATTTGCAGATGACATTTCAGCACTTATTCAGAAAGTGGTTTAGCATACATCTAAAAAGTGCGGCTGATTTTGACCGCACTTTTTTTACTTTCTTCTTAAAGAAACTTCTCCGGCATTAAAATACCGCTCGCCTTCATCGGTTATGACTTTTAAATAACCGCGTTTATCAATTCCCTGCTCTATACCTGAAATCGCACCTTGTTCAGTAAAGACATTCACTTCATCACCAAAAAATTCATTATGGTTTATCCATTGTTGCATGAATTCCTCATCAATGCCCTTTTCTTCAAATTGAGCTAATCGAGAATAAATACGTTGAATTACTTCAATAAGGATCTTTTCACGATCTATATTTGGATCCTGTTCGATTAGCTGTGCATACGGCTGACTAATTTCGGTTGATTGTGGCAATTTTACATTGATCCCAATACCAACCACTAAATTAAGCAACCCATTCTTATGATTAATGATTTCCACTAAAATGCCACCAAGCTTTCGCCCTGAAAGCAAAATATCATTTGGCCATTTCACTTTCGCATTTAACGCTTCTGCAATAGCTAAACCAATCACCAAACTTAATCCATCCAATGCTTTTTTAGGATCGATAGTCCAATAAAAACTGAAAATTAACTGCCCTGCAAACGGTGAAAGCCATTGACGACCACGACGACCTCGTCCTGCTGTTTGATATTCTGCCAAACACAAATCGCCTTTTTTTAATTGGTTAATTTGATTCGTTATAAATTCATTTGTTGAAGAAATGGTTTGATGATAATGCACAGAATAAGGGAAAAGTGCGGTCGAAATTGTTTGCGGATTTAACAAGGGCATTTCTGGCACAAGCAAATAAACCTCATTTTCTTCTCGAATATTCAATCCTGCTTCTCGCAATAATGCCATTTCTTGCGCCAATTCATTTGACGTAATATTTAGAAACGACATCAAATCTGACCGCACTTTAGGTTGGCAATCAGACAAACAATCCAATAACGATGGCATATTCATTCCTTCTCATAAAAACCTTGCCAAATCTTACCATAAAAGCGAAAAAATTCATTTTCAACCACATGAAAAATCTGTATAATCCCGGCGCAATATTTTTTGACACAACTTTTAACAGCGAGATATTGCCATGCTTAGAATCAAACAAGAAGCTCTGACTTTTGACGACGTTCTACTCGTCCCTGCTCATTCAACTGTTCTTCCGAACACAGCCAACCTCTCAACTCAACTCACCAAAGAAATTCGCTTAAATATTCCTATGCTTTCTGCTGCGATGGATACTGTCACAGAAACCAAATTAGCGATCTCTTTAGCACAAGAAGGTGGCATCGGCTTTATTCACAAAAATATGACTATCGAACGCCAAGCGGATCGTGTTCGTAAAGTGAAAAAATTTGAAAGTGGTATCGTATCTGAACCTGTAACTGTTTCGCCCGATTTAACCCTTGCAGCACTTGCTGAAATGGTAAAGAAAAACGGCTTCGCAGGATACCCTGTTGTCGATGATGAAAATAACTTAACCGGTATCATCACTGGTCGCGACACACGTTTCGTAAAAGACTTAAGTAAAACCGTTTCACAATTAATGACGAAAAAAGAAGACTTAGTCACCGTAAAAGAAGGTGCTAGCCGTGAAACGATTTTGGAATTAATGCACAAAAACCGCGTAGAGAAAGTACTTGTTGTTGATGATGCTTTCAAATTAAAAGGCATGATTACCGTTAAAGACTTCCAAAAAGCAGAACAAAAACCGAACGCATGTAAAGATGAATTTGGTCGTTTACGCGTTGGTGCGGCTGTAGGTGCAGGCCCAGGTAACGAAGAACGTATTGATGCTTTAGTAAAAGCCGGCGTAGATGTATTATTAATCGACTCTTCTCACGGTCATTCAGAAGGCGTATTACAACGTGTTCGTGAAACTCGTGCAAAATATCCAAACTTACCGATCGTTGCAGGTAACGTAGCAACGGCTGAAGGAGCAATCGCATTAGCTGATGCAGGTGCAAGCGCAGTGAAAGTGGGCATTGGTCCTGGTTCAATTTGTACAACTCGTATTGTGACTGGTGTAGGTGTTCCACAAATCACTGCTATCGCAGATGCAGCGGCTGCATTAAAAGATCGTGGTATTCCAGTTATCGCAGATGGTGGTATCCGTTTCTCTGGTGATATTGCAAAAGCTATCGCAGCAGGTGCGAGCTGTGTAATGGTTGGTTCAATGTTCGCAGGTACCGAAGAAGCACCGGGTGAAATCGAACTTTATCAAGGCCGCGCATTTAAATCTTACCGTGGTATGGGTTCATTAGGTGCGATGGCGAAAGGCTCATCTGACCGCTACTTCCAATCTGATAACGCTGCAGACAAACTCGTACCAGAAGGTATCGAAGGCCGTATTCCATACAAAGGTTACTTAAAAGAAATCATCCACCAACAAATGGGTGGTTTACGTTCTTGCATGGGCTTAACTGGCTGCGCAACCATCGAAGAATTACGTACGAAAGCAGAATTTGTTCGCATCAGTGGTGCGGGTATTAAAGAAAGCCATGTTCATGATGTAACAATTACTAAAGAAGCACCAAACTATCGTATGGGCTAATTGATAAAAGAGCGGTTTATTTAACCGCTCTTTTGAAATATTTTAGGCAACTAAAAGGACTGAAATGAAAAAACTAGCATTACTCATTCCGTTTATCATATCAAGTTGTGCGCTTTTCGGACCAACTTATACTGGAGAAACAACGGCAAGTTCTTTACTAAAATCAGATACAGAACGTAATATCAATCTGGCTTTTAGAGCAATCCATAATTGTACACCAAAACAAATTCATACTCAGATCAATGATGCAAAAATCAACCCTAAAACATCTACTGTTGATTCAGCATATGAAACTTGGACAGTAAAAGGCTGTAATCAAACTGAAGTATTTAAAATTAAATATATCAGCGATGGTCAAGGTGGAACCTACATCAATATGACCACGTCAAACTAACATAAGGTAAAAAATGACAAACATCCACAATCATAAAATCCTGATCCTAGACTTCGGTTCACAATATACTCAACTGATTGCACGTCGTGTGCGTGAAATCGGTGTGTACTGCGAACTTTGGGCGTGGGATGTGACTAAAGAACAAATCCGTGAATTTAATCCAGACGGTATCATTCTTTCTGGCGGTCCTGAAAGTACTACCGAAGAGAACAGCCCGCGTGCACCTGAATACGTATTTAATGCAGGCGTGCCTGTATTGGGTATTTGTTACGGTATGCAAACCATGGCGATGCAACTTGGTGGCTTAACTGAAACTTCGGATCATCGTGAATTCGGCTATGCTTCTGTTTTAATGGATAATCCGACCGCACTTTTCGCTCATTTAAATGATGGCGACAGCAAATTAGATGTATGGATGAGCCATGGCGATAAAGTAACGCGTTTACCAGAAAACTTCCAAGTTACTGGTACGACTCCAACCTGTCCAATTGCGGCAATGTCTGACGAAAACCGTCGTTTCTACGGCGTACAATTCCACCCTGAAGTAACTCATACCAAAAAAGGTTTGGAATTATTAATGAATTTCGTCGTAAACATTTGTGGTTGCGAAACTAAATGGACAGCAGAAAACATTATCGAAGATGCCGTTGCTCGCATTAAAGCACAAGTGGGCGATGATGAAGTAATTTTAGGTTTATCTGGTGGTGTGGACTCTTCTGTGGTTGCATTACTTTTACACCGTGCTATCGGCAAAAACTTACACTGCGTATTCGTGGATAACGGTTTACTCCGCTTACACGAAGGCGATCAAGTCATGGAAATGTTTGGCGATAAATTCGGCTTGAACATTACCCGTGTTGATGCTGAAAGTCGTTTCTTAGGCGAACTTGCTGGCGTATCGGATCCTGAAGCAAAACGTAAAATTATCGGTAAAGTGTTCGTAGATGTATTCGATGATGAATCGAAAAAACTCACTAATGTGAAATGGTTGGCACAAGGTACGATCTACCCTGACGTGATCGAATCTGCAGCAAGCAAAACTGGTAAAGCACATGTGATTAAATCACACCACAACGTAGGTGGCTTACCAGACTATATGAAACTTGGCTTAGTTGAACCACTACGTGAGTTATTTAAAGACGAAGTGCGTAAAATCGGTTTAGCATTAGGCTTACCAGCTGAAATGATCAACCGTCACCCATTCCCTGGTCCAGGTTTAGGCGTGCGTGTATTAGGTGAAGTGAAAAAAGAATACTGCGATTTATTGCGCCGTGCGGATGCGATCTTTATCGAAGAATTACGCAACAGCGGTTGGTATGAAAAAACCAGCCAAGCCTTCAGCGTATTCTTACCGGTGAAATCTGTAGGTGTGATGGGCGATGGCCGTAAATACGATTGGGTTATCTCACTACGTGCGGTAGAAACAATCGATTTTATGACCGCACATTGGGCTCACTTGCCTTATGATTTATTAGGCAAAGTGTCTAACCGTATTATCAATGAAGTGAATGGCATTTCCCGCGTGGTGTACGACATCAGCGGAAAACCCCCAGCAACTATCGAGTGGGAGTAACCTAGATCAATTTAAAGGGCAAATTATTTGCCCTTTTCTTCTTTCATAGCACTAATTTATCTCATCAATATTCACTATGGACATCACTTTTTTACTCGGCACTAAAATTATTGAACTGACACTCATTGTACTTATTGGCTATGGGTTGGTTAAATCAAAATTATTAAAATCAGAAGATAGCAAGCCGCTTTCTATTATTGGGCTTTATGTTATCAGTCCATCAGTGATGATTGAGGCATTTCAAATTGATTACACACCTGAAATCCTGCAAGGTTTACAGCTTTCACTACTTATGGCCGTATTTCTTCAGGGTATTCTGATTATTATTGGCAGTCTATTAAAACGCCTACTAAAACTTGATCCTATTGAGCACGCCACCTCCATTTATTCCAATTCTGGTAATTTAATTATTCCGATTGTGATGTCGCTATTTGGCAAAGAATGGGTCATTTACGCCAGCTGTTTTATTGTGGTACAAACCTTTCTATTTTGGACGCATTGTCGTTTGATTATTGTAGGAAAAGGAAATTTATCCTGGAAGATGATTGCCAAAAACATCAATATTTGGTCAATTCTCGTCGGGGCATTTTTGTTTGCTTTTCAAATTAAGTTGCCAAATATTATTAATGGTACGCTGTCTTCGATTGGATTGTTTATTGGTCCGAATGCCATGCTTGTTGCAGGCATGCTGATTGCGGCAATTCCTTTACGGAGCATCGTAGCATCCAAACGCATTTATTTAGTCACACTTTTGCGCTTATTACTTATTCCGATTGCATTATTGGTATTAATAAAACTGATTGGGTTTGTGCATTGGGCTGAAAAAGGCGAAATTATTGTGTTGATTAGTTTTTTAGCAACCACTAGCCCATCTGCTTCAACCGTGACACAAATGGCGGTGATTTATAACAACAATCCACAGAAAGCCAGCGCCATCTATGGTGTAACGACGCTGCTTTGTATGTTTACTATGCCACTAGTAATTGCGTTATATCAAATGTGGGGGTAAATCGTGGAAAAGTGCGGTCAATTATTTAAGCACTTTTGATGCCGGTTGCTCTTTTTTCAAACGATAAAGTTGATATAAGTTAACGAAAAATAAAAATGCGTTTAGAAGCGCAACTGGATAAGATTTGATGATCAAACTGTAAATGACAAAGAGTATCGCCCCAATAGCATTGACAACTCTCAAGTGAACAATCGATTTAAATAAAAAAGACACAGCCACAAAGAATGTTGCCAAATAACCTAATAATTCGATGAAATTAAATTCCATAAATCTCTCCGTCAACAATGATTGGAGGCGGCATCATAAAAGATTTTGGAATTGAGGAAAAGAGGCAAAATAAAGGCAACCGATTGCAATATCAAGAAATTTTTATTTCGCTCAACATTCGCTTAGATAAAGACTTTTTGCACTAAAAACATATAAAAAATTGTGCCTGCCGAGATAGAAAGAAACATGTTCTTTTTCCAGAAATGTAACCCCAATACCAAAGCACCTGCAATGAAATCGGGCAAGCCGTGATAACCACTCAATACATCCACATTTTTATAGCAATACACCACTAACATCCCAAACATCGCCGCAGGCAATACTTTGCCAAGGTAACGAATATAGTCCGGAATCGGGCGATTGGCGGGAAAGATCCAGAATGGCAATAATCGAGTAAATTGCACGCACACAATACAAATCACAATGGTGATAATTTGTTCCATCAATGTCATTTTAGTGCCTCCAATTTAGATGAAAGTTTCGGTCGTCTTACGGTTAACAGAATCCAAATACTAATGAGTGTTGGCACTAAAAAGTGTTCTTTCCCAACAATTAACAGCGATGCAAAAGCTACACCTAAACCTAATAATGAGCTTTCATGAGATTTTTCTTTTAGCCAGTTTTCAGCAAAGATTACGAGGAAAAGTGCGGTCATCCCAAACTCTACCCCTTTTAAATCAAAAGGAATGATTGAACCAAATAGGTTACCTAATCCCGCACCGACGACCCAATAAACGTGCAGATAAAAACTAACAAAGAACATGTACCAGCCTTTATCTAAATGATCGGGAATTTTCGCCATATAGTTCAGGGAAAAACTTTCATCTACTAGAGTACTAATTAAATACCAACGTTTTTTCCCAATTTGAGCACCATATTTTTCTAACATGGAAATGCCATAAAAAATCTGACGACCACTTACCATCAGCGTAACTAATGCGACACTTAAAGGCGAAAAAGGCATAACTAGTGCGGCTGCCGCAATAAACTCCACGGAGCCCGCATAAATGAGTGCTGCCATTGCAACAGGGAACCAAACACAAAATCCAAGTGCTTTCATGTAAATGCCATATGCAATGCCTAAAAATAAAAAGCCGGCAAGCATTGGCATGCTGTAAGGAAATGCCGCTTTTGCTGCGGCTTTGATGGGATTTTCTGTCACCACTTCCGACATATTGACCTACTACAACTCTAAAACAGACAAACCAGGTAAGGTCGAAAAACTTTGTGCTTTTACTGTTTGATGGAAATCTTCGATATAAGCTAAATTGGCATCTTCTTTACGAATGGCTGCATAAAGGTTACTGTATAACCCTTCTTCTGTAATTTTGCGTGCCACTACATACCCCTTTTCTAAATAAGGCAATGCCGCCCAATAAGGTACGGTGGCAATACCCCGACGACTTGCCACTAACTGGATCAAGGCGATCGTTAGCTCTGTTGTACGACGCGGCGGATTAATGCCTTTCGGTTTCAACACTTGACGATATAAGTCTAACATATCATCAGGCACGGGATAGGTTACCCAAGTTTCCTCAGCAAAATCTTCCGCCTGCCAAACCTCTTTATTCGCTAATGGATGATCTTTAGAACAAATCCCCACCATTTCATAAGAAAACAGTGGTTTAAACAAAACATCATCATTTTGTTCAACGTCTGACACAATCGCCCAATCTGCACGATGAGACAATAACAATCCTACAGGATCGGTATGGAAACCTGAGACAATATCCAATTCTACCAAGCTCCAATGTTGACGAAATTCATCCATCGCTGGCATTAACCAGTCGAAACAGGTATGACACTCTACTGCAATTCGTAATTGCCCTGCATCACCGTGTTTTACGCGTGCGAGCTCACGTTCTGCATCAATCACTTTCGGAAGAATTTCATTGGCAAGACGAATCAAACGATCGCCTGCTGCAGTAAAACGCAATGGATTACTTTTACGCTCAAAAAGAGGTAAACCGAATTGCTCTTCCATTAATTTAATTTGATGAGAGAGTGCCGATTGTGTTAAATAAACACGTTTTGCCGCCATCGAGACGCTGCCCGTTTCCTTTAAAGCAAGCAAGGTTCTTAGGTGACGAAGTTCAAGAAATGTGGGTTTCATTAGAATAATTCATAAAGTTATAGCATTAGATGAGCAACATAATAACGCAAATTAAATTTGCCGAAAAGAAAGTGCGGTCAAAAACGTTGATATTTTTGACCGCACTTAAGAGGGTTATTTATCTAATTGAACAGGGAAAAATAAGCTTAATGGACGTTTTCTCACAATTTGATAAACTTCATGCCAAATTGCCCACCAGCTGTCAATCTCCGTATTTAAAGAGCGCAGTGCGACCCAAAGTGTTAATGAAAAACTGACCATTAAATTCACTAAACCAATCAACAATACAAAACCAATGCATTGTAAAAAGAATGGATAAGCAAATTGTCCACTGACTGCACTATATCCTAAATTTGCTGATGAAAATGCCACATGACGAATATCTAACGGGAGATGAGTTAAATATCCCACTAAACCGGTAAGCCCAAGTAACATACCAAAACAGAAGTTACCAATAAGCGAACCATAATTCTCATGCATATAATTAGCAAATTTAACGCGAGACTTCTCAGACATCAATTTTTTTAATAACGGATGTTGTGCTAAACGCATGCGCATATTCAAATAATTGCTACGATTATCAAAATAGCCAGAAATAATTCCGGAGCAGAATAACCATACACCTGCAATAGCTGCGAACCATAAAGAACCATCTAAAGGATCAATACGGTGTAATTGATAGGCTATTTTCTCTGAATTCATCAATGGCTCACCTGTTTGATGTTGATAAACAAAAGCAATTAATGCCGCCAATCCCATAGCAACTACTACATTGCCTAAAACGGCCACGCTTTGGGAACGAAATACATCCACTAATAACTGGGCTAATTTCATATTTAATGTTTTGCCTTGTGGATTTTTCTCTACTGCCTCAGCAAAACGAGCAGCTGTCATGGCTGGCTGTTTGGTTGCAACCGTGAAATGCAACATAAAGATCACCATAAAACCGAAGCCGTAATTTAAACCTTCGGCAAGACCTTTCCAGACTTTATCATCAATAATGCTGCCTAAATAGGTTTTAAATAACGCCATTAGTGCAATCAATACACCACCACCTGCCGCAGAGTAAAACATTGCCCAATACTCTTTTTTATCTCGAGTAATGTAATGCTCACCGTGGTCCCCAGCATTCTGCGTAACACTACGAGCAATTAATCCTGAGCTTTGTTTCCATAATCGGGAAATACTATGTCGCTCTGCAGCTGCACGGGCAAAACAACCCGTTAATAACAATATTCGACGCGGTAAATAGCGATTTGAAACAAAAATTGCCATCAACGTTTCTAATCGTTCTAAAGTCTGGGAAAGACGTTCTAATAAATACGCTGTATTTAAGGAAGACCCCACTACTGCTCCACGTTTCTGTAAGCCAATAATCAATGCCTTACATTGATCAAACATTACCTGTAAATGGCTATCATCAAAAACGATTGATTGGCGACGCGCCGCTACCCAATCAACCACCTCATGGTGTAAAGCAACAAAAGGTGAATCAGCATTTAACAGAGAGGGTTCCATTCGCATCAACTCAGGATCCATATCTTCAGCTGCAATCCAAATTGAAAGCATCTCAATGGCAAATAACCCTTCACTTTCAATATGATTTTTTAAACGTTCCCGATCTTTTTGTTCTGTATAACGGGTTAAAACGCCAAATACGCCTCGCCACGTTTTTAATGGGACGGCATCAATCCAGCGTGCATCATTTTTATCGCTAAACAATAAATAAAAAATATCACGTAAATCATTAATATCTTTAAAAGAGGGGTTAAAACGCTCATAAATACGCGTTTTCATTTCTTGCCCAAAACCGCCACGCGTAAGAATACCACTACTAATAAACAACGGGTAAAGGCGTAAACCACATAACCAACCACATAATAATTTCGAAACAGAACAGCCTAATTCTTTATCGTTCTTTAAGATAAACTTAAATAAATGTAAGGTTGGAGAAATTTTTTCTGTAGGGCTACTACGTAATAATTGACACAGCCCTTCCACAAGACCAAAGGCATCATTTTCCTCGACTTTATTACGCAAAAATTGCGGTAAAGTATCAGGTTTTATCATGCTTTCCTCCTGTAATCGTTTATATTCAAAGGGTAGTATTATACAGATCTGTTAGGAAAAATAAAATGAAAGGAAAAGTGCGGTCAATTTTGAAAGGGTTTTAAAAGAAAAGGCGTATGCTTCCATACGCCTTTAAATTGGTATTATTTCTCTTTCTTCAATAAGAAAATACCTTGTTCAGAGAAATTCACATAAGCTTGTTTGAGATCAGCATTGAAGTCTTCTGGTTTGGTGTTAATGAGCAATTCTTTGCCTGCCCAAATTGCCACCACTTCCCAGTGATTTCCCATATAGACTGCACTCTTGATTTCACATTGTTGTGCTGCCTCGCCTTCTGCTTTTAAGTAAATTGCTTCAGGACGTACGCCTACTAAGCATTCACCATCTGGTAAATTGAATTGTGCCGCATTGCTTAATGGTAATTTGTAGCCATTCACGTCAATGGTGTTATTTTCCAATTTACCTTCAAAGATGCTCGATTCGCCCATGAAGTTTGCAAGGAATAAAGAATTTGGACGCAAATAAAGCTCTTTTGCTGGCGCTTTTTGCATGATTTTACCTTTATTCATGACGATAACTTCATCGGATACCGCAAACGCTTCAGTTTGGTCATGAGTCACATAAAGTGAGGTAATGCCTAAACTTTGTTGCAGTTCACGAATTTTCTCACGCATAGAACGACGTAAGTTTGCATCTAAGTTACTTAATGGCTCATCAAAAAGTAATACTTTTGGTTTTAACACTAACGCACGCGCTAAAGCGACACGTTGTTGTTGACCACCTGAAATCTGATCCACAAAACGATCTTCAAAACCTGCTAAATCAACTAACTCTAAGGCTTCTTTTACACGCTTAGCTCGTTCTTCTTTTCCCACACCTTGCATACGTAAACCATAGCCTACGTTATCACCGATACTCATATGCGGGAACAACGCATAAGATTGGAATACGATACAAATATCACGATTTTGAATAGATGATTTGGTTACATCTTCACCATCAATAAAAATTTGTCCTGAAGTTGGGTTTTCTAAGCCGGCTACTAAACGTAATACAGTCGTTTTACCGCAACCAGATGGCCCTAATAAGGTCACCATGGTGCCACGTTTAATGGTTAAATCTAAATTATCAATGACTGTGGATTTACCAAAAGATTTAGTGATATTTTTTAATACTAAGAAATCATTATTACTCATAATATTTACCTACAACTTAACGAGTTAATTCATTTTTTTCGCTTTAGAACGGGAAATTCGGGTATCACCCACAATCCAGTCAAAGAATAAAATAATGGCCATCATCACGATGATTAAAATCGAACCGTATGCAATCGCAACACCATATTCACCATCTTCTACACGGTTTAAAATATAGGCTGTTGCTACGCGTGTATCAGCAGTAACTAAGAAGATGATCGCACTCACGGTAGTCATCGCACGAACGAAGCTGGTGACCAATGCAGAAAGTAACGCTGGTTTTAATAATGGTAAAACGATAAACCACAAGGTTTTCCATGAGCTACCTTTTAAAGAAAGAGATGCTTCATCAAGTGATTTATCTAATTGACCAAGACCTGCAATCGCTGCACGCATACCGATTGGTAAATCACGCATGACCATTGAGATGATCACGATAATGCTGGTACCCGTAATATAAAGTGGCGCATTGTTAAAGGCTAAAATATAAGACACCCCTGCAACGGTTCCTGGTACCGCGAAGCAAAGCATGGTTAAGAATTCAAGAGATTTTTTACCTTGGAAATCTTTACGCACCACAATATACGCAATTAATAAACCGAAAAGTGCGGTCAATGGTGCGGCAATTCCTGCGTAAATTAAGGTATTAATCAATGATGGCCATGCCCCATCGCTTAAGCCTTGTCCGAATAACATTGCATAGTTTTTCAAGGTTAAGGTGTAATCTACGCCCCAGTTTACGGTGAAACTACCGTAGAAAATACTGCCGTATAACGCTAAGTTAAAGAGTACCCAGAAACCAAGCATACCGATGATGGTATATTTTAAGCCGGTTGGTAAATCTTGCACGTCACCACGATAGGATTTACCCGAAACGGTCACATAAGAGCGGTTACCAATCCAAATATATTGGATGATAAATACGGCTAATGAGAAGATTAAAAGCATCGAACCTAAAGTACTTGCTGAAGCATAATCTAATTGTGAGCCTGCGATATAGAAGTAGATTTGCGTTGCAATTACATCAAAGCTACCGCCCAATACTAACGGGTTACTAAAGTCCGCTAAGGATTGGATAAACACGATTAAGAATGAGTTTGCCAATGCCGGACGCAATAATGGGAAAATGATATTGAAGAATGTTTGGTAACGATTTGCACGTAAGGTGTAAGACGCTTCTTCAATTGATGGGTGAACCGATTTTAATGCCCCATCTAAAATCATAAATGAAATCGGCGCAAAAGCAAGAATCTGTGCAATGGCAATCCCGTTGAAACCGTATAACCAGTTGTGATTCTCAAATCCAAATGTTGAAGCTAAGAACTCCGTCACATAACCAGAACGGCCAAGCATTAATGTTACCCCTAAACCCACAACGAATGGCGGTGTGACGATTGGTAAAATAGAGAAAATTTTACCAATAAATGCCGTTCTACGAGCAATACGGGTGGTATAAAGTGCAAAAGCTAAACCGAAAATTGTTGATACGATACCCACAAAGCCAGATAAGAATAACGAGTTGCTAATAACTCGAACAATATAGCTTTGAGTCAAAATTCGCATCACTTGTTGCGGTGCAAAAGTATCACCGTCATAGAACATTGAAACAAAGATCGCCAATGTTGGATAAACGATGAAGAAGAAAATTAATAAGATAATGCAAAGTAAAGAGGCAATAATAAATTTATCCCCTTGCATTACTTTTAATTTCGCGAAGGAAAATGTCGCCAATGCGGTTAAACTCGCGATTAATACAATCACAGAATAACCCATACTGACTTTATAAATTGTCGCACTGACAAAGATAAATAATGTCGCTGCTGCAATAAGATACAGCTCAGCTTTCGCTTGCGTATCTTTCGGTAATTTAAGAAGTGGCATCAATCCGTATAAAATAACCGGTAAAAACCATAATGCCGTAATATTTAACGAAGACCAACCCATTGCACCTAAGTATTCATCGCTTGTGCTTTCAAACAAGCCATAATCTAAAGCGTGGGAAGGCAGAAGAAGAAATGCAATTACAGCAAGAATTATCCAAAAGTTAGCAGATTGGATAATAGGAAGTTTATTTGCGTTCATACAACCTCGCATAAAAGAAAAAAGCGAAATAATATAATAGCTATTATTTCGCTATGTATACATCATTATTTTGCTAATTTAACATCATCAACCCATTTTGTGATCAAACGTTTACGTAAATCACTTGAGCCGTATTTGTCAAAATCATAATTAATTAAATTGATGGATTTAAAATCGAGTGCATAAGGCGATTGCTCAGCGGTACTATTGGTTAAAATAGAATACGCTTCCCCTTTTTTCCAGGTTAACTCTTGCGCTTCTTTTGATAACGCCCAATCCACAAATAATTTCGCATTTTCAAGGTTTCTTGCACCTTTAATAATGCTCACGCCACCAATTTCATAGCCTGTACCTTCGCAAGGTACAACTAATTCCACTGGTGCACCTTTGGCTTTCTCTAAAGAATATTCATGTAAAAAACCAATTCCGATTGCGGTTTCACCACGTGCTGTATTACGGGTTGCCGTGTTACCGGATTTAGTATATTGGGAAACATTTTTATTCAGTTCTTTGAGATATTTGAACGCTTCATCTTCACCCCAAAGTTGGATATAGGTGGCTAATTGTGTATAGCCTGTACCTGAACTTTGAGGGTCGGCTGCCTGGATCTCATTTCGATAAGCAGGATCGACTAGATCTTTCCAACATTTTGGTGTCGGTAAATTAAGTTTTTTCAAACGTTCTGGATTGATACCAAAACCTAATACACCGAGATAAATCGCTGAAGAATAGTTGCCTTTAATTTTAGCAGGATCTCTAAACTGTTCAGGAATTTGTGCGAGATTTGGTGACTTATACGCTTCAAGTAAGCCCATTTCACCCGCTTGAGAATGAGGATCAAGTGTACCGCCATACCATACATCCCCTTGAGGGTTATCTTTTTCAGCATCAATTTTGGCTAAAATTGTGCCTGTTCCACCACGGATAAAACTGGTTTTAATACCGTATTTTTTCTCAAAAGCCATGGTTTCTTGCTCGCACATCGTATTTTGTGCACTACAATACACCACTAAACGACCTTCTGCAGCAGATGCGTGAGAACTTAGCAACACGCCACCAAATACAACACCAGAAAGTGCTAAAGCAACGTTAGACATTTTCATTGGTTCACTCCTGTGTTTATAAAATAAGATGAGCTTATACGTTCATCGTAGAACCCCACGTAAAAACCTATTTAGTGGGACTAAAATGGCAAAGTGCGGTCAAAAAATCTCATGTTTTTCAACCGCACTTTAAACACTATTTCGCTAATTTAACGTCTTGAACCCATTTTTCAATTAAGGCTTTGCGTTGTTCGGTTGCACCGTATTTTTCAAAGTCATAATTGATAAGGTTAAGTTTGTTTGGATCAAACGCTGTTGGCGATTGTTCCGCTGTGGTGTTGGTTAAGATTTGTAAAGAGTCACCTTGTTTCCACGCTAACTCTTGACCTTCTTTAGATAATGCCCAATCCACGAATAATTTTGCGTTATCGATGTTACGCGCACCTTTTAAGATACTTACACCACCTAACTCATAGCCAGTACCCTCACAAGGCACCACTAATTCCAACGGTGCACCTTGACGTTTTTCAAGTGCGTAATCGTGTAAGAAACCGATACCTACCGCAGTTTCACCACGTGCTGCATTACGAGATGGAGTCACACCTGATTTGGTATATTGCGATACGTTTGGATGTAATGCTTTTAAGAAATCAAAGGCTTTATCTTCGCCCCAAAGTTGAACGAAAGTAGCCAACGCGGTGTAAGCTGTACCCGCACTTTGTGGGTCAGCAATTTGCACTTCGCCTTTTAAGCGAGGATCGGTTAAATCTTTCCAGCATTTTGGTACTTCTTTAATACCTAATTTTGCTAAACGCTCGGTATTCACACCAAAACCTAAGATACCCATGTAAATCGCAGAGACATAATGTCCTTTGGTTTTCGCTGGATCACGGAAACGCTCAACAATTTCATCAATGTGTTTAGATTTATAAGGTTCGATTAAACCTAACTCTGCAGCTTGTGCTTGAGGGTCGAATGTACCACCAAACCAAACGTCTGCTTGTGGGTTATTTTTTTCCGCTTCAACTTTTGCAAAAGTACTGCCTGAACCGTTGCGAATAAATGAGGTTTTCACATCATATTTTTCGCCAAAGGCTTTAGTTGTCGTTTCACAAAGAATGTTAGTCGCACTACAATACACCACTAAACGCCCTTGAGCATTAACAGCTGATGATGTCATGAAGCCTACAGCTAAAAGTGCGGTTGAAATGGAGAGAGAAATTTTATTCATTTTCATCGTACACTCCTCATAAATAACACTGATGAAATAATAAAAACGAGCACATCGTAAGCGAAAACGAAAAAAAATTCCGTGAACTACTTCACAAATTTAAAAAATTTAAATAAAAAAGAAAGATGAATTTAAACTGATTTTTCTTTATAATCCTTGTAATTTTTACCTTCCGTTTTTGAGGACGTTCTATGTCAGACTCATCTTGTATTATCATCGCTATCACGGGGGCATCCGCTTCAGGAAAAAGCTCTATTGCTTCCACCGTTCATAAAGAACTTTGTAACGACTTAGGTTGTGAAGAAATCGGCATTATTGCTGAAGACAGCTACTATAAAGATCAAAGCCATTTAGAGATGAGTGAGCGAGTAAAAACCAACTATGACCACCCGAGTTCAATGGACAGAGATTTACTCATTCAACACTTAAAAGACTTAAAAAACGGAACTGCCGTTGATATTCCAGTCTACAGTTATGTTGATCACACCCGAACAGGCGAAACCAAGCACTTCACGCCGAAAAAAATTGTGATTTTAGAAGGGATTTTATTGCTTACTGATGAGCGAGTTCGCCAATTAGCCGATATTTCTGTATTCGTGGATACCCCATTAGATATTTGCTTTATCCGCCGTTTACAACGTGATATGGAAGAACGAGGCCGTTCGTTACAATCTGTTATTGATCAATATCGTGCAACTGTTCGTCCAATGTTCTTACAATTTATCGAGCCATCAAAACAATATGCGGATATCGTGATTCCTCGCGGTGGTAAAAACCGTATTGCGATTAATATGTTAAAAGCTCAAATTCTTCATTTATTAAACCAAAAATAGGAAAAATCATGCGTCTTTGCGATACCGATATCGAACGCTATCTAGATGATGGCATTATTTCTTTAACGCCTCGTCCTGAAAATGACAAAATCAATGGGGCAACTATTGATGTGCGTTTAGGCAATTCATTTCGCGTATTTCGTGAACATTCCGCACCTTATATTGATTTAAGTGGCCCGAAAGAAGAAGTCTCTGCTCAACTTGAATCAGTGATGAGTGACGAAATTGTTATCGGTGATGATGAAGCCTTCTTCTTACATCCTGGTATGTTGGCGTTAGCAACCACATTAGAGTCTGTGAAACTCCCTGCCAATATTATCGGTTGGCTAGATGGTCGTTCTTCACTTGCTCGTTTAGGTTTAATGGTACATGTAACCGCACATCGTATCGATCCAGGTTGGGAAGGCAAAATTGTGTTGGAATTCTACAACTCCGGCAAATTACCTTTAGCATTACGTCCTAATATGGTGATTGGTGCATTGAGTTTCGAAGTGTTAAGCGGCCCGGCAGCGCGCCCTTACACCAGTCGTAAAGATGCCAAATATAAACATCAGCAAAATGCAGTGGCAAGCCGAATTAATGAGGATTAATCCATGAAAAAGATCGCAATTAGCCTGTTGATCGTGCTGTTTGCGATCTTTGCTTTTTTCTATATTCAACTCAATCAACTGAAAAACAGCATTGCCGATCATTTAGCGCAATATGATATTCAAGTAAATGATTTTTCACTAAACCTTCTACCTCAACCAACGGTAAATTTATCGGGTTTGAAATACCATCAACTTTCAGCTGAAAACATTGAAGCTAAATTTGCACTCTTCCCGCTTTTTTCAGGTAACCCGATTTTAGAAGATGTACAAATCACTCATTTTAAACTCAGTGAACAAGCCCTAAACCATACCAATATTCATGGTCGTTTTACTGATTTTTCACTTAAAAATATTTTTAACCAAAACATTGCGTTTAAAGGTGAAAGTGCGGTTACGATTTCTCTTGATAAACCACTTTATGGCACAAACACGCAATATCAATTTGCGTTTAGCAAGGGAAATATTAACCTAAATCACCAAGGCAAAAATCTGATTCAATTTGTCAATGCCCGTTTAAATCAACAACCACTGGGTTACATTGAAACTTACGTTGATTTCTCAAAACCGGTTAAAACCGTCAATGCCTATTTACAGCCAGATTGCCAACATTGTTTAGCCACTTTTAAATTTAGTCATAAAGAGCAACAAAGTGCGGTCAATTTTTCCGGTAAAAATTTCCCAATGACGCAACTTATCGCCTTACTAAACTTCCCTAATACATTAACAGGCAATGCAGATTTTAATATCCAACTCGCCCTAACCAATTCAGAACTCACTAAAGGAGAATTCAGTTTCGACGCTCAAAATGGGGAACTTTTAGGATTAAATTTATTGGATATGGCGGCACAGTATTTACCAATTAACTACAACAGTGATTTAACTGCCAGCAGAAATATGAATACACCTTACGAACGTTTTGAATCACATCTTTCGTTCGAAAACCATTTACTCAAAGTAGATAAAATAAGCTTAAAAACAACCGCACTTTTAGGTGAAGGTTCTGGAGCCATTGATTTAGATAATGTACAATGTGACATCAATTTAACTTTAAGATTAACTGACGAAAAATACAAAAAACTCGCATTGCCAATTCGCTTTTTCGATAGCTGTTACGCTCCACAATATAAGTTAAATATTGATAAAAATTTCCGCCATCAATTGAAAGAATTAATTAAAGAGAAATTAAAATAATGTCATTTTATCAGAAAGCAGAAAGAACCCAATATTGGCGCGTAGTCATCATGGCTTGCGCCGCTTTTATTTTTAACACCACGGAATTTGTGCCAGTTGCGTTACTCACTGACATCGGACAAAGTTTTGATATGCAAAGCTCCGATGTGGGTTTAATGATGACCGTTTATGCTTGGACGGTTATGATTATGTCTTTACCCGCCATGCTCGCGACAGGTGATATGGAACGTAAAGGCTTATTGCTGAAACTTTTTGTGATTTTTATCATCGGCCATATTATCTCAGTCATTGCGTGGAATTATTGGATTCTTCTCATTGCTCGTATGTGTATTGCGGTAGCGCATTCACTCTTCTGGGCAATTACTGCGTCATTAGTGATGCGTGTGGCACCGAAGAATAAGAAAACACAAGCCATTGGTATGCTCGCTATCGGGACATCCCTTGCAACTATTTTAGGCTTACCATTAGGCCGTTTAGTCGGTCAATTAGTTGGTTGGCGTATTACTTTTGCAATCATTGCCGCATTAGCTTTGGTTGTGATGCTATTCATTATGCGTTTATTGCCAAATCTACCAAGTAAAAATGCAGGCTCGTTATCTAGTCTGCCAATTTTAGCGAAACGTCCATTACTGATTGGACTTTATGCCACAACGGTAATCATTGTTTCTGCGCACTTTACCGCTTATACCTACATTGAACCCTTTATGGTTCAAATCGGCGAACTCGATCCAAATCTTGCGACAATAATTTTGTTGGTATTTGGGGTGTCTGGCATTACCGCAAGTGTGATCTTTAACCGCTTATACCGTTTTGGTCCAACCCAATTTATCAGTACGGCAATGATTTTATTGGCAGTCTCTTTAGCCTTTATGCTTGTTTCTGCAAGTTATACCGCCACGATGTTTACTCTTGCTTTTATTTGGGGTATTGGCATCTCTTGTATCGGACTTGCCTTACAAATGCGTGTACTACAACTTGCTCCTGACGCAACGGATGTAGCAAGTGCTATTTATTCCGGTATTTTCAATGCGGGTATCGGTGCAGGTGCACTGTTTGGTAACCAAATCGCTCGTCATGTCGGTCTTGAATATATTGGCTTTACGGGGGCAGCATTAGCGATGATTGCACTTGGCATCTTTGTCTTCTTCAATTTCCGCTATCGTACTCAAAACCTCTAAAAAAATGACCGCACTTAATCAACAAGTGCGGTCATTTTCTTTTCTCTTTCTAATCGAGATGGAAACAAGCAATTAACTTACCATCAGGATATTTTTCCAATTTAGGCTGCTCATTTCGACATTTATCGGTCGCTTTCCAACAACGTGGATTAAATGCACAACCTTTTGGTGGATTAATCGGACTTGGTAATTCTCCTGTTAATTTAATCCGTTGACGACGTAATTCAGGTGACAATCTTGGTGTCGCTGAAAGCAAAGCTTGCGTATAAGGATGTTGTGGATTTTTAAAGATCTGCTCTTTTGTACCCATTTCAACACAACGACCTAAATACATCACCATCACTTCATCAGAAATATGCTCAACCACCGAAAGATCATGGGAAATAAAGACATAAGATAAACCTAGCTCAGCTTGCAAATCCATCATCAAATTCAGCACTTGCGCACGAACAGATACGTCTAACGCTGAAACAGGTTCATCCGCTACAACCACGTCAGGATCAAGCATTAAACCACGAGCAATCGCGATACGTTGGCGTTGTCCACCCGAAAACATATGTGGATAGCGATCATAAAACTCTGCACGTAATCCCACTTTTGCCATCATGGACAATACTTTTTGTTTACGTTCTTTAGCTGATAAATTCGTATTAATGACTAAAGGTTCTTCCAAAATTGTGCCGATTTTCTTACGCGGATTTAGTGATGCATAAGGGTTTTGAAACACTATTTGGATTTTCTGACGGCGCAATGCTTTCGTTTCGTGATCATTCTCTAAGAAATTTTGCCCGTTGTAGTACAACTCACCTTCTGTCGGTTCTTCTATCATCGTCAAAAGACGGCCTAGTGTGGATTTACCACAACCAGACTCGCCTACCACCGCAAGGGTTTTACCACGTTCTAAGGAAAAAGACACACCATCTAATGCTTTCACTTGCTGTGTTTTAGCAAACATCCCTTTTTTGACAGGATAATATTTCTTCAGCCCAATGGCATTGAGCAATGGTGCATTTTCTTGTGCGACATTAGACATTGCTAGGTTCTCCTTGGGCATTTAATGGGGTGTGACATTTTACTTGTCGATTTCCTATTTGACGCAATTCAGGTTCAACACTTCGACAAAGATCGGTCGCATACGGACATCGTGGATTTAACAAACAACCTTGTGGGCGATCGTATTTACCTGGCACCACACCAGGTAAAGATTGCAAACGAGATTTACCTTCTGCGAACTCAGGTAAAGAACGCAATAACGCTTGAGTATAAGGATGTTTGGGTTCACGGAAAATATCTTCTGCTCGTCCTTCTTCCACTACTTGTCCTGCATACATCACAATAATACGATGTGCCGCTTCTGCAACTAACGCAAGATCGTGCGTGATCAGAATCAACGACATACATTCTTTTTGCTGTAACTCAAGCAACAAATCTACAATTTGAGCTTGAATAGTCACATCCAGTGCGGTGGTTGGTTCATCTGCAATGAGTAATCTCGGTTTACATGCAATCGCCATAGCAATCATAACGCGTTGGCTCATCCCACCAGAAAGCTGATGCGGATAAACATCAATACGTGATTCAGGATCAGGAATACCGACTAAACGTAATAGCTCTAAGGTGCGTTCACGACGTTCTTTTTTGCTGCCGCCTTGATGCGCCTTAATCGCTTCCATAATTTGGAAACCTACTGTATAAGCAGGATTTAAGCTTGTCATCGGGTCTTGGAAGATCATGGCAATATCTGCCCCAACTAATTCCCGCTTTTCTTTTGGCGGTAAGCTTAAGAGATCTTTTCCTTCAAATTCTAGCCCTTTCGCTGAAACACGCCCAGGAAAATCAATTAAGCCCATCACAGCAAGGGAACTTACTGATTTCCCTGAACCTGACTCGCCGACAATACCTAATACTTCGCCTTGATTGACTTGGTAGCTAATACGATCCACCGCTTTAAAAGGTGCTTTTTCATCACCAAAGTGAACAGAAAGCTCTTTTACATCTAATAATGCCATTCTGCCCCCTATTGTTTTAATTTTGGATCGAGTGCATCACGCAACCCGTCACCCATTAAGTTAAATGCTAAAACAAGCGATAAAATTACTAAACCTGGAATGGTAACCAACCAGTTTGCTGCCTGCATAAAGCTACGTGATTCAGATAACATAGTGCCCAATTCCGGTGTTGGTGGTTTTGCGCCGATACCTAAGAAACCTAAGGTTGCTAGCTCTAAAATCGCGTTAGAAATTCCCATCGTCATTTGCACGATAAGCGGTGCAAGACAATTCGGTAAAATCACAATAAACATTAAACGTAATACGCTAGCTCCCGCCACTCGTGAAGAAGTGACATAATCTCTGTTTTTCTCATTCAATACCGCCGCACGTGTTAAACGCACATAACTTGGAATGGATACCACGGCAATCGCCAACGTCGCATTCGTTAAAGAGGGCTCTAAAATTGACACCACCACAATGGTTAAAAGCAAGTTTGGGATAGCCAACATGATATCAATGAAACGAACAATTAATGTATCTAATGCTCCACCATAATAGCCTGCAAGCAAGCCAAGACTCGTACCTAAAATGCAAGATAAAATGACAATAATGAAACCTGCAAAAACAGAAATGCGCGTACCATAAATAATGCGAGAAAGAATATCTCGACCAATGTCATCCGTACCCAGTAAATAAGCTGAATTTCCGCCTTCATACCACGCAGGCGGTAACAATAGCGCTGAACGATTTTGTTCTATAGGATCAAAAGGTGCAATCCAAGGAGCAAAAATACTGATTAATGCTACGACAAGAATAAAAGTGAGCCCAATCACCGCCCCTTTATTTTGTTTGAAATAAAACCAAAGTTTACCACGCCATAAAGTAAATCGATCGTCAAATTCACCACAATAATAATTGTAGCGATAATCAACACAGCGCCTTGTAAGACTGGATAATCACGATTAGAAATCGCATCAATAATCCATTTACCAATACCCGGCCATGAGAAAATTGTTTCGGTTAAAACTGCACCGGATAATAACTGTCCTACAATCAATCCCACCACGGTCACAACAGGGATCAGTGCATTACGTAGCGCATGAACAATCACAATTCGGGTATAACTTAAGCCTTTGGCTTTCGCTGTACGAATATAATCTTCACCTAACACTTCCAACATCGAAGAACGTGTCATTCGGGTAATCACCGCAAGTGGAATGGTACCTAGTACAATAGATGGTAGAATCAATGACTTAATGGCATTTACAAAGGCGCCTGGCACGCCTGAAAGCCAAGTATCGATTAACATAAAACCGGTTGGTGTATCGATCCAGAAACTGTCTTCTAAACGTCCCCCTTGTGGTAAATCTAACCAAGGTGAAACATATAAGATCAAAATTAATCCCCACCAGAAAATTGGCATGGAATAACCCGTTAATGACATAGCTGTCACGGTATGAGAAATCCAGCTATCTTTCTTGACGGCAGCAATCGTTCCTAGCGTAATGCCGGCAATTAATGACCAAAATAGTGCAAAGAAAGCCAATTCAAACGTGGCAGGGAAAAGTGTGAAAAACTCAGTCAGAACAGGTTGTTGAGTACGGAATGATTCACCAAAATCGCCTTGTATTACATTACCAATATAATTGAAATATTGCTGATACAACGGTAAATCGAGACCAAGTTGTTTCATCATTTGTTGATGAACTTCTGGCGTTAAACCTCGCTCTCCCATCATGATCTCCACGGGATCCCCCGGAATAAAATGAATGAGCGCAAAAGTCACAAAAGTGATGGCGATAAAGGTAGGAATCACCATCAAAATACGTTTTAAAATAAATTTAAACATCTACTTCCCACATGATAAAAGTGCGGTCATTTCTTCGAATGCTTTCGCACTTGGCACCTTGAGCATAAACATCAATATTCATACTCGTTGCAATAAAATCCTCCCGATTCTACCGCACTTTTTCTAATTTTGCCAAATGTGCAATCAACCACTTAATTCCTTGAGCTTGGAAAGCAATTTGTAAACGGGTGTTATTATCTGAGCCTTCAACGTTTATAACAGTGCCAAAACCAAACTTTTCATGTTTCACTTTTTGCCCCATTTTCCATTCATTTTCTGGCAAACTCGTGCTTAAACTCCCTACTTTCGCTTGGTTTAATGCTCGGGTGACTGTTCCGCGTAAACGGATTTCTTGAATGCACTCTGATGGCAATTCTGCAATAAAACGCGAAGGTAAATGGCGTTCTTCTTTCGTGTAAACACGACGACTTTCAGCATAACAAATAGTAAGTTTTTGCTTCGCTCGAGTAATGCCCACATAAGCAAGACGGCGTTCTTCCTCCAAACGACCAGGCTCTTCAAATGAACGGAAACTTGGGAATACGCCCTCTTCTACCCCCACCATAAATACGCGCGGAAATTCCAAGCCTTTTGCTGAGTGTAAGGTCATCATTTCCACACAAGATTGATGCGGTGAAGCCTGCTCTTCTCCCGCTTCTAAAGAAGCATGAGTTAAAAAGGCGGTAAGATCGGTCATATCCTCTGCTTCATCAGGTTTGATAAATTCTCGGGTTGCCGTCACCAATTCTTCTAAGTTTTCAATACGTACTTCACCTTTCTCGCCTTTTTCCTGTTTATACATATCGTATAAGCCAGAATGTTTAATCACGAAATCAGTTTGTGCAAACAGTGGCATTTCGGCTGTATCCACCTGTAAAGAATTAATCAACTCTTGGAAACGAAGCAATGCGGTTGAAGCGCGTCCCGTTAGCATATTTTCTTGTGTGGCCACTTGCACTGCTTGCCATAAGGTTATTTGACGTTCACGGGTTAAATTTCGTAACACATCTAAAGTACGATCACCAATACCACGCGTAGGCGTATTAATCACACGTTCAAACGCGGCGTCATCTTGACGATTATTAATTAAGCGTAAATACGCCAATGCATCTTTAATTTCTTGGCGTTCGAAAAATCGCATCCCGCCATAAATCCGATAAGGAATTTGGCAACGAATCAAGGCTTCTTCAATAACACGAGATTGGCTATTACTACGATATAAAACAGCACAATCATCTAATTTCCCACCGTCATCTACCCAATTTTGGATTTGAGACGCCACAAATTTTGCCTCATCTAATTCATTAAATGCTGCATAAATACCTACTGGCTCCCCCATTTCACCGTCGGTCCATAAATTCTTACCGAGGCGATCACTATTATTCGAAATAAGTTGGTTGGCACTTTTCAGAATATTGCCGGTAGAACGATAATTTTGCTCCAAACGAATAGTTTCAGCGTTGAAATCTTTTAGGAATTTTTGAATATTTTCGACTTGCGCACCACGCCATCCATAAATGGATTGGTCATCATCGCCCACAATCATCACTTTACCCGTATTACCGGCAAGAATTTTGATCCAGGCATATTGGATTTTATTGGTATCTTGAAACTCATCCACCAAAATGTGCTGAAAACGTTGCTGATAGCGTTGCAAAATCACAGGCTTTTTAGCAAATAATTCATACGCACGAATTAACAATTCAGCAAAATCCACCAAGCCTGCACGATCACAAGTATCTTGATAAATTTGATAAATCTTAATCCACTCTTTTTCCTGACGATCACCAAAATCATTAATATCTTGCGGTCTTAAACCTTCATCTTTTTTATTATTGATATACCAGCACGCTTGTTTGGGTGGAAATGCTTTATCATCATAATTGTGCAATTTCATCAAGCGTTTTACTAAACGAAGTTGGTCTTCAGAATCCAAAATCTGGAAATCTTGTGGCAAGTTTACATCTAAATGGTGAGCGCGTAATAATCGATGGGCAATGCTATGGAATGTGCCAATCCACATACCAAATAGATTCGATTGAGAATGTTTAGATAAGGTATCTTGAATACGATGGCGCATTTCAGCAGCGGCTTTATTGGTAAAGGTTACCGCCATAATGCTGCCTTCAGAAATATTTTCTACGGCAATCAACCAAGCAATACGATGAGTCAATACACGAGTTTTACCACTTCCTGCACCAGCAAGCACAAGGTAATTACCAAGTGGTGCTGCCACTGCTTCACGTTGTTTATCATTCAAGCCATCAAGTAATTCTGAAATATCCATCGCTCTTATTTTAATCTGGTTAAATTTACAGGGATTATAGTGGAAATTATATTTTTAAACAACCTGATATTTACAAATTTACTCCTCCCCTTTATATTAGCAATATCAAATAATTACTAAATATTGACGAAGTTAAAGGAGACACAATGTCAATTAAAACAACACTAAAATTAACCGCACTTTCTACCCTTGCGGCTCTCGCCTTCACATCTCACGCACAGGCTGAAGGTAAACTCACTGTCTATTGCACAAGCCTTTAGTAAAAAATACAATGTAGATGCACAATTTGTACGTAATAGTACAGGCGTCGTATTAGGCAAAATTAAAGCTGAAAAAGAAAACCCACAAGCTGATTTCTGGTTTGGTGGCACCATTGAACCCCATCTTCAAGCCGCAGAGTTAGGCTTGCTTGAATCCTATCGTTCCCCATTACAAAAAGACATCATGCCACAATTTAAATCTTTAATGGATCAACGCGGTAATTTCACTTCTGTGATTTACTTAATGGAACTAGGTATTGGGGTCAATACTAAAAAATTGAAAGAATTAAATATTCCTACCCCAAAATGCTATGCAGACTTGATAAAACCAGAATATAAAGGTTACATTCAATACCCTGACCCTCGTGTTTCCGGTACTGGTTACTCACTTATCAGTACTTTTTCCACATTATGGGGAGAAGAAAAAGCCTTTGACTATCTGAAGAAACTAGAACCAAATCTCATGCAACATACCAAAACAGGCCTTGCCAGCAACTATTTGGCTAACGGTACCGTGGCGATTGATTTAGGTTTTATGTTGGTTTATCCGCGTGAGAAGAAAAATGGTGCACCAGTTGAAGGCATTTTACCATGCGAAGGCGTGGGCTATTCTTTAGGCGGGGCAAGCATCATTAAAGGAGCTAGAAATCTTGATAATGCCAAACTGTTTATGGATTTTGTGCTAAGCAAAGAAGCCCAAGAAATTCCATGGAAAGAATCAGATTCTTATCAACTTCCAACCAATATCCATGCAGAACCTGCACCAGGTTTCCTACCTGCTAGCAAATTAAAACTGGTGGATATTGATTTTATGAAATTTGGTACAGATCAAGAAGGCAAACGCCTGACTCAACGTTGGGTTTCTGAAGTACTCTTAGAGGGTAAATCGCCAAAAGAATAAACGGAATAAAAAAAAGTGCAGTCAAAAATAAGAATGTTTTTGGCCGCACTTTTTAATAGATAAAACTTAAGCTAAAACCAACCGCTCTTTCCCAGAATAAATATTGGCTTTTCCTGGGCGAGCAAAGCCGATAAGGGAAAGATTGTGTTGTTCAGCCATATTGACAGCAAGATCTGTCGCAGCAGAAATCGCGACAAGTAACTCGATACCACAAGCGACCGATTTTTGAACCATTTCATAACTGGCTCGGCTTGAAACAAGTACAAATCCTTGCGGTTGATCCTGTTTAGCATGCCAGCCGATTAACTTATCTAGCGCTACATGCCGCCCGACATCCTCTCGAATCGCCAGTAAATTGCCGGATAAATCAAAAAAAGCCGCAGCATGTGTTGCACCTGTTTCTTTCCCGAGTTCTTGATTAGCTTGTAATTGTTCTAAACAGCCATCTAATAAATTTAAATTAAATTGGAAAGTGCGGTCTAATTTCGGCAATTTTTTATAAACTTGTGAGATTTGTTCTGTGCCGCAAATGCCACATCCTGTTCTACCTGTTAATGTACGGCGATGATCTTTTAATGCCATAAATTGACGGCTAGATAATTCAATTTGCACTTCAATGCCATTGCATACTTCCACCACATCAATGCCATAAATATCCGCTTTTTTCTCAATAATGCCTTCCGCTAATGAAAAGCCTAAAGCAAAATCCTCTAAATCTTGCGGAGAGCACATCATGACGGTATGTGCAATACCATTATAGACAAGTGAAACAGGGACTTCCGCAGCCAAACTATCTTGTTTTTCCACTAAAAGTGAGGTCGGATTTTCAGATGTTTTTTTAAAAAAATTAATTGTTTTTTGGATTATCCAGTGCATTATTTTTTCCCAATAAAATGACTGTTGTAAAAATGTTACTTTTTTTTAACAAAAAATGTTTGTTTTGTGATCTAGCTCAAGTTTTAAAGCGATTATAACAAGTTTTGATTATAGATTTTCGGTTAAAAAATAGTTAAAATCAGCTCCGTTTAAATTGGTCATTGTTATAATCAATTTAATGGTTGATACGTTATTTTAACGAAATCAAATAAATTATCTATACGAATTTATACTATCGAAATATCTTAACGGTTCGCCGTTATGAAGGAGTGATTATGCAGGTCTCTAGACGTAAGTTCTTTAAGATCTGTGCAGGTGGTATGGCGGGGACGTCTGCGGCAATGTTGGGCTTTGCACCATCATCTGTCTTAGCGGCACCACGTGAATACAAATTATTACGGGCTTTTGAATCCCGTAACACCTGTACATATTGTGCAGTGAGCTGTGGTATGTTGTTATATAGCACAGGCAAACCTTACGATGCTTTAAGCAGCCATACAGGCACCAATACCCGTTCTAAATTATTCCACCTTGAAGGTGACCCAGACCATCCGGTAAGCCGTGGGGCATTATGTCCTAAAGGTGCTGGCGCGTTAGACTATGTTAATAGTGAAAGCCGTGCATTATACCCTGAATATCGAGCACCGGGTTCGGACAAATGGGTTCGTCTTTCTTGGGAAGAAGCGATCAAACGCGTTTCTCGTTTATTAAAAGATGACCGTGATGCTAACTTCGTTGAAAAAGACGCTAGTGGCAAAACTGTTAACCGTTGGACAACCACTGGTATTATGACCGCTTCCGCCATGAGTAATGAAGCCGCACTTCTTACTCAAAAATGGGTGAGAATGTTAGGCATAGTGCCGATGTGTAACCAAGCGAATACTTGACACGGACCAACGGTAGCAAGTCTTGCTCCATCATTTGGTCGCGGTGCCATGACAAACAACTGGGTTGACATCAAAAACGCCAATCTTATTATTGTTCAAGGTGGTAACCCTGCTGAAGCTCATCCTGTTGGCTTCCGTTGGGCGATCGAAGCGAAGAAAAACGGTGCGAAAATCATCGTGGTTGACCCTCGCTTTAACCGTACAGCTTCTGTAGCTGACCTTCATGCACCAATTCGTTCCGGTTCTGATATCGCATTCTTAATGGGTGTGATCCGTTACTTATTGGAAACTAACCAAATTCAACACGAATACGTTAAACACTATACCAATGCTTCATTCTTAGTTGATGAAGGTTTCAAATTTGAAGATGGTTTATTCGTAGGTTTTGATGAAGAAAAACGTACTTACGATAAATCTAAATGGAATTACCAATTTGATGAAAATGGTAATGCTAAACGTGATATGACCTTACAAGATCCACGTTGTGTAATTAATATCTTGAAAGATCACGTTTCTCGCTATACCCCAGAAATAGTTGAACGTATTACAGGCGTTAAGCAAAAACTCTTCTTACAAATCTGTGAAGAAATTGGTAAAACCTCTGCACCAAATAAAACCATGACGCACTTATATGCGTTAGGCTTTACTGAGCATACAATCGGTACACAAAATATTCGTTCAATGGCAATGATCCAATTACTCTTAGGTAATATGGGGATGCCAGGAGGCGGTATTAATGCATTACGTGGACACTCAAACGTACAAGGTACAACAGATATGGGCTTATTGCCGATGTCTTTACCTGGTTATATGCGTTTACCAAATGACAAAGATACGTCTTACGAACAATACATTAATGCGATTACGCCAAAAGATATCGTACCAAATCAAGTGAACTACTATCGTAATACCTCGAAATTCTTCGTGAGTATGATGAAAACGTTCTATGGTGATAAAGCAACCAAAGAAAATGGTTGGGGTTTCGATTTCTTACCAAAAGCAGACCGCTTATACGACCCTATCACTCATGTTAAGTTAATGAATGATGGCAAATTGAACGGTTGGATTTTACAAGGTTTCAACGTATTAAACTCATTACCGAACAAAAACAAAACTGTTGCGGGTATGAGCAAATTGAAATACTTAATCGTAATGGATCCGCTTCAAACTGAATCTTCTGAATTCTGGAAAAACTTTGGTGAATCAAACAATGTGAATCCAGCAGACATTCAAACTGAAGTATTCCGTTTACCAACGACCTGTTTCGCAGAAGAAGATGGTTCGATTGCCAACTCTGGTCGTTGGGCTCAATGGCACTGGAAAGGTTGTGACCAACCAGGTGAAGCGTTACCAGATGTTGAAATTCTTTCTATGATTCGTGAAGAAATGCATCACCTTTATCAAAAAGAAGGTGGTCGTGGTATCGAATCTTTCGAAGCGATGACTTGGAACTATGCTCAACCGCATTCACCAAGCTCAGTAGAATTAGCGAAAGAATTGAATGGTTACGCGCTTGCTGATCTTCTCGATGCTGATGGCAACGTCATGTATAAAAAAGGTCAATTACTTAACGGATTCGCTCACTTACGTGATGACGGTACAACCTCATCAGGTAACTGGATCTATGTGGGTCAATGGACTGAAAAAGGTAACCAAACCGCAAACCGTGACAACTCTGACCCATCAGGTTTAGGTTGTACATTAGGTTGGGGCTTCGCATGGCCGGCAAACCGTCGTATCCTTTACAGTCGTGCTTCACTTGATATTAACGGTAATCCTTGGGATAAACACCGTCAATTAATCAAATGGAACGGTAAAAACTGGAACTGGTTAGATGTAGCTGACTATGGCACACAACCACCAGGTTCTGATGCAGGTCCATTTATTATGTCTGCAGAAGGTGTTGGCCGTCTATTCGCTGTAGATAAAATTGTGAATGGTCCTATGCCTGAACACTATGAACCAATTGAAAGTCCGATTGACACTAACCCACTACACCCAAGTGTCGTCTCTGATCCGACTGTTCGTATTTATAAAGAAGACCGTGAATTTATCGGTTCAAACAAAGATTTCCCTTATGTGGCAACCACTTATCGTTTGACCGAGCACTTCCACAGTTGGACTGCTCAATCTGCGTTAAATATCATCGCCCAACCTCAACAATTCGTGGAAATTGGTGAAAAATTAGCAGCAGAAAAAGGCATCCAAAAAGGTGATATGGTAAAAATTACTTCTCGCCGTGGCTACATTAAAGCCGTTGCAGTGGTAACAAAACGTTTGAAAGATTTAGAAGTCGACGGACGTACCGTACATCACGTGGGTATTCCAATTCACTGGAACATGAAAGCCTTAAATGGTAAAGGTAATCGTGGTTTCTCCACCAACACCTTAACACCATCTTGGGGTGAAGCAGTCACTCAAACACCAGAATATAAAACATTCTTGGTAAACATTGAGAAAGCGGAGGCATAATATGGCAGGAAGTGGTCAAGGCGTTCAATCGCAAGACATTATCAAGGTCTCCGCTACGTCTGGTTTAACACCAGCACCTCAAGCGCGTGATCATAAAGTTGAAGTAGCAAAATTAATCGATGTATCCACCTGTATCGGTTGTAAAGCCTGTCAGGTGGGCTGTTCAGAGTGGAATGACATCCGTTCTGATGTTAATGCTCAATGTGTGGGGATCTACGATAACCCAGTAGATCTCAATGCAAAAGCATGGACGGTAATGCGCTTTAACGAAGTTGAAGAAAATGATCGTTTAGAATGGTTAATCCGTAAAGATGGTTGTATGCACTGTTCAGAACCAGGCTGTTTAAAAGCTTGTCCTGCACCAGGCGCAATTATCCAATATGCAAACGGTATTGTGGATTTCCAATCTGATAAATGTATCGGTTGTGGTTACTGTATCGCAGGTTGTCCGTTCAACATTCCACGTATGAACCCAGAAGACAACCGCGTATACAAATGTACCCTTTGTGTGGATCGTGTTTCTGTGGGTCAAGAACCGGCTTGCGTGAAAACATGTCCAACCGGTGCAATTCGTTTTGGTTCTAAAGAAGAGATGAAACTCTACGCAGAACAACGTGTTGCTGACTTAAAATCACGTGGTTACGAAAACGCAGGTATCTACGACCCTGAAGGCGTAGGTGGTACACACGTAATGTATGTATTACACCATGCGGATAAACCTGAACTTTATTCTGGTCTTCCAAAAGATCCAAAAGTTGACCTCACCGTCACCCTTTGGAAAGATGTATTGAAACCGGTAGCGGCTGTAGCAATGGGTGGTCTAGCACTTGCTGAAATCGCTCACTACTTAGCTGTAGGTCCAAACGTTGAAGAAGATGTAGAAGATCATCACCATGAATTTGAAGAAGATAAAAAAGGAGGCAAAGATGAGTAAGATTGAGATTAGCAATGATACTCGAATCATTCGTCATAGAACGCCTGCTCGTTTTAGCCACTGGTTACTCGTAATCTGCTTCTTTATGACGATGTTCACTGGTGTGGCATTCTTCTTCCCAGATTTTGCGTGGTTAACTGAGATTTTAGGTACGCCACAACTGGCTCGAGCAATTCACCCGTTCACTGGTATCATTATGTTCGTTGCCTTTATTTTCCTCGGTTATCTTTACTGGGATCACAACATCCCAGAGAAAAACGATATTCGTTGGCTAAAAGGCATCGTTGAAGTATTAAAAGGGAATGAGCACGCTGTTGCAGATAACGGCAAGTATAACCTTGGTCAAAAAATGTTATTCTGGACATTGAACTTGGCGATGGTCACTTTACTTGTAACCGGTATCATTATGTGGCGTCAATATTTCTCACACTACTTCTCTATTCCGGTATTGCGTTTTGCGATTTTCCTTCACTCTTTAAGTGCATTCATGTTGTTCACTGGTATTTTGGTACACATGTACATGGCATTCTGGATTAAAGGATCTATTCGCGGTATCGTGGAAGGTTGGGTAACAGTTCGCTGGGCGAAAAAACACCACCCGAAATGGTATCGAGAGGAAGTACTTCCTAAGCTAGAAGAAGACCTAGAAAATGAAGCTGAAGGTAAAAAAGTAAAAACCAAAGCATTGTTTAAAGGTATCAATGGCTAAAATCAAAAAGTGCGGTTAAAATTGACCGCACTTTTTCTTATCAATACTTAAGAGACTATTATGAGTATCAAAATCTTATCTGCAGACGAAATCAAACAAAAAAAGAATTCATACGATATTCCACCTGTTTTGTTTGCTAACCCTAAAAATCTTTATCAACGTCGTGCAAAACGTTTAAGAGAATTAGCGAAAGATCATCCATTGGCTGATTATTTACTCTTTGCTGCAGATGTTGTGGAAAGCCAATTAAGCGTATTTGAAAAAAATCCATTAGAAAAACAGTCATTCGATAACTTAAATGAAATCGAGCCGTTAAATGCTAAAACATTTAAACGATCAGGCATTTGGATTGAATATCTCAAAGAAATTTTACATAGCATTAAACCAAAAGCAAATGAACAGGTTACTGCTACTATTGAAAATCTTGAAAAAGCCTCAGAGAAAGAGCTTGAAGAGATGGCTACTCATCTTTTAAGCCAAGAATTTAATTTAGTGAGCACTGATAAAGCTGTCTTTATCTGGGCTGCACTTTCTCTTTATTGGTTACAATTGGCTCAACAAATTCCTCATAACAGCCGCCAAGAAGGCACAGATAACCTGCATTACTGCCCTGTTTGTGGTTTTGCTCCTGTTGCAAGTGTGGTGCATATCGGCACATCACAAGGCTTACGCTATTTACACTGTAGCCTTTGTGAAAGCGAATGGAATTTAGTCCGAGCTCAATGTACTAATTGTAATGAACACAAAAATCTTGAAATGTGGTCATTAAATGAAGAGCTTGCTCTTGTTCGTGCGGAAACCTGTGGCGATTGCCAAAGCTATTTAAAAATCATGTTCCAAGAAAAAGATCCTAATGTTGAGGCAGTGGCTGATGATTTAGCATCAATTTTCTTAGATATTGAAATGGAAGAAAAAGGCTTTGCACGCAGTGGATTAAATCCATTTGTCTTCCCTGCAGAAGAAGTGTAATGTCTTACTTTTTAGATAAACAAAGTGCGGTCAAAATTGACCGCACTTTTTCATTCTAGAGATAACATGCCATCACGACAGCATTTTCTCGTCCACCATCTGGTTTGGGATAATAATTCTTACGAATATCAACCTCATTAAATCCCAACTTTTCATAAAGGAATCGAGCAGGATTCGATTCACGCACTTCAAGCCAAAGCGTTTGAATACCTTTCTCTTTAAGCTTATCCATTAAACCTTGCAATAAAAACAAACCGTAGCCCTTTCCTTGTTTAGCTGGGTCAATCGCAATATTAAATAATGTGGCTTCATCTAATACCATTTGGCAAATAGCAAAACCCAGCACTTGCTCCTTTTCCACTAATTTCAAATTGAGATAACGCTCGCCGACATTATTTTTCAATGTTCCCAATGACCAAGGCACAAGGTGTGCTGCTTGTTCAATTTCATATAAGCGATCCATATCGCATTCTTCAATAGAAAAAAGAGAAGGCATAATGATTAAATTTGTTGGATTTGTTGCCAAAGTTCACGCTTAGCTTGGCTGTCTTGCTGGAATTGTTGCCAATCAACAGAGAGATAAACACGCTCTGCATTTAAGCAATAAGGCAAAGTGCGGTCGATTTCATCTGCATTTTCAGCCAATAACCAATACCGCACCGAATGTTGTAATGTGATATGTTGAATTTGATCGAAATTCAGGCAAAGGCAATCTTCTTTGTTTAACTCAAGTGCGAGTCGAACATCTGAAAAAAGTGGGGAGTTAGATACATTATCTTTTGCCACCACAATAAATTTCACTTGTTCAGAAACACTCACACCGACCGCCCCTTGTAATACTTCTGGACGATGGAGCTGCCAACGGGTTATCCCCATTTCATTTAAAAGAAGATTGCGTCTATCCATAGATTAACGAGCGATAGTATCTAACGGATAATCTCTTAAACCTTTAACAATTGCTTGTTCTTGGTCTTCGGTTGGTTTTTCTTGATATGCTTTTAAGCTACGGAAAGAAATAATATTTTTCGCTTGATAAATTACCGCGATAAAACGTTGGAAATCTTTACCATCACAAGCATAGTAAACATCTGAAGCGCTACCAATTGTTTTTAACTCACATACTTTTTTGTTTGCATCAAGATATTTTGTCGTTAATGCAGGAACATGTGAAACATCTTTTAGATAATAGGTTTCACTCATAATGAATTTGCGATTGCTACGATCTACATTGGCCGCGCCACTTAAGAAACGTGGATCTTCTGATTTATCAAAAGCTTTCGTTTGTTTATAGAATTTTTCGCCGTTGAAAGTGACTTCTTGGTTACCTTTTTTGATACGCTCAAACTGTGCATCTAAGCTTTGTGCTTGTGCCGCAGGTAATTCAACTGTTGAGCTAGTTGGTAAGGTTGAGGATTGTTGTTTGCTACCTTGAATTTGTTCGATTAATTGACAGCCGGACAATAAACTTGCCATTGCCACTGCAGTGATGATTTTTTTCATAAATAATTCCTTAATAAATACGTCTAAATCGTTATCTTTTGTTAAAATAACGCGTAATTTTAACCAATAAACTACAGGATTTAAAGCGTGATTTCTCTCGAAAGCGAAGTTTTACAACGCCATCTTCCCCTTTTTAACGGTAAATCAATTCTTCTTGCCGGCGGCATTAATGATGATTTTCCTCAAATATTGAAAAAACATTGTCAATCCGTGCAGATTTGGAGCTGGTATTTTGATTATGCTAAAACCCAAAGTGCAGTCAATTTTGAGGTTGAATTTCAACCGCAAGCCGATTTGATTATTTATTATTGGACGAAGAATAAACAAGAAGTGAATTTTCAGCTGATGCAACTACTTGCCAAAAGTAAAATTGGTCAAGAAGTGTTGATTATCGGTGAAAATCGTTGCGGTGTCCGTTCAGCTGAAAAACTACTTGAACCTTATGGTGAAATTGGCAAAATTGACTCAGCGCGTCGTTGCGGTTTATATCATTTTTCCTTACAAAAACAACCGCACTTTGATCTTCAATCTTATTGGAAATGCTACCAAAATGATGCATTAGGCGATCTCCGTATTTACAGCTTGCCGGGGGTATTCAGTGCCAATGAACTTGATAGTGGCACATCACTTCTACTTTCTACTTTAACGTCACCAATTCAAGGCAAAGTGTTAGACGTTGGTTGTGGTGCGGGCGTCATAGGTTCCATGATCAAAAAACATCATCCTAAAGCAGATGTGACCATGACAGATATTCATGCGATGGCAATTCAATCTGCCCGTCAAACACTTGCTGAAAACCAGCTTGAAGGTCAGGTTATCGCAAGTGATGTGTTTTCCCATATTGAAGGAAAATTTGATCTGATTATTTCAAACCCGCCTTTCCACGATGGAATCGACACCGCTTATCGTGCGGTGAAAGAACTTATTCAACAAGCAAAATGGCATTTGACGGCAGGTGGCGAACTTCGTATTGTTGCTAATGCATTTCTGCCTTATCCCGATTTATTAGCGCAACATTTCGGTAAGTTTGATGTACTTGCTCAAACCACCAAATTTAAAGTGTATTCCGTGAGAAATTAAGGAGAAAACAATGTTTGTAACCAGTTCAGCCATTCAAAATGGTGCTTTTGAAGACAAATATGGCAAACGCGGCACACAATTTAGCCCAAATGGTATGCCGACCTGCTCTATTCCATTTGAAATTCACGATGCCCCTCAAGGCACTAAATCCTTTGCGGTTGTCTTAGAAGATAAAGACGCGATTACAGCAAGTGGCTTTGTGTGGATTCATTGGCTCATTGCGGATCTTGAACGTACCGTTATCCAAGAAAATGAAAGCCAAACCGCAACAGATTATGTACAAGGTGCAAATACTTGGGCGAGTAAATTAGGTCAATTTGATATCGAAGAAGCCTCATTCTATGGTGGTATGGCACCACCAAACTGCTTGCATCGTTACGAGCTTATTGTATATGCGCTCGATACCAAACTTAACCTGAAACCGGGATTCCGTTTTAATGATCTACATTTTGCGATGCAAGGGCATATTTTAGATCAAGCTGTGGTGATGGGCACTTATGATGTTTAATCATTTATAGTTCATCCTAAAAACACCATAAAAAATGACCGCACTTCAACAAAGTGCGGTCATTTCTTTTAAGATTTTATAACGTGATTTTATTCGCGTCTTGCACTAATTTCGCGTGTGCTTTTTTCTGTTCTTTCATCTTATTGCTCGTTTCACGGCGTTGAGTAGAAAGTTCCGCATTGCGAATGTTGTAATCATCTACACGGCCTTCATAGTCATCACGCATATTTTCGATAATTGCACGAACATCTTCAATGCTCATATCGTCACGGATATATTGATTTAAGTTATCTAATAATAAGACACGTTTTTGGTTATCACGAATTTTACGGTTGTTGTCTTCAATGTCACGCTTAAGTTTATTTTTTAAACGATATAAACGCACATACTCTAATACTTCTTGGAAGGATTTATTTACATTTCCCATGATCGACTCTCTCAAAGTTAAAAATAAACTTCTGGTAATGTAGCTTTTTTTTTCGTCCCCGTCAAAAGCTTAAATTTAAATTAATGGATTAGATCAAAAAACTGTTTGATTTAGTTGATTATCCTATTCGGTAGTGGTAAAAATGAAGAATCTATTCAAAATAAAATAAGGAAACACAATGTCAAAAGTCTTTAATTTTAGTGCTGGTCCAGCCATGATTTTCCCTGAGGTACTACACAAAGCACAATCTGAGCTAACTAACTGGCTTGGTCAAGGTGTGTCTGTGATGGAAGTCAGCCACCGTGGCAAATATTTTATGGAATTGATTACTCAAGCAGAAAAAGATCTACGTGAGGTCTATCACATTCCAGATAACTATCGTGTGTTATTCCTACAAGGTGGGGCTCGTGGTCAATTTGCGGCATTACCGATGAACTTAATCGGTGAGAAAGGCAAAGCGCTTTACTTAAATAGCGGTCACTGGTCTGCAACTGCGGCTAAAGAAGCGCGTAACTTTGCTGAAATTGATGAAATTACCATTGTGGAAAATGGTGATCACACACACATCACCAATCTTGATTTCAGCGACATCGCTGAACAATACGATTACGTTCACTATTGCCCAAATGAAACCATCAGTGGTGTTGAAATTTTTGATGTACCAAATGTTGGCAATGCTGTTCTCGTGGCAGATATGTCATCTAATGTTCTCTCTCGTGAAATTGATATTAGCAAATTTGGTGTTATTTATGCGGGTGCACAAAAAAATCTTGGTCCTGCAGGGATTACACTCGTCATTATTCGCGATGATTTAATTGGTCATGCACGCCAAGCAACCCCATCTATTTGGAATTACGCCACACAACGTGATGCTGACTCCATGATCAATACCCCACCAACATTTGCTTGGTATCTCTGTTCATTGGTCTTCAAACACATTCAAGCGATTGGTGGCTTAAAAGAAATTGCAAAACGTAACGCCGTGAAAGCACAAACCCTTTATGACTACATTGATAGCAGCAAACTCTATCGTAACGTAGTGGCTAAAGAAAACCGTTCAACCATGAATGTGACATTCGTAACCGGTAACCCTGAGCTTGATGCTAAATTTGTCGCAGAATCTACAGCTGCAGGTCTTCAAGCCTTAAAAGGTCACAAAGTGCTAGGTGGTATGCGCGCCTCTATCTATAACGCGATGCCATTAGAAGGTGTACAAGCGCTTATTGAATTCATGAAAAAATTTGAAGCTGAAAATAGCTAATTATCTGATTCATTAAACTCAACGTGCGGGCTGAAAGGCCCGCTCGTTTTTATAAGGAAAGCATATGCAATATATCAACGTCGCCAATCAAGGCGTAAAATCTCTTTCACCTTACCAAGCTGGAAAACCAATCGAAGAACTCGAACGCAAACTAGGCATTACTAATATCGTTAAACTTGCCTCAAATGAAAACCCTTTCGGTTTTCCTGAAAGTGCGAAAAAAGCCATTCAAGCCCAACTGGATCATTTAACTCGCTACCCTGATGCGAATGGTTTTGAACTTAAAGCAGCTATTGCGAAAAAATTTGGTGTGCAACCAAACCAAATCACCCTTGGCAATGGTTCTAACGATTTATTAGAGCTCTTTGCTCATACCTTTGCGGGTGAGTATGATGAAGTGATTTATTCACAATATGCTTTTATTGTTTACCCTTTAGTGACGAAAGCTATTAATGCTGTCGCAAAAGAAATTCCCGCTAAGAATTGGGGACATGATTTAAACGGATTTTTGACCGCACTTTCAGATAAAACCAAGCTGATTTTTATTGCCAATCCAAACAACCCGACCGGGAATTTCTTAACAGAAGCTGAATTGGATGCCTTCTTGGCCAAAGTACCTGAAAACGTAATTGTGGTATTAGATGAAGCTTATACTGAATTTACCCATCCTAGTGAACGGGTTAATTCTTTTGCGTTACTGGAAAAATACCCAAACCTTATCGTTTCTCGATCCCTATCAAAAGCTTATGGACTTGCGGGTTTACGCATTGGCTACGCGGTCTCTAATCCTGAAATTGCAGATTTATTAAATCGTGTTCGTCAGCCATTTAACTGTAATAGTCTTGCTTTGACCAGTGCAATTGCAGTGATGAATGATGATGCCTTTGTGGAAAAAGTGGCGGAGAATAATCGCCAAGAAATGAAACGTTATGAAGCCTTCTGTCAACAATATGGCCTAGACTTTATTCCGTCTAAAGGTAACTTTATTACCATTGATTTTAAACAGCCTGCTGCACCAATTTATGATGCATTATTGCGTGAAGGCGTGATTGTACGCCCAATTGCAGGTTATGGCATGCCAAATCACTTACGTATCAGTATTGGCTTACCACAAGAAAATGACAAATTTTTTACTGCACTCGTTAAAGTGCTGAATTTAGGAAAATAAAAATAAGGCGCGTTCTTTTAACTAGAAAGCGCCTTTTTATTTACTCAGGGAAAATCTCATTCAATATCAATGCAATCCCATCATCATTATGTGAAGCAGTGACTCGATTGGCAGCCTGTTTAATCTCATCCGGTGCATTGCCCATTGCTACGCCTAATCCCACGCTTTCTAACATATCTAAATCATTAAAGTTATCGCCGAAAGCAACACATTCTTCCATCTTCACATGGAAGTAATCTTCGAGAAAACGTACTGCATTACCTTTTGTCGCGGATTTATGCATCACTTCAAGGAAATTCGCATGAGAACGGCAAATGCTTAAATGCGGAAATTTCTCTTTCAAAATTTGCTCGATACCAATCACTTCATCCGTTTCACCAATGATTTGAATTTTATGCGGAGAATAGACCGCACTTTCATCATAAGGATCAATCTGAATACCAGTTACGCTACGTTCATAAATCACCCATTTATTATCTAAATCTCGAGCAACGCAATCATCATAAGTATAATAATTCACACCCAACGCAGGATGGTCTACTAATACTTGATTAATGGCTTGAATATCAGCGGGATCAATTTGTACTGAATAAATAGGCGTGGCGTTTTTATCTAAAATCAAAGCACCACTGAATGCCACAATGATATTGTAATTTTCAATGAGTTTCGCATAAGGCCAAATACCCAGCGGCGAACGAGCAGAGATTGGTGTAAATGGAATACCTTGTTTTGTAATGCGTTGAATTGCATCTAAGGTTTTAGGCGAAATTCGATGATCCGACGTTAATAAAGTACCATCAAAATCGCTGAATACGGCTTTATACATAATTGCTCCAAATCGTCATTATTTTTCGGAAAGGTAAGGATCGGCAAAGCCCAAACCCTGCATAATTTCAGTTTCTAAACTTTCCATTTCTTCGGCTTCATCATCTTCAATGTGATCGTAACCCAGTAAATGTAAGCTACCATGTACAATCATATGCGCCCAATGTGCCATTAAAGGCTTTTCTTGCTCGATAGCTTCACGCTCTACTACCTGACGGCAAATCACCAAATCGCCCAACAGCGGTAATTCCACTTCGTCAGGACATTCAAAAGGGAAAGACAATACATTGGTTGGACGATCTTTACCACGATAAGTCAAATTCAAGTCATGACTTTCCGCTTCATCCACAATACGTACTGTCATTTCAACATTATCACTTTCTGGTTGAACTGCAGCGGTTGCCCATTGCAGAATTTGCGCTTCTGATGGCAAGCCTTCTGTATTTTCACAGGCCAGTTGCAAATCGATAATCATATTGCCCATGTTATTCTCCTAAATTCGTTTCATTTTCTGACCGCACTTTTTGTTCACGTTCAGCTCGACGCTGCGCTGCGATTTCTTGGCGACGAATTTCATCTTGAGCTTCCCATTCTTCGTAAGCTTGTACCACTTTTGCCACCACAGGATGTCGTACAATATCTTTACTCTCAAAGTAGTTAAAGCTCAATTCCGACACTTTGCTTAATACTTCCATAGCGTGGCGTAAACCCGATTTTGTGCTTCGCGGTAAATCGATTTGAGTCACATCCCCTGTAATCACGGCTTTGGAATTAAAACCAATACGAGTCAAAAACATTTTCATTTGTTCAACTGTTGTATTTTGGCTTTCATCTAGAATAATAAAGCTGTCATTGAGTGTGCGACCACGCATATAAGCCAATGGTGCGATTTCAATCACATTACGCTCCATTAATTTTTGTACACGTTCAAAGCCAAGCATTTCAAATAACGCATCATAAAGTGGTCGTAAATAAGGTTCAATTTTTTGGCCTAAATCACCCGGCAGGAAACCTAATTTTTCGCCCGCTTCCACCGCAGGACGAGTCAGCAAAATGCGACGAATTTCTTGGCGCTCTAATGCCTCAACAGCAGCCGCTACGGCTAAAAAGGTTTTCCCTGTGCCAGCGGGGCCAATCCCAAAACTAATATCGTGCGTAAGAATATTATGTAAATACTGAATTTGATTTTCACCACGCGGTTTAATCAAACCTCGCTTGGTTTTAATTGTGGTGCTATAGACGTGATTTTCACTGCGTGACTCACTGCCTTCTTGCAATAACATTCTGCTCTCTTGCAAGGCAATATGCACATCTTCCAAATCAAGTTCTTTCACTTTCCCCTTAATTGGTGCTGTCTCTACATATAATGCCTGGATTAATTTAGCCGCACGCTCAATTAATTGCTCATGATGAGGTTTCGGACTTTCATCGTTAGATTTCACCGTGAAAGTAAAATTATTGCGGGAAATATTGAGGTTAAATTCTTTTTCAATCAGTTTGATATTTTCATCGAATGCACCGCAAAGGGATTGCAGACGATCATTTTCTTGAGGTTCTAAGGTAAAAGTTGTCATTAAATTTCATTTTAGAATTGTGAATACTGTTTCCATTTTAGCCTAATTACGATGAATGTAAAACGGGCTTCACCAACTGATGAAGCCCGATAACTAAATTAAGGCAATTCAGGGAAAAGCATCTTAATCACATTCATTGTCAATCGTCGAGATTGTCCACTAAATGGGAAAATATGCATCATCATCATAGGATTAAAGTTTGCCTCAATCACACCCCACGAATGTAAACTCGGTTCTGCCGGCTGTTTCAAATCAGGAATAATTAAATCTACACCACAAACTGCCGCCCCCATTGCCTTGCTAATCCCTACTGCAATTTCTTTGTAACTGGCATGCATTTCATCCGTCATATCAATAGAATCACCGCCTGTACTAATATTAGAATTCGCACGTAATTGAACAAGTTGATCTTTTGCAGGAATAGAATTCACGGTTAATCCTTGCTCCTTAAGCTGCAACTGCTCAATATCCCCCAATGCTATTTTTTTCAATGGCGTACGACTGCCATCGCCCCGTAAAGGATGATCATTTTTAGCGGCAACTAATTCAGCAACAGTATGTACACCATCTCCAATTACATTTGCTGGAACACGTAATAAGACGGCTAACGTTTGATCCCCCAGCACAAAGAAGCGATATTCAGTGCCAAGTAGATAATCTTCAACCATGATCTCTTTATCTTCACGGAAAGCAATCTCTACTGCTTTTGCAAAATCATCTCTATCCGTTACACCTTGTTGGAAAATACTGATCCCTAAACCAAAATTCGTTGATTTTGGCTTAATCACGACAGCTCGATTCTCAAAAAGTGGGAAATTTTCGACCGCACTTTTCACATCGGTAAACTCGATGCTTTGCGGTACATTGAATCCTGCTTTAGCTAAGACTTTCTTCGTCACCACTTTATTTTCCATAATGAGCGGGGAAATATAGCTATCGTGAGAAGTCATATTACCGTTTTTCACATATTCCAAATGATCGCCAAATTGAAGACTGATAAATTGATCGCGTTCATCTAAAATCTCAATCTTTAGCCCTTTTTGGATTGCATCAAACAATAACGCTTGTGTGGACAGTTCCATATTATCAAACGCAGTTAATGCATAAAAACGTTCAAAGGCTTTTGCTTTATTAGATTGCGCAATATCGGCCCCTAATTGTTGGTAACTGCCGACCTGTTCAATTGCCGCAACCACTTTTGCACAAAGCGTTTGGCTTGGATCCGCAAATTGTCCTAATTTGTCTTTAACAATCGTTTTAATCTCATCACTCACATTAAGTTGCTCAAGCATTTTGAGCATTTCAAGGAGGACTAATTCGCCTTCTACCGCATAAACGCTTTGCTGTCTTGGGTCTTCCCATGCCACTTCAGCAAGACGTGTTTTTCCTAATTTTATGCCCTCTTGATCAGCGGTATCGTCAAGCCATGCCATTAACAAAATAAAATAATGAATGAATTTCGCATCTGCAAGTTCCATTCCATAAGGTGCAAACGGATTGAGATCAAACAAACGAAATTCTAAATATTGAATTCCTTTTTCAAGTAAATCGCGCGCTTTTTTAGCGCCACGCAAACGTACGCTTGAGTAAAACTCTTTTTCCGCAATCAAATCACCCGATTTCACCCAGTGTTCTAACGTCTCAACATACTCTTGCAAACTGTCATAAGAGACGTGGATCTTCGGATCATTCACATAACCATATTTCCCTGAACGTAAACTCCGCACATATTGATGCGGTTTAAGGGGGGAATTGCCTCTGAAATATTTATCCTCTACCGTCGGTGTTGCAGAAAACAAGTAAAGTAAAATCCATTGATAGCGTAAGAAGTTCTTCGCTATTTTTAGGTAAAAATTATTTTGAAAATCAACCGCACTTTGTGTTTCATTTTGTGCATGAAATAAGGCATCAATAAACTTAGGGTCAATTTGAAAATTGTAATGAATACCACTGACCATTTGCTTATATTTACCGTAAGACTGGACTAAATGCTCACGATAAGCCACATCTTCCTGATTATCTAATTGTGCAACCTTAATGTGCTCTTCTGGTGGTAACCCTGCAGGCATACTAAAAGGAAAAATAAATTCATCCTCCGGTAAAGTTCGCAAAGTCACTTCATGAATGGCTGAAAGCCAACGTAATGTATCCTCTAATTTTTTCATCGGAGGGGTTACCAATTCCAACTGACTTTCTGCAAAATCAGTTTGAATATAAGGGTGAAAACGACGATTACCAAAGGCTTTAGGGTGCAATGATGTCACAATTGAACCATCCGCATGCACCCGTTGACTTTCCTTTTCAATCCCAAATGACCCTTGCTGAAATAAGAGCTCTAGGTGATATTGTTTAATGATTTGCTGAATATTCATATCCGTCCTTATTAGAAATTTTTACTAGACATTATGGAGAAAAATCAACATAGGACGAAGTAAAAAAATAGAATGGGATATGAAATTTTGATATAAGAGAAAAACATCTGAGAATTATTTGCATTATCTCTTTTAAATATATTAGAATGGGACGAATTTTATTTTCAGAAAATGGGCGATTTGCCCGATAACATAAAGGAGTTTTCATGAAAATTAAGCACTTCCAAATTGCCGCACTAACCGGCTTAATGGCGTTTGCAGGATTCGCTTCTGCAGATATTACTGTTTACAATGGACAGCACAAAGAAGGTTCTCAAGCTGTTGCTGATGCATTTACCAAAGCAACGGGCATTAAAGTGACCTTAAACAGTGCTAAAAGTGATCAACTTGCAGGTCAATTAAAAGAAGAGGGCGATAAAACCCCTGCTGACGTATTCTTTTCTGAACAAACTGCACCTTTCGCTGCCCTGTCTGATGCGGGCTTATTAGAACCGCTTTCTGCAGATACTATTAAACAAACTGCACACAAGGGCGTTCCTGTTGCACCGAAAAAAGACTGGGTCGCATTAAGCGGTCGTTCTCGTGTTGTGGTTTACGATCACACTAAATTATCTGAAAAAGACATGGAAAAATCCGTGTTAGATTATGCAACACCAAAATGGAAAGATAAAATTGGTTACGTTCCAACTTCAGGCGCATTCTTAGAGCAAGTTGTTGCGATTACCAAATTAAAGGGTAAAGATGCCGCTCTTAAATGGTTAAAAGGCTTAAAAGAAAACGGTAAACTTTATGCGAAAAACAGCGTTGCTCTTCAAGCGGTTGAAAATGGTGAAGTACCCGCAGCGTTAATCAACAACTATTACTGGTATACACTTGCAAAAGAAAAAGGTGCTGATAACCTCAAAACACGTCTTTACTTCATTCGTCATCAAGATCCAGGTGCATTAGTGACCTATTCTGGTGCAGCGGTATTAAAAGGTTCTAAAAATAAAGAAGAAGCGAAAAAATTCGTTGATTTCTTAGCAAGTAAAGAAGGACAACAAGCGTTTGTTTCAGTACGTGCAGAATACCCACTTCGTACCGATGTGGTTTCTCCATTTAACATGGAACCTTATGCAAAATTAGAAGCGCCTGTTGTTTCGGCAACCACTGCTGAAGACAAAGACAACGCCAATAAACTTATTGAAGAAGCTGGTTTGAAATAAGTTTAATTTGCTATGCAATATAGGGCGTGTAATACACGCCCTTCTGTTATTTACTCTACACTAATATTTTCAAAGGATTTTTCTGTGTCTAATCGCCCACCTCGCTGGCTTATAGCCTTAATCGTGCTGATTAGTTTGCCATTATTACTCCCTTTTTTATATGTTATTGAGCGTGCTGCAGATGTCGGATTGGCTCGCAGCATTGAATTACTTTGGCGCCCAAGAATGTGGGAATTGCTCAGTAATACCCTACTTTTAATGGTATTTGTCACACTTTTTGCCATTATTCTCGGCACACTATGTGCGTTTTTATTAGAACGTTATCGCTTTTGGGGAAAAGGCTTTTTCCAAGTAGCCATGACGCTCCCTCTTTGTATTCCGGCTTTTGTCAGTTGTTTTACGTGGATCAGTCTTACCTTCAGAGTGGAAGGCTTCTGGGGAACCATCGGCATTATGACGCTGAGTTCTTTCCCGCTTGCTTATCTCCCTGTCGCGGCGACCTTAAAAAGACTCGACCGCTCTTTAGAAGAAGTGAGCCTTTCATTAGCTAAAAGCCATGCTTACACATTTTGGCATGCGATTTTTCCACAACTCAAACCCGCCATCGGTAGCAGCGTATTATTAATTGCGCTTCATATGTTGGTAGACTTTGGCGCCGTGTCTATTTTAAATTACCAAACCTTCACTACGGCAATTTTCCAAGAATATGAAATGGCCTTTAATAACAACACCGCCGCCTTACTTTCTGGTGTGTTAATGGTGATCTGTATCTTTGTTGTGATGGGGGAAATTCGTTTTAGAGGCACACAAACACTCTATCAAAGCGGCAAAGGCGTAATACGTCCGTATCCATTGAAAACCCTCTCAGCAGGAAAACAAATTTTAGTCGTAAGCTTTTTCACGACCATTTTTGTGCTCAGTATTGGTGTGCCGATTACTATGCTGATTTATTGGCTAACCGTGGGAAGTTCCATTGAAGGTGCGGTCGATTTTGGGGAATTTTTTACCGCCTTCACAAATTCACTGACTATATCAACACTGGGTGCAACACTTACCGTTATTTGTGCACTACCATTGGTATGGGCTGCGGTACGCTATCGCAGTAAATTGACGATTTGGCTTGATCGAATCCCTTATCTACTTCACGCTGTGCCAGGGCTTGTTATCGCATTATCATTGGTCTTCTTTACCATCAACTATGCCTATTCCCTTTATCAAACCTTTGCCATGGTTATCGTTGCCTACTTTATGCTTTATCTTCCAATGGCGCAAACGACCTTGCGTAGCTCGCTTGAACAAATGTCTAGTAACATTGAAAAGGTAGGGCAAAGCTTAGGCCGTAGCAACTTTTATATTTTCCGTACCTTAGTCATTCCAGCTATGTTACCGGGGATTGCGGCTGCCTTTGCTTTAGTATTTTTAAACTTAATGAAAGAGCTCACCGCAACCTTATTACTGACCCCTAATGACATTAAAACGCTTTCAACTGCGGTGTGGGAATACACCTCTGATGCACAATATGCGGCTGCAACGCCTTATGCCATTATGTTAGTGCTATTTTCAGGGATTCCTGTATTTTTACTGAAACGATACGGTTTTAAATAACGAGAAGATAAAAATGACAACATTACTCGACATTAAAAATTTGAATAAATCCTTTAACGGACACCAGGTTCTGCACAATATCTCTCTGCAATTAGAGAAAGGTGAAATTCTATTTCTTCTTGGCGCATCTGGTTGTGGAAAAACCACCTTATTGCGTAGTATTGCTGGTTTTGAACAACCAACAAGCGGTGAGATTTGGTTAAAGAATCAACCTATTTTTAAAGAAAATCTCAATGTGCCGACCCAGCAACGCAAATTAGGCTATGTGGTACAAGAAGGCGTGCTATTTCCTCATTTAAATGTTTACCGCAATATTGCTTATGGCTTAGGCGATGGCAAAGGGAAAACGGAAGAGGAAAAACAACGCATCGAAGAAGTGATGAAACTCACGGGTATTAGCAGCTTAGCGGACCGTTTCCCTCATCAGCTTTCTGGTGGTCAACAGCAACGTGTTGCACTTGCTCGAGCACTTGCACCAAGCCCTGAGTTAATCCTGTTTGATGAGCCATTTAGTGCGTTAGATGAACATCTAAGAAATCAAATTCGTTACGATATGTTACAAGTATTAAGAGAAAGTGGTTCCTCTGCCGTATTCGTGACCCATGATCGCGATGAAGCACTATGTCATGCTGACAAAATCGCAGTGATTCAAGAAGGGAAAATTCTCCAAATTGCGACACCTAAAACGCTCTATTGGTCACCTCAGTATTTGTCTATTGCTAAATTTATTGGGGACAGCATTATTCTTCCTGCAACATTAAAAAACGATAGCATCGCGACCTGTCAATTAGGTGAAATTGCCATCGAAAATAAAGGAAATGGCCATACGCAAGGGAAAGTGTTATTCCGCCCTGAGCAATTCTCTCTTGCGAAAAAAATCCAAGACCCGACCGCTTCTTTTAAAGGTGAGATTAAGCGAATTGAATCAAGAGGACGAGCTATCAATATTTGTATTGATGTTTGCGGTTATGAATTGAATATCAATGAAGATCTCATCAACGAATACCATACTGACGAACAAGTCACCATGTATTTGTATGGGAAAGGGGTATTCTATAATGACTAAAAAAAGGCGGAACACATTGTTCCGCCTTTTTATATGATTTAATGACCAAGTGATTTTCGCATTTTGATGTTGAGCATTTCAACTACTGTTGAGAAGCCCATTGCAAAGTAAATGTAGCCTTTTGGAATATGAATATCCAAACTTTCAGCAATTAAACTTACTCCAACTAAAATTAAGAATGCTAAGGCTAAAATCTTCAATGTCGGATGGGTATCAACAAAATTACCAATTGGTTTCGCTGCAAACATCATCACACCTACTGCAATCATAATTGCCAAAATCATCACTGGAAGGTGGTTTGCCATCCCTACCGCAGTAATCACTGAGTCTAAAGAAAACACAATATCTAAAATCGCAATTTGGATTAATACACCCAAATAACTGACTTTCTTCTTATTATTCTCTTCTTCATGATGTGATTCAGGATGCATCGCTTCTTTGATTTCACCTGTACTTTTCATAATCAGGAATAAGCCCCCAAGGAATAAAATCAAATCGCGACCCGAAATTTCCTGACCGACTAAAGTGAATAGTGGCTCCGTTAATTTCATCATCCAGGAAAGAGAAACAAGAAGTAAAATACGGGTAATCATCGCTAACCCAAGACCGATAATACGACCAGATTGGCGTTGATTAGCCGGTAAACGTCCCACTAAAATACTAATAAAAATAATGTTATCGATACCCAAGACGATTTCAAGTGCGGTCAAAGTAAGCAATGAAATCCATGCTTCGGGATCAACAAGCCATTCAAACATAATATGTTCCTATATAAAATCCGAAAGGTTGAATCATAGACAGTTCGCGTAGAAAATCAAGACTTTTCCTAACTTTTTAAGGTCTCGAAAATCTTTTCTGCTAACGCTTTAGAAATACCAGGTACAGAGGCGATTTCATCCAATGTGGCATTTTTGACACCTTGCAATCCACCTAAATATTTCAACAAGGCTTGACGTCGTTTAGCGCCTACCCCTTCAATGGTTTCCAATCCACTTTGGGTAAAAGCTTTTTGGCGTTTTTGACGATGACCACTAATCGCATGATTATGGCTTTCATCTCGAATATGTTGGATTAAATGCAGCGCAAGGCTATCATCCGGCAAATGAATCTCACGATCTTGTTTGCTGATAATCAACACCTCTTGTCCTGCTCGACGATCCACGCCTTTTGCGACACCAATTAAGTGCGGTCGATTTTTATCCCATTTTACGTTGAGGTGATGAAAAACCTCTAAGGCACGATTAAGCTGCCCTTTACCACCATCAATAAAAATAATATCGGGGATTTTATCTTCATCAAGATCGCGGTCGTAACGTTTCTTTAAGGCTTGCTCCATCGCTGCATAGTCATCGCCGCCAGTAATGCCTTCAATATTAAAGCGGCGATAGTCTGATTTCAGCGGACCCTCTTGATTAAAGACCACACAAGATGCCACGGTTTGATTTCCCATCGTATGGCTAATATCAAAACATTCCATGCGTTTAATTTCAGACATATTAAGCAACTCACAAAGGGCTTGATAACGCTCATGCATTCGGGAAGATTGTTTGAGTTGAGTCGCTAACGCCGCTTTGGCATTAATTTGTGCTAGTTGTAAATATTTACCTTTATCGCCTTTAGCAGATTCTTGTATCACCACTTTTCGCCCAGCTTGTTCAGTTAACAAGGCTTCAAGCTCGATTTTTTCATCTAGTTTATGATCCACAATAATACTATTAGGAATACTTCTGCCCTGATGACCTTGCAAATAAAACTGCCCAACAAACGTTGCTGTTAGTTCGGATAAATCAGTGTTAGCGGGTACTTTAGGAAAATAACTGCGATTGCCCAATACTTTGCCTTGACGAATAAACATTACCTGAACACAAGCTAAACCGTGCTGATACGCAATAGACATAATATCCATGTCGTCCAAACGCTCATTGGATACAAATTGTTTTTCGATAACCACACGAACCGCTTGAATTTGATCACGATAACGCGCCGCACCTTCAAAATCTAAGTCGCGGCTCGCCTGTTCCATTTTACCAATGAGGTAATCTAATACTTGCTGATCTTTTCCTTGTAAAAATAGTCGTGCTAATTCAACTTGTTGGTTATATTCCTCATCAGTCACATAACCTGGTACACAAGGTGCCGAGCAACGCCCGATTTGATATTGCAAACAAGGGCGGGAACGATTGTTATAAACCGAATTTTCACATTGACGAACCGGGAATAATTTTTGCATTAACGACAAGGTTTCACGCACAGCTCCCGCATGAGGATAAGGCCCGAAATACTCACCTGCAATTTTTTTCGTTCCACGATAAGAAGTAATACGAGGATGACGTTCTTTCGTCAATAAAATAAAAGGATAGGATTTATCATCTCGCAATAATACGTTATAACGAGGCTGATAAAGCTTAATGAAATTATGCTCAAGCAATAATGCTTCTGTTTCAGAAGAGGTAATGGTTGTGTCGATATGATGAATTGACGACACCAAGGCTTCTGTTTTTTTGCTGCTTAAGTTTTTGCGGAAATAGCTGGAAAGTCGCTTTTTGAGATCTTTCGCTTTGCCCACATAAATAACCTGATCTTTATCGTCATACATACGATAAACACCAGGTTCATGAGAAACGTCTGAGAGAAACTTTTTAGAATCAAACATCAGTAAAAACTACGCCAAAATTGACCGCACTTTTTCTAAATCTTCTGCCGTATCCACACCAACAGCAGGGACTTCTTTCGCCAATTCCACATGGATACGCTCACCGTACCACAATACACGGAGTTGCTCTAATTTCTCTAAGTTTTCTAATTGTGTTGGTGCCCATCGCACATATTGTTTAATAAAGCCTGAACGATAAGCATAAATACCAATATGACGAAGATACGCATCAGACAATTGCGCCTTGGAGGTATCCGCTAATTGCATAAATTGATCACGATCGTAAGGAATCACTGAGCGGGAAAAATATAAAACGTAGCCATCTTTATCCGTAACGACTTTCACAGCATTTGGGTTAAATAACTCTTCCGCTTCGTGAATTTTTACCGCAAGTGTCGCCATATTCACGTTAAACTTCGCTAAATTCTCTGCCACTTGACTCACAATAACGGGTGGAATTAACGGCTCATCCCCTTGGATGTTTACAATAATTTCATAATCAGCAATACCGAGCTTACTTACCACTTCCGCTAAACGCTCAGTACCAGAATTATGCGCTTCTGATGTCATGCAAACTTCAGCCCCAAAAGCTTTTGCGGCCTTTTCAACTTGTTCGATGCAAAACGAGCAGGGATAATAACTGTAAATGACATAATCATTCCTTATTCTTTCAATGTTTCGGCTTTTTCTGCCAACAATACAGGCACGCCGTTTTCAATAGGATACGCCACTTGCTCAAAAGGGCAAATGAGCCGTTGATTTTCTTGATCGTATTTCAATCTTGCCAAACATCGCGGGCAAGCGATCACGTCTAATAATCGAGGATTAAGTTTCTCACACATATTTCACTCGAATAAATTAAACCAAATGACGAATTTTTTGCCACAATTGTGGAAGTTTTTGGCCTTGATTTTCAGCCTCTACGATCTCTGCATCAACGGGAACATACCACCAATTCTCTTTAGCAAAAGCTTGGCATTTCACAGCATCCTTTTCGGTCATAAAGAGCGGTTGGTTTTCAGCGAGTTTTTCTAACAATTGTGGCTCAAAATGTTGATGATCTTGAAAAGCTTTCGTATTTTCTAAACAAATATTTAAATTTTCCAGCATCGTGAAAAAACGTTGAGGATTGCCAATTCCCGCGATGGCTGAACCTTGAGTAAATTCACTTAACAGGTGTTTTTCTGCCGTCACTAAATTAATCGCATAGTGAGGAACTAACATCATAATGGCATCAGAATAAGCATTTTTTCCGCCATTGGTAATCACAAAGTCAACATTTTTTAAACGACTTGGCAATTCACGTAAAGGCCCTGCTGGTAGCACAAAGCCGTTCCCTAAAGCGTGTTCTGCGTCCATTACGACAATTTCAATATCACGTCGCAACTTATAATGTTGTAATCCATCATCTGAAATAATCAGATCGCAATCCTGTGTTTTCAAAAGTAATTCGATAGCTTGTTGACGATTCGGTGAAATCACCACAGGCACACCTGTTCTTTTGGCAATTAAAACAGGTTCATCGCCCCCTTGAACAGGGTTTGTTTCCGGTGTGACAAGTAAAGGATAGGTTTTAGATTGGCTACCATAGCCACGAGAAATCACGCCTACACGTAATCCTTGTTTTTGTAACTCTTCAACTAGCCACACAACGACAGGCGTTTTACCATTTCCACCGACAGAAAGATTACCGACAATAATGATCGGTTTCGGGGATTTATAAGAGGATAAGATATTCAGAGAAAATAGTGCTCGGCGAATTTGGCTAATCAACCAAAATAGCAGTGAAAAAGGAAGGAGCAACCAAGCTAGCTTTGAATTAGAGTACCAAAAAGGCATTTCATTTATCCTATATTGATTTTGGGCGAACACATTGGTTCGCCCTTATTATTTTATCCGCTAAACTGCATACTGTGTAATTGTTTATACGCACCATCAAGCGCTAATAAATCTTGATGCGTACCACGTTCTTTAATTTCACCGTGTTCAATAACTAAGATTTCATCGGCATTTTCAATGGTTGATAAACGATGCGCAATCACCAATACTGTACGATCTTTTTTTAGTTCTTCTAATGCAGACTGAATTGCACGTTCAGATTCGGTATCGAGTGCAGAAGTCGCTTCATCTAAAATTAAGACAGGTGAATTACGCAATAGCGCACGAGCAATCGCTAAACGCTGACGTTGACCACCAGAAAGACTTGCGCCATTCTCACCAATAACGGTATCAAAACCTTGTGGAAGTTTCTCGATAAACTCTAGGGCATAAGCGGCTTTTGCCGCTTCAATAATTTGCTCACGTGTGTATTTATCTTCTGCTGCGTAAGCAATATTATTGGCAATCGTATCATTAAATAAATGCACTTGTTGAGAAACAACAGAACAATTCTCACGTAAATTAGATAAACGATAATCTTGAATTCTCACGCCATCTAATAAAATCTCGCCTTCGTCAATATCGTAGAAACGCGTCACTAAATTAGCAATCGTTGATTTCCCCGAACCTGAACGTCCCACTAATGCCACAGTTTTGCCTGCAGGCACATAAAAAGAGATATTATTTAAGGCTTTCTCTTCTTTACCCTCATAAGCAAAACTCACATTTTTAAATTCTAAATCACCTTTTGCGGGTTCAGCTTTATACGTACCATTATCTTTCTCTGTTTCTAAATCTAAGATGGCAAATAATGTCTGACAAGCCGCCATACCACGTTGGAACTGTGAGTTAACATTCGTCAAAGATTTTAACGGACGCATCATCGCTAACATGGAAGAAAAGACCACCGTGAAAGAACCCGCAGTTAAATTATCATCAGCAATTAATGGTGTCGTTGCTAAGTAAAGCACTGCTGCCAACGCCAAAGAAGCAATTACTTGCACAACTGGATCTGAAATCGCATCAGCAGTCACCATCTTCATACCTTTGCGACGCATATCGTTACTGACTTTATCGAAACGCTCTTCTTCAACTAATTGTCCACCAAAAGACAGCACCACTTTATGCCCTTTTAGCATTTGTTCCGTTGCAGAGGTCAATTCCCCCATGGAATCTTGCATGTTTTTACTAAGCTTACGGAAAATCTTAGATACCATGCGAATCAGTACTGCAATAATTGGGCCAATCACGAAAAGTACAAGTGTTAATTCCCAACTGGTATAGAACATCACAACAAGCAACGAAATTAAATAGGCTCCTTCGCGAACAATCGTCACTAATGAACTAGATGAAGAGTTCGCTATCATTTCTGAATCGTAGGTAATACGAGAAAGCAATTTGCCTGTTGAATTACGATCAAAGAAGCTCACTGGCATAAACATTAAATGTTTAAACAAACGGCGGCGCATAATCATCACTACTTTACCGGATACCCACGCCAAGCAATAAGTAGAGACAAAGTTGGTCACCCCACGCAATATAATCATACCAACGACAACAAATGCCATCATTTTCAAGAAAGAATGATCGGCTTTTCCAAAACCATCATCAAGCAAAGGCTTAAGCATATAAATCAAACCTGAATCTGCCAACGCATTAAAAATTAAAGCAAAAGCGGCGACTAATAAGCCTGATTTAAACGGTGAAATCATCGGCCATAAACGCTTAAAAGTTTGTGTGGTTGAGAAATCTTTATCTTGCATAGCTTATTCTTACATCAATTATCTTAAAAAAATTGGCTGCATTGTACCTGTTATTTCGGGGATAATCCAATTACACGGGCAAACCAAGGTGAAAAATCTCCTCTCGCTTTTTCAATTTCAATGCCCTTTTCAGTAAAATTTAACCTTATATGACCTGAAATAGCGCTATTTTCGACCGCACTTTGATAACGATTTAACCGTTCAATCACGGTTGGATGAGGAAAATTCCACGCATTCCATCGTCCACTTGAAATTAAGGCTATATCCGGTTTTGTCTGTCCCAGTAAAAACTCGCCTGTTGAAGTTTTACTACCATGATGCCCCACCTGTAACACGTTAATCTTGCCGAGGTTTTCAGCAAAAGATCTTTCTGTTGCCACATCAACATCACCGGTTAAAAGGATCTGATACTGCCCATCCGTTAGTAAAATTACGCAAGATTGCGGATTTTCCGCCCTGTCTGTAATTTGTGCAGGTGAAAGAACTTTAAAATCAAGTCCTCGCCATTGCCATTGTTTCCCCTGAAGACAAAAAGTGCGGTGCATTTCGCCATAGCTTTTGCGAGAAGGTGTAATCAGCTCAATCTCTGGGTATGCGGTTAAAATCGTTTTAGCACCGCCTGAATGGTCATTATCATCATGGCTTAAAATCAAGGTTTCAAGTTCAATCCCTTCCCGTTGAAGATAAGGCAATATTTCCAATTCCGCCATGGAAGAGCCCCCTGTTCCACTCTGCCAAGCTGGGCCCGTATCATACAACACGCCTTTCCCTTCTTTTACAATTAAGGTTGCTAAACCTTGACCAACATCTAACGTATCTAACTGCCATTTGGGTTTCGTAAAATATCGATACCCTAGCGTACTCATACAAACACTAAAAATAAGAATAACGCCTAAAAGAGCTTGCTTATAAGCTTTTGGCGATAAGATTTTTGTGTAATTTAATGTAAAAAATCGACTTGATTTTAACGGTGTATTTTTTGTTTGAGTTTGAGATGCAAAATACAATCCACATAACATGCTGCCAAAAACAAAGCTTAAAAGTGCAGTCAAAACGAGGGATAAATTCATCGAAATTGGCATATACGAGCCCTGGAAAAAACTGAGGCATTGCGTAATACCTTGAGCAATCGCATTTGAAAGAGGCCAAGAAGAAAATGCGCCATTCGTTAACACCGCAAAAAGAATCAAGGGTACCAGTAAGAAACTATACAAGGGCACGGCGATTAAATTCGCCAAAAATCCATTTAACGCAAAGCCATTAAAAAAGAAAAGCTGAATAGGTGTGAATAAAATTAGAAGCCCGAACTGCAAATGAAACAAGCCCAAAATCCACCGCACTTTGCGGGATAATTTTTGATGTCGCCATTCAAAGATCGATAAGGGAACATATCGGTACCACACAATCAAACAAGTAACAGCACCAACTGAAAGCCAAAGGCTCACCGAAAGTGGCATAATCGGATCGCAAAACAACAAAAATGCCACCACTAAACAAAGCATTTTCGAAGGCGTGTAATATCGTCGAGAACATTGAAGGATTGCAATAAAAAGCAACGCCATCATTGCACGGAAAGTCGGTAAACTAAATCCGGCTAAATAGGCATAACCTAAGGCAATCAACACACCAAAGCAAAGTGGAAACCAGGGTGAAATAAAGCGCGTAGGCAGTACGAATTGCAAGAATCGAGCAAAGAAAAAGCCTATCCCCATTGCTAAACCAATATGGAGCCCTGAAATCGCAATCAAATGTGCTGTATTCGTTTGTTGATAAATCAACCACGTTTTATTATCCAGCCAAGCCCGCTCACCAAATGCCAATGCAATAAGCAAGCCTTGCAAAGAAAGCCCCTCTGTTTGCTTGAGGCTAGTCTGTAGAAAATATGTGCGGTAAGAAAAATCATCACCAATTTTGACCGCACTTTTCACATTTCCAACGGCAATAATCCTTTTTGAAAAATACCATTGTTGTCGATCAAATCCCCCATGATTAAGTCTTGCAGAAACAGGTCGAAGTTTTACATCACCCCGCCAAACTTCGCCGAGTTGTGGCTTTTCCGGCGCTTTCCAATTAATAAAAATCCGTTGTTCTTTTCCATCAAATAAAGAGCTTGTCGCAACCAACGTTTGATAATCTTGCTGATGAAGAATTTCTGAGATGTGGAGATCTAAGGTAATTTTATTCGGTAAACTTGAAATTCTCTCTGCTTGTCCCAATAACGATAAGGCTGATGAATGCGCATAAGCCAAAGTAAGTAAAAACAAGATACTACTTATGCAAAAATTTCTGGCTTTAAAATAATTGAACCAATGGAAACAAAGTGCGGTCATAACCAACATTAAAATGCTCAGCCCAGCCTGTTGCCAAGTGAGCAGTAAAAAATCTGGCACGACAAGCAAGGATAAGGCTGAGACAATGAGCATCATGCACAGTTGAAATAGCGTGATTTTCATTTTAAGTGTGATTTATAGCGAGAAAGTAAGGCAACCTAGCCTTAACCTCATAAATAAACAAATAATTACGCCATTTTTTGCGATCACGATCGCAAATTTGAAATTTCTAAGCTAAATTTATTTGCTAAATAGGTGAAGTTCTGCTATTTATATCGCCCTTAAAAAACAGGGTTCTTATGTCAGCTATTTTTTAGCCGATAAGAATCAATCAAAACAACAAGACAGGAAGTCGTTAAAATCTTTACTACATTAGGAGTTATCAATGTCTAAGGCATCTCTAAGTTTGCTGGATTTAGCCGGTGTTAAGCCTTATCAACCAAAGAAAGATGAAGAATACATGAATGAAGATCAGATTCTTCATTTCAGAAAAATTTTAACTGCGTGGCACGAGCAAATTGTGGAAGAAGCATCAAGAACGGTTGCTCATATGCAAGATGAAGCATCAAACTTCCCTGATCCGGCTGACCGTGCGACCCAAGAAGAAGAATTCAGTCTTGAATTACGTAACCGCGATCGCGAGCGTAAATTAATGAAGAAGATTGAATACACATTAAAAAAATTAGACACCGATGATTTCGGTTATTGCGATTCTTGTGGGGAAGAAATTGGCATTCGTCGCTTAGAAGCACGCCCTACTGCTGATCTTTGTATCGATTGCAAAACCCTTGCTGAAATTCGTGAAAAACAAGTCGCAGGTTAATTTATTTAAGTAACCCAACAAAAAAGTGCGGTCAAAAACAACCGCACTTTTCGTGTTTTTATCAAATGCGCATTGAACATAGAGAATGGAGTAAATTATTCTTACTTATATAAAAAATTTATTTGGTAAAAAAACTAAAAAAGAAACCGAAACCAATATAAATTCGCCCGTATCCAAAACGGCGTCAAAAAGCAAAAAATCTAACGTTTCAAAAACAGAGCGTTCACAACCCAAGATCGCCCCGTCCTCTCCTCACCATAAAAAAAACAACACACAATCGTCTCGTTACGACAAACATAGCGTGAAAGCCTCTCATTTCGGTATTAATCCACGTATGTTTAGCCGTAATGCCATTACCGTGGTAGAAAAATTGCAACGTCAAGGTTATGACGCTTATATTGTTGGTGGTTGTTTGCGTGATTTATTGTTGGGTAAGCATCCAAAGGATTTTGATGTGGCAACAAATGCACGTCCCGACCAAATTCAAGCGGTATTCCAACGTCAATGCCGTTTAGTCGGTCGTCGTTTCCGTCTTGCACATATTATGTTTGGCCGTGATGTGATCGAAGTGGCCACATTCCGTGCTAGCCATTCCGATGCGCGCAGCGAAAATCAAGCCAAACAAAGCGATGAAGGAATGTTACTGCGTGATAACGTGTATGGCACCATTGAACAAGATGCCGAACGCCGTGACTTCACCGTAAACGCCCTTTACTACAATCCGCAAGATAATACGTTGCGTGATTACTTCAACGGAATTGACGACCTGAAAAACGGAAAATTACGTCTGATTGGCGATCCTGTTACCCGTTATCAAGAAGATCCTGTGCGTATGCTACGCTCTGTGCGCTTTATGGCGAAATTGGATATGTTCTTGGAAAAACCAAGTGAACAGCCAATTCGTGAGCTTGCACCATTGCTGAAAAATATTCCACCGGCTCGTTTATTCGATGAAAGTTTAAAATTATTGCAGTCTGGCAATGGCGTAAAAACTTATAAATTACTTCGCCAATATGGCTTATTTGAACAGCTTTTCCCGAGCTTAACGCCTTATTTCACCGAAAAAGAAGACAGCCTTGCGGAGCGCATGATTTTAACGTCGTTAAATTCAACTGATGAACGTATTGCCGATAAATTACGCATTAATCCTGCCTTTTTATTTGCGGCATTCTTCTGGTATCCATTACGCGAAAAAGTGGATGTGCTGAAAAATGAAGGTGGCTTAAACAATCACGATGCCTATGCCCTTGCGGCAAATGAAGTGCTTGATCAATTATGCAGATCATTAGCTGCACCTCGCCGTCATACATCCGTCATTCGTGATATTTGGATGTTGCAATTACAATTGCTTAAACGCACCGGTTCTCACCCTGCTCGCACGATGGAACATCAAAAATTCCGTGCGGCCTTTGATTTATTGGCGATGCGTGCCGAAGTGGAAGGTGGTGAAACCGTTGAATTGGCAAAATGGTGGCATGAGTACCAACTGAGCAATCAAGAACAACGTCGCCAGTTGGTTCAAGAACAACAAAAATTGCATCCTGCACCGAAGAAAAAATATTATCGAAGACGTAAACCTAAGGCGGCTAACTAATGGTTCAAGTGTATATCGCCCTTGGCAGCAATTTAAATACGCCGACAGAACAATTAAATTCCGCATTAGAGGCAATTTCTGCGCTACCTAATACCGAATTAAAATCGGTGAGCGGATTTTATCAAAGCAAACCATTAGGTCCGCAAGATCAACCTGACTATGTAAATGCGGTGGCTATGATCGAAACCACTCGCCCACCTTTAGCCTTACTCGATGAATTACAACGCATTGAAAATGAACAAGGTCGCGTGCGTTTACGTCGTTGGGGGGAGCGTACACTGGATTTGGATATTCTGCTTTATGGCGATCAAATCATTCAAAATGAACGCTTAACCGTGCCTCATTACGATATGAAAAATCGCGAATTCGTGATTGTGCCGCTTAATGATATCGCACAAGATTTGGTTTTACCGGAAGGCGAAAAAGTCGCAGATTTGGTGAAAGCCTTTGAAAATCATCAAATGCATAAAATCAAAAACAGCGAGAAAATTGACCGCACTTAACTTAAAACAAAGGGCTGATATTCACTATCAGCCCTTCTTTTTTGCCTATCAAATTAGGCAGCAACGGAAACAAAGATTTCTGTGCCGATAATCACACAAATAAAACCAACCAACATTGGGACAGACATACGTTTTACGATTTCAAATGGTGAGATGTTTCCCATACCGGATACTGCTACAACCACGCCAGAAACCGGTGATAAACCACGACCTAAGTTAGAGGCTTGTAACATTGGAATGGTTAAGAATGCTGGGTTGACGCCCATTTGTGTGGCTAATTTAGGAATTAATTCTGCAAAAGCGTAGAACGCCGCGTTACCTGAACCGGTCGCCATGGTGGCTAAAATGGTAATCACCGCAAGCACTAACATCATAAAGAAGGCTGAACCGCCGAAGGTTTGTGCTGAGTCGATTAAATTAGTGATAAAGCCGATTGTACTTAAACTTTGTGCAAATACACCTGCCGCCACTAAAAGCATCACCACACCCGCAAAGGCATCTGCCATACCGCGATATGCCACAATGAGATTATCGAAGGTTTGTTTTGCGTTAAAGCTACGTAAGAAATCTACCGCAGCAGTAATGATAAAGCAAAGCACCATCACGGTAACGATGTGTAAATTTGGTAAGCCCCATTTACCATCAAAAATCAATACGCCAATAATGGGTAATAATGGCAAAATCGCGTAGTAGTTTGGTGCTGTGGTTTTAATTTCATCTGCATTAATGCGTTCTACTTGCACACCTTCTTTTTTATCTAAATAACGCTGCCAGAAGAAGTGTGCTACAGCAATCCCTAAAATCGCAAAAATCGAAACCGGCAATGCGGTACCAAAGGCAAACTCACCTAAAGGAATTTTTGAAATTTCAGCCGAAAGCACCACGTCGCCTGATGTTGGGGAAAGGATAATGGAAATTGGCGATGCGCAAATTGCAGCCGCTGCCCCACGTGAAATCCCCACGTTTACCATCACAGGGAATAATGTCGCCATTAATAACACGCCTAAACCTGTTGCAGATGACACAGCAAAAGACATCAAACATGCAAGGAAGTAAGCAAACACCATTAAAATATAAGGTGAACGAATGTTTTTCAGTGGTTTTGACACCAATTTCACCACCACATCATTCGCGCCAAGATGGGTCATATACACAGAGAAACCACATAACACCATAATCATCAAGCCTAAGCCGCCGCCACGATTACCGAGTAGATATTTCACATATTCTAAAATATCAAAATAAGTAGAACCGGTACTTTTCACACCATCCGGTAAAATCGAATGCCCCATCAGCACTGAAATGAATAACAAGACCAAGCCACCGAACATCAATACGCCTGTCGCTGAATAGCCTTTCACGATGTAATATGCCACCAAGACAATGGCAATCAAACCTATTATCAGATCCATAATTTACCTCTTTATTAAAATAATAATATCAGCAAGATAGCGATTGAATTGGCAGTTGTAAATCAGTTCAATACAAAAATTTGAGGTAGATCACAAAAAGAGTTTTGGGAGAAAGTGCGGTTGGTTTTGGTAGTATTTTAGGGAAGTTAAAATATTTTGGAAAAACCGCACTTTTATAATATTTACTTAATTATTGTTAGTAACTCATTCAGATAAAAGAGGAAGAGCTGGCTCAAAAATTGGAGACTCGGTGATTTTTATCTGTTCTAAATTAAATAATGCAAAAATAACTTCTCTCTTATATGCTGGCATTCTTGGATCAAAACAAACTTCTTCAATGAAATCATCATTAACTGGAGCATATATAACGGATCCTAAAATATCAGATAAATCATCTTTAACAGGAATTCGTTCTACATCATTTTTACTCTTCCAATCATTCTCACTTTTCTCATCAACTTTCAGCCCCGCATAAACCTCCCCTCGAACTTCCTGTTCAAAAGAATAAGACTCATCTTTAATTGGAGCTTTACAGGTATATTTATTAGACAAATAATCATAAAAAGTAAAATAATCTTCTATAAATTTTCCTTTATAATAATTCGGATCTATTTCAAAGGTCTGGCTATTTTTCTTCTTAAATTCAGAAATATCCCTACGTATTTGCTCAATAACTTCTCGAATATTTTTATATTCGACTTCCTGTATAGATTCCATTCCTTGAATTAAAACCATATTCTCTGTTGGTCTATTCCATTGGGTCCAACAAGAATAATCTTCAGTAAAATTCAACAAAGTTTCCTTTAATTTACTCAATCTAGTTTTAACTCTAATAGACTCTTCATTTTTAGAGTACAACAACCACATTGCTATTGAATCAAAACTCTGCGTCCAACACGTTATATATCTACATTTTCTAGATGAATCAAAAGATTTTTTTAAGCTAAAATATTCTGTAGGCGAAATACCAGAAACCAAATTATTTAATATGCTCTCAATTCCATCATTTTTGTCACTTTGAATATTTACTTTTGTCAATTTTAGTTTTTTATTAAAAAAAAGCTCATAAAATTCGTAAATTGACATAAATCTGTAGATCTCATTATCTTCAACCATGCCTATTCATACCCATAATTAAATAGATTGAATCAAATTCAAAATCCGCTTATCCGATACCTGATACTTCGTACCTAATTGCTGAGCAAATAAACTCACACGCAATTCCTCAATCATATAGCGAATTTCCGCAATTTCATCAGAAATTGGTTTAGATTTCGGCAGTTTAGCGAGCAATTGTTGGTAAGCCTGCTGCACCTGTTCCACGCGTAGCATCGCCGCACGATCACGGTTTACATCTTGAGCCAACTTATCAATACGTTTATCAATGGCTTGCAGATAGCGCTGTAAATCCGGTAGGCGATCATAACCGCTCTTTTGCACAAAACCTGGATAAATCAGCCCGCTTAATTGCGCCTTAATATCAGAAAATGCAAAGGCCATAGTAAAATCCATTTTACCTTTTAAACGTTGGTTTAAGGCGTGATTGAGAGATAGGATTTGTTCCACTTTCTGCGCAATATCCACGGTCACTTCGTTAAGGTTTTCTCGCACGAAATCACGCAATTTTTCAAAGCCTGCTTCATCCCACACAAAACCGCCAAAATCGGCAATCAGTTTATCCACCGCACAAGCGATACAGTCATCGATCAAATCTAACACTCGACCGAACGGAGTAAAATACAGACCCAATTTAGCTTTATTCGGTAATTTTTCATGTAAATATTTAATCGGTGACGGTACATTGAGCAACAATAAGCGGCGCAAACCTTGCTGCATCGCCACCGCTTGCTCAAACTCTGTTTCAAACAGTTTGATACCTACGGAATCTTTTTCATCCACAATGGCTGGGAACGCTTTGACGCTAAAACCACGGTGTTTTTGTTCGTAACATTGTGGTAAATCTGCAAAGCTCCAAATATGTAGCCCGCTTTGTTCAATACCATCATCTGCCACAGCTGAAATACTTTCCTGCACGCGATCTTTTAAGTTGAATTTCAGCTCATCCAAATTCATGGATTCAGCAATTTTCTTGCCGTCTTCATCCACCACACGGAAAGTCATTTTCAAATGGCTTGGAATTGGTTCCCAATTCCAATGTTCCGCTTCTACGGTAACGCCCGTCATACGACGTAATTCATAAATTAGCGTATCTAATAACGGTTTTTCCAATGGCACAGCTCTGCTTAAAAAGGCTTGGGCATAATTAGGTGCAGGCACGAAGTTACGGCGATAAGATTTCGGCAACGATTTAATCAACGCAATCACCAATTCTTCACGCAAGCCTGGAATTTGCCAGTCAAAGCCTGTCATTTCCACTTGGTTGAGCAATGGCAACGGAATATGCACGGTCACGCCGTCCGCATCGGTACCCGGTTCAAATTGATAAGTTAATTTGAGTTTCAAATTGCCTTGATGCCAGAAATTCGGGAAATCCAGCTTGCTCACTTGTTCCGCATCATCATTAATCAAGAATGAACGTTCAAAATTAAGCAATTCAGGATCTTTTTGCTGCACCTTTTTCCACCAGGTATCAAAATGTTTTTGAGAGACAACCTCAGTGCCAATACGCTGATCGTAAAATTCAAAAAGCGTGCGGTCATCCACCAAAATATCGCGGCGGCGACTTTTGTGTTCCAACTCTTCCACTTCTCGAACGAGTCGTTGATTTTCTTTGAAGAATTTATGCTTGGTATTCCAATCCCCTTCAACCAAGGCGGATTGAATAAAGATCTCACGGCTTACCGTTGGATCAATAGCACCGTAATTCACTGGTCGTGCTGCCACAATCGGCACACCGTAAAGCGTGACTTTTTCATCAGCAATCACCGCGCCACGAGATTTCGACCAACGCGGTTCTGAATAGGATTTTTTAATTAAATGCTCGGCAAGTGGCTCGATCCATTCTGGCTCAATTTCTGCCACCATACGCCCCCAAAGTTTGGAGGTTTCCACTAGCTCTGCCGCCATCACCCATTTCGGTTGTTTTTTGAAAAGTACAGAATTGGGGAAAATCGCAAAATGGGCATTACGCGCACCAAGATATTGTTGTTTTTCCGCTTCTTTTAAACCGATATGAGAAAGCAAACCGCTTAAAAGTGCGGTATGAATTTGCTGATATTCTGCTTTTTCAGAATTAATCGGCAAGCCCATTTCACGGACGGTTAAACGAATTTGATGGTAAATATCCTGCCATTCGCGAATGCGTAAATAATTTAAGAAATCCTTTTGGCATTGACGACGGAATTGGTTTTTACTCAATTCTTTTTGTTGTTCTTGTAGGTAACGCCAAAGATTGAGGAAAGCCAAGAAATCCGATTTTTTATCGGCAAAACGACGATGTTTTTCATCGGAAGCTTGCTGTTTTTCTTGTGGGCGCTCGCGAGGATCTTGAATGGACAATGCAGCGACAATAATCATCACTTCATGCAACGCACCTTGTGAGACTGCACTCAACAACATTTTCGCTAAACGTGGATCCACAGGGAGTTGAGCTAATTGACGGCCTACTGTCGTTAATTGACGTTTCTCGCCTGATTTGGTGCGAACGATTTCAAACGCACCCAATTCTTCCAACAGTTTTATCCCATCTTGAATATGGCGTTTATCTGGCGCATCAACAAACGGGAAGGCTTCAATATCATCCAAACCCAATGCTGTCATTTGCAAAATAACGGAGGCTAAATTGGTGCGCAGAATTTCAGGATCGGTAAACTCTGGACGAGAATTAAAATCCTCTTCCGAATATAAACGAATACAAATCCCTTCACTTACACGACCACAACGACCTTTACGCTGATTAGCGGATGCCTGTGAAATGGGTTCAATCGGTAAACGTTGTACTTTGGTGCGATAGCTATAACGGGAAATTCGCGCAGTACCTGGGTCAATCACATATTTAATGCCCGGCACGGTCAATGAGGTTTCTGCGACGTTGGTCGCTAATACAATACGATTTAATCCGCTTGGATGGAAAATTTTATTCTGTTCTTGCGCAGACAAGCGAGCAAAGAGCGGTAGAATTTCCGTGTGTTTTAGATTTTGTTTTTGTAAGGCTTCAGCGGTATCGCGAATTTCACGCTCACCGTTCATAAAGATCAAGATATCGCCCCGACCTTCTGCTTGCAGTTCATCCACCGCATTAAGAATGCCTTGCAGCTGATCTTGATCGTCTTCTTCCACTACGGAACGATAACGCACTTCAACAGGATAGGTTCTGCCCGAGACTTCAATAATCGGGGCATTGTTAAAGTGTTTGGAAAAACGTTCCACATCAATGGTCGCAGAAGTGATGATAAGTTTTAAATCACGACGACGTGGTAAAAGCTGTTTCAGATATCCGAGAATAAAATCGTTATTTAGGCTACGTTCGTGGGCTTCGTCAATAATCAAACAAGAATATTGATTAAGGAAACGATCGTTTTGAATTTCTGCAAGCAGAATCCCGTCGGTCATCAACTTGATTTGCGTATCATCACTGATTTGATCGTTAAAACGGACTTTATAACCGACTAAACCGCCAAGCTCTGTTTCCAGCTCTTCTGCAATACGCGATGCCACCGAACGAGCGGCAATACGACGCGGTTGAGTATGACCAATCATGCCCAAATTGCCGAAACCTAATTCCAAACACATTTTTGGCAGTTGGGTGGTTTTACCTGAACCGGTTTCCCCTGCCACTACAATGACCTGATGTTCAGAAAGTAGTTTTTGAATTTCTGCTTTGCGTTGGCTAACGGGCAAACTATCTGGAAAAACAATCGGATTTTTGACCGCACTTTTACGATTTTCTACACGTAATTGGGCCTGTTCAATCTGCAGCTGGATTTCAGCAGCCACTGCTTGCTGAGCTTCTGGACTTTTAATTTTTCCAATCCCATGAATGCGGGCAGATAAACGACGTTGATCCACCAGCATGATATCCTTGAGTTTCGAAAAGAGAGATTGTTGTATCGGGTTTAATTCACGTCTGACTGATTTATTCTTCATATCTATTTACTTTTAAAACCACCGTAAGCCAAGCAAAGCCAGCCAATTAAAAATAACGTTCCGCCAATTGGTGTTACCCAAACAAGGAATTTGCTAGCTCCAAGGGCAAGTGCATAAAGACTGCCGCTAAAAAGAAGAATACCGTACGCCCAAGTCCCTGCTGCGAAATTAGCCATTTTATTTGTAACCAATGCTTCACGGCATAATTGCAAAATGCCAATCGCTAAAATCGCAATGGTGTGGAACATTTGATATTTCACACCCGTTTCAATCCACGCTAATTCTTTAGGTTCTAAAACCTTGCTTAATCCATGTGCCGCAAAAGCACCAATCGTTACACACAAAAAACCGCTTAATCCCGCGATAAATAACCATTTGTTTTTCATTTAAAATTTTCCTATTAATACAGCTAAAATACCTGCGGCGATTAGAGGTCCCACTGGAATACCACCTAAGAAAGACACACCAATAATCGTACCAATTAATAATCCTGTCACCAAAACAGGTTGTTCACTCATTAATGGTACGCCTTTCCCTGCAAGCCATGCGACGAATACCCCTGTTAAAATAGAAACGCCCATTTTCCAGTTTAAAAATGAACTGAGATCGGGCAGTTGGATTTTTCCCGACACTAACGGTGCTAGCACACCAATCGTTAAAATGATGATACCAATTTTTATCCCGTATTGCTCAAGTATGGGAATGTATTTGGATAATAAGGTTTGCTGCATGATTAATAACACAACTGCTGAGATGGTGATTGCGCTGTTTTGACTCATTAAACCTAAAATGATTAAGAAAACCAACAACAACGCTATCATATTGAATTGTAATGACATAATACCTCTAAAGTGCGGTCAGAAAGATGACCATTTTTTGGCATGTAAAGTTTTTGTAAATTATACCAATTTCTTGCTTTTCTGTATTTTTTATTTACCTAAAAAAGGCTAGAATACAAGAGAATTTTCTTCTCATACTCCCTGTTTTTACTAAGGTTTCTTTGCCCTATGTCTAATGCCGTCAGCCCTGAATTGATTAAAACTGTTGTTCTACTTGCTACCAGTGTAACCATTGTGCCGCTTTTTAAGCGTATTGGCTTAGGTAGCGTGTTGGGTTATTTAGTGGCTGGCTGTTTAATTGGTCCTTCCGTTTTCGGCGTAGTGAAAGATGCCGAATCTATTCTGCATATGGCTGAACTTGGTGTGGTGATGTTCTTATTCATCATCGGTTTAGAGATGCATCCAGAACGTTTATGGGCCATGCGAAAAGCGATCTTCGGACGGGGCTTTCTACAAGTAGGTCTATGTGGTGCTCTGCTTACCTTTGCGGGTATCTATATTTTAAATCTTCCTAAAGAAGTCGCATTTATTGCAGGTATGGGCTTTACCCTTTCTTCCACCGCTATTGTGATGCAGGTATTAGAGGAACGCGGAATTACGAACACACCAAAAGGCCAACGGGTGATTTCCACCTTAATTTTTGAAGATTTATCCATTGTGCCATTATTGGCTTCTATTGCCTTTTTAACACCTGAAACAAAACACATTGAACATCAAACAAACTGGACATCTATTGCTATTGCACTCGGTGCCGTTGTCAGTTTAGTGGTTGCGGGTAAATGGTTAATGAACCCAATTTTCCGCTTAATTTCAAAAGCTCACATTCGTGAAATGATGACTGCAGCCGCCTTACTTGTGGTATTAGGCGCAGCCTTAGCCATGGAAGCAAGTGGCCTTTCAATGGCGATGGGCGCATTCGTCGCCGGTGTGATGCTTTCAGAATCTGCATTCCGTCACCAACTCGAAGCGGATATTGAACCGTTCCGTGGTCTATTGCTCGGTCTCTTCTTTATGGGCGTAGGGATGTCACTTGATTTAACCTTGGTGTTCGACAATGCACTTTGGTTATTAGGTATCGTGTGCCTTTATATCATCGGCAAAGCCTTAGCCGTTTACACTGTTGCACGTATTACGAAACTTGACCGTACCGAATCTGTTGGCCGAATGACCATCATGGCACACGGTGGGGAATTTGCATTCGTACTCTTCTCTGCTGCGACCACTGCAGGCGTGATGACAAAAGATCAAAATGCGACTTTTACCGCTGCCGTCATTATCTCGATGTTATTCTCCCCATTAATTGGTTTATTGATGCGTAAAATTAACCAACGCAAATCAGCGAATCAAGAGGAAAAAGTCGATACTAGTGATCTTGATCCAATTGTGGATTTAGAAGATAGCGTGCTCGTAATTGGTTTTGGTCGTTTCAGCCAAATCGTGTGTCAATCGCTTCTTGTTCGAGGTATTAACGTCTCGGTGATTGACCGCAACATTGAAAACATTCGTGCAGCAGCGAAATTCGGTTTTAAAGTCTATTACGGTGACGGTATTCGTCTTGATGTTTTACGTGCAGCGGGTATCGAAAAAGCCAAATGTGTGGTCATCGGGATTAACGATACACAACGCATTGAAAGCATTGTTCAGAATTTGAAAGATGCTTATCCGAAACTCCCTATTTTGGCACGAACTTATGACCGTAAAACAACAGTAAGCCTAATCAAACGAGACGTAGACTTTATTGTACGTGAAACCTTTGAGTCTGCACTTACGCTCAGCCATGCCACCTTGATGCAATTAGGCGTCAATAAAATTGAAGCCGATGAGGTCATTGCAGAAGTCCGTTACTTAGACCAAGAACGGTTGAATGAAGAAGTTTTACATGGTTTTTCTACGGACATCATCCGAAAATATTGGATGCCAAAACCTTTCGTTAAACCACATTCTGATGCTGAAGCACTAAATGAAGAAACGGCTGAGATTTTAGAAAAAGAAGATGACACCAATGACGAAGCAGCGGTTGAAACTCTTCTTCATGATGATTCTGAAGCCGAAAAACAAAAAGAAGTCGAATAATAAAAAAGCCCGATAAATCATTATCGGGCTTTTTGTTAGGCTTTCATTGTCACAATCCAGCAGTTGTGGATTTGTTTATTACGCTCAAAATCAAGCGGTAAGGTTTTCGCTGAAATTTCGACCGCACTTAATCCTAATTCATCTAGTGCATCAAAATCCATTTTAAAACCACGTTTATTGTTCGAGAACACGATGGTGCCGTTAGGACGTAAAATACGTTTGAGATTACGCATTAATTTGATGTGATCACGTTGTACATCCCAACTGTCTTCCATACGTTTAGAATTCGAGAATGTTGGTGGATCCACGAAAATTAAATCAAACTGGCGATCACATTTCTCTAACCACTGCAAACAATCTGCCTGGATGAGCTTGTGCTGCTTGCCTTCAATATCATTTAAAATCAGGTTTTGCTCTGCCCAGTTTAAATAAGTGTTAGACATATCCACGGTTGTTGTCGATTTTGCCCCACCTAATGCTGCGTGAACCGTTGCTGAACCGGTATAAGCAAAAAGATTGAGGAAATCTTTGCCTTTTGCCATTTCACCAACCATTTTACGGGTTAAGCGATGATCTAAGAATAATCCTGTATCCAAGTAATCCGTTAAATTCACCCAAAGCTGAGCGCCGTATTCATTCACATAGAAATATTCGCCTTTATTGGCCAATTTTTCATATTGATTCGTACCTTTTTGTTTTTGACGCACTTTCAAAATCAGTTTATTGGTTTCAATACCGGTGACTTGCAAGGTTGCTGTCACGGCGTCCAATAAACGTTGACGGGCTTTGTTTTCATCAATATTTTTTGGTGCGGCATACTCTTGCACCACGATATGATCACCATAACGATCTACTGCCACGTTATATTCCGGTAAATCGGCATCATATAAACGATATGCATCAAGGCCCTGCTGCTTTGCCCATTTTTCAATTTTCTTGATATTTTTCTGTAAGCGATTCGCAAAATCTACCGCTACCGTTGAAGTGCGGTCAAATTCAAGCGGATTTTCAGCCGCACTTTCTTTGCGTTCAGAAATTTGATAATTCTTCTGAACACAATCTAATGGACCATTTTTCGCTTTAAATTGACGATGAGAACGCATACGCAAGCAATCAAGCAACGTAGATTCACTACTGAAAATCGACGCATTCCAAGCACCAAATTCATTTTTGAGACGTTGTCCAAACACTGAATACAACGCAATCAACGCAGGTGTCGTACCTAAACGCTCACCGTAAGGCGGGTTACAAATCACTGTTCCCACTTCATCTGGACTTGGATTTTTTAATGCGGCAACATCACCTTGTTTCCACTGAATTAAGTGTGCTACGCCTGCATTTTGTGCGTTCTTTTGCGCTTTTTTCAGTACGCGATGATCGAGATCGAAGCCATAAAAATGCGGTTTTGGATTTTGATTAAAATAAGTTTCAGCTTGTTGTACCGCTTCTGCTTTCACCTCATCCCAAGCATCTTGATTATGCCCTTTCCAGCAATCAAAACCCCAATGTAAACGATGTAATTGCGGTGCAATTTGTGCTTCCATCTGTGCGGCTTCGATTAACAAAGTACCCGAACCGCACATTGGATCCACTAATGGTGTCCCTTTTTTCCAACCTGAACGAAGCACTATCGCAGCAGCTAAGGTTTCACGTAAAGGTGCTTGGCCTGTATCTTCGCGATAGCCACGTAAATGCAATGCTTCGCCACTTAAATCGAGTGAAACAACGAGTTCTTCTTTATTTAAATAAACATGAATTCGCACATCTGGATAGTCTTTATCCACATTTGGACGAGCTTTCCCTTGGCGTTCAAAATAATCCACAATGGCATCTTTTACACGCATCGCACCAAATTGGGTGTGACGAATTTCTTGGTTTGTCCCGTTGAAATCGACAAAAAATGTGGTTTTCTCATCAAAATAACTTAACCAATCCTGCCCTGTCACAATTGAATACAAGTCTAAATCACTATATACCTTGCCATTTACAATCGGTAACAAAATACGTGAAGCCAAACGTGACCATAATAAGCTGCGATAAAGTGTGTCGTCATCTGCCTGAAAATGTACACCGCCTTGTGCGATTTTACATTCCGTTGCACCAAGCTCTGTCAGTTCGACTTTTAAGAGTTCTTCAAAACCACGGGCCGTTGTGGCAAATAGTTGTTTCATGTGTTTTCTCGATAGGGAAAAATTGGGCGGATTATAGCATAGTTTTAATTAGGATTTCGCCTAAGGCGACCTACTTTTCTTTGGTTGTGCAAAGCAAAGTAGGCAAAAGAAAACACACCCCAATTAAATCGCTAATCCTCATTCTCTTTCAATTTTCTTTACAGAAATTTTCGAACTCGCTTCGCTCAAACAAGCGAAAATTTCTTAAAAATTGAAAATCATTCGGGCGATTTAGATGGGGCAATAAAAAAACAGCCTTAACAGCTGTTTTTAAGATAAAAGTAAATAAGATTATTTACTTAAACATTGAGCATAGCTATCAGCGGTGGCTTGAAGGAAATTCGCATAAGAATTTGGACCAAGCTGTACATTATCGCCAATAGGATCTAAACGACCTACGTTAACTTTTGTACTTTGCGCAAGCGAATCAATCACTTTTGGTGTGAATTGAGGCTCAGCAAAAAGACAGTTCACATGGTGTTCTTCGATCTCTTCTTTGATATGAGCAATGGTTTTTGCACCTGGTGCTACTAATGGATTAATGGTGAAATAACCGGTTTGATTTAAACCATAAGCATCATTGAAATAGCTATAAGCATCATGGAACACAAAGAAACCTTTATCTTTAAGTGGGGCTAATTGTGCTTTGATCTTATCGCTTTGCTCGGTCAAAGTGCGGTTAAAATCGGCTAAGTTTTTCGCGATGAGCTCTTTTTTATCCGGGTGTTGTTCTGTTAATTTATCTGCGACTTTCTGTGCCACAATTTGGCTAATCGCTGGTGAATACCATAAATGCCAGTTCACACTTAACCCATTTTCATCTACATCGTGGTGATGATGATCATGGTCATGTTCGTGCTTATGATCGTGTCCATGTTTATGATCATGACCGAGCTCGTGTTCATCGCCTTCATGGTAATGTTCATGATGGACTTTGCTTAAAAGCGGTTTAATTTCTGGAATATCAGAAATATTGATGACTTTTTTACTATCAATTTGGGTAATCGGTTTTGCTAAGAAAGCGTCAATATCTTCACCGACCCAAAGCACTAAATCTGCAGATTTCACTTTTTGCACATCTGAAAGTTTTAAGCTGTAATCATGTGGAGAAGCACCTGCTGGTACTAAAACCTGTGTATCCGTCACACCGTTTGCAATAGACGATGTAATAAAACCGAGCGGTTTCACGGAGGCCAATACATCAGCATTTGCCATCATTGGAAGGGTTAAAAGTGCGGTAGAAATTGCACTCATTTTTAATACTTGTTTCATGTTTGTTTCCTTACTTTTATTGGGAATTATTCTCAAAGCCAACATAGACTACGCCTTTTTGATAAAATTGCAACATTCCAAATAAAAAAATGAAGTGATATTTCTTCATCTTGTTAAATACTTTCATTCATAAAGAAAAAGCAACGTTTTCACGTTGCTTCATTTCTTCATTTTAATAACTTATCGATTACCCTAGAAACGGCAAAAAAGCCAAAGGTTGCGGTTATCATAGTTGCTGCACCAAAGCCATTTGCACAATTCATGGTGGCTGAGACTTCACAGCCTTCGCCCATTTTAGGGAAAATCAGAGGCTGGGTGGAAAACACCGCATCAACTGCAAACTTACGTTGTGGATTTTGAGTAAAATTGAAATCCTTACGTAAAACTGACCGCACTTTTGCCAATAATGGATCTTGAATCGTTTTGCTTAAATCAGCAATTTGAATTTTCAAAGGATCGGTCTGACCACCTGCGCCACCAATGGTAATAATCTTGATTTTATTACGTTTGCAATAGGCAATCATCGCCGCTTTGGTTTTCACATTATCAATGGCATCAATGACATAACCATAACCACGATTTAAATATTCGGCTTGATTATCTGGTGAGATGAAATCATCAATAATATTCACCACACATTCGGGATTAATCTGCTTGACTCGTTCTGCCATCACTTCCGTTTTAAGCTTGCCAATATTGCCACTTAACGCAGGAAGCTGACGATTGATATTAGTGACACAAATATCATCCATATCAATCATGGTGATCTGCCCTACGCCACTTCGCGCCAATGCTTCTACCACCCACGAACCTACGCCGCCAATACCAATGACGCACACATGAGCCTGACGCAAACGCGCCAAGCCTTCTGGTGTGTAAAGGCGACCAATGCCGCCAAAACGTTGTTCGTAGTTATCGATTCGAGCCATTATTGTAGTACCCAAACGCGTCCATAATGTTTTGATAACCCCGCAATATGACCCGCTTGATCGCCAATACCACGGTATAAGTCAAAGTGGTGACCATTTACCGCACCGCCCACATCAAGTGCCACCATTAAGTGTAATTTGTGTGTGCCCATCCAGTTACCCTCATTATCAATATCCGGTACTTCAACCAATAATACGGTTCCTGAAGGAATCACATTACGGTCAGAAGCGACGGCTGCCATAGGCACTAAAGGCACGCCTGCAGAACCTTTCACTTCACCTGTTGGATCGTTTTTAAAGAAAACATAAGATGGGTTACGTTCTAACAATTCTCGTACTCGAGATGGGTTTGCTTTCCCCCATTCACGAATCGCTTGAATAGACATTTTTTCTTTTGGAATTTCACCATCTTCAACTAACAAACGACCAACCGCTTGATATTTATAGCCATTTTGGCCAGCATAGGCTAAATAATTTAAATTTCCATCACCGTAATCAACATAGCCACTCCCCTGCACGCCTAATAGGAAGTTATCCATCATTGAATCACTGTAAGCGAGCTCTAAGCCTTGTCCAGCCAGTGCACCATTATAAATTTCTGCACGGCTATAACGTTTATAGCTTGGCATCGCATAAATTGGATGTTGATATTGACCTTGTGCAGTACGGCGTGCATGAATCACTGGCGAATAATAACCTGTCATCAACACGTTTTGATAACCATCAAAACCTTTCATAATCTGAGGATTAATGCCGTATTGTGCTAATTCATTTACATTTGCTCCTGCAAGCACCCAGTTAGTAATTTTGCCATAATTCGCCGCAAAGCGATTTGTTAATGAATTTGAATAATCACGAACATTCGTCAACTGTGTTAAAAAGTCACCTTGGTTAACGACCGCACTTTTATTCTCCACGGAAGCTACGGGACTTAAAATAGCTTGTTGATAAGTACGTCCACTATACTTTGCTCCGAATTTTTGTGGATCGTCGCCTGTCGCAGTACGCGGCAAGCTAGAATTATTTTTTGAAGAGACTTTACTTGGGGCCGATCCACATGATGCAAGTACTGAAACAGCCGCCATCACAGAAAGAATTTTTACGGCGAGATTTTGACGAAATTTCATTCTTATTTTCCTAAATTAAACTAACTAATACAAAGTTGCATACGCTATCAAAAATTCCCTTTTAGGACTAGCACTATTTCATAAAATGATTAATTAATATTCATATTGTTTATTTTCTTAACAAACAAAAAGTCAAATCCAGTTTAAATCTTGCAATAATTTTTGAAACGAGTATATTACGCGCCATCAGACGCGGGGTGGAGCAGCTTGGTAGCTCGTCGGGCTCATAACCCGAAGGCCGTCGGTTCAAATCCGGCCCCCGCAACCAAATTACAAAGCACCGAAATTTCGGTGCTTTTTTTTGCATTTAAAGTAACTATTTCCTATTCTAGAATGTCGCCGTCAACCCAAATTTAATCGTTCTCCCCGGTGCAGGCATGGAGGAACGTGTCATCGGGTCAAGATAATAACGATCAGTTAAGTTTGTCGCAGACAATGACAGTGCAAGATTCTCATTCACTTTGTAATTCATATACGCATCAACCAAGAATACAGGTTGCCAACGTGGGTTGTTATTGCTATTGGCAAACCAGCCTGCATCACGTAAAGATTTGTTACGAGTTTCTTTCACATTAGTGTGATATACCATACGAGTGCCAACTTCTAATCGCTCATCTAAGAAACGTACACCAAGATTTGAGGTAATGCTGTATTTCGGCAAAATGGCATTTTTTAAGTAGCCGTTTTCATTACCACCATTAACACATTCGGGATAGGCTTTAAATGTACGTATATCACCCGTACTACCAACATCTCGAATTGCTGAACTTTTATCGCAGAATTTATTTTTGATGTTGTAGCTAATACCGATATCACCGAAGATGCGACCTTGATCATAACGAGCGGATAATTCTACACCTTCTAAAATCCGTTTATCAAACTGCTTCATCTCATAATTAATATCACGGTCAAAAATATTTTTCGTGGTGTTTTTGTACCAATTTAGGCGAATATCCGCACGGCGTAAACTTGGGAAGAAACCACGTAAATCATGTACATAGCCCACTTCAATATTTTTGCTGTGTTCCGGTTTACGTTTATAAAGTGGCGTGAGAATATCAATGGAATAGCCAATGGTATCTTCAAAAATACTCGGCATACGTTTGGTTTCATCATAGCGCACATAAATTCTGGCGTTATCACTTAAAAATGCGGTAGCACTAAAGGAAGGTGCCCAAGCGTGATCTTTACGCTCTGCCTTTTTCATTTTTTCCCACTGTTCTTTGGTTATTGGTGTTTTTTCTGGCGAACCGGAAAAATCAGCACCAATGTCATATAAATAATCTTCTTTCCCGGTTTGTGGATGGATTGCTTTTTTTTCTAACATTTCTTTTGTAATGCGTCCATCCGTAAACGGAAAATGCTCAACAGAAAAATTACCATATTCGTCCCGTTCCCAATAAATAGTCTGCGTTGCAGATTCATCCCATTCACCATTATTATTACCACTGAGCTGTAACCAACTATCATATTCCTCATCTGTGGTTGGAGTCCAGCCATGTGAAACAACATACTCATCACGATCATCAAGCCATTTTTGTAATTCTGGTGAATCATCAGCAGGTATTGGATATAATTTTTTAAATTCTGCCTCAAGAGAAACTCTTAAATTATTTTTTCTTTCAAAATTTATATAGTCTTGTGTTATTTCAGGGGCGACTTGTTTCAATTTTCTTACTGTAAATGGAATACGTGATTCGGTTAATACCTCTTCCTGTTTTAAGTTTGCAATTTTCTCCTGCAAACCGCGATCCTTAGATTTGTAATGGGTATATTTCATCCCGGCAGTCAGTAATAACCAATCGGTTGGTGAATATTCAAATTTAAAGCCTGCATTGAATTCATTTCGGTTGCCTTTTCGATTTCCTGAACGAGCAGAGTTTGATACTCGGCAAATACCATGTAAATTGCCTTCCACACAGGTAAGGTTTTCCCCTTCTGTTTTAGCATCAGTCTCGTATTGATTAAATGCAGTAAGTTGATATTTATCCCAAAGCTCATAAACATTGGTACTGTCTAAAGTTTCACGACGGTAATTTGTCATAATGCTTAAACGAAGTTTTGGACTTAGTTCCGTGACATTGCTAAAGGTTATTCCCATATGATTATCACGGGCAAATTGCACTTGAGCGGGTTGAGTATTAAAAATCCCATCAATATTTTTAAATTTAGGATTTTTCATATATTCTTTTACTTTATTATGAAAAATTTCATAAACGCGATCTTGTGCTCGTTTACGTTCAACAGGATCTTCTATCTGATCAAAATCATAAGCTTTATCACCGAGTTCATTAACCAGTTGGATGTACGCTTCACTTCCAAGTAATTGAGTTTCATAATCGCTAAAAAGCACATCGCCCGGTGAGCCGCCCGATGTATTAGTTGCCGTATCATTTTTTACTGCCCAGACACCTATCTTTAAATCAAGCCATTTGTTATCCGGCGGGTTATAGGAAAACTCAACATTACCTGTTTTTTGTTTTACATCTGCTAGTGGCCATTGGGTGACGGTATTACGCGCAGCATAGTTATAGCCAAGTCGGGAAGGCATTATGTCACCATAATTTATTTGCGTGTCTCGGAAGTTCGCTGAAAGTGAAGTATGTTTATTAAAGTGGAATTTTCCCTTTAATAACCAAGATCGGCTTTCATAAGATGTATTTGGTACTTCTTCACCCGGTTTATAAATTCGAGCAATGAGTGGAATATAAGGGTCATCGGAGTTTTTATCTAAATTAAGCGGGCCGGTTGTTCCTTCACCGTATTTTTTTCCTCCCCGTTTACCAGCAAAATAATTCCCTTTATTACGATAAGCATACGCCCCTAAGACTTCATAACCATCGTCTTTTGCGGCTAACGCTAAACGTACAGCATTATCGTGTAAAGGTTTGTTTCTGCCTTTTTTTCTTGGGCTAATCCGATCATCATCTTTAAAATACAACGCCCATTCAGCTAATTCAGCACGCCCATCCGGTGCAACAAGTCGATAATCCTGCCCAATAGGTATGCCTTCATAAGGACGAGCCTTAATGGAATTGTTGGCGGTCTCCGTTTTAAGCTCAATGCCCCATTTCTTGCCGGGTTTGATGATGTCGTCGGGGTTGAGCGTCGTCATACGAATCGTACCTGCCGCGCCGGAGCGTAAAGTGCGGTCTAAATTGGGACCTTTTTCCACATTTACTTCACTCACTAAAAATGGATCAAGATAGTTACGATTACTTACACCGGAATAACCGCGCCAAATGGTAATCGCCTGTTCAGTATCATCAACTAATACAGGAATCCGCCCTTGTCCCCAAGAACTTCGAATGATTGGATCAATCGCACCGCCATTACGCGCATCGCCACTATAGACGCCTGTAATACCACTTAATAAATCAGATACAGATTGAGAATGATAAGTTTCAATTTCTTTTTTGCTTTTATATTCAGTGACATTGTTTTTACTATAAACCTCATCTTTACCTGCTAATGTCTTACTTTCTGCCGTTGCACTAACATTAATGGTTTCCAATTGATTTATTTCTTCCGCCAGAGCTCCTAAAGGGGTTATCCCCATAAAAGAAAAAAGCAATAAAGTTGCGGTAGTATAATCTTTTTTTGAGTCATCCATCTCAATCCTCCTTAGCTATATAATGAAAATGATTATCATTATAAATAAATCATTAAAAAAGCCTATCGAATAACTAAGGTTTATATTAAAAATGAGAAGAAGATCACAATTTTAATTTTTATAGAATACTCAAAAATAAAGGCACAATGTCGGGAAACATTATGCCTTTATCTATCAATCTTATTAGATTTGGTATTTTGTCTTATCGCCAATATCAAAGTGCAATGGCATTCGCCATTTTTGAACCGCAAGAATTAATAATAATCCACCAACGATCAACGATAAAATTCGGGCAATCCAACCCCCTTCAAATACCCAAGTAAACCAAAGTGCGGCGACAAATGCAGGTTGTAAATTTAATAGCGGTACTCTAAAACAGAAGTATTCTTTAAAGCATAAACCGCCCAGTGTGACTAATGCTCCACCCAGTGCCAATTCATGCCAACCTAAAAGCGCACATAAGAGTGCAAGCCACGTGGCAAATTGGAATGTTAAACGGAAATGTTTTAAATAAATATGAAGGGATGACGCACAACAAGCTGCCGCAATCAACACGGCAATTTGAGCCTGTTGAGGATACCAAGTTAAAGCCAAGATGCTAAATGCAGCAATGACAAAGCCTGTGCGATAAATAACGACGGTGAGTTTATCCCAAACATCCATTGGAGATTGAATATGTGGATCGGCCATGTGATTTCCTTATTTTTGATGATAAAAAGTGCGGTCAAAAACACTCTCATTTTTGACCGCACTTAACATTGAGATTATTTTAATCGATCTAAAATCTTTTGATGAATGCCGCCAAAACTACCATTTGACATCACAAGAATCTGATCCGTTGGTTTTGCATCTGCTACAATCATATCTACTAATTTATCAACATTTCCTGTGTAATGTGCCGGTTGCACACATTGTCCTGCAATTTCAGCCACATCCCATGGAATATTATCTGGTTGTAGCATAAATACCGCATCAGCACGTCCAAGCGCTGGTGCAATTTCATCTTTATGCACGCCCATTTTCATGGTGTTTGAACGAGGCTCTAATACGGCAAGAATACGTACACCACCGCCTACTTTGTCACGCAACGCAGTAAGTGTCGCAAGAATTGCTTCTGGATGGTGAGCGAAGTCATCATAAACCGTAATACCGTTTACTTCCCCCTTCACTTCCAAACGACGTTTTGCATTGATAAAGCTGCCTAATGCATGACATGCATCTTCAATTTTCACACCGGCATGGTAAGCCGCCGCAATCGCCATTAAAGCATTGTGCATATTGTGCTGCCCAACAATATTCCATTTCACTTCTGCAACTTTTTGACCGTGATGGAATACGGCAAATTCAGAGCAATCATTGGTAATACGTTCCGCAAACCATTCTTTATCTTTACCGATAAATTGCTGTTCTGACCAACATCCCATATTGAGGGTTTCTTTCACGCTTTGCTCATCTACAAAAGAAAGAATGCGTCCTGTGGAAGGAATGGTTCTGATCATGTGATGGAATTGACGCTGGATCGCGTGAAGATCATCGAAGATATCAGCATGATCGAAGCTAATATTATTAATGATCAAGGTTTTCGGATTGTAATGCACAAATTTAGAACGTTTATCAAAGAACGCTGTATCGTACTCATCCGCTTCAATCACGAAAAACTCACTTTCCCCTAAACGAGATGACGTACCAAAATTTCCCGCAATACCACCGATTAGGAAACCTGGTTTTAGCCCATTTTGTTCTAAAATCCAAGTCAACATGCCCGTTGTTGTGGTTTTACCATGTGTACCCGAAACCGCTAACACCCAACGATTACGCAATAAATGGTCGTGTAACCATTGCGGACCTGATGTATAAGGCAACGCATTATCTAAAACATATTCCACGCAAGGATTACCGCGTTTCATGGCATTACCAACAATCACCATATCGGGTGCAGGCTGAAGTTGAGCCACATCATAATTAGGAATAATTTCAATACCCTGCTCTTGTAAAAAAGTGCTCATTGGCGGGTAAACATTAGTATCGGAGCCTGTGACTTTATAGCCCATTTGTTTGGCAATCATCGCAACGCCGCCCATAAAGGTCCCGCAGATGCCTAAAATATGAATATGTTTCATTGTTCTTCTCTAGTTGCTAAAAATGCTGACTATGATAAATCAACTCAAAGATTGAGTAAATAAGGGCTGTTTACATAAACAGCCCTCTTTCTTATTTGATTCGGTCAAAGCCTTCTTGAAGATCGGCAATTAATTCATCCGTGTCTTCAAATCCAATATGCAGACGAATTAATGAACCTGTTAATTTACGCTCAATACCCGGACGAATTTTCGCAATTTCTTCCGGTTGATTACATAAAATGAGCGATTCAAACCCGCCCCAAGAATAAGCCATCGTGAACAGTTCAAAGTTATCCATAAAGGCTGAAAGCTCTTCGTCATTTAAACGCTTATGTAATTCAAAAGAGAATAAACCGCTAGCCCCCGTAAAATCACGTTTGAAGTTTTCATGACCTGGACAGCTTGGTAACGCGGGGTGATAAACTGCTTTCACTTGTGGTTGCTCACTTAACCATTTGGCCACTTTTAAACTACTTTCATTATGTTGTTTTAATCGCACTCCTAAGGTGCGAATACCGCGTGCTGTCGTATAAGCGGAATCAGCGTCAACCATTTGCCCCATTAAATAAGAATGTTCACGCAATTTATCCCAAGTCCGCGCATTAGCCACTGCGGTACCGATCATAATATCTGAATGCCCCACTAAATATTTGGTTCCTGCTTGAATAGAGATATCAATACCGTGTTCTAACGCTTTGAATAGTACGCCCCCCGCCCATGTATTATCGATCATAATGACAATTTCGGGACTCACGGCTCGAACGGCTTTAACAATCGCAGGAATATCGGGCACTTCCATCGTTAAAGAGCTTGGCGACTCTAAAAATAAGACTTTCGTGTTTGGCTGCACAAGTTTCGCAATCTCCGTGCCTATCATGGGATCATAATAGGTCGTATCAATGTGCATTTTTTTCAAAATCACATTGCAAAAATCTTGTGTCGGCTCATACGCCGCACCTGTCATTAAGACATGATCGCCTGTTTCCACAAAGGATAAAATAGCATTGGTTACCGCTGCGGCACCACAAGGATAAAGATAGCACCCCACTCCACCTTCCATTTCACACATTAAATCTTGAAGCGCAAAGTGTGTTAACGTGCCACGGCGTCCATAGAAAAGCTCTCCCTTGTAACGATTTTTTGTACAATGTTTTTTATCTGCAATAGTGTCAAACACTAAAGAAGAGGCACGTTGGACCACCGGGTTTACCGCCCCTTGGGTAAAACGTTTTTTACGTCCGGCATGAACCAGTGTGGTTGATAAAGTATGATGTTCTGACATATATTTCACCTGTAACTTAGACAATATTAATTAATTCAATAGATAAAAACAGCTGTTAAAGTGCGGTCAATTTTTTTAGAATACTACCGAGTTTTTGCGTTAGCAAAATTTTTATTAACATTTATATAGGAATTATGACTATGGTATTAGTAACTCGTCAAGCTCCAGATTTTACTTCCTCTGCAGTTTTAGGCAATGGTGAAATCGTTAACAACTTCAATTTCAAAAAACACGTTAATGGTAAAGCTGCGGTATTATTCTTCTACCCATTAGACTTTACTTTCGTTTGCCCATCTGAATTAATCGCATTCGACCACCGTTATGAAGAATTCAAAAAACGTGGTGTTGAAGTTGTTGGTGTATCTATCGACTCAGAATTCACTCACAATGCATGGCGTAATACCCCAACTGAAAACGGCGGTATCGGTGCAGTTAAATATGCATTAGCAGCTGACGTTAAACACGAAATCGCTAAAGCATACGGTATTGAACATCCCGAAGAAGGTGTGGCATTACGTGCTTCATTCTTAATCGACAAAAACGGTGTTGTTCGTCACCAAATCGTAAACGACTTACCATTAGGTCGTAACATCGATGAAATGTTACGTATGGTAGATGCGTTACAATTCCACGAAGAACACGGTGAAGTTTGCCCGGCTCAATGGGAAAAAGGCAAAGAAGGTATGAAAGACAGCCCAGAAGGTGTTGCTAAATACTTGAAACAAAACGCTGACAAACTTTAATTTTTAAGAAAAAGCCACATTAAGTGGCTTTTTTTATTTTTGTAGATCCTTTAAAATGAACCTATCTTTAACCAAAGTGCGGTTATTTTTATGAAATATAATATTCCCATTTTCCTGACGATTCTCCGAGTGATTTTAATTCCATTCTTCGTCTTGGCGTTTTATCTCCCTATCCCTTCAGCGCCTTTTATTACCACTCTTATTTTCTTTATCGCGGGTGTCACTGACTGGTTTGATGGCTATCTTGCTCGAAAATTAAAACAAACAACCCGTTTTGGTGCGTTCCTTGATCCTGTAGCTGATAAAGTGATGGTGATTACTGCCCTTGTATTAATTGTGGAATATCAACATTCTTTCTGGATTACTATCCCTGCAATTATTATGATTTCACGTGAAATCATTATCTCTGCTTTACGTGAATGGATGGCTGAGTTGGGTGAACGTAATAAAGTGGCTGTTTCATGGCTAGGAAAAGTAAAAACTACCTCTCAAATGCTGGCTTTAGGTGGATTACTCTGGCGATATAACGTTTATATGGAAACGTTGGCAATCGTACTACTCTATTTAGCGGCAATCTTAACAGTGTGGTCCATGCTCCAATACTTGAAAGCCGCAAAAGGCAGTTTATTAGATAACATTGAATTATAAAATTGACTAAATTTTAAATAAAAGGTGCGGTTATTTTAATCGCACCTTTTGTTTTTGAATTATTTTTAACCAATCAAAAAATTTTTTTACGAATTTTATTTGACACAATAAGATAAATCCGTAAAATACGCCCCGTTGTTTGGCAACAAGCAAACGCGGGAATAGCTCAGTTGGTAGAGCACGACCTTGCCAAGGTCGGGGTCGCGAGTTCGAGCCTCGTTTCCCGCTCCAATTTGCCCGAGTGGTGGAATCGGTAGACACAAGGGATTTAAAATCCCTCGCCTTTCGAGGCGTGCCAGTTCAAGTCTGGCTTCGGGCACCATTTCAAAATCATACCAGTGGGTCGTTAGCTCAGTCGGTAGAGCAGCGGACTTTTAATCCGTTGGTCGAAGGTTCGAATCCTTCACGACCCACCACTTTAAATCAGCACCTTAACGGGTGTTTTTTTATACCTAAAATTTAGGATAAAGACTTTCCTACTCTCTTTTCTAAAAAACACATAAAAAAATAACCGCACTTTCGTACGGTTACTTATCCATATTCATTTTAAATGGTTAGCCGTGATAACGTCCTACGCCTAATTCATCTTCTTTACGAGTACGGTTCATCACTTCTTGCGGTGATTGTGCAATACGTAATCCCATTTGGTCTTCAGTACGCACTACTTCACCACGTAGAGAGTTAGTATAAACATCGGTAATCTTGATATCGACAAACTTACCGATCATATCTGGAGAGCCTTGGAAATTCACAATACGGTTGTTTTCAGTACGTCCTGTTAATTCCATAATATCTTTCTTAGACGGCCCTTCTACCAATACACGTTGCTCTGTGCCAAGCATACGACGGCTATATTGCGCGGCTTGTTGGTTGATACGCTCTTGTAAAAGATAGAGACGTTGTTTTTTCTCTTCTTCGGTTACATCATCTGGCATATCGGCAGCAGGTGTACCTGGACGCGCAGAATAGATAAAGCTAAAGCTCATATCAAAATTCACTTGCGCAATTAGATTCATTGTTTGCTCAAACTCTTCATTGGTTTCACCTGGGAAACCCACAATGAAATCTGAGCTGATTTGAATATTTGGACGAACCGCACGTAATTTACGAATAATCGATTTATATTCTAATGCCGTATGACCACGTTTCATCATGGTTAAAATACGGTCAGAACCAGCTTGTACCGGCAAGTGAACGAAGTCCACTAATTCTGGTGTATCACGATACACATCAATAATATCATCAGTAAATTCAATTGGGTGGCTCGTGGTAAAACGTAAACGGTCGATACCATCGATAGACGCCACTAAACGCAATAACTCCGCAAATGTACAGATACCGCCATCAAATGTAGGGCCACGATACGCATTTACGTTTTGGCCTAATAAATTGATTTCACGTACACCTTGATCGGCTAACTGCGCAATTTCAAATAATACATCATCAACAGGACGGCTCACTTCTTCACCACGGGTATAAGGCACCACGCAGTAAGTACAATATTTATTACAGCCTTCCATAATAGACACAAACGCGGTTGGGCCTTCTGCACGAGGCTCTGGTAAGCGGTCAAATTTCTCAATTTCTGGGAAACTTACATCCACAACCGAACTTTTACCACCACGGATTTGGTTAATCATTTCTGGCAAACGATGTAAAGTTTGCGGACCAAATACGATATCCACATAAGGTGCACGATGACGAATATGTTCACCTTCTTGTGAAGCCACACAACCGCCCACACCAATCACTAAGTTTGGATTTTGTTTTTTTAATTCTTTCCAACGCCCTAACTGATGGAACACTTTCTCTTGTGCTTTTTCACGGATAGAACAAGTGTTAAGAAGCAACACATCTGCTTCTTCTGGAATATCAGTTAATTCCAAACCATGTGTATTTAAGAGAAGATCGGCCATTTTTGATGAATCATACTCATTCATCTGACAGCCCCATGTTTTAATATGTAATTTTTGCGTCATATTGCTTAAAAATAAAGATTAGTAAAAAGATAAAATCGGTCGGCTATTGTACAGATTTGTGGGAATTCTGGCTAGTGTAAAATGGACTTTTACCTATTTCGGTATAGAAAAAGTGCGGTTAAAATCACCTGAATTTTAACCGCACTTTGTTTAGTATCCTTCTTCCTCCATATTGGGTAAGAATGTTTTTTGTTTGATTCTCTTCACCCTTGTTTCAATTCGTCCATCTGGGTGTAGCTCAATTTCACGCCAGCCTGGTTGTAAGGTATCTAACGCAAAATGATTGCTATCCGGCTTAAATTGAATACAAGTCGCGGGTGTTGCCATCGTTTGATAACCTTGCCAATAGCTATCAACCTGCTGATGAATATGCCCGTATAAGATCCCTTTTACATTGTTGAATTGAGCAAGAACGGTTGAAAAATCATGCGCATTACGCAAATTATGCTGATCAAGCCATGCTGAATTCGTTGGCAATAGGTGGTGGTGTAAGACGACTAAGCTATGACGCGCTGGATTTTCAGCTAATTTTGTTTTTAACCAATCTAACTGATAAGCGCTCAATTCACCATGAGGCACACCGGATACTTGGCTATCTAACAAAATCACTTGCCAATGTTTGCCTAGAAGTAAATGTTTTGACGCATTAATAGGCGATTGGCTTAAATGCTCTACCATTTTAGGTTGGAAATCATGGTTACCCGGAAGCCAAAATACCCATTTATTTAACGGTTTAACCATTTCAACAAATCGCAGATAGCCTTCGTCGCTACTATCTTGTACCAAATCCCCTGTTGCAAGCACGACATCGTACTCAAAAGACTCCAACTGAATTTCTTTTAACACCTGAGAAAAACTTTCGTGCGTGTTGATACCTAATAAGTCTTTGCTTGTATCTTTAAACAAATGAGGATCGGTAATTTGTAATAATTTAACAACTTCACTCGCGAGTTCGCATTCAAATGTATTGCTCATGGGACTCCTATTGCTAGCGTTGCTGCAATTGGGCGTAATTTAATTGAAGCCATTGCAAGCCCATTACTGCAATGCCATTATCAATTTTGCCATCACACATCCATTGATAGGCTTGCTCACGTTTCACCACATGAACACGGATGTCTTCATTCTCTTCAGCTAAACCATGAAGTCCCTTGGCTTTTGAGCTATCAACTCGACCGACAAACAAATGAATACGTTCGACGACACCACCCGGGCTATCCCACACGCTTAAACAATGAGTGAGATCTTGAACGGATACGCCTGCTTCCTCTTCACTTTCACGCAAAGCGACTTCTTCAGGTTGTTCACCCTCTTCTACCATCCCGGCGATTAATTCTAATAACCAAGGGGAACGAGCTGATTCAGGTTGATATGCACCAATACGTACTTGCTCAACTAAAACCACTGCATCTTCTTCCGGATCGTAAGCAATCACTGCAGAAGCGGCACCTTTGACCAATAATTCACGTGTCACAACGCCACTTTCGCCACCGGCAAAAAGCTTATGTTTAAACTGTACTTTCTTAAGTGTAAAAAAACCTTTATAAACAGTTTCTTCATTAAGAACTTCTATATCATGCTGACTAAACTGTTGAATTTCTGACATCATTACTCTCCTAGTATCGAGGTCGCATAATACTCCCATAAAAAAATAAAAAAAACTGAACCCTCTATTTTTTTGTCGAAACTTTGAAGCTGGTCACAAAAAAAGAAAACCTATGATGATTTCTTATTCATCATAGGTTTACATTAAGAATCTATTGAATTAACAAACGCGGCTGGTAATTACCCCATCGGCCACTTTCGTTTTAATGGTGTCGCCTGTTTTGACTTGTTTCACACTCACAATGGCATGTCCTTTGGCATCTTCTGCGATGGAATACCCTCGCGCTAATACTTTTAATGGGCTTAATCCATCTAACTTGCCACACAATGTTGCTAATTTATTTTGACGTTCCGTGACTTGGCGATTCGCCCCTAAATTTAACCGCACTTGTAACTGGGCTAAATATTGAGATTGTTTTTGCAAGCGATAAGGCAACGGATTTTGTTTTAAGCGCGCTGAAAGTGCGGTCAATTTTTGTTGCGTTTTATCCATCTGGCGCTGCATCGCCAAGACTAAACGATGATGTAATTGCCCCGTTCTGGCTTTCTGCATCAATAATTGATTTTGCGGATGTTGATTTTGCAGGCGTAAACGTAACTGTTGCAAACGTTGTTGTTGCTGACTAAAAATACGATCTAACGCCATCTCCAAACGCTGTTGTTTATAGGCTAACTGTTGAAATAATTCCTGCTGATTGCGACTCACTAACTCCGCAGCAGCAGAGGGGGTAGGCGCACGTAAATCAGCCACAAAATCGGCAATGGTGACATCCGTTTCATGACCGACCGCACTGATAATCGGTAAATTAGAACGAAAAATCGCACGCGCGACTTCTTCTTCATTAAAGCACCAAAGATCTTCTAAAGAACCACCACCACGGCCGACAATCAATACATCCACTTCTTGACGCGCATTAGCGAGTTCAATCATTTGAACGATTTCAGCCGTTGCTTCTTTGCCTTGCACTGCTGTTGGGTAAATTACCACTTTTAAACTAGGATCTCGGCGAGCCAAAATATGCAGAATATCTTGCAACGCAGCACCAGTCGAAGAGGTCACAATACCTACTGCTTTAGCAAAGTCTGGCAAGCTTTTCTTCAGGTTTTGTGCAAACAACCCTTCAGCCGCCAATTTCATTTTTAGCGCTTCAAATTGCTGTTGCAATAATCCTTCGCCAGCAGGGTGCATAGATTCAATAATCAGCTGATAATCACCGCGAGGTTCATATAAACTGACATTCGCCCGCACCAAGACCTGCATGCCATTTTGCGGACGAAATCCCACTCGCAAATTTTTCATGCGGAACATCGCACCGCGAACCTGGGCATTTTCATCTTTCAGCGTTAAATACCAATGCCCTGACACAGGTTGAGTGAAATTAGAAATCTCCCCTGTAAGCCAAATCTGTGAAAAATTCCCTTCCAGCATTTGCCGGGCTGCGCTGTTTAATTGGGAAACGGAGTAAATGTTTTCAGACATTATTCAATCAACACCCAACCGTCATCTAACCAGTTACAAATCGAATCGAGCAATAATTCCATTGTACTTTCAGGATCTTCTGTATAATTCACTAAATTATTTAAGAATGCCCAATCTAGCGCTTCACCATCGGAAAGACGTTTCAATACTTTTGCTTCAATAACATTCACTTCATCCAACCATTCGCCATTAGCATAAATGCGGAGCGGATTTTCGGTGTAAAGTAATTTGCAGTTATTGTCCTGCATTAACACACCTTGTTCCTCTTCTAAAATTGACCGCACTTCGTCAGGATCGGACATTTCATCGGATACCAACATTTCATAACGACGTGAGCTCACTGTACTGGCTACTGCTTGCTTGAACAAGGCATCAAAGGCTTCTGACTCTGCCAATTTCGCTAAGAATTGCTTTTTCATCGCCTGAATATTTTCACCCGCCAATTTGCCCGTACTTTGCTCTGATTGCGTTAAGCGTAATGGTAATTGGAATTCGCTTAAATTCAATTCAGGATCTTGATGACAAAACGCTTTATTCACGTTATCAAAAATGTCAGCTAAATTCGGGTAACGTAAGCCAAAAGAAAAGGTCAAACAATCATCTTCTGCCACACCATAATGTGACATACGAGCCGGAATATAAAGAATATCGCCTGGATTCATCACTTCATCAATTACCAATTCGCCCATATCATCGAAAATACGGATCGGCTGATTTGGTTTGAATTCTGTGGAAGAATCACACCATTTGCCTAACTGCCAGCGACGATGACCATAGCCTTGCACCAAGAACACATCATATTCGTCATAATGCTTACCAACAGAACCACCCTTAGGTGCATAGGACACCATAATATCGTCGCGTTGCCATTGTGGGATAAAGCCAAATTTATTCCAAAGCTGACCGAGTTCTGTACTCCATTGTTCTAGATTTTGTACAAGCACAGACCATTTCTTGGGTACATCTGCAAAATCTTCTTCGGATAGCGGGCTGAAAAACACTTTCCAATTATCATCTGAAAAGGTTTTCACTAAACGCGCGGTCACATCTTCGCCTTGTGCTAATTCGATAATATCCTCAGGCTCGAATTGGCCAACAATTTCAGGTAAACCATTACGAATAATCAATGGTTTTTTCTGCCAATAATCACGCAGGAAAATTTCAGGGGTAATGCCCTCAGGCAGACAATATTGGTTGGAAAGTGCGGTCATTTTTTACTCCTTCTCCTGTTTTTCTTGTTGGGCTTTTTCTTGTGCGGCTTTGGCTTGTTCTGCTGCACGTTTACGACGAATTTCTTTAGGATCCGCTAACAATGGACGATAAATTTCAATACGATCACCATCTTTTAATTGATCTGTTAATTTGGCTGGACGGGAATAAATCCCCACTTTATTTTCACGCAAATCGATCTCGGTAAACTGTTGCAAAATGCCCGATTGTAAAATAGCCGTTTGAATCATCGTGCCTTCATCCACTTTGAAGGATTTCAAATAATAGCGATCCGGCAAGGCATAGGCGATTTCAATATTAATTTGGTTCATGTCTTATTCTGTCTTAATGAGTTTTCCGTTATTATAGCGGAAAAGTGCGGTCAATATTAACGATAAAATCAGGAGTTCATCATGAATTGGGTATTTTTTGCCATTGGTTCAGCCT
>JAGZRA010000050.1:0-3512 GCA_018381885.1 Parahaemophilus parainfluenzae | reverse complement strand
GGCGTACAGGGCCGGCGTATGCCGCAAGATCACCGATAGGGAGATCGACGCGGCGGCGCTCGCCGTCTATACGGGTACGTCGGGCATGGGCTTCGAGGAGGTGGAGCCGTTGTGGTCGAAGTTGAACCCTGACGCGAAAGAGCAGTATCGGCTGCTTGCGTGGTTGGCGATCACTGCCGCGCGGACGGAGGCGTTGAAATGAGCGTCCGGCGACTCACCTACGCGCAAAAGAGCGCACTGCTCCAGATTGTCAGGCACGGCGACGCCTATCCTGCGGATGGCAATCACCGGCGCACCTACCAGTCCCTTGAAGCACGTGGATACGCGGAAGACGTCGGATACGGCCGCTACGCCATCACCGCGGCCGGCCAACACGCACTGCAAAGTGACTTGTCATGAAACGCCTCGGCATCGTCTTCACCTACAACGGCGGCCGATAGCCCATGAACTGGAGACATCAAGCCGCATGCCGCGACCACGACCCCGAACTCTGGTTCAGCGGCAAACCATACGAACAGGCGGCGGCGCTCGCCGTGTGCCGGCAATGCCCGGTCATCGACGAGTGCCGCGCCTTTGCCGACGATAACAACCGGATCAGCGGCTACCCGTTGCAGGGCATATGGGGCGGCAAGCAGTACGGCCGGACGAGCCGGCCGAGAAAGGAACGAGAATGAACGACATCGACATCGACGTTAACGTCACCGCCTGGAAGATCGGGCCGGTCATCATCATGCGCGGCACCGCCACGCCCACCGCGAGGGTGTCGCACCCCGAATGCTTCGGCCGGTTCACCGTCATCGCCCTCTCCTGCGACGGCGCGATCCGCAAGTGCATGCGCCGCGTCGCCATGATGTGCGCCAGGCACTCCGCATGCGAACGGCTCGACCGGCAGGAGGCGAGGGGATGAAAGTCACCGAAGGCGTCAGGAGGATCATCGTGGAATGGCGCGGCAAGGGTGTGCCGCCGGAAGAGACCGCGCAGTCCCTGCGCATCCCCGTCGACGAGGTGAAGGCCATCATCCTGCAAGCCCACCCCGCGCCACCACAGCCGAAACGCCCCGAATTCCTCGAACCCCGGTACGCGCCGCCAAAACCCGCCGGCATCAGCGACAATAGACAGGAAAGTTAAAAAAATCGTTGAAATCAAGCCGCCCCCGGCCAATCCGCCACGCCGGGAACGGCGGCGAGGCAAATAAAAAGCCCCCACCTTGCGGCAGAGGCATTGCATTGTCCAAAAGGCAAGTCTAGCACCGACAAGGGCGGGGGATATGGAACACAACTGCGTCATCTGCGGCAAACCGGCCGAGGCCACCATCTGCAAGGCATGCGCCCGAGACTGGGCGCGACGCCTCGTATGGCTCCTGAAGGCCGGCATGCCAGCCCTCCAGCAGATCGCCTACAAACAAGCCACCACCCGCGAGCGCTCTCCTCGACACGGCAACACGGCGTATGCGGCCCCGCCGGTCAACGAGACCGCCCAAGCCCTGTTCAACGCGGTGGAGGTGCACTTGCAGCTCATGGGCGGCCGGCTCGGCATCAAGCCGCTCGGATATGACCGATACGAGCGGGCGCGCACCCTCATGCAATGGGCCGACCTCATCCGCCTGCTGATGCGCCGCATGCGCGACCTCGCCCGGCTCGAAGACGCCTCCGGCCTGTACGCGGACACCCTGCGTCTTGCGGAACGGGTGGACGCGGCCACGTCGCACAGTGCGGAGAAGCGGCTCATCGGCGTATGCCCCGACTGTCTCAACGGTCGCGACGAGCAGGGGGAGCCGGTGCGCACGCCCATCTACGCCGCCCGAGACGCACGGTATGCGATATGCCCCGCCTGCGGCGCATGGCTCGACTTGCGGCGCACCAGGCTCGAATACCTGCGCAGCGCGGGCCTCATGCACATCACCCGCACCCAATCCGACGCCGCCCGTTGGATCAGGGCCAACACCGGCGTCAACGTGAGCGGCAACGACCTGAAGAACTGGCGCGCACGCGGCAAAATGCCCGGCACAAGACACATCGAGGGCCCCTATTGGGCGTGGAATGTGCTGGAGCTCTTGGCGTGCGCCCAGGCCAAGGACGAACGCGACCACGACGACGCTTGACCCCTGACCCGGTTCCGTGTTACGCTGTCGCGTGTAATCGGAGTATCGAGAAAGCCCTGCCCATGCCGGCGGGGCTTTTTTGTTCCCGCTGGATGGTTGGCCGAGCGGCCGAAGGCACCCGCTTGCTAAGCGGGCAAGCATGATAGCCTCATGCTTCGCGGGTTCGAATCCCGCACCATCCGCCAGCCGCCGCCGGCACCGTGCACAACCAGCGTATGCGGCACCCGAGAAACCACCACAGACAGACGCCTCGCCGCCGGTTCTTTCCTCTTCTTCCCGCCGGCGAGCGCAGTCTGTCGATCCGTACAAGCGTTCGATTGGAGGCGTGTCATGGCGTTGTGTCCCAAGCGCATCGAAGTGGACGCCCGCAGGGGGCGTGTGCTCGTGGACGGCTTGATCTTCCCTTACCCATTGGCCGACCGGCAGCCCTACCCGGAGGTGGGGCGCGACGATCTGGGCATCGTGTGGGTGCCGTTGATCGCCGACGAGATCGTGTTCAGGGCCGGCGTCGAGGTCAGCCAATGCACCGCGAAACCGAGGCTCAGGTGAGCAACCCGCGCAAACGCAACGGGCACAGGCGCAGGCTGGAGCAGCAGCGATGGCGGCACATGCAAGCCGACTGCTACATCTGCTATCGGCCCATCGACTACACGCTGCGTTCGCCCGACCCGTACAGCTTCGTGATCGACGAGACGATACCCTTGGCGCGAGGCGGCACCCTGACGCACGACAACAGCGGTCCGGCGCACCGATGGTGCAACGCCATCAAGGGCACGCACAGTCTGGCATGGGCACGCGAGCGCGTCGCCCACCTCATCACGCAAGGCAAAGCGCCGCAGCGCGCCGCACAGGTCTCGGCCGGGCCGATCCGCTGCTCGGACTGGTTCGGGGGTAGGGAGTAGACCCTGCCCGGCCACCTCACGGCCACCACGGGCAAAGGGCCGTTTTTCCCCCGGACTTTTTTCCACACTTGGCAAGGAGCCGTCATGGTCGCCGGAACGTCGAAAACCACCCGGTCGAAGAGCGCGTCGAAGTCCCATAGGGTCAGCAATGCCGCCGCTTCCGGGGATCGTCGCCGCCTCCTGGTGGCGATGCGCAACCTGATCGCCGAAAAGCTCGACGAAGGGTCGATAAGCTCACGCGACCTCGCCAGCCTGACGAAACGTTTGGCGGACATGAGCGCCGAGATCGAGGCGATCGACAAGGCGTCGAACGGGCACGACCCGGCCATGCAGGCCCTGGACACGGAGGACATACGATTGGATGAGCACGAGGATTGACGGGGCGACCTGCCAGATCATCCCCGACGATTTGTACACCAGCGGCGAACCCAGCCTCAACCGGCTCGCCGCGGCGGCGGGCGACCGGTTCGACGTCTGGCAGCGGCAGATCAACCGGATCATCCTCGCGA
>JAGZRA010000010.1:0-78537 GCA_018381885.1 Parahaemophilus parainfluenzae | reverse complement strand
CATTATCCACCACCTTTTTGCTTCCGTAACTTTTAGTAATATTGCGAATTTCTATTGCCATTTTTTGTTTGCTCTTAATAACAAATAAATAAAGTACACACCGCCGACAAAATTAACGATGATGCTTAATGTCGTGCGGAAGGTAAAAATATGAGTAACCAATAATTGCCCAAACACCAAGGTAATAATGGAAATTAACATCGCAGCAGGAATAAGCACCTTATGGCGATAATCACGAATAAATTCAAAAGTTACATTCATTACCAATAACCCAAGGAAAGTAAGTGGGCCAACAAGTGCGGTCGACACTGACGTTAAAATTGCCACGAGAATTAATAGGACTTTTAAGGTCTTTTGATAATCGATACCTAAGTTAATGGCATTTTCTCGCCCTAACGCCAACACATCAAAGCAATGCCAATATTTCAAACTAAAAACAATCGTCGCCACTAAAATGGCTAATGCGACCCACAAGATTTGAGTATTGATTCGGTTGAAACTTGCAAAGCCAATATCTTGAGCGATCTGGAATTCATTTGGGTCAATCAACACTTCCATAAAGGTCGTTAAGCTACCAAAGAAGGTGCCGAAAATAATCCCGACAAGCAACAAGAAGAAAATATTTTGGTTCTCTTTCTTAAACAGGAAGTGATAAAGCACTAATGAAAACGCCATCATTAATCCCGTACACAAGACAAACAATGTAATGGAATTCATGGAAAGCAATGTACTTGAACCGAAAAGGAAAATGATCGCCGTTTGAATCAGTAGATACAGCGAATCTAAACCCAAAATACTCGGCGTGAGAATTCGGTTATTCACAACCGTTTGGAAAATCATCGTAGCGAGTGCAATTGCCGCACCTGTAATCACAATCGCAATTAATGATAAGGCACGATTTTCCAAGGCATATTGCCAACGGTTTGGTAAGTTGTAGCCTAAATAAAGTGCAAGAAAAACAATGGCTAACAACGACAATACAATCAGTTGAGAAGAAGATTTCTTAGCCATTTCTATACCGCTTTAATAATAAAAACAAGAAGATACCACTGCCAAATACACCAACTACGGCATTAATGGAAATCTCATAAGGATAAATCACACTTCGACCTAAAATATCGCAGAACAAGACAAATACAGAGCCCAATAAAGCAGTATGAGAGAGTACTTTCTTCAAGTTATCCCCTAAATAAAGCGTGACGATATTCGGGATAATTAACCCCAAGAAAGGAATCACGCCAACAGACACGATAATAATCGAAGACACGACCGCCACAATGAGCAGACCGAGATAAAGCACCTGGTTGTAATTTAGACCTAGATTAACCGCAAAATCTTTCCCCATCCCGACAATAGAAAAACGATGTGCAAATAAATAAGCCACGATGAGCGTAGGAATACTGAAATACAACAATTCATAGCGACCAGACATCACAAGAGAAAAGTCCCCTTGTAGCCACCCGGATAAGTTTTGTAATAAATCTTCTTTGTAAGCAATAAAGGCGGTAATTGAACTGATGATATTACCAAACATAATCCCGACTAATGGCACAAAAATCGTGTCCTTGAATTTCAAACGGGACAGAATCGTCATAAATAACAGTGTGCCAAGGAAAGATACAATTACCGCAATGGTGGTTTTTAACAACATTGAAGCTGTTGGGAAAAACAGCATCGCCATTAAAATGCCTAATCGTGCGCTGTCCATTGTGCCCGCAGTGGTGGGTGAAACAAATCGGTTTCGACTGAGTTGCTGCATCACTAAGCCACAAATACTTAAGGATGCACCTGCAATCAAGATACTGATTAAGCGAGGCACGCGGCTGATTAGAAAGATCTGCCATTGATTACCTTCAAAATTCAGTAACCCTTGCAAATTAACTGTACTTACCCCGAGAAAAAGTGAAACAAAGGAAAGCACGATCAAAAGAAAAATCAGATAACGTCGCTTAATCATAAAAATGAGAATAATTCTAAAATGCAAAAAGAATAGCATATTGAAGGAAAAGAGAAAAGATGAAGTGCGGTCAGTTTTCGGCTAATTTTTAGGCGTATAAAAAATGCGGTCAAATTTGACCGCACTTTATTCGCTATAATTTTAATGTTCTTTCAACTTCTTTCGCTCGAACTAAGAATTGCTTACGTTCTGCTGTTGCCATTCCACTGCTGGTACCCGGCAATTTCACCGTAAGCGGGTTCACCGCACGTTCATTAATATGAAACTCGTAGTGTAAGTGTGGGCCGGTTGAAATCCCTGTATTACCGGTTAATGCAATGCGCTCCCCTTTCTTCACAGTTTGACCTGCACTCACCAAAGCACGACTTAAATGCATATACACCGTTTGATATTCTCGACCATGGCGTATCACCACATAACGTCCTGCACCACCTGCTTGATAAGCCACTTTTTCTACCACACCTTCTGCTGGCGCAATAACTGGCGTACCCGGTGAAACAGCAAAGTCTACCCCTTTATGCGGACGAACACGTCCTGTTACCGGATGGCGGCGATTTGGGTTAAATGGTGACGAAATACGCGCTTGACGTTGCAATGGATAGCGCGCAAAGCCTTTACCAAGGGTTTCCCCTTGCTTATCGTAGTAACGACCATTGGCGGCTTGAATGCCATAATAGCTCTTACCGTCTGCCATGATGTGAATCGCTTCAACGTTACCTTGACCCGTTAATTTATCACCTAAATATTCACGTGATACTAAAATCGCAAATTTGGTTCCGTTACTAAGTTTTTGAAGACTTACCTGCCATTGTAATGCTGAGCTTAATTGGCTGATTTGACGACCATCCAAACCTAAATCACGCAAACTTGATGCAAAAGATCCGTTAATCGTACCTTTTAGCACCTCTTTCTTCCAGATACTTTTCTTCTCTAGAATTTGGCGTTTAAACTTACCGTCTTCCGTACGTTCATAAATGCGTTCTTCTTTTTCAGACACCAACCAGTTTAAATATTCCAATTGATCTTCTTTATCTAAGATCCAATAGAACTGTTGACCTGCACGCAAGGTTTTTAATTCAGGATACTCAGCAATTAAATTCTTCGCCGTATCATCTTCTAAACCTGAAAGCTCTAACACGTCTTTTAATGAATCGCCACGCACCACAGTATGACTAAATTGATCGGTAATACGTAATGCCTGATCGGCGACATCTAAAATACCACTGAGCGCATCTTGAGCATCTTTTGGCAAATCAGTTAGCTCATCAAACTGCGGTTTAATTTCATCCACTTCATCATCTTTGGCTTGAAGATCATCATCGTAAGACGTTGCATCTTCCGTATTAGCATTCTGCTTCGCTTCTGGATGTTCGCCTGCTTGAGGTTGAGACTTATCAGATTCTGTTTTCTCAGGTGTAAGGGATTGATATTGAACGTTATCCACCATCTCTGGCTCAAGATTACTTTGCAGAGAGGGATCATAGTCAGCGGTATCTTTAAAGGCGAGGAAAATGCCCGTTAAAATAAGCAAAAGTGCGGCAAAAAAAATCGCCGCTTTTATACGAGATTTTCTTTTCCGTCGATCTCTAGCTAATTTAACGTGTTGCAAAATAGATACCTTTAAAATGAATAAAAAGCTTTTCGCTCTTCAGACTACAAACTCTAAAAAAAATTCATTTTACCCTAAAAATGTCAAATCTTATGCCTAAATATTAGGCATAGTCGGAATTTCTTGAGAAAAACAAGGAAATGAGCTATTTTAGTGAGCCATTTTTAAAGGGGGTATTATGCAGATTCACGCCATTCAACCAGCCCAACCAACACCATTAATTACGCTGAAAAATATCAATGTGGTCTTCGAACAAAAGACGGCATTGCGGGATATTAACCTCAGTATTTATCCTAATTCAATTATCACCATTGTCGGGCCAAATGGTGGAGGAAAATCAACCCTCTTAAAAACTTTATTAAAATTGCAAACGCCGACATCTGGTGAGGTAATTTATAGCACTAATGTCAGAATTGGCTATGTCCCACAAAAAATTCACCTCGATCACAGCTTACCAATGACGGTTGAGCGTTTTCTGGCACTCAAAAAAGGTGTTAAAACGCAAGAAATATCAACCGCACTTGAGCAACTCTCTATCACTCATTTGAGAAAAAATAATATGCAAAAACTCTCAGGTGGGGAAATGCAACGCGTGTTATTAGCTCGTGCGATTTTGAACAAACCCAATTTACTGGTGCTAGATGAACCAACTCAAGGGGTCGATATTAATGGTCAAGCTGAACTTTATCAGCTGATTCACCGTACTCAACAAGCCTTAAATTGTGCGGTTTTAATGGTTTCCCATGATTTGCATATCGTGATGGCGGACAGTAAAGAAGTGTTGTGCATCAATCAACATATTCGCTGTGCCGGCACACCCGAAAGTTTATCGAATGATCCAACATTTATACGCCTTTGGGGCAACCAAATCTCACAAAATGTGGGCTTTTATACGCACCATCATAATCATCATCATAATATGCACGGTGATGTTTGTAGTTGCAGTGCCAATCCATCTGAATGCCAACAATAAGGAAAAATCATGTTTGAGATTTTATTTCCCGCCTTGCTTACGGGATTACTGCTTTCCTTAATTACCGCACCACTGGGTGCCTTTGTGGTATGGCGTAAAATGGCTTATTTTGGTGATACGCTTTCCCACTCTGCCTTGCTTGGTGTGGCGTTAGGGATTTTCCTACAAATTAACCCTTATGTTGCCATTGTGATTTTGACGATTATTCTCGCCGTATTAATGGTATGGCTCGAAAGTAACACGCAATTTTCAGTGGATACCCTTTTAGGGATTATTGCGCACAGTTGTCTCTCCCTTGGTGTAGTCACGGTTGGCTTGCTTAAAAATGTCCGTGTAGATTTAATGAGTTATCTTTTTGGGGATTTGCTCGCCATTAATTTTAACGATTTACCTTATATTGGCGCAGGTGTCGTCATTGTATTAGGCACACTACTTTACTTCTGGCAAGCCTTACTCTCCACCACCGTTTCACCTGAACTGGCTCAAGTGGAAGGCATTAACATCAAAAAAATGCGATTTATCTTAATGATTTTGACCGCACTTACCATTGCCTTAAGTATGAAATTTGTTGGAGCCCTGATTATTACATCGCTATTAATTATTCCAGCCGCAACAGCAAGACGTTTTGCCAAAACACCTGAACAAATGGTGTTTATTGCGATTTTAATCAGTATGCTTTCCATCGTTGGCGGGTTATTCCTTTCCGCCTTTTATGATACTGCGGCGGGGCCTTCTGTCGTGATTTGTTCCGCATTTTTGTTTTTGTTATCATTACTAAAAAAGGAATATTTATAATCCGCTCCAACCAGTGAAAACCATTTGCACCGTACCTTAAATCTTGATAAAGTGCGGGCAACTTTTGACGATATTTTAGGATAAGAAATGAGCCAAGAATATTTAGATTTTGAATTACCTATTGCTGAACTTGAGGCCAAAATTGAAGCACTACGTTCAGCATCTGATGACAAAATTGATTTACACGATGAAATTAAGCGCTTACAAAAGAAAAGCGATGAATTAACCAAAAAAACCTTTGCAAATCTTGATGCATGGCAGGTTTCTCGTATGGCGCGTCATCCAAATCGCCCATACACCCTTGATTATATCGAACATATTTTTACTGATTTCCAAGAACTTGCAGGCGATCGTGCTTTTGCAGATGATAAAGCGATCGTAGGTGGTCTTGCTCGTTTAGATGGTCGTTCTGTGATGGTTATCGGTCATCAAAAAGGCCGCACAGTAAAAGATAAAGTGGCACGTAACTTTGGTATGCCAGCACCTGAAGGCTATCGTAAAGCATTACGTTTAATGCAAATGGCCGAACGTTTCAACTTGCCTATTATTACCTTTATCGACACCCCAGGGGCTTACCCAGGTATCGGTGCGGAAGAGCGCGGTCAATCTGAAGCCATTGCTCGTAACTTACGTGAAATGTCTACCTTAAAAGTACCTGTTATCTGTACGGTAATCGGTGAAGGCGGTTCCGGTGGTGCATTAGCCATTGGTGTCGGTGACAAAGTGAATATGTTGCAATATTCAACTTATTCCGTTATTTCACCAGAAGGTTGTGCGTCTATCTTATGGAAAAGTGCAGAAAAAGCCTCTACCGCAGCAGAAGTCATGGGCTTAACTGCAACTCGTTTAAAAGAGTTAGGTTTAATTGATAATATCGTTCCAGAGCCATTAGGTGGTGCACATCGTAATTATCATGAAATGGCACGCAATTTAAAACAATGTCTTGTTGAAGAACTAAACGAATTAGATACTTTCGACAAAGATGGCTTATTAGAAAGACGTTACGAACGTTTAATGTCTTACGGTTATTGTTAATAATGTATAAAAAGAGCGGTTAATTTAACCGCTCTTTTTTGTGTTTTGAGAAATAATGCATGGATGTCAGAAAATGCATCAATGCTAAAAATAAAAAATAATGTAAAAGGAGTTCAAAATGAAAAATGTATTAGCAATTCAATCTCACGTGGTTTATGGATTTGCCGGTAATAAATCAGCCACGTTTCCAATGCAGTTATTAGGTGTGGATGTATGGGCACTCAATACTGTGCAATTTTCTAATCATACCCAATATGGTAAATGGACCGGAATGGTTATTCCACAAGAACAAATCGGTGAAATTGCCAATGGTTTAGATGCGATTGGGAAACTGCAAGAATGTGATGCGTTACTTTCCGGCTATTTAGGTTCAGCGGAACAAGTTGATCAAATTATCTATGCTTTAGAGAAAATCAAAGCTCGTAACCCCAATGCACTTTACTTGTGCGATCCAGTGATGCCAAATGCCGAAAAAGTCTGCGTAGTAGCTGATGGTGTACGTGAACGCTTAATTGAAAAAGCCATTCCTCGTGCGGACATCATGACCCCAAATCTTTCCGAACTTCGTACACTTTCTGACTTTCCTATCAACACCTTTGACGACGTACTCAAAGCCGCCAATGCATTAGTGGCTAAAGGTGTGAAAAAAGTGTTGGTCAAACACTTAGGAAAAGCAGGTAAATTAAATGATCCTGATACCTTTGAAATCATTATGGCGACACCTGAAGGTGTATGGCATTTAAGTCGTCCGCTTTATAAATTTAACTTTGAACCTGTTGGTGTGGGTGATTTAATTGCAGGGACTTTCTTGGCACATTACTTAAACTGTGGCAACGATGTTGAAGCTTTTGAAAAAATGAATAATGCCGTTGCAGGCGTAATGAAAACTACCTTTGATTTGAAATCTTACGAACTCCAACCTATTGCTGCACGTTTTGAGATCTTAAATCCAAGCACAAACTACAAAGCTGTTAAAGTTGCCTAATGGATCTTTTTTCATTATTCCAAGCACAAATTCCAACCACCGCCAATAAGCTTCTCATCGCTTTTAGCGGTGGTTTGGATTCAACTGCACTACTTTCTTTAGTTAAAAAACTCAGCGAAAAACGACCGCACTTAAGCCTGCGAGCTATTCATATCCATCACGGATTAAGCCCGAATGCGGATACTTGGACGGCTCATTGTCAACAACTCTGTGAACAATTTGCGATTCCACTTATTATTGAAAAAGTCAAAGTGGAAATGCATGATGGTATTGAGGCTGGCGCAAGAGAAGCCCGTTATCAGGCCATTTCAACACATATTCAGCCTGATGAATATCTGGTCACAGCACATCATTTAAATGATCAAACTGAAACCTTTTTCCTTGCATTAAAACGAGGTGCTGGATTACAAGGTTTAGGCGCTATGCAAAAAGAAAGTCAATTATTCGGGATGCCTATTCTGCGTCCGCTTCTTTCTTTTAACCGAAGTGAATTAGAAAATTACGTACAGCAAGAAAATCTGTCTTGGGTCGAAGACGAAAGCAACCAAGATAATCATTACGATCGCAATTTTTTACGCAACCAAATTTTGCCTGAATTACGCCAACGTTGGGGACATTTTGATTATGCAGTTCAGCGTGCCGCACAACATTGTTTTGAACAACAACAATTGATTAATGAATTATTACAAGATTGTTTTGAGCAGCACATTCTTGAGGATCAAAAACAGTTTTCGCTCGTAAACTTTCTGGACTATTCATCGCCAAAACAAACCGCACTTTTGCGAATGTTGTTGGCTAAAAATCAGATTGCTATGCCAACACAAGTTCAATTAATGCATATTATTGATGATGTTATTCATGCTAAAGTGGATGCCTCTCCACTATTTCAACTTGGGGAACATATTATTCGCCGTTATCAACAATGTCTCTATTTAACGGGGAAATTCACTGATTTGTCGCAAACTTGTCTTGATATGCCGTTAAATCAACAGATTACCTTACCTGATAATCTTGGAACAATTTATGCTGCCCACAATACGAAAGGCATTTTAGTGCATTGGAATGACAAACAAGTTCAACTTGCTGATACACAAGAGCCGATTCAAATACGATTTGCTTATACTGGCAAAGTGAAACGACAGCATAATCGCCCTGCCGAAACCATGAAAAAAATTTGGCAAGAGCTCGGCGTTCCACCCTGGCAACGAAATCGTATCCCACTCATTTTTTATGGTGAGACTTTACAAAGTGCGGTGGGGTTTTTCCGTGTTTTTCAAAGTGGAGAGAAATAAAAAATGGGTGATGATTCACCCATTTTTATGATTAAGAAAAGCGTTTAAAATACCTGCTGTAAACTCTTTCCGTAAATAAAAGCCCAGTGGCAAGGTATCAATTACTTTCCCATTTTTACCGATGCCTTTTGTAATGGCTTTACTATTTGCGCCTTTTGGACGCAACTGCATGACTTCACCAATACGTGCTGTAATCTGATCCAACTTCCCGAGCACAATATAATCCATCAACTCTTCCCAATCTTGGCGTAATTGATGTTCTTGTTCAGTCGAAGGTTGCCATAAGATAGGCTGACCAATATGGCGCTCACACAAAGGAATATCTCTACTGCCTTCAATGGGAATCCACAAGACTTTCGATAATTTATGACGAACGTGTGAATTTTCCCAATTTACTCCTGAGTTTTGCACCAAAGGCGCAAGGCTCACAAACGTGGTTTCCAACGGAAAACCAGCTTCATTAATGGGTAAGGTTTTTAATTCGATGCCTAAATGGGAAAAATCCTGTTCTGCTTTACTGCCAGCGGTCGCCCCCAATGCAGTTTCAAGCAACATTCCAACCCAACCTTTATCGCGTTTTAAATCAGGTGGAACGGGAATATTTAATTCATCTGCAAGTTCGCCAAAGGTTAACCCCGCAATAGATTGCGCTTTTTCTAATAAGGCTTGTTCGGTTTGTGGAATCATGCGTGGTATTTCTTCAATAATTTCGGTTTAACGTATTCTACGCCTTTGTCAATGTAAGGAATATTTTCTAGTTTCAATAAAAAGCGTTTTGCCGGCAATCCACCACCAAAACCCGTGATTTCACATTTTTTCCCTAATACACGATGACATGGAATGATAATGCTAATGGGATTACTCCCTACCGCACCGCCAACAGCTCGCACCGCCTTAGGGTTATTAATGCTTTCGGCTAATCCACCATAACTCGCTGTTTTTCCATAAGGAATTTGACGCAATGCTTTCCAAATCGCTTGTTGAAATGCGGTACCTTTAGGCGATAAAGGAATATCGGAGAAACTTTCTGGCTCGCCATTAAAATAACGCCTTAATGCGCCCCGCACTTTTTCAAAAAGTGGTAAATCCTCCCTCAAAATCCAATTGGGATTCGGCGTGGTTTGTTCTAATTCACAATCTAAATTCGTTAAATGTTCACCATCAGAAAGCATTAATAACCGACCAATTGGTGAGTCTATATAAGTATAAAAAAGTGCGGTCATTTTTCTCTCGTTTTTTATGGAATGATATAAGAAAAAAGCACACCGAACATGCATTCGGTGTGCTGCGTATTATGCTAAAATTTTTACAAATTAGAAACTGTAGTTTAAGTTTAAACCGTAAAGGTTAGCACTTGATTTAACTTTAAATTGACCTGATAAACCTTCTTTAAAGCTATTTTTCTTACCATGTAAGTGTGCATATCCAAAATCAGCTGATAAGTTCGGGGTAAAACGATAAGTTGCCCCTAAGCTATACCACATACGATCTGTATCTGGAATTGAGATTGATGGATGATTGACACTTGCATTCTTATCATAAGCAACACCAACTCTCACTGTTAAGGCATCTGTTGCATCATAAGAGAAACCTAGTGCATAACGTGAAGAATTACTGAATTTTTCATCTTTATGGAATAAAACATTACCACTTTCACCATAAGCAGTTAAGCTTTTCAAACGCTTCCATTCAGTATATTTATAGCTATATTGAACCGCTAATTTATCCGTTAATTTATGGAATCCAGAAAATTCCCAATAAGCTGGCAAGTGTAAAGTTAAACTACCCGGAACGATCTCACCTCCAGTTGCCTGAGTAATTGGCAAGGTAACTCCTGTATTTGCTAATTGAGATAATAATGCATTATATGTAACAGGGAATTCATTTGAATAATTACCTTTAAATTTAACATTTACTGCAGAGTGATATGCTAAACCCCAACGATGATTTTCATTGAGTTTATAAGTTAAGCCCGCATTCCATCCTAGGCTCCATTTATCACCTTTAATTTTTGATACAGATGTATTTGCTGGGGCGTTTGCTAATTGTTTAGCAACTGCTGATAACTGTGTTGCTTTAGCTGTTTGTCCAGCAGCACTTAATTTTGCTGCCATTGCACCTAATTGCTGTGCAACCGCTTTACCACCGATACCTAAATGACGTTGAACCTCTGCATCAGAATAAATTGCATTTACACCTACACCAAAACTAAAGCCATAGCCTAAATCATATGCACCACTTAAATTAAAATTTAATGCTTTTAATTCTGTTCTACCACCATATACACCAGCAGCATAGGTATCATTATATTCAGATTTTAAACCATAATTAACATTCATACCGCCACCCAATGCAAAGCGGTCATTTACTGGCACAACCACGTACATATTAGGAATAATGGCATTTGGAATGACATTTTTATGATTAGCTGGTACTCCACCAATAGTACCAGTGACATCAACATCTGCATCAACTAGAATTCCACCAGCAGATAACTCTGCTTTTTTAAACTCCGTCATTAATGCTGGGTTACTTGCAACTACTGAAGCATTATCAGTAACAGCTGCATTTCCAGCGTAAGCCATTCCTAAGCCTGAGGTAGAAATCTCTGCTAATTGGAATGCGGCTGCATTTGCACCGCTTGCTACTAACAATGTGGTCATTGCTAATAGCGTTTTATTAAATTTTCTCATTTGGAACCTTTTGTTATTAATAATAATGAAAAAAGCCGCGAGATTCTAAAACTCCAATAAATGGAGTGCAAATTATTTTAGATTAATTTTAAAGTGTTCCGACCAGTGATAAATAAATGATATTTAAATTAAAAAAATGTGGCTACTTTGGCAGAGCGTTTTAAAAATGCTAGAATAGAACCAATCTTAATTTTAAATAAGGAAATCCTATGACAGTAACATGCAAAGCAGAAGAATCTCTCACTTGTAGTTGTGTTGATGTGGGTACGATTATTGACGGTTCAGATTGTTCTGTTGATATTCATCAAACCTATGAGAATAAAGCTGAAGCTGAAGCAGCACTTAATCGTTTCATTGAAAAAGCTCGCAAAACAGAAAGCGATCCTTGCGAAATTAAAAGTGAAATCACAGAAACTGAAAATGGCGCAAATTTAACAGCTCGCTTTACATTTAGCTGCCAAGCTGAAGCGATGATTTTTGAATTAGCGAATCGCTAAAAACACGTTAAAAAATAACCGCACTTTATCCTTGAAAATAAAGTGCGGTTATTTTTTTAGTTAAAACCCAATTAAATCACTATCGCAAACGTTTGCTTAATCTGATACAATCACGCCGTTTTATCATTTAACCTAAAAATATAGGATAACATTGTGAGCAAACCATCATTAAGTTATAAAGATGCAGGTGTGGATATTAATGCCGGTAATGAATTAGTTGAACGTATTAAACCACACGTGAAACGAACCACCCGTCCTGAAGTCATTGGCGGATTAGGCGGCTTTGGTGCATTATGTGCTATTCCAGGCAAATATAAAGAACCTATCCTCGTATCAGGTACAGACGGTGTCGGCACCAAATTACGTTTAGCCATTGACTTAAAAAAACACGATACCATCGGTATTGATTTGGTTGCGATGTGTGTTAACGATTTAGTGGTTCAAGGTGCTGAACCGTTATTCTTCTTAGATTACTACGCTACGGGCAAACTTGATGTGGATGTTGCTTCAGATGTGGTAAAAGGCATTGCAGAAGGCTGCGTACAATCTGGTTGTGCATTAGTGGGTGGCGAAACTGCTGAAATGCCAGGCATGTATCATGCTGGCGATTATGACCTTGCAGGTTTCTGTGTGGGTGTCGTCGAAAAGTCAGAAATCATTGATGGTAGCCAGGTTAAAATGGGTGATGCCCTAATCGCGCTTGGCTCAAGTGGTCCACATTCAAACGGTTATTCTTTAATTCGTAAAGTCATTGATGTTGCTGGCGTAAATCCAGCCACTGAACAGTTAGATGGTCGTCCATTAAGTGAACAAGTGCTTGCACCGACAAAAATCTATGTAAAATCTGTTCTTGCGTTAATCAAACAAACGGAAGTCCATGCTATCGCACACTTAACGGGTGGCGGTTTCTGGGAAAATATCCCTCGTGTATTACCGAAAAATACAAAAGCGGTTATTGATGAAGGTAGCTGGGAATGGCAACTGGTGTTCAAATGGTTACAAGAAAAAGGCAACATTGAAACCTATGAAATGTACCGCACATTCAACTGTGGCGTTGGCATGGTGATTGCATTACCGCAATCGCAAGTGGAAACCGCTTTAGCAATTTTAAAACAATCCGGTGAAAATGCATGGTTGATCGGTCATATCGAAAGTGCAACAGATAATGAACCACAAGTCATTATTAAATAATTTCTCTTTTCCATTTCAGGGCGAAAATTTCAGAATGAAAGGTTCGCCCTTCTTTTATGTAGAATAATATGAAAAAAATTGCCGTCCTGATTTCAGGGCAAGGATCAAATCTTCAAGCGATAATTGAGGCTTGTCAAACTGGGTTTATTCCAGGAAAGATCGTGACTGTCATCAGTAATAAAATCGATTCATTTGGTTTAGAACGCGCTAAAAGTGCGGGCATTCCTTGCCGAGTTTTTTTACGTCAAGATTTTACGTCCAATCTCGATATGGATAAGGCTATCTGTGATTATTTAGACGATCTCAATGTTGATCTCATTGTGTTAGCCGGTTATATGAAAATCTTAACTAAACCATTTACACAACGTTTTGTTGGGAAAATTTTAAATATTCACCCTTCCCTTCTACCCAAATATCCTGGGTTACATACTTATCAAAGAGTACTTGAGAATGGCGACAGCGAACACGGTACGACTGTGCATTTTGTCAATGAAGAGATCGATGGCGGTGCCATTGTGTTACAAGCTAAAGTACCTATTTTCCCTGGCGATACAATTGAAGAAATTGAACTTCGTACACGTGAACAGGAATATAATATTTATCCTTTAGTGATTAAATGGTTTATTGAAGATCGATTAATACTCATTGAAAATCAAGCCTATTTAGACGGCAAGCCGTTACCACCGAATGGTTACGCTAATGAGTAAAGCGATATGCACTCTTGAAAAGGGTGACGTAAATAACCATTAAACAACCTGATTTTATGAAAAAAACAATAAACCCTGTATAATCGGGGTTTTATTATTGTGGGATATAGTATGCAAATTAACTTTACTCAGATTTTTCAAGATAGTCTCAATTTTATGCGTAATCAGCGAAAAACCGTGCTGATTTTCGTTGGGATTTTTGTCGTTTCACAATTAATTAATGCATTAGTCAGTGTCCCAATGCCGAGCTTGGGTGATAATCCTAATCCGTCACAACAGGATATTATTGATGCATTAAGCAAAGTAGAGCCAACTGCACTGATTGGATCTTTTGTATTCCAACAATTATTGATGTCTTTTATTGCGACCTTCGGTATTGCAACCATTCATCATATTAGTCAGCAAAATCAAAATCCGATTAATCAAGGGCTCATGCTGACATTGCGTCGTTTTTTAGGTGTGGTCGTTTTAGATATTTTTATGAGTTTGCCGCTTTTATTTGGCCTTGCTGATGTCATGAGCTCATTTTTAAGCAAAAATGCCCTCTCCCCTCTAGCCTTTGTTTCAATGGTATTTGGTTTATTTTTCTTTGTTCGCCTATGCTTATCGCCTGTGCACTATATTGCCTCCAATCAATCTATAGGACAAAGTGCTTTACAAGTATGGCGTGCGGGTATCAAGCGTAATGGCGTATTAATTATTTATGCCTTGCTCACTTATTTACTTCTTCCTTTAGTAGTGAATACCATTGGTGCAATCTTGGGTTCATCATTTTTAAGTGCTATCGTTGGCATCTTAGCTGCATTATTTCAAATGTTTATTTTGGTATTTACTTATCGTTTTTACAGCTTATTTATGAAGGCATAATATGAAACAACTTCTTGAATTTATTCCGCTTGTTCTCTTTTTCATCACCTACAAAATGTTTGGTGTGCGTGATGCTGCCATCGTATTAGTGATTGCAACCATTGTTCAAATGATTGTGCTAAAACTGAAATATGGTGTGATTGAGAAACAACAAAAAATCATGGCGATTGCTGTCGTCTTTTTTGGTTTACTCACTGCCTATTTCAATGAAATCAAATATCTACAATGGAAGGTTACGATTATTAATGCCTTATTTGCCATTGTTTTATTGGTTGCGCAATTCCAATTCAATACGCCACTGGTGAAAAAGTTATTAGGCAAAGAAATCCAATTACCGGATAATGTGTGGAACAAATTGAATGTAGGCTGGGCAGGATTTTTCATTCTGTGTATGCTTGTAAATATTTATATCAGCCAAAATATGTCTGAAGATGCTTGGGTTGATTTCAAATCTTTTGGTTTACTTGGTATGACCTTTGTTGCAACAATCGTCACCGGTGCTTATATTTACCGTTACTTACCTAAAGATGATCAAAAAAATGACGGGGACAAATAATGGTTTCAAATCTTATCGATAAAGACGGTCGTCAATCTAAAGGCGTATTATTATTACGCACCTTAGCAATGCCTTCAGATACCAACGCTAACGGTGATATTTTCGGTGGCTGGATTATGTCACAAATGGATATGGGCGGAGCAATTCTAGCAAAAGAAATCGCTCATGGCCGTGTGGTCACCGTTGCTGTTGAAAGTATGAACTTCATTAAACCAATCGCCGTTGGTGATGTAGTGTGTTGTTACGGCCAATGCCTCAGCGTAGGCCGTTCCTCTATAAAAATCAAAGTAGAAGTATGGGTAAAAAAAGTCGCGAGTGAACCAATTGGGGAACGTTACTGCGTGACAGATGCCGTATTTACCTTTGTCGCGGTTGGAAAAGACAGCAAATCTCGCGCTATTCCACGTGAAGGTAATCTTGAACTAGAACGCGCATTAGCCTCTATCGAAGAATTACAATTAAATTGTTAAAAGGAGAAATGATGTATTACGTGATTTTTGCCCAAGATGTTCCTGGCTCTTTAGAAAAACGTCTTTCAGTACGTGAGCAACATCTTGCTCGTTTAAAACAATTACAAGCAGAAGGTCGCTTATTAACAGCAGGTCCCAACCCCGCCATTGATGATGAAAATCCAGGCGAAGCTGGTTTTACCGGCTCGACAGTGATTGCTCAATTTGAAAGCCTGTCGGCAGCAAAAGACTGGGCGGCACAAGATCCTTACGTAGAAGCGGGCGTTTACGGTGATGTGATTGTGAAGCCTTTCAAAAAAGTTTTCTAAATAAAACGAACTCTACACTCAAAGACGGATCTAAATATCCGTCTTTCTCTTTATATGGAATCTCCTATGCGAGCACTTAAACACACGACAATTTCGTTATTAATTTTAACCGCACTTTCAGGTTCAGCTTTGGCGAATCAACATGCTCATAAAAGCAAAACTGAAACTACGCCACAAATTAACCTTGCAGAAGAACAAGCCAAATGGGCACAGCAACAGCATACTCATGAATTAAAGTTGATTGAACAACGCGCGACTTTTCTGCAATTAGAATCGCTCCTAAAAAGTGCGGTCAAAAATAATCATGTTTCTAATAATGCCAAATTATTTCTTGGGCTTATTGATTCTTTAAAAGGCTATCCATTGCAAACTGATGCTATGGCGGCTTATTTAGATGCGCGTGTAAAAACCGTTAATCGCGATACGCCTCGTGAAGAAGTAAATGTATTACGAACAGACATTGAACAATTTATTCAGCAACATTCCTCTCATTTTCTACGCGGAAAATTAGAACAAAGCATTTTTACGTTATTAATCAATGCTGAAGATACTCAAGCGCTCGCTAAACTCACGCCAAATAATTTGGAAACACAAATTGCCGTGCTCACGGCTAAATATCAAATAGAAGCAGCCAATACCAATCAAACCGCAGAAAACCAATCAAACGATAAGAATAAATCGGCTATTTTGTCTGAATATGAACAACTTTGGCTCAATAATGCTGAACTTCCTAATGATGCGCAACTCTGGGCGGCTTGGTATTCACAAGGTGGACGCTCTGAAGAGAAAATCTATCAAAAAGCGGAAATGCTTTTTAGTAAAAATGACGCGAAAGGTCTCGAAATACTCGCTAAAGAATTAGAAAAAGTTGATGGTGCGAAAGAAAATGCTCAGGTAAATATCGATTTGGCTCTTTATTTGGATCTCTTAAAAAATCCAGCAAATCTGAAAACACTCGCTGAGAGCCTCCCATTAATGGATGGTAATACGAATAAAATTATCCATAAATTTGCTGTAGTGCTAGGTTTTGCTCGTTATCTACGAACCATTCCGGAAAATATGAATGAGCCAACGTTTACCCTTTACGAACAATGGGCGAAAAATTGGCAATTAAATGAAACGGAATTACGTGATTGGAAAATTGCCTTTATTAGTCGTTTCTTTGATAACGAAAGCCCTAATTTTGTGCAATGGCGCGATCAAGAACTTCTCAAACTTAATGCCGATAATCTCATTGAGCGTCGTTTACGTACGGCTATTTGGCAAAAAACGGATTTATTAGCTTGGTTAAATGTACTTTCAGATGAAGCAAAACAAAAACAAGAATGGCGTTATTGGATGGCTAAAACAACCGCTCAAGCATCCGATAAAGATGCAAAACAACACTTAGAAGCTTTATCGAAAGAACGTGGGTTTTATCCAATGTTGGCAGCCGTCAAATTAGGTCATTCCTACAAACTGGAAATGCCTAAAATTCCTCAAGAATCCAATATCCAAGAGAAATATGCAACTGAATTAGCTGAGATTGCAGAACTACGCCAATTAGATCGATTAGGTGCAGCCAAACAACGCTGGCGTTCTCTATTGGAAAAATTACCGCAAGAGAAACAACTTGCGTTAAGCCAATATGCGAATGAACAAAATTGGTTTGAATTAGGCGTAGATGGCTCAATTATTGCGAAAGCATGGGATTATATCGACTTACGTTTACCAAATGCTTACAGTCAATATTTTGATATTGCCCTCAGTAACGTGAATCTCAGCGGAACAGAACCTCAAGCCATTGTGGATAATCGTGTCACCAAAACCTTCGCCATGGCAATTGCTCGCCAAGAAAGTGCTTGGAATCCAATGGCACAATCTTCCGCAAATGCTCGAGGATTAATGCAGTTATTACCGAGTACTGCGCAAAAAACGGCTGAGAATCAGCAACTTCCTTATAACGGCGAATCAGATCTATTCAAACCGCTTAATAATATTTTACTCGGTACAGCTCACTTAAATGAGCTGAATGCTAAATATCCAAATAATCGTATTTTGATCGCCTCTGCTTATAATGCGGGAGCAAGCCGTGTAGAAAAATGGCTTGCGAGAGCCAATGGCAAATTGGCCATGGATGAATTTATTGCCTCCATTCCATTCTTTGAAACTCGAGGTTATGTTCAAAATGTATTAACTTACGATTTTTACTATCAAAACCTACAAAACAAAGAAAAATTACAAACCTTTAGCAAAGAGGAATACGATCGGCTATACTAGTCGCACTAGTTTAATAGTATAGGATTGTTGATATGTATATTAGTCGCAATTTAGAACAATGGAATGCTTTCCTCACAACCTTGCAAACTGCATTTGAACAAGGCAAAGCACAAGATTTCTTAACGCTTCTGCTCACGCCTGATGAGCGCGATGCGGTGGGTTTGCGTTTGCAAATCGTGGCACAGTTATTGGATAAAAATCTCTCCCAACGAGAGATTCAACAGAATCTCAATACCAGTGCGGCAACCATTACGCGTGGTTCTAATATGCTCAAAACAATGGATCCGGATTTTATAAACTGGGTGAAAAGCCAACTCGATGAGCAAGCTGCAAAAAACTAAGCGAATTCTGACCGCACTTTTACATCTTTTTCGCCCCTCTTGGTGGAAAAAAAATTGGCAACGGGTTGCGTGGCGTTTTTCTCTCGCAATCCTAGCGTTTTTCATTTGCTTCCGATTTATCCCTGTTCCCTTCTCTGCCTATATGGTACAGCAAAAAATCGGGCACTTATTACAGTTAGATTTTAGCTATTCAATCAAATATGATTGGGTGAGTCTTGATGAAATCTCACCGAATATGCAGCTTGCAGTGATTGCCGCTGAAGATCAAAAATTCCCCCACCACTGGGGCTTTGATTTTGAGGCGATTCAAAAGGCCTTTAAATTTAATGAAAAATCTCGTCGAACCCGAGGTGCTTCAACGATTTCTCAACAAACCGCGAAAAACCTCGTTCTCTGGCATGGACAAAGTTGGTTTCGTAAAGGGTTAGAAGTTCCCACAACGGCATTAATGGAAATCTTTTGGTCCAAAGAACGGATTTTAGAAGTGTATTTAAACATCGCTGAGTTTGGTAATGGTATCTTTGGCGTAGAAGCAGCTAGTCGCTATTATTTCAAAAAATCGGCAAAGAATTTAACGCAATCAGAAGCGGCATTACTCGCAGCAGTTTTACCAAACCCTATCATCTATAAAGTGAATAAGCCTAGTGCGTTAGTTCGTCAAAAACAAAGTTGGATTATGCGGCAAATGAATGGATTAGGCTTGAATTATCTAAAAGAAATGTAGATTCGTTATAAAGAAAAAAACCTTGAAACTCACTTTAAGTTTCAAGGTTTTAAATTTGGTGGAGATAATCGGGATCGAACCGACGACCTCTTGAATGCCATTCAAGCGCTCTCCCAACTGAGCTATATCCCCAAATAACGCAAGCTATGATAAATTTCGGCTGATAAACTGTCAATATTGAAATAATCAAATCCCGCTTATCAGCCTAAATATTAAGCGTTTTGAGATTTAATAAAATCAATGGCACGTTGGATACGCGCTAACACGCGTTCACGACCGATACCCACTAATGTCACATCCATAGAAGGTGATTGGCCTGAGCCAGTTACCGCCACGCGTAATGGCATCCCGACTTTACCCATCCCTACTTCTAATTCAGCAGCGGTTTGTTCAATCGCTTCATGAGTAGAATGTAAATCCCAGCTAGAAAGAGCGGTCAATTTTTCTTTTACTTTCTCAAGTGGTTCAATCGCCGCCGCTTTAAAGTGTTTTTTCACCGCAGCTTCATCAAAACTTTCAAACTCTTCGAAGAAATAACGGCTTGCTGATGCCATTTCTTTTAAGGTTTTACAACGTTCTGCAAGCATTGTCACAATTTCAGTTAACGCTGGACCATTTGAAGTATCAATACCTTGATCTTTATAGTGCCATGCAAGGTGTTTTGCCACATATTCAGGTGGTAATTCACGAATGTAATGGTGATTTAACCACAATAATTTTTCCGTGTTAAATGCACTTGCTGATTTACTCACATGATCTAATTCGAAGTATTTAATCATTTCTTCACGCGTAAAGATCTCTTGGTCACCATGACCCCAGCCTAAACGAACAAGATAGTTGATTAAGGCTTCTGGTAAATAACCGTCATCACGATATTGCATCACACTTACCGCACCATGACGTTTTGAAAGTTTTTGGCCATCATCACCGTTAATCATTGAAACGTGCGCATATACTGGAATTGGTGCGCCTAACGCTTTTAAGATATTAATTTGACGTGGGGTGTTGTTAATGTGGTCTTCACCACGTACAACGTGAGTAATACCCATATCCCAGTCATCTACCACCACACAGAAGTTGTAGGTTGGTGAACCGTCGGTACGACGAATAATTAAATCATCTAATTCGCTGTTGCTGATTTCAATACGACCACGCACCGCATCATCAAACACGACTGAACCTTCTGTTGGGTTTTTAAAACGTACTACGTGTGGCTCATCGGCTGCATGATTGTGATCATGTAAACAATGACGGTCATAACGTGGTTTTTCTTTGTTTTGCTCTTGTGTATGGCGTAATTCTTCTAAGCGTTCTTTAGAGCAATAACAACGATAAGCTAAGCCTTGCTCAATCATTTCATCAATCACTTGATTGTAACGATCAAAGCGTTTGGTTTGATAATAAGGACCATGTTCCCAAGCAAGGTTTAACCACTCCATTCCTTCAATGATTGCCGCTGTTGCTTCCGGTGTAGAACGCTCTAAATCAGTATCTTCAATACGTAATACAAACTCACCATTGTTATGTTTTGCAAATAACCAAGAATAAAGGGCTGTACGTGCGCCGCCTACGTGCAAATAACCTGTCGGGCTTGGGGCAAAACGCGTACGTACTTTGACATTCGGATCTAATTCAAAAGGAGGATCAATTTTCATTTTCTTAATAACCTATTCATTTACAAAAATTACCTTTATTTTACTACGACTTGCGTGACTTCTAAATAAAAAATCTGATTTTATGCCTATTTTTGCAACAACTAGACGCTTTTTCATAAAAATATATTGACTGAAATCTCATTATACTTATAATGCCAATCCACAACATTAAGGGCGATTAGCTCAGTTGGGAGAGCACCTCCCTTACAAGGAGGGGGTCACTGGTTCGAGACCGGTATCGCCCACCACTTTTTCCAAAGTTGGCTTTAATGTTGTTAAAGTTTGACCAAGCGGGCGATTAGCTCAGTTGGGAGAGCACCTCCCTTACAAGGAGGGGGTCACTGGTTCGAGACCGGTATCGCCCACCACTTTTCTAAAGTGTTCTTTCCGCTCAAACTTTCCCATTATTTAAACGCTTTTCTTATGTGGGCGATTAGCTCAGTTGGGAGAGCACCTCCCTTACAAGGAGGGGGTCACTGGTTCGAGACCGGTATCGCCCACCACTTAATTTTAGTGTTTAAATAATACCTTTTCAGGTGCATCGGGCGATTAGCTCAGTTGGGAGAGCACCTCCCTTACAAGGAGGGGGTCACTGGTTCGAGACCGGTATCGCCCACCACTTTTCTTAAAGTCCTTTTTTTAAATCATTCAAAGTCACATTAATTCTGTTTTATTTTATAAATAAAAACGGCCACAAAACGTTTCGTTTTATGACCGCACTTCTATCTAATTTTGGGATTAAACTGGCTCTAAACCTAACACTTTACGTCCATTAATACTCGCAATATCAACCATTGCATCAAGATGTGGGAAACGACAGCCTGCAGCAAGCAAGCTTAGTTCTTGCCATAAATCCCCTTCACAAAGTGGCACCATATAATCACAGATATTATCCGTACCTAACGCGACTGTGATTCCTTCTGGAATCATTTCATCTGCAGGTGTCAAGGCATTATGGAAAGGCATCAAATCTTCTTTTCGGTTACTATCAATCCACGCCATTGGACAAGCAATCATCATCATTTTTGCCTGACGCATTTTTTTATAAAGTTTATAGCGGTATTCTTTGCTATGTGCACCAATGGAAATACCATGGATTGCCACGACTCTCCCTTCCATACCATGTTCAATGGTTTTATCACACAGCTGTTCGGTTTCTTTTTCTTTCGGAGAGTTGAATTGGTCCACGTGCACATGACACATAATGCCGCGAGACTTAGCCGCATCAAGTAAAATATCCATTGCCTCAAGGCCGCGACCATAATCAAGCTCATCGCGATAAGGTAAACCACCAATCATATCCACCATATCAGAACCAATATCAAACCATTTGCGTGCTTCTGGCTCAATGACCCCTTTTAAGGTTTGATTCGCAAATTTCAAAATAATGTCATGCTTATAAACTTCACGAGCTTTGTGTGCAGCAATGATGGCTCGGTCTTCACAAATCGGGTCGATATCCACAAAAGTACCAAATGCTGTCACCCCTTGGGAAATCATCAGCTCAATCGATTGACAGAAACGGGCGTAATAATCATCAACACTGGATGTACGTTTAACTTCGTCCACTAAATCCCATTTTTGTTGAAGATTACTATTGTGATAAATACCAATTTTTTCAGGTGTCATTGTAAAAGCACGATCTGCGTGAGCATGGGCATTAACCCAGCCACCTTTTTTAATGATTTCGTCTCGAATAAACGTTTTAAAGCTACGAACGTGATTTTTCATAATAACTCCGCCAAAAAAGAAAGGAAAAGAGAGACGAGAAGTGTATTAATTGAAAAGCAAACCCAATAAGGATCGGGTCTATTGTGAATTGTTTACAATGTTATGAAAAATTCGCAGATTTTAATTAATAACATCTTTTCAGTCTTTCAACTGAGTGCAAAGTATAAGATTTTAAGCACAAAAAAGCTATCTATTTATTGACAAAAGAACGCTCTTGTTTAAAGACATCTAAGAACAAGCCGAGTGGTGGGCGACTTGAAGATTGTTCAGTATAAGTGCGATCAAATTTCTTATAGTTTCCTTTACGATCAATATGATACTGTGTGCCATCCGGCTGAATAATGACATTCCAACGGAAATTCGATGCCAGCACCCAAGGATCGCCATTAAGCTCAAATAAATTGCGGCCTTGTGCATAATCAGAAACTGGATTTTTCACTTTAAAGATCGATGACATCAATGCTGGCAATAAATCGGTATGGCTTGTTAATTTTGTCACTTCTTGTACCGGCAAATCTTTCCAGTAAACAATAAATGGCACTTGGATTTCATCACGACCGAAATAGTTTTCTTGTGCTTTTTCATCCAGTTTATTAAACGTTTTACCATGCTCTGCCGTAATAATAACAATCGTATTATCTAAGGAAACTGATGCTAAAGTGTCATCAATTTGTTGATCAATCTCCGCAAGCGATTTGGTGTAATTTTCTTCCGCTTGATCCGCAACATCTAAATCCACATAAGCAAACCAAGGTTTATCCTCTTTTAAGAGAGATAAAACGCTATTTATCGCTTCTTTTGGCGAAGAGGCTTTCACTTTAGGTAATTTCACATTACGGAACAAGGCTTGTTTAAATAAGCTATCTTTAAATGCCGTAGACGAATAAGCAACAAATTGATATTTCTCGTCTTGTAGCTTTTTAATTAATACCGACGGTGTGTGATTACTCAAAATACTGTCCGTATAATTTGCATTCAGCCCATAGAATAAGCCTACTAAGCCGGCATTATTCGTATTGCCGCTGCTGTAATGATTCGTAAATTGAGTAGAGCTTGTGGCAAACTCAAACAATTTAGGCATTTTCTCGCTCGTTAGCGCATCATAACGTAAGCCTGAAACGGTAATCACGAGAATATTTGGTTTGTTTTCAACTTCTTCAAACTGAAGATCTTTTTTAGGATAATCAATTTTTAATGCATCCAAACGCCCTTCTTGCTCCAATCGCTGAGAATATGTTTCCGCATTAATAAACCCTTGTTTTTCTAAAAAGGTTCGCGCAGTCATTGGATAAGAAAGCGGAAAATTAGAACGTTGCATGGTAATCGGACGATATAAAAATGCATCCGCCCAAGCATAAATTAAGTGTGAGGCCACAAAAGTAGAAGTTAGCACTAATCCCACTTTTTTGAGCCATTTTTGACGCTCTAAACTACGTAACTTTTCCCAACTCCAACGAGAGAAAAGCATTTGAATCAGCAAAATAATAGGCATCGGTGCAAAGAAGATTTGCCAATCTCGTGAAAGATCACCTTTTTCTGGATTTACTAATAAATTCCAAACGATAGAAGAAAGGTGGATATTAAAGCGGTTAAAAACTTCCGTATCAAACAGCAATAATGTAGTGCAAATTGTCGCGATAATCACCGTTAGCCCACGGAAAGTGCGGTGATTTTTAATGATGAAACTCAGCGGAAATATAACCAGCAAATACAAGGCAAAAACACAAAAACTGAAATGCCCTAATAAGCTAATAAAGAAATAAATTTTACCGAGTAAGGTATCTGGCCAGTCAATGAGAAAGGCATAACGACTACCAATAAGAATTGCGATGATAATGTTAAAAAAAGCAAACCAATGTCCCCACGAAATTTTTCGTGAGGTCTCTTCACGGTATTCACGCCCGTTAAATTTGCTCTTTTTAAACCAAAACATTTTATTTTATTTTATTTTTACCGAATTCATTAGAGAGTTGGCAAAGGCTTGAGCTAGAGCTTCACGCTGTGCGGCTGGCACGCTAGTGGTCAATAAATTACTGGCCATATTGCCTAAAGCGATAAGCGAAAGATCAACGGGTGCTTTGTGAGTTTCAAGTACGCTAATCATGTCGTTAATGATGGCATTAACTTGCCCATCGGAATACTTTGAATGTTGAGCCATTTGGAATATTTAAGCCTGTTCTAAATACAAAAAAACTTCTCATATCATACCTGATAATTTGTCCAATCTGAATAATTTCTTTTTTCTTGCTTAAAAAGTGCGGTTATAATTTAAGGTAAATTTTACGAAGGAAAAAATTATGAGCATTACGGTTAATCAAATCGTGCTACATCAACTAGTTAAGCACGCTGAAAATGAAACCACTACGATGGAAAGCGTGTTGCGTGATGAACTTCTCACCATTACGCCGGAAGTCGAACAAATGATGTTGCAATTACATCAAGGTTATCAAAATAAAGGCAAAGCATTTGGTGTCTTCCAAGAGAATTCCATTTTTGCACAAGATCTGAATCGTTTATTAGAAAATGAAATCAACTTTTTAAATTTCAGCCAACAATCTACGAAACTATTAGCACAAGAATTGGGCAAATATAATTTTGCTGACAGTGGCACACTCATCCTATGTCAATACAACTTTTTAGCAACGGATTACCTATTTATTGCGTTGTTAGACAGCCGCATCAGTATGTTAGTTGACGAAAATCTTGAAATTCGCCGTACGGAATACTTAGATATCACGCAATTTGATATAGCTGCACGTATCAACTTAACGGATTTGCAAGTGAATGCCAACTCAAACCGCTATCTCACCTTCAGTAAAGGTCGTGTTGGTCGTAAAATTAGTGACTTCTTTATGGATTTCTTAGGGGCTGAAGAAGGGTTAAATCCACAAGTTCAAAACCAATGCTTATTACAAGCAGTCAGTGACTACTGTGAACAAGGGGAATTGAACAAAGAACAAACCCAAGCGGTGAAAAAACAGGTATTTGAATACTGCAAAGGTCAATTAGCAAGCGGTGATGAAATTGCCTTAACTGAACTTTCAGCGAATTTACCTACTCTAAACGAGCGCCCTTTTGTCACCTTTACAGAAGAGCAAGATTACGGCTTGGAAGAAACCATTCCTCCAGTACGTTCAGCCTTAAAAACATTAACGAAATTTTCAGGTTCTGGTAAAGGTGTGACATTAAGTTTTGATGCGGATTTATTGAATAACCGTATTAAATGGGATCCACTTACAGATACTTTAACAATCAAAGGGATACCACCAAATCTGAAAGATCAACTTCAAAAAGCATTAAAGTGCGATAATTAATTTGGCAAGATCATAAAGTTTCGGTATCATTCGACATAATTTTGCAGTAAAAGGTAAAAAATATGCAATTAAGAACATTTTTAGGTGCAGTTGTTTTAGCATTAAGTTTAACTTCTTGTTCAACAGTGCAAAAAGTTGTTTATCGTATTGATGTTCCACAAGGTAACTACTTAGAAGCGGCAACTGTGGCACAAGTTAAACCAGGCATGACCGCACAACAAGTACAATATTTGCTTGGCACACCGGTTTTAATCGATCCTTATAATAACCTAACTTGGTATTACGTGTTCTTACAACAACACTCTTACCAAAAACCTGAACAGCACACATTTACGGTGAAATTCGATCAAAACGGTCTAGTAAGCAGTGCAGAATTAGATAAGCCATTACCTGAAGTGGCAAAACAAGACGAAAATAATACTATTATCAGCACACCTGAAAATGCAGGTAAGAAAAGCTGGTGGAAATTCTGGTAATCATTAAAAAATAACACCTGCTTGTCTTATCAAGCAGGTTCGTTGTATTACAAGGGAATGAAAATGTCAAAGATTCTATTAGTTGATGATGATATTGAACTAACAGATTTACTTGCTGAAGTTTTACGACTGACTGGTTTTGAGGTTGAAGTTGCCAATAATGGGCAAGAAGCGTTAGATAAGCTAAATGCAAGCCACCAGTTAGTTTTATTAGATATCATGATGCCCGTATTAAACGGCATTGAAACACTCAAGAAAATTCGCCAAACATCAAATGTCCCTGTGATGATGCTTACCGCTCGTGGTGAAGAGATCGATCGTGTCCTTGGCTTAGAACTCGGGGCCGATGACTATTTACCAAAACCATTTAACGATCGTGAACTGGTTGCTCGTATTAAAGCCATTTTACGTCGTGCTACACCAGCAGAAAAAGAAACCTCACAAAATTCGATCGCACTTTCATCTGAAGAAAACACGTTGGAATTTTGTGGCTTAGTACTTCACTCTGGTCTTCAACAAGCCTCTTATAACGGTCAAGATCTTGGTCTAACCGGCTCTGAATTTGCTCTACTTCATAAACTGGTACTTCGTCCAGGACAAATTGTTTCTCGCGAAGAATTAAGCATGAATGTACTTGGCAAACACCTTTCTCCTTTTGATCGCTCGATTGATATGCATATGTCAAACTTGCGCAAAAAACTTCCAGAAAGAGACAATGGCTTACCATGGCTGAAAACGCTACGTGGTCGTGGTTACTTGTTGGTTTGTGAATAATGCTTATCAAGAAATTCAGCTTAAATCAGCTCACGATACGCACATTTACTGTTTTTTGGTTGGCATTCTTTGCCATGACCGCACTTTTGGTCGCACTCCCTTATTTTGATAGCCGCTTATATTCTGACTTGAATCAAAACGAAATATCGAGCTATCAAAAGAAACTCGTTGAATCCATTCGTAACAATAGAATCACCGGTATCCTCGCTGGCGTACCAGTGCTTCCAACCGATAAATTTGACTCTGCTCGTCCAGTCATCATGACGCCGGAAAAAGAAATTTTTGGTGCTTTAGGCGAAGAAAGAATGCATATTGCTCAGTTCGCCCAAGAGTCCAGTAACTTTGCCCAACCACAACGTAAAACCTTTAAAGATATTCAAATTGCAGGCCCCTTTAAAGTCTATATCGGGGATGCGGAACAATCCTCTGAATTATTTTTTGTGTCTCGAGCAAATGGTCAACAAGAAATTTTACGATATATGCTTGACCACCCTTGGGTCTTATTGCTCTTGACCTTAATTATTACAACTCCTTTACTTTGGTGGTTTACGCATACTATCGTCAAACCTATTACCAATTTACAAAAGGCGGCTAATAGCGTGGCGTTAGGAAACTTTAAGGTTGATAATGAATTAGCAAATCATGGTCCAGAAGAGTTACGAGAAGTAGGACAAAGCTTTAACAAGATGTCGATTGCGATTGATAATCTGATTTCAAACCAACACAATCTGCTTTCATCTATTTCTCATGAATTAAAAACACCGTTGACGCGTTTGCAACTTTCCACTGCTCTAGTTCGTCATCAAACAGGGGATATTGAACCAGTTAAACGCATTGAGAAAGAAATACAACGAATGGATAAAATGATCAGCGAGTTGTTACTCATTTCTCGCCAACAAATGCATTCTCAAATGGAGCATAATTTATTTCCTATTAATCAGCTTTGGGATGATGTGATCAAAGATGCCTTATTTGAAGCTGAACAGCGCAAGATCACCTGCGATGTCAATATTTCTATTTTACATCCTGAAAAACATATGATTTACGGCAACCTAAGCTTGCTTACCAGTGCAATTGAAAACATTATTCGAAATGCACTGAAATATACGAAAGATCGTATTTTCTTAACCATTGATTTACATAAAAATGAGCAGGATGATAATTGCCTACAAATTCGAGTAGATGATAATGGCTTAGGCCTACCACCAGAAGAGTTTGATAAAATCTTTAAGCCATTCTATCGAGTCGATGAAACTAGAACTCGAGCCACTGGTGGAACAGGACTAGGTTTAACAATTGTCTATAATGTAGTGAATGAACACAATGGAAAAGTATGGGCTGAATCCAGCAATTTAGGCGGGCTTGCCGTCACGATTCAACTTCCATTATGGAAACAACATTAATCCAAAAATAAAAGGCGATATTTTCATATCGCCTTTTTCTTATTTAATTTTCACTCGTTTTAACCGCAATGCATTGAATAGCACCGAAAGCGAACTCATTGCCATCGCTGCCCCTGCTAAAACAGGACTTAAGTAGCCTAATGCCGCAAGTGGAATACCTAGTACATTATAAATCAAGGCAAAGAATAAATTTTGTTTTATATTCGTTAATGTTGCTCTGGAAATCATTAATCCATCAACTAACTGATCCACCGAATGCTGCATGAGTGTCGCCGATGCAGTTTGTTCTGCAACATCAGAACCTGATTTCATCGCAAAGCTTACGTTAGCCATTGCTAATGCGGGTGCATCATTCACACCATCACCAACCATTGCGACCACTTTGCCTTGCTGACGTAATCTCTCAATATAAGCCGCTTTATCACGTGGACTACAATTGCCTCGTGCAGTTTTCACACCTACTTGCTGGGCAACATAATCAACGACAGATTGCTGATCGCCACTCATTATCACCACATCAATATTATGTTGGTGTAAGCGTTGAATCGCTTGCAAACTATCCTCTTTTAGACTGTCTGCTAGCGCAAATGCACCGATTGGACTGTTATCTACAGATACCGCAACAACACTCGCGATTTGCCAAATTTGAGGCATATTATCTGGTAAGGTTAATTCACAATAAGTCAGTTTACCTACTTTAACCAAACCAACTCCTTCAATGTGAGCAGATATACCCTGCCCCACTTCTGAATGAACCGAAAGTGCGGTCGGAATTTCAAGTGATTTTTCCTGTGCAGCCAGGACTATCGCTTTAGCTAAAGGATGATTGGCATTTTGCTCAACGGAAGCCGCAATGCGATATAAATCTTCCTCAGAATAGACCGCACTTTGTGGTTGCCAAACAGCGGCAATTTTGAGCTTTCCTTGAGTTATCGTTCCTGTTTTGTCTAATACCACCGTATCCACATGCGCCGCCTCTTCCATAGATGCCGCATCTTTAAACCAAATCCCTGCATTGACTGCTTTTCCCATTCCCACCATTATGGCAGCAGGTGTGGCAAGCCCTAATGCACAAGGACAGGCAATGACTAACACAGCAACCGCATGAATTAAAGCGGTTACCAAATCTCCTTTTATCCACCAGGTTAATCCAAATGTCATTACGGAAATCAATAACACGGTAGGCACAAATACAGCTGAAACTTTGTCAGCAAAACGAGCAATAGGAGCTTTTGTACCTTGCGCCTCGGAAAGCGCTTTCATCATATCGCCCAATAGCGTTTGCTGTCCGAGTTGATTAGCTCGATAAATAAGACTACCTTGTGTCACCATTGCCCCTGCAAGCACAGGGCTTTGAGACATTTTTTCTAATGGGTGAGATTCACCGGTTAAATGACTCTCATCGCACCAACCACTCCCTTGTTCAACAACACCATCCGCGGCAATACGTTCACCTTGATTAGCCCGTAAAATATCGCCTATTTTTACTTGATCGAGAGAAATCGTCTCCCAATGATTTTCACGTTGAACACTGACTTGTTTTGGGGTGAGTTGTAATAATAGCCCTAAACTGTTTAAGCTTTGTTTCTTCGTTCTTTCCTCAAGAAATTTCCCAAGGCTGACGAAACCGATGACCATCACCGATACTTCAAAATAGACATGAGATGCGCTATCATGCCCCATTGACTGATAATAAAACAGCATAAAGACCGAATAGAGATAAATCACCAACGTACCAGTACTCACGAGTACATCCATATTGGCCAAACCACCTCGAATACTACCAATCGCACCTTTATAAAAAGGAATGGCTAACCAAAGTTGCACAATGCTCGCAAGAACAAATTGCCACATTGGTGGTATCATCCAAGAATGATGATTAAACATCATCCCGCTCATTCCGATTAAAAAAGGAATGTTAATGAACAAAAGCAACCATAAACGCGGACTAATCTTCGTTTCATTAGGTGCGCTAGGCAGCACATTTTGCTTTAGAATGCCCTTATATCCCGCTTTTTGAATAATTGTCAAAATATCTTGTTCTGAAGCCTGAGATGAATCAAATACTACGTGCGCTTCCTCTGCCGCAAAATTCACGCCCGCGTCAGAGACAAAATCATTTCGATTCAATACTTTCTCAATCCGATTAGCACAGGATTGGCAGGTCATCCCCTCGATTTGAATGACTATTTTTTTATTCTGTTGCATCAAAACCTGCCTCTTCAATTGTTTCAATTAATTGTGCAATACTAACCGCACTTTCATCAAAGGTAATCACCGCTTTACCGTCATCAAGTGTTACAACAGCTTTTTCTACGCCATTAAGCTCTTCCAACACTCTTGTAACGCTTTTCACACAACCACCACAAGTCATCCCTGTTACATGTAATGTAATTGATTTCATATTTACTCCTTAATTATTGATATAGATTGAAATTGAGTTTACTATAAACCTTAACATAAGGTTAAGGTCAAGGATTTTTTATGAACATCAGTGAAGTGGCAAAATTAGTCGGTTTATCAAGTAAACAAATTCGGGATTATGAAAAGTCCGGCTTATTAAAACCAGCACAGCGAAGCCTTTCCGGTTATCGCCATTATGAAGAAAAGGATTTAGAACGACTACGTTTTATTCGTCACTCTCGAGATGTTGGTTTTTCCCTCCAACAAATTCACCAACTTTTGCAATTACAAGATAATCCCAATCGTAGTAGCCGAGAAGTTAAAGCACTTACGACGCAGCATATTAAAACATTGAATGAGCAAATTCATCACTTGCAAAAAATGGTAGAGGAATTGGAGCGATGGCATAACGCTTGTCAGGGCAATGATTGCCCTGAATGCAGTATTTTGGAAGGATTAAAAGGATAAAATTAATATTCCCAGCTTTCAGGATCAATGCCTAAATCACGCATGATTTCTTTGGCATTTTCAGGAATCTCATCATGGCGTTCTTTCATTAAATCCGCATCAGTCGGTAATGGCTGACCTGTAAAAGCATGTAAGAACGCCTCACAAAGCAATTCACTGTTTGTTGCATGGCGCAAACTTTTCAGCTGACGACGAGTACGCTCATTCGTCAAAATTTCCAATACTTTAATCGGAATCGAAACGGTAATTTTTTTGACTTGTTCGCTCTTTTTGCCATGTTCTGCATAAGGGCTAATATATTTGCCATCCCAGTTTGCCATAATGCACCTTAAATAACCTGATAATTTATCCGTATTTTAATGAAAAATAAACAAAATGACAATCTAGACGTCTAAAAGTATAGCATGCTATTTCCCTTACATTTACTTACAAACATTTACAATAATTTGCAGAACTAAAAACCATTACTTTTGACTAAATGCCTGTTGCATACGCAATACATTATTGTTATTTGAAGATAACGACATATTTAATATTGAGGTCTATTATGTCAAAAAAACTTTTTGCTGAATTTTTCGGTACATTTTGGTTAGTTTTCGGTGGTTGTGGTAGTGCAATCTTTGCTGCTTCTGTCAACCTAGGTATCGGTTATGTGGGCGTTGCATTTGCCTTCGGTTTAACCGTATTAACCATGGCTTACGCTGTAGGTCACATTTCTGGTGGTCACTTTAACCCTGCAGTAACACTTGGTTTAGTGGCTGGCGGTCGTTTCTCTGCGAAAGATGCTCTTCCATACATCATTTCTCAAGTTGTTGGTGGCTTACTAGCGGGTGCTGCACTTTACCTTATCGCATCAGGTAAAGCTGGCTTTGATGCGACTGCAGGTTTTGCATCTAATGGCTACGGCGAACATTCTCCAGAAGGTTATTCTTTAGAAGCAGTATTCGTAGCGGAAGTATTATTAACTGCATTCTTCTTATTAATCATCATGGGTTCAACTCATAAAAATGCAGCTGCAGGTTTTGCGCCAATCGCAATCGGTTTAGGTTTAACCTTAATCCACTTAATCAGCATTCCTGTATCAAATACCTCTGTAAACCCTGCTCGTAGTACTGCAGTTGCGGTATTCCAAGGTACTTGGGCAATCGACCAATTATGGTTATTCTGGGTGGCACCGATTATCGGTGGTATTTTAGGTGGTATTATCTACCGCACTTTATTAGCGAAAAATAACTAAGATTTCGTTTCATAGAAAAAAGAAGGCATCATCACGATGCCTTCTTTTTTATCTTTATTCGTATACAAATATATAAATAAAAACCACCTTTCGGTGGTTTCAGTTAATTATAAGGTTTTTGCAAGATCTTTTAGGAAAGCTTTAAACTCTTTGCCTAATTTATCATGACGAAGACCATATTCTACAAAAGCTTCCATATAGCCAATCTTATCACCACAATCAAAGCTTCTGCCTGTCATATGGAACGCTTCAACGATCTCTTTCTCGATAAGCATATCAATTGCATCCGTTAATTGGATTTCATCACCCACACCAACTGGTGTTTTTTCTAATAAATCCCAAATCGCCGCAGAGAATACATAACGACCGACAACAGCAAGATTTGATGGAGCTTCTTCAACAGATGGTTTTTCAACAATGCTGTTAATTTTAACACTATCACCGCCTTTTAACTCTACGCCACCACAATCCGCGATACCATAGCTACTCACTTCATCCACGGCAACAGGCGCTACCATAATTTGGCTTGCTTGTGTTTCTTTAAAACGTTTAATCATTGCTGAAAGATTTTCTTTCTTTTGATTTGCCGTAAAATCTGCTAAAAGCACATCAGGTAACACCACTGCAAACGCCTCGTTTCCAACGACAGGACGACCACATAGCACAGCATGGCCTAAACCTTTCGCATTGCCTTGACGAACGTGCATGATTGTTACATCTTTAGGACAAATAGAACGAACCTCTTCCAAAAGTTGACGTTTAACACGTTTCTCAAGCATGGTTTCCAACTCAAAAGACGTATCAAAGTGGTTTTCAATCGCATTTTTAGAAGAATGTGTGACTAACACGATTTCTTTGATACCAGCTGCGACACATTCATTCACAACATATTGAATCAGTGGTTTATCCACAAGCGTTAACATTTCTTTTGGAATTGCTTTTGTTGCTGGCAACATACGAGTACCTAAACCAGCTACCGGAATAATTGCTTTCATTGATTTTCCTTTTTGTTTTAATATGGAATGACCACACTTCTATACTAAAAGTGCGGTCATTATTTATTAAATTTTGATAGATTTAAGTTGGAAAAGTTCCTTCTCTACCTTTATAACTCAAATTTCCGTTATTTTTAAAATCTTGCAAACCAATGGGTTTAATTTTTTGAAAAACGTTAATTAAATTATAAATAGAATGTAAAACATTCATAAAACTCGTTGGTCTAAGATGCCCCATCTATATGTTCATCTTTTGACTGCAGAATTCGTTGGTAAATTTCCTCTCGGTGAACAGATACTTCTTTAGGCGCTTGCACACCGAGTTTGACTTGGTTTCCACGTACACTCAAAACCGTGATAGAAATATCGTCTCCAATGAGAACACTTTCGCCAACTTTTCGAGTTAAGATTAACATCTTTTATCTCCTTAGTTTGCATTTATTAGATATCCCTATCAATCAAGTAAAGATCGGCATCCCACCGACCTGCTTGTACTACAGATTATTGCTTAACCAGTTTTGTGCGACAGTTAATGCTAGATTCACATTTTCTGGTTGGGAGCCTCCTGCCATTGCCATATCAGGGCGACCACCGCCTTTCCCACCAACTTGCTGAGCCATTAAATTCACTAGCTCACCAGCCTTCACTTTAGTAGTTAAATCGCTTGTTACGCCAACGACGAGGTTGACTTTATCATCTAAAATAGATGCAAATACAATTACGCCTGAACCAAGTTGATTTTTTAAATCATCAACCATCACACGTAACGATTTAGTTTCAATTCCGTCTAGTTGATGTACGATTACAGAAACATCATTAATTTTAACCGCACTTTTCACTAAATCGGAACCCGCTTGCATTGCGGCTTTTTCTTTTAATCCTTGTAATTCTTTTTCTGCTTTCTTCGCTTTATCTTGAAGTTGCTGAATTTTCTCAACAAGGGTATTAACGTCAGATTTAAACAAATCTGCACTTTGAGTAAGAATACGTTGTTGGTTATGTAACCAATTAATTGCATTTTCACCCGTTACCGCTTCAATACGACGAACACCTGCTGCAACTGCAGTTTCCGCCACAATTTTAAATAAACCGATATCACCGGTACGTTCAGCATGAATGCCACCACAAAGTTCAACGGAGAAATCTCCCATTGTTAAAACACGTACCACATCAGCATATTTTTCACCGAATAACGCCATTGCACCTTTCGCTTTTGCCGCTTCGATATCCATTACGTCCGTTTGAACCACAAAATTCTCACGCACTTTTTGGTTTACCAACGTTTCAATTTCGTTAAGCTGTGCTTTGGTAATCGCTTCCGGATGAGCAAAGTCAAAACGTAATGCCGTATCAGATACTAACGATCCTTTTTGCACTACATGGTGACCTAAAACTTGACGCAATGCGGCATGTAATAAGTGTGTTGCAGAATGATTAAGTGACGTTTGATGACGTCTTGCTGCATTCACAACCGCATTGACTGTTTGTCCGACTTTTAAAGTACCTTGCTCTAACTCACCAATATGACCAAATACTTGACCATATTTTTGAGTATCTTTTACATTAAACTGAACATCTTGAGAAGTTAAATAACCGCTGTCACCAATTTGACCACCTGATTCCGCATAGAATGGAGTATTTTCTAAAATCACCACGGCACTTTGCCCTGCAGTAATGCTGTCTACTGATTTACCATCATGGAAAAGTGCGGTCACTTTGGCTAAAGATTCTGATTCAGTATAACCTTCAAATTTTGTTTCGCCTTCTACACGAATAACATTGTTGTAATCCATGCCGAATTGGCTTGCAGATTGTGCGCGTAAGCGTTGTGCTTCCATTTCACGCTCAAAACCTGCTTCATCAATTGCAATATCACGCTCACGACATACATCTGCCGTTAAATCAAGTGGGAAGCCATAAGTATCATAAAGTTTAAAGGCTACTTCACCTGACAAAACACCATCTTTCACTTGAGCAAGCGCATCGTCTAATAAGCTTAATCCGCGTTCTAATGTACGAGCAAATTGTTCTTCTTCTAAACGAAGTAATTTTTCGACATTCGCTTGTTTTTCTTTAACTTCTTTGCCGGCTTCCGCCATGACTTCAATTAAAGTCGGCACAAGTTTATAGAAGAACGCATCTTTAGCACCTAACAAGTGACCATGACGTACTGCACGACGGATAATACGACGTAATACATAACCGCGACCTTCGTTTGATGGAATTACACCATCTGCAATTAAATATGCACAAGAACGAATGTGGTCTGCAATTACGCGTAATGATTTATTGGTTAAATCTGTTGTTCCTACGATTTCAGCTGTTTTCGCAATTAATTTTTGGAAAATATCGATCTCATAGTTAGAGTTTACATGCTGTAATACGGCGGAAATACGCTCTAAGCCCATCCCGGTATCAACAGATGGACGTGGTAATTTTTCCATTGTGCCGTCTGCTTGACGGTTAAATTGCATGAATACCACGTTCCAAATTTCGATATAACGGTCACCATCTTCTTCAGGTGAACCTGGAGGCCCACCCCAAATGTGATCACCGTGATCGTAGAAAATTTCAGTACATGGACCGCAAGGACCGGTATCACCCATTGCCCAGAAGTTGTCTGATGCATAAGGCGCACCTTTGTTATCACCGATACGAATAATACGCTCTGCTGGCACACCGACTTCTTTATGCCAAATATCATAAGCTTCATTATCAGTTTCATACACGGTTACCCATAATTTTTCTTTTGGTAACCCGAGCCATTGTGGAGAGGTTAAGAACTCCCATGCAAAATTAATCGCATCATGTTTGAAATAGTCGCCAAAACTAAAGTTACCGAGCATTTCAAAGAAAGTATGGTGACGCGCTGTATAACCGACGTTTTCTAAGTCATTATGCTTACCGCCTGCGCGCACACAACGTTGTGCAGTTGTCGCACGTGAGTAAGGACGTTTATCCATACCAAGGAACACGTCTTTAAATTGGTTCATACCGGCATTAGTAAAAAGCAATGTCGGATCATTTTCAGGCACAAGCGAACTACTTGCGACGACCTGATGCCCCTTGCTATGGAAAAAATCAAGGAATGACTGTCTAATTTCTGCTGTTGTTTTCATTGATAAAACCTTGTGTCTCTATCTCGATCACGATTTATAAAAAAGCTCACTATTCTTGCATATTTTGACCTAGAGAAAAAGGCTTTTTCACTGATCTTAAAAAAGAAAACCGCACTCTACTGCATTAATTGAGAAGTGCGGTTAAAATTTACGTTATTTTAATAGGGCTAAAAATAATTTTTGATCACTATTCGTCGCGAAGTGGCACAACCAACATATCAATTTTAATGGTATTCATCACTTGACGTGTTGAAGACATCAATTTACTCCAGAAATCTTGGTGATGACCTGTCACTAGTAGATCTACATCATACTGATCAATAGCGTCTGTCAAAACTTGACCTAAATCACCGCTACCGCTCAATTTTTCTTTTATTGGATAACCAGCATGTTCCGCTAAATTAATTAGCGCTTTTTGGGTTTCGCTCGAGATTCTATCTTGCATTGATGACATATTGACATCAATTAAACCAGTATAGAGATCCGAGAAGTTTACATCTACATGAATAATGGAAAGTTGCGCATCATTACGTTTTGCAATTCCCACGGCTTTTTTGAGTAGAAATTCACTTTCATCAGAAAGATCTACCGCAACTAAAACGTGTTTGTACATAATCGACTCCTTACTGATTTGATTGGTCTTTTTTATCTAACAGTATATTAGCACCTTAACTGCACAAAAAACTTGCACTAGATCACAATTTTGAGAATTCTTCTCAATTTTTCATTAAATTTTCAATGTCATCGATTTCTTTTGGTGCCGCCGCAGTCAGATTTTTATTGCCATATTCAGTCATTAGCAAATTATCTTCAATACGCACGCCAATGCCTTTATATTGAGCTGGCACATCCGCCTCTTCTGAAATATAAATACCTGGCTCAACAGTGATGATCATCCCCACTTCAAGCGTGCGACTACGCTCATCATCATAGCGGCCAACATCGTGTACATCTAAACCAAGCCAATGGCCTAAACCATGCATATAAAATTGACGATAGGCTTTTTCTTCAATCAGCTTATCCACATCCCCTTTCAAAATGCCTAAATCCACCAAGCCTTGAGTTTTAATACGGATCACTTCATCATTCGCCAGTTTAATTGAATTACCAGGCACTAATAACTCAATCGCGCGTTTTTGTGCTTTTAAAACTAATTCATAAATCTCACGTTGTGGCTGAGTAAATTTACCATTTACAGGGAATGTACGTGTGATATCGCCTGCATACATAGCAAATTCACAACCTGCATCAATTAACACAAGATCGCCATCTTTTAATGGTTGATCATTTTCGGTGTAGTGCAAAATACAGGCATTATCACCACCAGCAACAATAGAGTTATAAGATGGAAATCTTGCGCCATGACGATTAAATTCATGCAGAATTTCGCTTTCAATTTCATATTCAAAACGATTTTGGCGAGTCACTTGCATCGCTTTAATATGTCCGAACGCAGTAATCTGTCCCGCTTGCTGCATTAAGAGAATTTCGTTTGAAGATTTGATTAAGCGCATTTCACTTAACATCGGCTGCCAATCAAAAACAGCATAAAATTTCACCGCACTTTCAGCTAATAATTTATCACCCCAAGGATGACGATCGGCCACATGATAAAGTGCGGTCAATTTTTCCGTTAATTTTGGAAATTCTGTTTTAAAATCATCGATAGAATAGGCTTCATCGACATTGAGTTTTTGCGGTGCGCGCTCAACACCTAATCGGCGACCATTCCAGGTTTCAAGCAAAGGATCTCGCGGACGAAGAAATACCACTGCCTTTTCTGCATATTCCGTTTTAATCAATAACAACGCTGCATTTGGCTCATTAAATCCCGTTAAATACCAAAAGTAACTGTCTTGACGGAAAGGAAAATCGCAGTCGTTATTACGACGTTTTTCAATTTCGGAAAATAGCAATAAAGCAGAATTTGGCTGCATTTGTGCGAATACTTTTTGACGACGTTCTGTAAATTCCTCTTGTGGTAATGCCGCCATGTATGCGAGATCCATGTTTCGCTCCTTTTAATGTAATATCGGTTTTATTTCTTGTGCATCATCGTTGAAATGGGTGTAAAACAGCATGGCAATGGTGCGAACATATTCAATAATTTCTTCTAAGGCTTCGGCAAGCTCTTCTTCGTCATCATCTTCTTCATAACCAAGCTGACAAATATCTTGTAAATCATCTACCGCTTCGCCAATTTCGCCTTTTTCTTTACCCAATTCAGTCTGAACAAGCCCTAAACCCAGTAAAAATTGATTTGCCCAGTCTGATAGACTGTCTGCACGTGCAAACACGCTCTCATCTTCGGTTAATCCCAATTCAAAATCAAACCCTTCTACATCTCCTAAGGTTTTACCAATCTGCTCATAGATTTCAGTAATTGGCTGAATTAATGCTGTTGGATAAGCGTGGTTATCGTTACTGAATTGATACAAAAGTGGTAACCAGCTTTGATCTTTCAGTCCACCACAAATTAAGCCACTCAAAAAACCATGTAATTCAGTTGCATTAATACCAATACCGGCAGATTTGAGTTGTTGATTAAGTTCAGTTTGGGAAATTGTCATTGTTATACCTATAAAATCATCGAAAACTGTTAAAGTGTAGCACCACACAAATAAAAATGCGATCGCATTTCTATAAAGAAAAACGATCGCATTTTCTTTCGCAAAGGGGAATTACATCATTCCGCCCATGCCTCCCATACCGTCCATTCCGGCAGCGCCTAAATCGGCTTTATCATCTTTTGGAAGATCGGTCACCATACATTCTGTGGTGATCATTAAGCCCGCTACAGAAGCCGCGAATTGTAACGCAGAACGAGTGACTTTAGTTGGATCTAAAATACCCATTTCGATCATATCACCGTACTCTTCAGTACCTGCGTTATAACCAAAGTTTCCTTCGCCATTTTTAACCGCACTCGCCACAACAGATGCTTCTTCACCTGCGTTAGTGACGATTTGACGAAGTGGTGCTTCCATTGCACGTAATGCAAGTTTGATACCTACATCTTGTTCTTCGTTATCACCTTTTAAGGTTGCTGCGACTTTGGTTGCTGCACGAACTAAGGCAACACCACCGCCCGCAACGATACCTTCTTCAACCGCTGCACGAGTTGCGTGTAATGCATCATCCACACGATCTTTTTTCTCTTTCATTTCAACTTCAGTTGCTGCACCAACTTTGATCACAGCCACACCGCCAGCAAGTTTAGCCACGCGTTCTTGAAGTTTTTCTTTGTCGTAATCAGACGTTGATTCTTCGATTTGTTGACGAATTTGAGCCACACGACCTTTGATTTGTGCTTCATCACCTACACCATCGATAATCGTGGTGTTGTCTTTGTTGATGACAACACGTTTTGCTTGACCTAAATCTTCTAATGTCGCTTTTTCAAGTTCCATACCGATTTCTTCAGAAATCACAGTACCAGCCGTTAAGATCGCAATATCTTGTAACATTGCTTTACGACGATCACCAAAACCAGGTGCTTTCACTGCTGCCACTTTCACGATACCACGCATGGTGTTCACTACTAAGGTTGCAAGTGCTTCACCTTCGATGTCCTCAGCAATAATTAATAATGGTTTACCCGCTTTTGCGACACCTTCTAATACTGGAAGTAATTCACGGATATTTGATACTTTTTTATCCACTAAAAGAATGTATGGGTTATCTAATTCAACGGTTGCTGTTTCTGGTTTGTTGATGAAATAAGGTGATAAGTAACCACGATCGAATTGCATCCCTTCTACAACGGCTAATTCATCATCAAGACCAGTACCATCTTCTACGGTAATCACGCCTTCTTTACCCACTTTTTCCATTGCTTGAGCAATTAATTGACCCACAATGCTGTCTGAGTTAGCTGAGATTGTACCAACTTGCTCAATCTCTTTAGAGGTTTCACAAGGTTTAGATAAATTTTTAAGCTCAGAAACAACCGCACTTACTGCTTTATCGATACCACGTTTTAAATCCATTGGGTTCATACCTGCAGCCACAGCTTTTAAGCCTTCATTTACGATAGCTTGAGCAAGAACTGTCGCAGTCGTTGTACCGTCACCTGCTGCATCATTGGCTTTAGAGGCAACCTCTTTCACCATTTGAGCACCCATATTTTCAAATTTATCTTCTAATTCAATTTCACGTGCGACAGACACACCATCTTTAGTGATTGTTGGTGCACCAAATGATTTATCTAAAATGACATTACGACCTTTAGGGCCAAGGGTCACTTTTACTGCATCTGCTAATACATTCACGCCTTTAAGCATTTTTACGCGTGCATCGTTACCAAATTTTACGTCTTTTGCTGCCATTTTCTTTTTTCCTTAATTTAAATTATTCCACAATCGCCAAAATATCGTTTTCAGAAATGATTAACACTTCTTCACCATCGATTTTTTCACTTTTCACGCCATAACCATCATTGAAAATGACTGTATCGCCAACTTTTACGTCTAAAGGTTGAACGGTACCATTTTCTAAAATACGACCTTTACCCACTGCCAATACTTTCGCACGGGTTGATTTAGCCGCCGCTGAACCGGTTAATACGATACCGCCAGCTGAACGAGTTTCTACTTCTTCACGTTTAATGATTACACGATCGTGTAAAGGACGAATATTCATGATTAATTTCCTTCTTATTAAAATAAAGTGTTTTAAATGTGGGGATAACTTTTTCGGTTTCAAGGGGATAAATAAAAAAATTTCACCCTAAAAAAATTTATGCGAGAAATGAAAATATCTCTTATACGTCTTATTTGAAATGTGATCCACGTCAAATTTATTTTCTATTTAAATTCCTATAATTAACTCAAATTAATTAACAACCAGGAAAGGTGATTAAAATGACTCAATACAGAAAAGAAGTGGATTTATTAGGTGAACGCGATGTACCAGCAGATGCATACTGGGGTATCCATACCTTAAGAGCGGTTGAAAACTTCAATATTTCTAATGTAACCATTTCTGATGTACCGGAATTTGTTCGCGGCATGGTAATGGTTAAAAAAGCAACTGCCCTAGCGAATGGTGAATTAGGCGCTATTCCAAGTGATATTGCAAAAGCGATTGTTGCTGCTTGTGATGAAATTCTTACCACGGGGAAATGCTTAGATCAATTCCCATCTGATGTATATCAAGGTGGTGCGGGTACTTCTGTCAATATGAATACCAATGAAGTAGTTGCTAACCTCGCGCTTGAAAAAATTGGTCATAAAAAAGGTGAATATGATGTTATTAACCCAATGGACCACGTGAACGCTAGCCAATCTACCAACGATGCATATCCTACCGGTTTCCGTATTGCGGTATATAACAGCATTTTAAAACTTATCGACAAAATCCAATACTTACATGATGGCTTCGATAATAAAGCAAAAGAATTTGCTAAAGTTTTAAAAATGGGTCGTACCCAATTACAAGATGCGGTACCGATGACCGTTGGTCAAGAGTTTAAAGCGTTTGCCGTATTACTTGAAGAAGAAGTACGTAACTTAAAACGCACCGCTGAGTTACTCCTTGAAGTAAACCTTGGTGCAACCGCAATCGGTACTGGTTTAAATACACCAAAAGGTTATACAGAATTAGTGGTAAAACACCTTGCTGAGGTAACTGGATTACCTTGCGTACCAGCTGAAAACTTAATCGAAGCAACATCTGACTGTGGTGCTTATGTCATGGTTCACGGTGCATTAAAACGTACCGCTGTAAAACTCTCTAAAGTATGTAACGACTTACGTTTACTCTCTTCTGGTCCACGTGCAGGTATTAAAGAAATTAACTTACCTGAATTACAAGCGGGTTCTTCTATCATGCCTGCAAAAGTAAACCCAGTTATTCCAGAAGTGGTAAACCAAGTATGCTTTAAAGTAATTGGTAACGATACTACCGTTACTTTCGCATCTGAAGCGGGTCAATTACAATTAAACGTAATGGAACCAGTGATTGGTCAAGCGATGTTTGAATCTATCGACATCTTAACCAATGCTTGCGTGAACTTACGCGATAAATGTGTAGACGGTATTACTGTAAACAAAGAAATTTGTGAAAACTATGTATTTAACTCAATCGGTATCGTGACTTACTTGAATCCATTTATCGGTCACCATAATGGCGACTTAGTGGGTAAAATCTGTGCTCAAACCGGTAAAGGCGTACGTGAAGTCGTATTAGAAAAAGGTTTATTAACAGCAGAACAATTGGATGACATTCTTTCTGTAGAAAACTTAATGAACCCAACTTACAAAGCGAAATTAAATAAATAATCTTACTGAGAGATAAAAAGAGCGGTCAATTTTGACCGCTCTTTTGTTTAATCTAAAACTAAATCTATTATTTATATCCATGGATTCGAGCAAAATTATCTACACTAGGATCTTTTTGCCAATGATATTCGGTGTGGTTAGCAATGTCTTGAGCCAAATCACTACCATAATAATCAGCAATAAACCCAAGCGCCATATCCATACCAGCAGAAACGCCTGATGAAGTATAAAACTTGCCATCTTTCACCCATCTTGCAACGGGTTGCCATTTTACAGCTGGGCGACATTGTTTTACCCATTCAAAAGATTTTTTATTAGAAGTCGCTTTTAAACTATCTAATCGCCCCGTACAAGCCAATAATGCTGAACCTGTACAAACACTGAGACAAATCTCTGACTCATCAATCCATTTACCAAGCTGATTAATAAATTGTTCATCGTTTACTAACTGACGAGTTCCCTGTCCACCAACAACCAATAACACACTATGAGGTAATAAATGTTCTAGCTTTTCTGTTTCAATATAAAATCCTTGCTAACTACGAATTAATCCACCAACTTGGGATACATAGTGAAGCTTACCATTAGGGACTCTTGCTAAAAACTCAACAGGTCCCATTAAATCTAACGTTTCATAATCATCAAAGATAAGGCAATAAATATCCATTTTATATTATTCAATCTTAAAATCTTTCAAGCTCACTACTCTTCTATGCCTAATGCGTTCTTCACAGGTGAAAAACTTCGACGATACTCTGGTAAAGGACCCATTTCCGCTAATTTTTCTAAGTGTAATTTGGTCGGATACCCTTTATGTTGAGCAAAAGCATATTCTGGATACTTTTTATCTAATACTTCCATTTCCTGATCGCGTGCGACTTTTGCCAAAATAGAGGCGGCGCTAATTTCAGCCACAAGTGAATCTCCTTTCACTACTGCTTGAGCTGGTAAACCAAGGTTAGGCGGAATACGATTGCCATCCACCAACACAAAGTGCGGTTGAATTTTTAGGGCTTTTACTGCTCGTTCCATGGCTAACATAGAGGCATGAAGAATATTCAGTTCATCGATCTCAGCTGGCTCTGCTCGTCCCATTGCCCAAGCTAAGGCCTTCTCTTTAATTTCTGCTGCGAGTACAAGGCGTTTTTTCTCGCTGAGTTTTTTAGAATCCGCCAAACCAGCAATCGGCTTATTCGGATCTAAGATCACTGCAGCCGTGACAACTGCCCCCACTAAAGGGCCTCGTCCTACTTCATCCACTCCTGCAAATAATTGATAACCTTCAGGATAAACAAAATCAGTCATGTTTTTGCTCCAATAAATCAATCACTGCTTGTGCGGCTTGACTGTCCGCATCACATTGAATTAATTTGTGTAATTCAGTAAAACGTTGAATTAAAACACTGCGAGATTTGACCGCACTTTCGTCATCTCCCAAGTACTGAGCAAGTTGTTCTGCTAATTTTTGCGGTTCGCAATCTTCTTGAATCATTTCTGGCACAAGCATTTCATCCGCTAACAAATTAGGCAATGAAATATATTTTGTTTTGACTAATCGTTTTGCCAAGAAATACGTGAAAGGTTTCATTCGATAGCCCACCACCATTGGCGATTTACACAACATTGCTTCAAGTGCAGCAGTACCTGAAGCAAGTAAAGTTGCTTCGGCAGCAATCATCACTTGGCGTGCTTTACCATCAATTAAATGCATATCAAGATCAGGAGCAATCTGAGCCTTTATTTCCTCAAATTGCTGGCGACGTTTTTCATTCACTAAAGGAACTAAAAACTGCAAGTCTGGATATTTTTCTTTTAATAACAAAGCGGTTTTTAGAAATGGTTCTGAAAGAAACCCAACTTCGCTCCCCCGACTCCCCACTAAAATGGCAAGATAACGTCCTTTTTCATCAATACCTAAGATCTGGCAAGCTTCCGTTCTATTTGGTTTTAATGGAATCGCATCTGCCATAGTATGGCCAATAAAACGGCAAGGCACATTAAAACGATCATAAAAAGCTTTTTCAAAAGGAAGAAAAGCCAATACTTGATGAGTTGCTTTGGCAATTTTGTAAATACGATTTTGACGCCAAGCCCATACAGATGGACTCACATAATGAATCGTCTTAATCCCTTTTTCTTTTAATTTCAGTTCAACGGTGAGATTAAAATCCGGTGCATCAATACCAATAAATACATCCGGTTTAATAGCAGAAAGTTGTTCGATGATACTACGACGAATTTTTAGCAATCGCGGCAAATGTTTGAGGACTTCTACTAGCCCCATGACCGAGAGCTCTTCCATATCAAAAAAGCTTTCAAAACCTTGAGCAATCATTCGCTCGCCACCAATCCCGACAAATTTAGCTTGCGGATAGTGGCGTTTAAGCGCTTGAATGAGGCCTGCACCAAGAATATCACCAGAGACTTCACCGGCAATAATCGCAATAGTCGGATTTTCTTTTATCATTAAATTTATCCTAAAAAACGACCGCACTTTGAACAAATCATAGTGCGGTCTCTTTGTTATTCATCATTTTCTCTTAACGAGAAAAGAAACGTTAATTAACGAATAATGCCACGAGTAGAACGTTTGAAGAATTCCACAAAGAAACTAATTGCAGATTCTGTTTGCGCAATTTGTTCAATTTCAGGCAACACTTCTTCAAGGGTTTTACCACTGCGGTAAATCATTTTATAAACGTTACGAATCGCGTGCATGGTTGGTTTATCAAAACCACGACGTTTTAATCCTTCAAGGTTAACACCGAAAGGTTGTGCATGGTTACCTTGAGCCATCACATAAGGCGGCACATCTTGGCTAACCATAGAACCACCACCTAGCATAACGTGTGCCCCTACGATCACAAATTGGTGAATCGCAGACATACCACCAACAATTACAAAATCATCCAATTCAACATGACCTGCAAGTGTTGCGTTATTTGCTAAGATACAGTTATTCTTGATTTGGCAATCATGAGCAACATGTACGTTTACCATGAGTAAATTGTTATTACCAATACGTGTTACACCACCACCTTGGATAGTGCCGCGGTGAATCGTCACATGCTCGCGAATACGGTTTCCATTACCAATAATGGTTTTTGTTGCTTCGCCCTTATATTTTAAATCTTGGTTCACTTCACCAATGCTGGCGAATTGATAAATCTGGTTATCTTCACCAATCACGGTATCGCCTTTCACGACAATGTGAGAATTTAAAACAGTACGTGCTTTAATCTCAACGCTCCCTTCAATAATACAGAAAGGACCGATAACAACATCTTCGCCAATAACTGCGCCATCAGCAACAAGCGCGGTCGGGTGAATTTTTGCACTTGGGTGGATCATACTTACCCCTTAATTTTCTTTAATTATCGACGAGCACACATTAATTTGGCTTCACAAGCTACTTCACCGTTTACGGTTGCAATACCCGTGAATGCTGTAATACCACGACGTTCTTTAATCACTTGAACGTTCAATTCCATTTGATCTCCAGGTAATACTGGGCGTTTGAAGCGCGCTTCATCAATACCTGCGAAATAGAATAATTCGCCACCTTTTAATTCATGCGTTTTAAATGCAAGTAATCCCATTGCTTGTGCCAAAGCTTCAAGAATTAACACTCCTGGTAAAATCGGTTCACTCGGGAAATGACCCGTAAAGCAAGGTTCGTTTACACTGATATTTTTAATTGCTTTTAACCACTCACCTTCTTTGTAGTCTAACACGCGATCCACTAATAAAAATGGATAACGATGTGGCAATAAGGTCATAATTTCTTTTGCTTCAATCACTTTACTTACTTGATTCTCTGACACGTCTAATACCTTTAAAATAAATAATAATAAAACATTGAGATTATACGATATTTCTGTATAAAAATAAAACGCACCCTAAGGTACGTTTTAAAAATCTTAACCAAGTTTTTTCTCAAGGGCTTTCAGTCGTTTATTCATACCATCAATCCCCAAGGTAAGTGCGGCTGTTTTTCGCCACTCTTTATTGGTTTGTAATGGAATGCCCGATGAGTAAACGCCTGGTTCAGTAATTGGACGCATCACCATCCCCATGCCTGTCACAGTTACTTTATCACAGATTTCCATGTGACCATTAATCACACTTGCTCCGCCAATTAAACAATAACGCCCCACTTTTAGGCTACCCGCCATAATGACACCGCCAGCTACTGCTGTACCTGCGCCGATATGAACGTTATGCGCAATTTGACACAGGTTATCAATAATCACGTTATCTTCAATGACTGTCGCATCTAAGGCGCCACGGTCAATACAAGTGCAAGCACCAATTTCGACATTATTACCAATGATCACTTGACCAACTTGTGGAATTTTCACCCAGTGACCACGATCATTTGCATAACCAAAACCATCACTACCGATGACTGCTCCTGATTGAATTAAGCAATTTTGTCCAATTTCTACTTCATGATAAACGCTTACGTTTGCCCAAAGCTGTGTACCCGCACCAATTTTGGTAAATTTACCCACAAAACAACCCGCGCCAATAATCACGTTATCCCCTAATACAACACCTTCTTCAATAACGGCATTTGCACCAATTGATACATTTTCACCAATTGAAGCTTTTTCAGAAATAACTGCACTTGGGTGGATATTTTGAGCCGCTTTCGGGGTAGTATCCATATATTGAGCTAATACTGCATAAGCAACATAAGGATCTTTAACGATAAGTAAATTACTTTCAGGTGAGCAAAATTCCACATCTGCTTCTGACACGACAAGAATACCTGCTTTAGATTCGGCTAATAAAGGACGGAATTTTGCATTAGAAATGAAGGTAAGCTGGTTAGGTTCTGCTTTTGACAATGCGGCAATATTATTAACGACAACGTCGGCGTTACCGCGAAGGGTACCGCCGACTTTTGCTGCTAATTCCTGTAAAGAATAGGATTTTTGCATTATGAGAACCTATTATTTTTTCTCTTCAGTTTTTGCTGGAGCGGCTTTTTCAGTTGTTGGAATAGATTTTAATACTTCTTCAGTAATATCTTTACCATCTACTGCAAATACGACAGAGTTAGCATCTAAAACATAAGTATAACCTTTTGTTTTTGCTAAGTTATTCGTTGCAACTTGAATGCTTTCTAATAATTTACCACGCTCTTCAGTTTGACGTTTTTCGTTTAACTCTTGGAACTCTGCCACTTTTTTATCTTGCTCTTCCATTAATTTATTTAATGCAGCTTCTTCATCTGAACCAAATTTAGTGATTTCTTCTTGGCGTTTTTGAATTTCAGCTTGACGTAAACGAGGTGCATCTTTTTGTAAAGCTGCAACTTTTGCTTCTACTTTTTTACGAGATGCTACGATTTTGTCATCAATTTCTTTCTTACTTGCAGCAAGTTTGTCCGCCATTGGTTTGAATTCTGCATCTAACTTATCTGCTACAGCTTGACGATCTGGGTGGTTTTGGAATAAGTAACCCGCATTGATGAATGCGATATTTTCATCTGCAGCAGCAAAACCTGATGCAAGTGCAAGACCTAAAGAAAGTGCGGTAACTTTTACTACGTTTTTCATGTTTGAATTTCCTTAAATTAGTTTAGTAAATATTTCTGTGCCAGCTAACTCACTGACACAGAACGTGGATTTTGACTTAAATAGAACGTAAAAGTTCAATTTATTAGAAAGAACCACCAATACTGAATTGGAATTGTTCTACATCATCATTTTCATATTTTTTGATTGGTTTCGCATAAGAGAATACCAATGGCCCAATTGGTGATTGCCATTGGAAAGCAACACCAGTTGAAGCTCGGACTCGACCTGCTTTACTGTAATCAGGTAATGTTGCATAAATCGGAGATGATTTTAAGCCTTCTTTATCTGATTTCCATTTTGTATTCCAAACGCTCGCTGCATCAACGAAAAGTGAGGTTCTTACGCTATTTTGGCTTTTATCTCCCACAAATGGGGTTGGAACAATAAGTTCGACACTTGCTGTAGCCATTGCGTTACCACCAACGACATCAGTACTTTGATACCATTGGCCATATTTGTCTTGATAAATCGCATTAGGGCCTACCGCACCGTAAGCAAAGCCACGTAATGAACCAATACCACCAGCCGTATAAAGTTGATAGAACGGTACACGTTTGCCACCTAAGCCATTTGCATAAGAAGCGGTTGCTTTTCCAGATAATACCCAACGATGATCACGATCTAATGGGTAGAAACCTTGAAGCTCAGCGCTTAATTTATAATATTTATTATCAGATCCTGGAATGGTGACACGACCACCTAAACTTGCTTTTACCCCTTTAGTTGGGAAATAGCCACGGTTTAGACTGTTGTAGTTCCAACCAAATGAGAAATCAAAATCATTAGTTTTGATTGAGTTTCCAGTTAAATTCATTGACTTCATATATAAATCACGGTTGTATTCATACGCGAAGTTACTGATTTTATTATAAGTATAACCTAATCCCACATAATATGAGTTGTTCTCATTAACAGGGAATCCTAATGTGACATTACCACCGTAAGTTGTACGTTTATAGGTTGATGAAGTATCACTTTTCGAGTTATCGTAAGTTTCATAGAATACGTTTCCACCTAAACTTACCCCATCTTTAGTAAAGTATGGTTCTGTATAACCCAAGTTTACACTTGTACCATAGTCATTACGTGTACCGGCTAAACTTACCGCTGCACCTGTTCCCAAGAAGTTGTCTTGTTTCACGCTTGCTTGATAGCTGATACCACTCTCTGTACCATAACCGATACCAAAGTTAATACTACCGGTATTACGTTCTCTTACTTTATATACGACATCGACTTCATCATTAGAACCTTGAATTGGTTCAACACGATTTTCTACACTCTCAAAGAAACCCGTTCTATCTAAACGTACTTTACCTAACTCAACTAATTGTGAGTTATACCAAGTCCCTTCTTGCTGACGCATTTCTTGACGTAATGTACTATCTGCAGAAACCGTATTACCTTCAAAGCGAACTTGACGAACAGATAAACGACGTCCCGCATCAACCACAAAGGTTAATGCTAATGTTTTATTCGCGTCATCAAAAGTTGGTACAGTATTCACTGTTGCACTACCGTAACCACGTTCACCTAATTTATCTTTAATTAAGCTTTCAACATTTTGCACATCCGCACGACTGAATGTATCATTTAAGTGAAGTTCACCTAATAATGGTTGTAATTCATCAGCCATACCACCTAAGTTACCGACGATACGAGCAGAACTTAAATTGTATTTTTCACCTTCACTTACATCAATAGTGACATCTGCTTTTGTATGCTCTTCATTTAACTGAACATCTGTTTTTGTCACTCTGGCTTTGGCATAACCATTATTTTGGTAGTAGTCTTGGATAGCTTGAATATCTTTGTCAAACTGAGAACCATCAAACTTATTACCCCAAAGTTTCCACCAAGAATCTGGTTGAAGCTCCATTTGTTCTTGTAACTTACTGCTCGAAATCGCTTCATTTCCATTAAAAGTAACAGAACGAAGTTTTGCCGTATCATCTTCATCAATTTGAAGTGTAATTTCTGCGCGGTTATTTGGTAAAGTTGTCACGATCGGATCAACTTTTGCATTATAACGACCTATACTCTTATAATGTTCTCTTAAGGTTTTCGCAAACTCTTCTAATTTCGCACGATTTAAGACATCACCACTTTTGAAACCATTTGCATCAAGGTTTTGTTTTAATGCTTCTGTTGGAATAACTGAGTTACCTTTAATATTCACTTCAGAAATGATTGGTTTCGCAATAACGCTCACAACTAATGCGTCGCCATCTTGGAAAGCTTTAACATCATCAAACTGTCCACTTACGAATAATGAACGTACAATATTGGCTACATCTTTATCCGTTACACGCTGACCACTACGAACAGGAAGGCTTGCTAGAATTTGCTGTTCTAAGTCTCCTTGAGCACCGTCAACACGAATGTCTTTTGCTACAAATGGTGCCGCAAATACACTCGTTGTAGTACCGAATAATAAACTTGCGATTAGAAGTTTTTTCATCGACTTTATCCTATAAAAAACAATAGTTATAAACGTAAGAAATCATTAAAAAGCACAAAAATTGTTTGAATTAACAAGATTGTGAGCCCTATACGATAACTTAAATTTTGTACCCGTTCTGAAACAGGTTTTCCTTTGATAGCTTCCGCCGCCAAAAATACGAGATGTCCACCATCTAAAACTGGCAACGGAAATAAATTCATTATGCCTAAATTAACACTGATTAACGCGAGAAAACTTAAGAAATAAATCACGCCAGCGTTAGAAGATGCGCCTGCACCTTGAGCAATTGAAATTGGCCCAGCCAAACTGGAAAATGAAAGCTCTCCACTAAACAATTTTCCGATTGCCTTCACAATAAACCACGAAATTTGGCCTGTCTTTTCCACACCTTTTTGTAGGGCATCAAGAATACCATATTTTAATTCAGTTCGATACTGTTCGCCAACTTTTAAGAACGTCGGACTTAACCCAACAAACCATTTACCATCTCGATTTTTCTCAGGTTGCAAGGTTTTGTCAAAAATTTCTTGATTACGTTCGACCTTGATAGTAAAAGGTTGACCTTGTTGTACCAGTGCAACAAAAGCTTTCCAGTCAAGTGCAGTCGAATTTTCTGCTAAAATTTTATCGCCGATCAACAAGCCAGCTTTTTCTGCTGGTGAGTTTTCCACTACTTTTGATAATGTCATCTCCACTTTACTTGAAACGGGATTGATCCCTAATGTTTCAAATGATGTTTCTTTATCTGGTTCAAATGTCCAATTTTGCAGATTAATGGTTCGTTGATAAGGTTGGTCTTCACCAAAAGGTGTTAATGTGAGTTCAACCGAATCAGAACCTAACTTATCAGTGAGCAATAAATTAATGGTTTCCCAATCGGGTGCATTCTTTCCATCAATTGCTAAAATCTGGCTATTCGGTTCAATTTGAGCCATCGCAGCGGGAGAATTTGGCGTGACATTTTCAATGACCGGTTTAACACTCGGAATCCCAACAGAATAAATCACCCAATATGCCAAAATCGCAAAAATAAAATTAGCAAGGGGACCTGCAGCAATAACAAAAGCACGTTGAGCTACCGATTTGCTTTCAAATGCCTGCGATTTTAATTCTGCGGGAACGTCTTCATTTCGTCCATCAAGCATTTTGACATAGCCACCAAGCGGAATGGCTGAAATAGCAAATTCGGTGCCTAATTTATCTGTGCGTCGCCAAATCACTTTACCAAAACCAATCGAAAAACGATGAACTTTAATACCGCACTTTCTTGCTGCCCAAAAGTGACCGTATTCGTGTACGGCAACCAGTACGGCAATTGCAACAATAAATGAGCCAAGCGACCACAAAAATGACATGTTCTTTCCCTATAACACAAAGAAATAGAAGTATGTGAAGAATGGTACTGCCGCCGTTAAGCTATCAATACGATCTAAAATACCGCCATGGCCTGGAATTAATTGACTACTGTCTTTAATGCCTGATTCACGTTTAAACATACTTTCTGCTAAATCACCTAATACAGAAATAACTACAGTTGCCACTGAAAGCACAACAAAACCGCTCATTGCACGGCTACCTAATAAGGTTTCACCTGAGAAGTGAATAAACACAAATGCCAATACCGCTGCGGTGATCATGCCACCAAATACGCCTTGCCATGTTTTCCCCGGTGATACTTTCGGTGCAAGTTTGTGCTTACCAAAAGCTCGTCCGGCAAAATAAGCACCTGAGTCAGCAGCCCATACTAATACAAATACATAGAGCAATAAAAACAAACCATGATGTGGATCAGCCGTATAATTATCTAAACGTAAACGTAAGACGGCGGCAACAAAAGGAATCAACGTAGAAAACGCAAATAGGAGTTGTAAAGGAATATTTTTACCCCAAAACTTCGCTGAGTTTGGATAAGTCACCACTAACACCAATGCAAGTGCCCACCAACCGACAGAGTTTAGCAATAATAACGGTAAGTAGTTTTCAAACACTCGACCCGCATCTAAATAATTACCTTCGTTATAAAGCCAGAGGAAGATAAATGCGCCTAAAAATGCCGCGATACAAAGGCGTGCTAAAGGATTTTTAAAACGAGCAAATTGAGCCCACTCCCAAATACCAAGGGTCGCCACAAAGCCTAGGGCTAGGGCAAAATAAAATGGGGTAAATAAGAACAAGGCACATAATACCAAAGCAATCAACACAATGGCTGATAATACACGTTCTTTAAGCATAGGTTCTCCGCTTATTCTGTCCCGCCAAAACGGCGATGACGTTGTTGATAGCAGGCAATTGCCTGATTAAAATCTTTTTCACTAAAATCTGGCCAAAGCACATCTAAAAAACACAATTCCGCATATGCAATTTGCCAAAGCAAGAAATTACTAATGCGTTGCTCACCGCTTGTGCGAATTAGTAAATCGACAGGCGGTTCATCTTGTGTCACTAAATGTTGCTGGAAAAGTGATTCATTAATATCACTCACCAAAATCTCATTATTTTTTACTTTTTCAGCGAGTTGTTGAGTCGCTTGAACAATATCCCAACAACCACCGTAATTCGCCGCAATATTTAAAGTCAGTGCGGTATTATTTTCTGTTAAATTTTCTGCTTTTGCGATCTTCTCTTGCAATTTCTCACTAAAACGAGAAACATCACCGATAATCTTTAGACGAATATTGTTTTTATGTAATTTTTTAACTTCTCGATCAAGTGCCTGCATAAAAAGCGTCATTAATGCGCTTACTTCTTGATCAGGACGATTCCAGTTTTCACTGCTAAACGCATATAACGTCAAAAATTTAATGCCAGTTTGTCGTGCATAACTCACCGCACGACGCACGGCTGCCACACCGTTTGTATGTCCAAAAATACGCAGCTTATTTTGTTGTTTCGCCCAACGTCCATTGCCATCCATAATAATAGCAACATGTTCGGGAATGTTATTGTTATCAAGTTCTTTCATTCTAAAATATTCGGATTTTATGACCGCACTTTTGCGTATTCTACATCAACTTTTTAATCAGCGAATCGGCTAATTCACGGGCTTGCTTATCTACCGCTAATACATCATCAATGCTTGAAATGCTTGAAGATGGCATTTTCTCAACCGATGCTTGGTTAATTTTCGCAATATCCGTAAATTTAATATAGCCATCTAAAAAGGCTTGTACTGCAATTTCGTTTGCTGCATTCATTGCGGTTGTCGCATACTGCCCTTCTGCAAAAGCCTCGATCGCTAATTTTAAATTTGGATAACGATTAAAATCAGGTTCGATAAATGTCAATCCTTTGATTTTAAAGAAGTCTAATGGTTCCACACCACTGACTGTACGATTTGGATAAGCCATGGTTTCCGCAATGGGCGTACGCATATCCGGGTTACCCATTTGAGCGATGACCGAGCCATCGACATAACGCACCATTGAATGAATAATAGATTGAGGATGAATAATCACTTCCATTTCATCTGCCGATGCATTAAATAACCAGCGTGCCTCAATGTACTCTAAACCTTTATTCATCATTGTGGCAGAATCCACAGAGATTTTTTTGCCCATTGACCAGTTTGGATGAGCAACGGCTTGTGCGGGAGTTATATGCTCAAACTCGTTTAATGACGTATAACGGAAAGGTCCACCAGAACCAGTTAAGACAATTTTACTGACCCCCAATTCTTTCAAAGGACAAAATCCAACCTTTTCTTGTGCCTCAGGCGGTAAGGATTGAAAAATCGCGTTATGCTCACTATCAACAGGCAATAATTTGGCTTTTGACTGCTTCACTGCATCAATAAAAATTTGGCCACAAGTCACCAACGATTCTTTATTCGCAAGCAAGACTTTCTTACTCGCTTTTACTGCCGAAAGAGTCGGTAGTAATCCAGCTGCCCCAACAATGGCTGCCATAACTTGATCGGCATCTGGATGTGCTGACAGCTCACAAATGGCTTTCTGTCCAGCTAAGACTTCCGTTTTAATGTGGTGTGAAGCTAATTTTTCTCGCAATAGCTTTGCTGCATTTTCATCATCTAATGCAGCAAAGTGCGGTTGAAATTTCACGCATTGTTCAAACATTGTCTCAACATTTTTGCCCCCTACTAACGCAAAGGCATGGTATTTGTCAGGATTATGTTCGATAACAGAAAGGGTGCTATGACCAATAGAACCGGTTGATCCTAAAATAACAAGATTTTGTTTTTGCATAAAATTTCGACCGCACTTCGTGCTTTTATTTTTTTATCAGAATAGAACAAGGGCAGACACTTGGTCTGCCCCAAAACATGGTTCGACAATTAGAAATCCATTAATTCTTTTTCTTTATCCGCTAAGATCTCATCCACTTTTTTGATATAACTATCAGTCACTTTTTGAATGATTTCTTCCGCTTTATGTTGATCGTTTTCGCTGATTTCTTTGTCTTTTAATAATGCTTTGATTTTATCATTTGCATCACGACGTACGTTACGAATCGCAACTTTACCTTGCTCACCTTCGCTTTTTACGATTTTGATTAAATCACGACGGCGTTCTTCAGTTAATGGAGGAAGAGGCACGCGAATTGTTGTACCTGCTGAAGATGGGTTTAAACCTAAATCAGACGTTAAAATTGCTTTTTCTACTGCACTGATTAAAGAACGGTCAAATACTGTTACCGCTAAAGTACGTGCATCTTCTGCAACAACGTTAGCTAATTGACGAAGTGGTGTCGCTGCACCATAGTATTCCACTTGGATTGCGTCTAATAAGCTTGGTTGTGCACGGCCTGTACGGATTTTTGCAATATGCCCACGCAACGCTTCGAGGCTTTTTTCCATGCGAGCTTCAGCATCTTGTTTGATTTCATTAATCATTCATCTGTCCTTTTTAATAAATAAAGATAAAACACAGTGATTTTACTGGATTTTTAGGGAGTTTTGAATAAATTTATTCATAAAAAAGGCGAGATTGTCTCTCGCCATTTTATTCTTTAAAAAATTAACTAATCGTTGTACCCTCTTCTGTACCGAGTACCACTTTACGTAACGCACCTGGTTTACACATATTAAATACACGAATTGGCATACCGTGGTCACGAGCGAGTGTGAACGCTGCTAAATCCATTACTTGTAATTCTTTATCAATTACTTCTGCATAAGATAATTTATGGTATAACTTCGCATTAGGATTTTTTGCTGGGTCGCAATCATACACGCCATCAACTTTAGTCGCTTTTAACACGATATCCGCTTCAATTTCGATACCACGTAAGCATGCAGCTGAATCTGTAGTAAAGAACGGGCTACCTGTACCTGCTGAGAAAATCACTACACGTTTTTCACGCAACATTTTAATGGCTTCAGACCAGTTATAGGTATCGCAAATCCCATTTAATTGGAATGCAGACATTAATTTTGCATTCACATCTGCACGGTGAAGCGCATCACGCATTGCCAAGCCGTTCATCACGGTTGCAAGCATCCCCATATGGTCGCCCACCACGCGATTCATGCCGGCTTTAGCTAATTTTGCGCCACGGAATAAGTTACCACCGCCGAGCACAACACCAACTTCCACGCCCATTTCAATTAATTCTTTAATCTCTAACGCCATACGATCAAGGATTGAAGGATCGATACCGAAGCCCTCATCCCCTTGTAATGCTTCACCACTTAATTTCAATAAAATACGTTTGTAAATTGGTTGGCTCATTTGTCTTTTCCTTTGTCGGTTACAAAAATTGGCTTATTCTAGCAAAAGAGCGAAAAAGTTAAAAATGGAAATTGGTCAGAAAAGTACGATAAAATAATGCCATTTTGATTTTATAGGTAAACTTTATGAAGATTTCAAAAACCTCACAAATTTTAACCGCACTTTTTTCTTTGGCTTGCGCCATTGTTGCCGGTTATTTAATTTTACGCGGCTCAGGAATGTTTCCAGAGCCATCTATTAGTCTGATTTTACTCGCGGCTATTTTCATTATTCTATTAAGTAGCAGCCGAAAATCTTTCTATTTTATTTTATTACCCTTAGTTTGCTTACACGCAATTTATACGCCGACAGGCTTAAATTTTGGTGCGCCAAGCTACCAATATATTGCATCGGTTCTCGCGACAGATATGTTAGAGACCAAAGAGTTTCTCATGCAAATCCCTATGAGCAGCTATTTAGCGGCATTAGCTATTCCAGTTTTAGTCTTTTTACATTACAAAAGTGCGGTCAAATTTGGGGTGAAATTTTATCGCAATAAAACATTCATTGCCCTCGCTACCCTGTTGATTGGCTACAACTTACCGATTGCTGCGCCATTAAAAGAAACGATAGATTCGAGTGTAGAAATTGTTAATGAATGGCAAAAATTGAAAAAAATGTCACAGGAAAGCAGCTGGGGACAATCCACATTAGAAAATTCTCAATACCAAGATTATGTGATTATTTTGGGTGAAAGTGCGCGAAAAGATTACTTGCATGCGTATGGATACCCCGTCAATGACACACCATTTATGTCATCTGCAAATGGTACACTGATTGATGGCATGACATCCGCTGGAACCAACACTGTCGCCTCATTACGCTTGATGCTAACTTTACCAGACAAAGAAAAGTGGGAGCCAAACTATGATTTAAGCTTAGTGGATCTCATTAAGTCTGCAGGTCTGAAAACCTACTGGCTGTCTAATCAAGGTTTCTTAGGTGAATATGACACGCCTGTCGCCTCGCTTGCCTCAAAATCTGATGAAACCATTTTCTTGAAAAAAGGTGGGAGCTTTAATTCTACAAACTATAGCGATTTTGATTTAATTCCTAAATTTGCCCAAGTTTTAGAAGATCCAACGCAAGGTAAACGCTTTATTGTATTACACATTTATGGTTCGCATCCGCTTGCTTGCGATCGCGTTGAAGATTACCCGAAAATTTTCAATGACAATGACATTGAGAAAAAGAACGAATACTTAAATTGCTATATTACATCCATTAAGAAAACCGATGATTTTATTAAGAAAGTGTATGAAACGCTCAAAGAAAACGAGCAAAAAACACACCGCACTTTCTCAGTGATTTATTTCTCCGATCATGGTTTATGTCACCAAGAAGATGATAAACATGGTGTAACCTTGTTTAACCAAAACTGTCACAGTCAATTACATCATAATATTCCGCTCTTTAAGATTTCATCTGATGATACGGCACGTAAAGAATACACAGCCTTTAAATCTGGTTTGAATTTCTTAGAAGGCATCGCTAATTGGATAGGGATTAAAAATCCTAAGCTCACATTAGAAGAAGATTTATTCTCTGAACAAGCAGACAAAGATGACTATGGACTGAAAAAACTGATTGAAGAAAAATATCGTAAAGATGCAGACCCTGCCATCGATATTCGTCCAAAGAAATAGAAAATCTCAAATTTCAGACAACAAAAAAGCCGATATTCAATATCGGCTTTTTTTATATCTCAATGGAGAAAATTAAGCGTTACCGCCAGTGATTTTTGCAACTTCAGCTGCGAAATCTTCTTCTTTTTTCTCGATACCTTCACCCACTTCTAAACGGATGAAGTTAGACACTGAAGTGTTTACTGATTTTAAGAAGTCACCTACAGATACAGAAGGATCCATGACGAATGGTTGACCTGTTAATGAAACTTCACCAGTGAATTTCTTCATACGGCCTTCAACCATTTTCTCTGCGATTTCTTTTGGTTTACCAGAGTTAACTGCGATATCAATTTGAATTTGACGCTCGTGTTCAACAACATCTGCAGGTACATCTTCTGGGTTCACGAATTCTGGTTTAGATGCCGCTACGTGCATTGCCACTTTTTTAAGTTCATCTTCTGAACCTTCACCTGCAACTAATACACCGATTTTTGCACCGTGTAAGTATTGAGCAATAACTTGACCTTCTAAGTAAGCAACACGACGGATGTTCATGTTCTCACCGATTTTAGCCACTAATGCAGCACGTTTTTCTTCAAATTGTGCTTGTAATGCTTCGATAGTGGTGCCTTTGTGTGCTGCTGCGAAATCAGCCACTTCGTTTGCTAAACCTAAGAAGCCAGCATCTTTTGCTACGAAGTCAGTTTCACAGTTCATTTCAACTAATACACCGAAACCATTTTGTACACGAGCAAGGATAACACCTTCAGCTGCAACACGGCCTGCTTTTTTAGCGGCTTTAGCTTGACCAGATTTACGCATGTTGTCGATTGCTAACTCGATATCACCGTTTGCTTCAACTAATGCTTTTTTACATTCCATCATACCGGCACCGGTACGTTCACGAAGTTCTTTTACTAATGATGCTGTGATTTCAGCCATTTTAAAAATCCTCTGTCGAAAGTACGATTCATTTTGACCGCACTTTTAGATAAAAATATAGGGGCTAAATTTTAGCCCCTATGCCAATTAATCGTTTGATTATTAAGGGCTTCGCCTTATTGCAAAACTTAAATTATTCTGCGTCAGCTGCTAATTCTTCAGCAACTTGAGCTTCGTTACCACGACCTTCTTTAACCGCTGCTGCAGCTGCAGAAACGTAAAGTTGGATAGCACGAGTCGCATCATCGTTACCAGGGATAACGAAATCTACGCCAGCTGGAGTTGAGTTAGTATCAACAATAGCAAACACAGGAATACCTAGGTTGTTTGCTTCTTTAACAGCGATATGTTCGTGGTCTGCACCGATAACGAATAACGCATCTGGTAAGCCGCCCATATCTTTGATACCGCCAAGGCTTAATTCAAGTTTTTCCATCTCACGGGTACGCATTAACGCTTCTTTTTTGGTTAATTTGTCAAAAGTACCGTCTTGAGATTGAGTTTCTAAATCTTTTAAACGTTTAATTGATTGACGAACGGTTTTCCAGTTAGTCAACATACCACCTAACCAACGGTGGTTTACATAATATTGTTGACAGTCTAATGCTGCAGCTTGTACTGCTTCTTGAGCCGCGCGTTTAGTACCAACGAATAATACTTTACCGTTGTTGCTAGCAATACGGGTTAATTCCGCTAAAGCTTCGTTGAATAAAGGTAAAGTTTTTTCTAAGTTGATGATATGAACACCGTTACGAGCACCAAAAATGAAAGGTTTCATTTGTGGATTCCAGTAACGAGTTTGGTGTCCGAAGTGTACGCCCGCGTTGATCATGTCGCGCATTGAAACTTGTGCCATAATATTTTCCTTTTGTTGGGGTTGAGCCTCCACATATCAGCTAATCGACCGTTTGGCACCCCGATTAAGCCTTAATGATATGTGTGTGTTGTTAATAATTAAAAACGCTGCTTTTGAAACCCAAAAACAGCGGTGCGATTTATACCATAAAGTGCGGTCAAAAACCAGTTTATTTTGTCAAATTTATCACTTTTCTTGCTTTAATAAACAATAAAGGGGGACGATGCCGCAAATCTTTAAATTCATCATGCCATTGTGGCTGCTCGGCTAACATGGGTTCAGCTATTTGTTCAATTTGAAAACCTGCAGCAATTAAATCATTAATAATCTTTGCCGTCGTGCGGTGATAGGTTTTAAAAGGTTGTTGAAACCAATTCCGCTCTCTCAATCCTTCATCACGGTAATGATTTAAACGATAAGCGACTTGCTGTTTTTTCTCATTTTTTTCCCAGCGCTCCCCTTCTTTATGGCAAGTTGTAATCGGATGCTCTTGGGAAAAAACCAGTGTGCCGTTAGGCTTAAGTTTGTTGGCAATGGAAGCTAATAAAGCTGGAAAATCTTCAATATAATGAAAAGCAAAAGAGCTAGTAATGACATCAAAATCACTTTCTGGCAATTCCGTTAGTTTTTCCATCGGTAACTGATATAACGAAAAACGTCCAGAAAATTGACCGCACTTTTGCAGATCTTGTTCAGCTTGCTCGAGCATTTTAACTGAAAGATCTGTTCCTACTACTCTCTCCGCATTGCGTTCTAAATAGAGTTGCAAATGTCCGCCAGTTCCACAACCTAGATCGAGCAATTTTTTTCCTTGTAAATCAGGTAACAGGGAAAGCATAGTCGGCTTTTCCACTATTTCATTGAGACTGATTGGGTTAGATCGAAGTTTTTGATAAAGCGCAAAGAAGTTTTGAAAACTTATCCTGCGAAACTTGCAAACCATCCTAAGTTTGCGCCTACTTGTGCCACAATATTTAACACACCGAATAAGATCACAAAGCCAATCATAAAATTACCTCCATACACTTTATAAGTCGCATTTGGGAATTTTTGGCGACTTGCTTTAGCAAGCAGTGCTGGCACGATTGCAGCCCAAATAGTTGCAGCTAATCCAGCATAACCAATGGCAATCACGAAACCATAAGGGAATTGTAAACTTAACAATAGTGGAGGTAAGAATGTTACCAATGTGGTTTTTGTTCTGCCTAATAAGCTGTCATCAAATTTAAATAAATCGGCAATATAATCAAATAAACCTAACGTTACCCCTAAGAATGAGGTTGCAATAGCCATATAAGCAAAGAAATTCAATACAACCGCAATGTATTCCACTTCAATATATTTGTGTAATGCTTCTAATAATGCTGATACATCGCCGCCTTTTTCAATCACGGGGGCAAATTCTGTACGTGGTAAATTACCTTGCACCGCAAGCTGCCATAAGATGTAAATCACTAAGGCTAAGCCTGTACCAATAAAGATCGATTTCATTACACGACTACCATCGCGATCGTAATATTTGACGAGACTCGGTACATTTCCATGGAAACCAAAAGACACTAAGCAAACAGGAAGTGCGGTCAATAAATAAGGTAAATAAGTTTGATCACCTTCTGCAATAGTATTGAATAACACTTCTGTTTTTACAGAGCTCAATAAACCTGCGGTAGAAAGGAAGAAAGCGACTACCATCCCAACAATCAATATAGTGGTGAAACGATCCACAGCTTTAGTGGAAAGCCACACGAAAGCCGCAAGAATAAAACAGAAAATTAAGGATCCAGAAGTACGTCCAATATCGACCGCACTTTCAGCAGAACCAAAAGCTTGGTTAAGCAAGTTTTGTGTAATACCACCGCCTGAAGTGATGTAGGCATAAGTCAAAATATACAAAACAAAAGCAACTGAAAGACCATTGATAATATTCCAGCCTTTACCTAACAAATCTTTTACGATGGTGTCAAAGCTTGAGCCGGTAGGATAATGTAAGTTGGCTTCTAAGATCATCAAACCTGATGTGGTCATACAGAACCAAGTGTAAACCAAAGCAAGAATAGAGCCGATAAACCATACGCCAGCCGTTGAGGTTGGGTTTGCAAGCATACCTGCACCAATTGCGGTACCCGCAATAATCATGGCGCCGCCTAATAAAGAAGGAGATTTTTTTATTGTCATCGTTAAGTCCTAAAATAAAAATTTGCACTATTATAGTAGTACAAATTTAAAAGACAATCTTTTTGTATCGACAAAACGCAATAAATTCATATAATCAGCCATCTCAACAAAAGGATAATTTATGAAAAAACAACTCAAAAGTTTTGCTTTTGCTGTATTAGCAGGGACGGTTATCACGTCTTGTGCGGATTCTGCCTCAATCAATCAAGAAGCAGCAAGCAGCTATACACAAGAAATGGGGAAAATTCGCTCACAAGGTGCGATTGATACTACATCAAATACTGCAAGACGTATTCATCATGTCTTTAACAAAATGGTGCCTTATGCAAACCAAGAGAATGAAACCGGCTTAAAGTTTAATTGGCAAATCAATGTTATTAAATCTAAAGAGCTCAATGCTTGGGCTATGCCGGGCGGGAAAATGGCTTTCTACACAGGATTAGTGGATACTTTACAACTAAACGATAACGAAATCGCGGTTGTAATGGGTCATGAAATGGCTCACGCCTTAAAAGAGCACGGTAAAGCCAAAGCCAACTTCGGCACCATGAGTGCGATTGCGGGCGCTATTGGTGGAACAGCTCTGTCTGTTGTCGTTGGAGCCGACGTGACTGATTTAGTCACACTGACTAAAGACTTTGCTTTAGATAAACCGTACTCTCGTAGTGCAGAAACTGAAGCCGATGAAGTCGGTCTCATGTTAATGGCTCGCTCAGGTTATAACCCACAAGTCGCACCTGGCTTATGGCAAAAAATGGCTAAAGCCTCTGGTGGTTCTAAAGGAGCACTTGATGTGTTAGCTTCTACTCACCCGAGTGATGAATCTCGCCAAGAAAACTTACAACGCTTATTACCAGAAGCGATGGAACTTTATAAAGCGGCAAAAAATAAAAACGGTTAAAAAGTTGACCGCACTTTCATAAATAAAAGCGAACATCATGTTCGCTTTTTTAACGCTTAAAAGAAAACCGCACTTGAAGAATCAAAGTGCGGTTTATTTTTATGTCATTTTTAATTAATGTTGTTCGTTAATGTGACCTTCAATTGGTTTCACATTTTCATCAAACTCCGGCAATGGTTTGTGTTCACTCGCAATATACGAATAAATCACAGGCAATACGAATAAGGTAAACAATGTACCGATCGCTAAACCTGCCACGATAACAATACCGATACTGAAACGAGATACCGCACCCGCACCTGTTGCATAAAGCAACGGTACAAGACCAGCAATCATCGCAGCAGTTGTCATCAGAATTGGACGTAAACGGACTTTAGCTGCAGCAGTAATCGCTTCAATACGCGTTTTACCATGGTTTAACTGCTCTTCTTTCGCCACTTCACACATCAAAATACCGTGTTTCGTAATAAGACCAACCAGGGTAATCAAACCCACTTGTGAGTAGATATTGAGTGTCGTTCCAGCAATCCCTACAAATCCGAAGGCATTTAAGGCTAATAACGCACCACTTACAGCTAACGGCACAGAAATCATAATCACGATTGGATCGCGAATTGATTCAAATTGAATCGCCAAGACTAAGAAAATAATCACTACCGCAAGTAAGAACGTTACTGCAAGTGAGCTACCCTCTTGTACTAACTGACGTGCTTCACCTTTAAAGTCATAGTTGTAACCCTGTGGCAAGGTATTTTTCGCATTGTCTTGTAACCATTGGACTGCATCACCAATTGAAGTACCCGGCATCGGTACTGCACTGATTACCGCTGAGTTTAACTGGCTAAAACGAGGTAATGAGCTTGGTTGTGGCTCTAATGTAGCAGTCACTAAGCTGCTTAACGGTACAGAGGTACCATCTGCTGCTGTCACATAATACTTATTAAAACTTTCCGGTGATAAACGATTGTCACGTTTTACTTGGGAAATAATTTTATAAGCACGGCCATCAATATCTACACGTTCAATGGTTGCGGCAGATAAGAAACTACCTAAAGTACGGCTGATTTGTTGCATCGTAATGCCGTAAGTCCCCGCTTTCTCACGATCAATCTTAATACGCATTTGAGCGGTATCAAATTTAAGATCGAGATTGGTATAAACGAACTTACTGGATTTTTGCATATCCTCTAAGAATTTACCCGCTACATTTGCTAAATCGCCGTAGTCTTGTGATGTGCTGATCACAAAACCAATCGGAGGGCCTTGCTCCCCTGTATCAATTTCTGGGAACGAGAAGCCTTGTACAGATACTTCAGGAATTGATTTCGCTTTCGCATTTAATTCATTTAAGATCTCTGTTTGGCTTTTTGAACGCTCTTTCCAGTCTTTTAACGTAATGACGTTTAAAGATTGGTTAGAACTTGGTGCGCCTGAAATTGTCATGGCAAACTGCACTTCTGGCGTATTTTTTAAAATCTCTTGATAAGGAGCCATCGCATTTTGCACATAATCCACGTTTACGTTAGACGGTGCTGAACCAATCGCTAAAAATGCCCCTTTATCTTCTGGGGGGGTTAATTCACTTGAAAGTGATTTAAACAACACAGGTAAGGTCGCGAAGATAATCGCCGCAAACATCAACATACATTTACGATTAACCATCACCAAATCAAGAACATACGCATAAGCTGCATTTACTTTGCTTAATGTATGCTCTACTCGTTGCTCTAATTTACTTGGCTCCGCATTCGATTTCAGTAACTTACTGGTCATCATTGGTGAAAGTGTTAATGCCACGATACCTGAAATAAATACCGCCCCTGCAAGGGTTAAAGCAAACTCTTTAAACAACGTACCCGTAATACCGCCCATTAACGCCATTGGAGAATATACTGCAATCAAGGCAATGGTCATGGAAATAACTGGAACGGCAATTTCACGCGTACCTATAATCGCCGCACGGAATGGCGTTTCACCTAACTTAATGTGGCGGTCTACGTTTTCCAATACCACAATCGCATCATCCACCACCAAACCGATGGCCAGAATCAATGCTAGCAAAGTCATCAAGTTAATGGAGAAATCAAATGATTGAAGCAACATGATTACCCCAATTAATGAAATCGGAATAGTGATAACCGGGATTAAAATCGCGCGGAATGAACCAATAAACATGGTAATCACCACCAACACGATCAGCGTTGCCTCAACAATCGTTTTGATTACCTCATTAATTGAGTTATTAATTGCAATTGTACTGTCATATAAAATGTCAGATTCAATAGCATCCGGTAGATTATTTTTAATACTGTCATATAGCGGACGCACTTTCGCCGCTACTGTTAATGGGTTTGCTGACGAGGTTGGGTTAATCGCTAATACAACAGAATCTGCGCCATTGGCTACCGCACGTGAGCTATCACTTGATTTATTTAACTCAATATCAGCAATATCGCGTAAACGTACTAACTTATCACCATTAGACGTCACAATTAAGTTACCTAACTCTTCAACCGATTTTGTCGTGGTTTCTACTTTGTTTTTATAGGTTACAAAATAGCCATTATCATTACCTGCTGCTGTTTGAACGTTATTCGCTGATAATGCGGACATCACTTGTGTGGCAGAAAGGTTTTGAGCCGCCATTTTTTCTGGGTCTAACCAAACACGAAGAGCGTACTCTGATGCACCAAAAATATCTACACTTGCCACCCCTTCTACGGTAAAGAATTGTGGTTTTACTACACGTTGAATATAGTCTGTTACTTGGCTTGCATCGAGTTTGTTAGAACGGAAACTAATATACATAATCCCCGAACCACCGGTTGATGAAGAAATCGTTGGATCTTCAATACCACTTGGCAATTCAGAACGAACCGAGTTAACTTTGGCTAACACGTCTGCCAAGGCCGCATTCGGATCCGTATTTAATTTCATTTTTACGGTGACAGTCGACGTACTTGGGCTAGAGCTTGAAGACATGTAGTCCACATTGTCTGCTTGTGCTACCGCTTCTTCAATTTTCGAGGTCACAAATGCCTGAATTAAGTTTGCATCTGCACCTGGATATGCGGTGGTCACCGTAATTACCGTTGTGGTCATTTTCGGATATTCGCGCACAGACAATTTCGAAATTGCTTGTAATCCTAAAATAATGATTAACAAGCTAATCGAAACCGCCAAAACAGGGCGACGAATAAATATATCGGTAAATCTCATTCGCTTTTCCTAATTAAAGATTCGTTTTATTCGCAGGTTGTTCAGTACCTACGCCCGCTTTATCTGCAACAGACACTAATGAGCCGTTACTTAAGTTTTGCTGACCACCGGTCACAATTTTATCGCCCACTTTGACTTCATCGCCTTTTAATTGCGCATAAATGCCTTGACGATCTTTCGTAAACACAGTGATTGATTTTGCACGGTACATATTGGCTGCTTTCTCTGCGCCGCCTAATTTCTCAATATCTTCATCGGAAAGTGCGGTCAAAATATAAAGCGATTCGCCATACATGTTGTAGCTCACTGCCACTTGTGGCACAACGATTTGATTATGCTCGGTTGGTAAAGCGACATTTAAGCGAGTGAACATTCCGGATAATAATTTTGCACCATCTTCTGGCTCAAATGTTGCTTGAACATCAACTAAGCCCGTTGAAGAATTAATTGCAGGCTCAATGGCAGTAACTTTTGCTGCAAAGGTTTCACCTTTACGTGCGTCTGCCGTAGCTGTTACTTTTTGACCAATATGCAATTTATCTAATAGGTTTTGAGCAATCGCAAAATCGACTTTCATTGAAGAACGATCTTCCACACGCACAATTTCAGTACCGTTTGAAACGTACTGACCGACATTCACTTTCACGATACCGGCTTTACCATCAAATGGTGCCACGATTTGGCGACGTTCAATTGTCGCTTTTAATGACTCAATATTTGCCGCTTGTGCTTCATAAGCTGCTTTTGCATTATCTAATTCTTGACGAGAAACAGCCCCGCTGCCCGCAAGATTTGCATAACGTTGATAAGTTTGACGTAATGACACCACTTGAGCTTGTGCGGCTTGTAAGCTTGCACGCTCAACTGAACTATCTAACTCAACTAACAAATCCCCCTTTTTCACGCTCTGTCCATTTTGCACGAGCACTTTAGACACGGTTCCTGCACTTTGAGCGCTTAACATCGCCCCTTGATTCGGACGAACAATACCTGTCGTTTCAATGATTGGCGTCCATTCTGAAGCCTTAACTGTCATTGCAGTCACAGGAGAGGCTGTTTCTGGTTGATTTGCTAAAAAATCAGCAATGCCTTTTGCCTTCATTTGATTAAGAAAAATCATTGCTGCAAAAATTAACACAAATACGCCTAACGCTAATTTCAAAAAGAAAACGTGTGAACGCTTTGGTCTATTAGTTTGAGTTATACTCATTTGGAAAACTCCATTAAGACAATAAAATGACTACTTCTGAATTGCACGCCAAGAGCGTTCAATGACAGATTCTAACATCGCATCGGTTACTGCCGTACCGAGAAACTTGATATCTGAGGCTAAAACGATTGCCGTTTTAAGACTCAACAAAAATAGCATACGAGGATCTAAATCAGCTAACACATTTGCTGCTTGTCCCTTTATACAAAATTGATCCCAACACGAATGCTCCATTTCTTTGCAGGTTTCAATAAACTCTGGCAAAGATCGATATTGGTTCATGTTTAACAGAATCGTTGGGTTTTCTTGCAGAAAATGCCAAATATTCCACCACATTTTTCTGTATTGCTCGAAAAAAGATTGGCTTTCATCAAAACCTTCTTCAATCGCCACAACAAACTTATTGAATACTCGACGAGCAAATTGTGCTAATAACTCGTCTTTACTCTTAAAATAAAGATAAATCGTACCTGCTGCGATGCCTGCTTCCTTGGCTAACTTATGCATAGAAAGATGATGTAATCCTTCTTTTGCCATAAGACGATCTGTTGCATCAAAGATCTGCTCACTGACATCAAGCTTCGTTTTAGAGGCTTTTACTTGTCGCATCATAAAAAATTAAATTCTTAGGGTTATATATGAGAAAGGTCATTTAAGATGAATATCAAAAATGAATGAACGTTCATTTTATTGATTTTTCGTTTTTTGGCAAGTGAAAATATAAAAAAAGTGCGGTTATTTTTAACCGCACTTTTAAATTCTGAATTACATTCCAATCACAACGCAACTCGCCACTGATTTTGCTTTATCTTGTGCAGCTGTTGCAGCATCCCGACTACCAAATGGTCCCACACGTACACGGTTCCATTCTTCACTTGTCGCAATCTGTGCATTCACACCAGCCATCGCAAGGCGACCTTGTAAACTTTCTGCTTGTGCACGATTTTTAAATGCACCACATTGTAAACCAAATTTTTTACCGCTAGCCTGTACTTGCTGTTCAGCAGGTTTTGGTTCTGCTTTTTTCGGTTGCTCCGTTTTAGCCGGTTCTGTTTTTACTGGTTCAGCTTTCACCACTTCCGCTTTTTTCGGCGGTTCAGGCTTTTTAACTGGCTCAGGCTTTTTCGCTTCTGATTTTGCTGGTTGCTGAGCTGGCTGAGTTTGAACTGTCTGCGCTGGTTGAGCTTGCTGTGCTTGAGCCGCGGCTTTTTCTGCATTCGCTGCTTCTTGCTCTTTACGCTGAGCTTCTAATTTTTTCGCTTCTTCTGCAGCCTTTTGCTCTTTTTCCATTTGGATGAGCACTTGACGTTGTTCTTCCGTCAAACGCATATTTTTTTCAACGGAAGAAGGATTATTATCCACTGGCACCGTACGGGTTTCTAATTCTTTAATGTAGTGCCATACTTCTTCTGGACGATTTGGTAACACACTTTTCGGTTGCGGTTTTTCTGGTTGAACCGTTGTTGTCACGACAGGTTCAGGTGTTTTGTTTTTTAAGAAGTAAAGCCCTAAACCAAATCCCAATACCACGACCAATGCAAGACCAATTAAGGTATTACGATTAAAACTTTTCTTTGCTTTCTTTTTATTCTTTGAGCCGCTTCGACCGGCAAAATCTCGATGAGCCACGATAAAATCCTAAAATATTCGATAAATTAAACTTAAACTTTGAGTATACAAAACTCTTAATTCTACTGAAAAGTCGTGCATTTTTCTAGGGAATTTTTGCTAACTCAAATCCAATGGATCTACGTCTAAAATCAACCGCACTTGAGAAGACTTTATCAGCTCTGGTGAATATCGACTCAATGCTGTCTGTAATTGTTTCCGAGAGGCATGTTGTAATAATAACTGCCAACGATACTGCCCTGCTTTTTTGCTGAACGGAGCAGGAATTGGACCCAACACTTGCAAACCTTCAATTTTTTGTTCATAGAAGAAAGAGGCCAATTGCAACAATGCATTTTCCGCCTCTTCAGAATGACGACATTGTGCTTTAAACAATGCTTGGAAACTAAATGGAGGCAAGCCCATATTATGACGTAGCTTCAAGGTTTCTTCTGCAAAGGCTTGATAACCTTTTTCAAGTAATGTGGTTAATAACGGGTGATCCGGATAATGCGTCTGCAAAACCACTTCCCCCTGTTTTTCTGCTCTGCCTGAACGTCCTGCAACCTGCACATAAAGCTGCGCCAAACGTTCTTCGGCTCTGAAATCAAGAGAAAACAAGGCATTATCTACATTCACTAAAGCAACCAAAGTGACATTCGGAAAATGGTGTCCTTTAGCTAACATTTGGGTACCAATTAAAATCTGGCTTTTACCTTGCTGAATATCCTCTAAATAACCTTCAAGCTTACCTTTTCGCGCGGTGCTATCACGATCAATACGAGCAATATTATATTGTGGGAAACGTGCTTTTAAGGTTTCTTCTAACTGTTCTGTACCTAAACCCGTTGTGACTAAATGCGTTGAGCCACAATGACCGCATTGAATCGGTACTGTTTTTTGCGCACCACAATGATGGCAGCGTAAAACGCGCTGGTGTTGGTGATAGGTATAAGGCTTTTCACAATGATGACATTCATCAATCCATCCACATTCATGACATAACAACACGGGGGCGAATCCACGTCGATTAAGGAATAACAATACTTGGTTGCCTTTTTCTAAGTGTTCTTGCATACGTTTCAATAGCGGCTCGGATAAGCCGTTTTGAATTCGTTGATGTTTTAAATCAATCACAAACTGGCGAAGTGCGGTCGCATTTCCAGCCCTTTTTGATAGCACCAAATGATGATATTTACCATTTTGTACGTTATTTACACTTTCTAAACTTGGTGTGGCAGAACCTAATAAGATAGGAATATTGAGTTTTTGCGCTAAAACAATACCTAAATCTCTCGCATGATAACGCCAACCATCTTGCTGTTTAAACGAGCCGTCATGTTCTTCATCTAAAATGATTAAGCCGAGATCTGAAAACTGGGTGAAAAGCGCGGATCTCGTACCAATCACGATTGCACTCTGTCCTGTTCTTGCGCGTTCCCAAACATTTAAGCGCTGTGTATCATTCAAGTTGGAATGCAATACATCAATTTCGACATTAAAGCGAGCTTGGAAACGTCTAACAGTCTGAGGAGTAAGCCCAATTTCAGGAACAAGCACTAAAACCTGTTTGCCTTTCTTTAAGACTTCTTCAATATATTGCAGATAGATTTCAGTCTTACCTGAACCGGTCACGCCCTCTAACAACCACACATTAAAGCCTTCTTGGAAAAGCAACTGGCTAAATGCAAGGGCTTGTTGCTTGTTTAAGGTCAATCGGTTATCAAGATTAACTAAAGGCTCATCCCCTAAAGCTTGTTGCCAACTTTTTTGTTCAGTAGGCACGATAATCTCTTCCACATAATCTTTGCCCTTTAAGGCTGACCAAATCGCGGAACTAATCTCATTGTTACCTTTTTCTAGATCTTGCGTTATCAATAAATTTAAGACTTCAATTTGTTTTTTAGCGCGTTTTAATTCACCTGATTCTAACGCTTGTTTTCCAAGGTCCGTAATACGCCAAAAAGTGCGGTCATTTTTAACCGCACTTTCTCCATTGCGGAGTTTGACTGGCAACGCTTGAAACAACACATCGCCTAATGCTGCACGATAATAATTAGCCGACCAAGCTAACCAATCCCAAGTTGTGGAATTAAAAAGTGATTCAGCATCAAGTACATCAATAATCGGTTTTAACTTTTCTTTTGCGACATCCGAAGAAGCGGGCAAATCCACCACGATCCCGACTCGTTTTTGCGAACCAAAAGGCACCAACACGCGTCCACCTACGATTGGCGTCAAGTCTGGCGAATAGAGATAATCAAAAAATCGGGGAAGCGGTACGGCTAATGCAACTCGGACAATATTCATAACAAAAAACAATTAAAAATTTTCGCTATTATACGGGAATTAGGTGGAAAAATCCCACAACCTTGCCTTTTAGTGTATAATCGCCGCCAATTTTAATTGAGCGAATAAAAACCATGACAGAAGCGCAAAAAACCTTTGCTGATCAAAAACGTAAAACCGTTGAAACGGCTGAATTTACAGAAGATGGTCGTTATAAACGTAAAGTTCGTAGCTTTGTGTTGCGGACTGGTCGCTTAAGTGATTTTCAAAAAAATATGATGAACGATCACTGGGCTGATCTTGGATTAGATTATCAAAACGCCCCCTTTGATTTTGCTGCTATTTATGGCAATACAAATCCCGTTATATTAGAAATTGGTTTCGGCATGGGGAAATCTCTAGTGGATATGGCTGAAGCGAATCCTGATAAAAATTATCTCGGTATTGAAGTGCACACGCCTGGTGTGGGTGCCTGTATTGCTTATGCGGTAGAAAAAGGCGTGAAAAACCTTCGCGTGATTTGCCATGATGCCACTGAAATTTTACGTGATTGTGTAAAAGACGGCGAATTAGGCGGTTTGCAGCTTTTCTTCCCTGATCCGTGGCATAAAGCGAAACATCATAAACGCCGCATTGTTCAACCGCACTTTGTAGAGCAAGTCGTCCAAAAATTACAACCAAATGGCTTTATTCATATGGCAACGGACTGGGAAAACTATGCGGAACAAATGCTCGAAGTCCTTTCAGCGAATGAAAACTTAATCAATACAGCCGAACAAGATTATATTCCACGTCCTGATTTCCGTCCTCTTACAAAATTTGAGGCGCGCGGTCATCGCTTAGGTCACGGCGTATGGGATTTATACTTTAAGAAAAAATAATCATCGAGATGATGACGATACCCATTACCTTAACATAGGAGAACATTGAAATGACAACTCGTAATCAACGTCAACGTAAAAAACTTCACTTAGCAGAATTCCAAGAATTAGGCTTTTTAGTGAATTGGCAATTTGCTGAAGGTACCAGCATCGAAACTATCGATGAAACCGTTGATCGTTTTATTGCTGAAGTGATTCAACCAAACGGCTTAGCTTATGAAGGTAGCGGCTATTTACATTGGGAAGGCTTAGTTTGCTTAGAGAAAATCGGTAAATGTGATGAAAGCCATCGTCAATTAGTGAAAAAATGGTTAGAAGAAAATAAATTACAACAAATCGAAATCAGTGAATTATTCGATATTTGGTGGGATTACCCAACCCAAAACGCATAATATTTTAAACTCACTTCAGGGCGGTTCTTCCGCCCTATTTAATAATCATTTTCACTTATATTTTAACAATTTATTTACACTAATAACATATTTTCAAAATATCATTGATCTATCTCAACAAAAGTGTATATTTCTTAAAAACTACTCCTTTTAGGTAGTTACTATTTTTTTATTAGCACTAGATAATGCATCCCTTGAAAATACCGAACTTTAAAGAAAAATATGGCGATTGAGAATCCTTCTCGCAGACAATTATTACGTGGGCAATTTTTACAATCGTTACATTCTGAAAACGCGAAAATTCAAGGTATTAATGCTATCCGTCCACCTTGGTCGATAAACGAGAGCAACTTTACGGATAAATGTACGCGGTGCGGTGATTGCATACTAGTATGTGAAACCCAAATTATCGTAAAAGGCGATGGCGGTTTTCCTGAAATACAATTTGACAAGGGCGAATGCACGTTCTGCCAAAAATGTGTTTTAGTCTGTGAACAACCGATTTTTCACTCATTAGAAGAAAAGCCTTGGACACATAAAGTTGAGATTACAACGCAGTGCCTAACAGAAAATCGAGTGGAATGTCGAAGTTGCCAAGATAGCTGTCCGATGAATGCCATCCGTTTTCGATTACAGCTTGGTGGTGTGGCAAAACCCATATTAGATTTAGAAAGCTGTAATGGTTGTGGCGCTTGCCTAAGTGTTTGCCCGACAAAAGCAATAAAAATTTTTAATATTGAAACAAATATCGATGAGTCAATTTAGCGAAAATGAGAACTGGTATGTATGCAGCATTGTTGTGCAAGCCAGACCAGAAAAACTTAACCAAGTCAAAGAAGCCATTTTAGCGATTCCAACCGCTGAGATTCATGGCGAAAAATCTGATGAAGGCAAATTGGTGGTCACCCTTGAAAGTAACCGTCAATTAGCATTAGCGGATCTTATGGATGAAATTAAAGATATCCCAGGAGTAATTGTCGTTTCTTTAATTTCGAATTACTTAGATGAAAAATAAATAATTTAGGTATACATGCCATTTTGTATATTCTAAAAAATTCAACAACGAGTGAGGAAAACTATGGAACTTAATCGTAGAGATTTTATGAAAGCCAATGCTGCGCTTGCAGCGGCAGCGGCTGCCGGTATGACCATCCCTGTTAAACAGGTTAATGCGACCGAAGATATGGGCATCAAATGGGATAAAGCCCCATGCCGTTTCTGTGGTACAGGATGTAGCGTATTGGTAGGAACCAAAGATGGTCGAGTTGTCGCAACTCAAGGTGACCCAGATGCAGAGGTAAACCGTGGTTTAAACTGTATCAAAGGTTACTTCCTTTCTAAAATCATGTACGGTGCAGACCGTGTACAAACTCCGTTACTACGTATGAAAGATGGTAAATTCCATAAAGAAGGTGACTTTACACCGGTTTCTTGGGATCAGGCTTTCACTATCATGGCGGAGAAAATCAAAGACATCTTGAAGAAAAAAGAACCAAATGCTGTAGGGATGTTCTCTTCCGGTCAAACAACCATCTACGAAGGTTACGCAAAAGTAAAACTTTGGAAAGCTGGTTTCCGTTCTAATACTATCGACCCGAATGCTCGTCACTGTATGGCGTCTGCAGCGGTTGCGTTTATGCGTACATTCGGTATGGATGAACCAATGGGTTGCTATAACGACATCGAAAAAACCGATGCATTTGTGCTTTGGGGTTCAAACATGGCAGAAATGCACCCAATTTTATGGTCTCGTATTTCTGACCGTCGTCTTTCTTCTGATAATGTGAAAGTGGTGGTTATGTCAACATTCGAACACCGTTCGTTTGAATTAGCTGATGTGCCTATCGTGTTTAATCCACATTCAGACCTTGCAATCCTTAACTACATCGCAAACTACATTATCCAAAACGATAAAGTAAACTGGGACTTCGTTAATAAACACACTAAATTCAAACGTGGTGAAACCGATATTGGTTATGGTTTACGCCCAGAACACCCACTTGAAGTTGCAGCGAAAAACCGTAAAACCGCAGGTAAAATGTATGACTCTGACTTCGAAGAATTCAAGAAAATCGTTGCACCTTATACATTAGATGAAGCTCATCGTATTTCTGGTGTACCAAAAGATCAGCTTGAAACCCTCGCGAAAATGTATGCAGATCCAGAACAGAACTTAGTGTCTTACTGGACAATGGGCTCTAACCAACACACTCGTGGTGTATGGGTTAACCACATGACCTATAACGTACACTTATTAACCGGTAAAATTTCTAAACCAGGTTGTGGTCCGTTCTCATTAACTGGTCAACCTTCAGCTTGTGGTACAGCGCGTGAAGTGGGTACTTTCGTTCACCGTTTACCAGCGGACATGGTAGTAACCAATCCTAAACACGTTGAAATCGCTGAGAAAAAATGGAAATTACCAAAAGGTACCATTCCAACTGTACCTGGATACGCAGCTGTACAACAAAGCCGTGCCTTAAAAGACGGTAAACTAAATTTCTTATGGCAAATGTCCACCAACAATATGCAAGGTGGTCCAAACATTAACGACGAAATTTTCCCTGGTTGGCGTAACCCTGAAAACTTCATCGTTGTTTCAGACCCTTACCCATCCGTTTCTGCAGTTGCAGCAGACCTAATTCTCCCTACTTCTATGTGGGTAGAAAAAGAAGGGGGCTACGGTAACGCTGAACGTCGTACTCAATTATGGCGTCAACAAGTGAAAGGTCCAGGTGAGTCTCGTTCTGACTTATGGCAAATTGTTGAATTCTCTAAATACTTCAAAACGGATGAAGTATGGGGTGAAGAATTATTAGCTCAAATGCCAGAATACCGTGGTAAGACTTTATATGAAGTGCTTTACGAAAATGGTGAAGTAAACAAATATAAAGTACCAACAGATGTTCCGGGATACATCAATGATGAAGCAGATCACTTTGGTTACTACTTACAAAAAGGTTTATTCGAAGAATACGCTGACTTCGGTCGTGGACATGGTCATGACTTAGCACCATTTGATACTTATCACCAAGTACGTGGTTTACGTTGGCCGGTTGTTGACGGTAAAGAAACCTTATGGCGTTACCGTGAAGGCTTTGACCCGTACGTTAAAGCAGGCGAAGATGTTGCGTTCTACGGTTATCCGGATAAAAAAGCAATTATCTTAGGTGTGCCTTATGAAGACCCGGCAGAATCACCAGATGAAGAATATCCATTATGGTTATGTACTGGTCGTGTACTTGAACACTGGCATACCGGTACCATGACTCGTCGTGTACCTGAACTACACCGTGCGTTCCCGAATAACTTAGTTTGGATGCACCCAGCGGATGCGAAAAAATATGGCTTACGTCATGGGGATAAAGTGAAATTAATTACACGTCGTGGTGAAATGGTTTCTTACTTAGATACCCGTGGTCGTAACAAATGTCCTCAGGGCTTAATTTACACCACCTTCTTTGATGCGGGTCAGCTTGCTAACAAATTAACATTGGATGCAACCGATCCAATTTCAGGTGAAACCGACTTCAAAAAATGTGCGGTAAAAGTGGAAAAAGCGTAGGATTTTCCTTTTGTTTCTAGTCGCTCCTCTCTTTCAAGAGAAGGGAATTTAAAATAAGAGCGGTCAAATTTTGCAATATTTTTACAAAATCAGGCCGCTTATAAAAGGAAACGCAGATGAGACTTGATCCTAACCGTCGTCAGTTTTTAAAAAATGTGACAAGAACGGCTGCCGGAGTGTGTGGGGTTGGTATTATTCTTGGCTTACAGCAACAACAAGCTAAAGCTAAAGAAGGAATCGCCTTACGCCCACCTGGTGCTTTACCGGAAAAGGATTTCTTGGCAGCTTGTACCCGTTGCGGACAATGCGTCCAAGCGTGTCCATATGATATGTTGCATTTAGCTTCGCTGATTTCACCAATGGAAGCTGGCACACCTTACTTTATCGCTCGGGATAAACCTTGCGAAATGTGTCCGGATATTCCATGTATGAATGCTTGTCCAAGTGGCGCATTAAGTGAGGAACTTAAAGACATCAATGATGCGAGAATGGGGTTAGCAGTATTGCTAGACCATGAAACTTGTCTTAACTGGCAGGGGTTGCGTTGTGATGTGTGTTACCGCGTTTGTCCATTAGTAGATAAAGCGATTACACTTGAGCGTATCCACAATGATCGTACTGGGATTCATGCAAAGCTTATTCCAACTGTTCACTCTGATGCTTGCACCGGATGCGGTAAATGCGAACAAGCTTGTGTGTTAGAAGAAGCGGCAATTAAAGTCTTACCGATGGATATCGCCAAAGGGCTACTCGGTCGCCACTATCGCTTAGGCTGGAAAGAAAAACAAAACGCCGGAAAATCCTTAATTGAGGAGCAACATCCAGATGGCTTACGTCCAGCAATGGATGCTCGTATGCCGGAAGGCTCACATGAGCCGGTTTATCAGCCAATGCAAGTTCAACCGAACCAAAAAGTTGCAACACCAAACCGTGCAACAATGGATTATGTACCAAATCCAACAACAGTTCCGGAAGCAGAGCAATTCCCAAATCTGGACTTAAACATTAAGGGGGTTAAATAATGGCTGAAAAATATACCCCGAATAAGCCTAAAGATGCAGGCTTAGAAGCTCGCCAAAAACTCGGTTGGTGGCATGCTTATCGCTTTTTAGTTCTACGTCGAATCAGTCAATTAAGTATTATTTTAATGTTCTTAAGTGGCCCAATTTGGCAAGTTTGGATTCTAAAAGGTAATTACAGCTCAAGCATGCTTTTGGATACTGTGCCATTGACAGATCCATTGATTACCGCTGAAAGTTTAGTGACAGGTTACCTACCAGAAATCACAACGATTATTGGTGCCTTAGTAATTGTCATATTCTACGCTATCGTTGCAAGCAAAGCCTTTTGTAGTTGGGTTTGCCCAATGAATATGGTAACAGATGCTGTAGCTTGGTTACGTAGAAAGTTAGGTATTCGACAATCATTAAAAATTTCACGCCAACTTCGCTATGTGATTTTAGCCGTGATTTTAGTTGGTAGTGCAATAACGGGTACACTCTTATGGGAGTGGATAAACCCAGTCGCAGCACTTGGACGCATCTTTGTCTTTGGAACAGGCGCAACCCTTTGGTTGGTCACAGTCATCTTTTTATTTGACTTACTTGTTGCTGAGCATGGCTGGTGTGGTCACCTTTGTCCAATTGGTGCGATATATGGTGTCATTGGTGCTAAAAGCCTGATAAAAATTAATGTAGTCGATCGCGATCGCTGTGACCGTTGTATGGATTGTTATAATGTTTGCCCAGAGCCGCAAGTATTAAGACTTCCTTTACACGGTGGACCAGAAGATAGCCAAATTGTATTGGCAAAAGATTGTATTACTTGTGGACGCTGTATTGACGTGTGCGCAGAAAATGTATTTACATTTGGATCTCGATTTGAGAAACAAATAAAAATTAAAAATATTTAATTATTTAATGGAGTGGATTTCATGAAAAAATCATTTATTTTCATGCTGGCTTTATGTAGTGGATTG
>JAGZRA010000009.1:0-43422 GCA_018381885.1 Parahaemophilus parainfluenzae | reverse complement strand
AGTCCAGCGATGGCGCCGAAAAAGCCCCCCCATTTAAAACCGAGAAAAACGCCGATAATCTTTCCAAAAAAATACATTCTCTTCCCCTAAAGTGCGGTCAAAAGGTCTTTTGACAATAATGGGCAGACGCAAATGTCTGCCCTTACATTAATATGGCTTTATTCTTATTTTTCAAGTAATGAATTACACACCATAACTTTCACGATAAGCCCGCATCGCAGGTAAATATTGCTGATAATCGGGTTCTTTTTCAATGAATTGCATTAAATCATCCAAATCAATAATGGAAAGCACTTGGCATTGGTAGTCGCGTTCTACTTCTTGGATGGCAGAAAGTTCCCCTTTGCCTTTTTCCTGACGATTTAATGCAATAAAGACAGCGGCTAATTTCGCGTGATTGGCTTCAAGGCGCGCCATGGATTCGCGAATGGCTGTGCCAGCTGTAATGACATCATCGACTAACAACACATTACCGGTTAATGGGCTACCGATCAAATTACCGCCTTCACCGTGATCTTTCGCTTCTTTGCGATTAAAGCAAACAGGTGTATCACGGTTAAATTGATTGAATAGTGCAATGGAAACGCTCGTCGCAATCGGAATGCCTTTGTAGGCAGGACCAAAAATGACATCAAAATCGACCGCACTTGATTGAATTGCCTTCGCATAGAATTCACCTAAGCGAGCAAGATCTGCACCCGTGCTAAACAATCCGGCATTGAAAAAATAAGGGCTTTTTCGACCTGATTTTAGTGCAAATTCACCAAATTTAAGCACGTTACGGCTCAAGGCGAATTTAATAAATTCGATTTTGTAGCTTTCCATTTTTTGTCCCTATAAACCTAATGCTTGACGTTGTGCTGTGAAGATTTGTTCGCAGCCTTGTTTTGCTAAGCCCAATAAGGTGAGTAATTCTTCGTGGCTGAATGGTTCGCCTTCTGCTGTACCTTGCACTTCGATCATACGACCATCCTCCATCATCACAACGTTCATATCTGTTTCGGCGGCTGAATCTTCTACATATTCCAAATCACACACGGCTTCACCTTCAACAATTCCAACCGAAATTGCAGCAACCAGACCTTTGATTGGATTGATTTTTAATGTGCCGTTAGCGATTAAACCATTGATAGCATCACATAAAGCCACTGCTGCACCAGTGATAGAAGCTGTTCTTGTACCGCCATCCGCTTGAATTACGTCGCAGTCTAAGGTAATAGAGCGTTCGCCAAGAGCCTCTAAGTCAACCATTGCACGTAATGACCGTGCGATTAAACGTTGAATTTCCATGGTGCGTCCACCTTGTTTGCCTTTTGCTGCTTCACGTTGCATACGGCTGTGTGTAGAGCGAGGTAACATACCATATTCTGCTGTCACCCAACCTTGATTCTGTCCTTTTAAGAAACGCGGTACGCTTTCATCAACACTCGCCGTACATAAAACTTTAGTATCACCAAATTCCACTAATACTGAGCCTTCAGCATGTTTCGTGTAATTACGGGTGATTTTAATTGGACGAGGCTGATGATTTTCACGATTATTTGGACGCATTCTTAATTCCTTTATTTTTATTGATAAAAAAAGCGTGCTTATTTTAGCACGCTTTTTAGTGTTTTATGGATTTGCTTGTTCAAACTCACGAATTTTATTAAAGACATCTTGTAAATCGGAGCCGTAGTTGATTTTTTGCAATTCAGGAACAGAGTTTGATTTCACTAACATTCTGAGTGGTTGGAACTGCATATTGCATAAATAGATTTGTTGATGGGGCAACATATGCTGTACAAAATAAGTAAGTGCATGAATACCGCCGGTATCCAGCACAGTCACGGCATCGCATTGCAACACGATATGTTTGATCTCGTGATCCGTATGTACGGTTTTATCGTGTAAATCCGCAAAGAGTTTATCTGCCGCTGCAAAGAACAATGGACCGCTGATACGATAAGCTAACACATCATCCAGATCTTCTGGCACGGATTGTTCAATCGTTTTTGTCATTTCTGCAATGGTGCGGATAAATAAGAGGCTCGCTAATAATACGCCGACAGAGATAGCGATTACCATATCAAATAACACGGTGAGAATTAAGCAAGTGAACAATACAGAAATTTCATTTTTTGTTGAGCGACGCGCTAAACGAATGATTTCAGGTACATTCGCCATATGCCAAGCTACCATTAATAGCAATGCAGCCATAGAAGAGAGTGGCAAATAAGACAGGGCATTCGCAAAGAATAATAGCGAGAATAAAACTAAGAGTGCATGAATTACACTGGCTATTGGTGATACCGCTCCAGATTTTACATTGGCTGCGGAACGTGCAATTGCCGCGGTTGCTGTAATGCCGCCTAAGAATGGTGAAATAATATTACCTAAACCTTGGGCGAGTAATTCATTATTGGAATGATGTTTGGTATCCGTCATATTATCTAAGATGACCGCACAAAGTAGCGATTCAATCGCGCCTAATACAGCCATTGAAAAAGCGGCAGGCAAGATATCTTGTATGCGATCAAAATTCCAATTGATGACTTCACCTTGTGCATTAGGAATATTCCAAGGTAAGGCAAATTCAGGCAAGACATTAGGTATACCATGTCCTGTTGTACCATCAGATAAGGTGTATTGGAATGCCGTACCAATAGTTTCAACCGATAAACCAAATTGTCCTAAGGCTAATGCCATGAGTGTCCCAATAATGACCGCAGGTAAATGACCTGGCACGGGTAAACGAAGCTTATGCCATTGGGTGAGGACAAATAAGGTGACCACACCAACAGCGGTGTCTGCCCAGTTAATCGTCGGAAGTGCGGTCAAAATAGCTTGCACTTTTTCAATATAGTGAGGTGGCATCTGAGCAATCTCTAAACCTAAGAAATCTTTGATTTGCAGAGTGCCGATGGTGATCCCAATTCCGCAGGTAAAGCCAAGTGTAACGGGGAGAGGAATGTACTCAATTAATCGCCCTAATCGAGATAACGCCATGATGACCAAAATAATCCCCGAAAGTAGTGTCGCCATAAGTAACCCGCTGAGCCCAAATTGTTGGGTAACGGGATATAAAATCACGACAAATGCGGCGGTTGGCCCAGAAATATTAAAACGTGATCCACCAGTTAACGCAATCACGATACCAGCCACGATAGCAGTATAAAGACCGTGTTGTGGCGGAACACCGCTGGCGATTGCCAAGGCCATGGAGAGGGGAATCGCAATAACTCCCACGGTGAGGCCCGCGATAATATCTTTTATCAATTTTTGTTTTCCGTAACCTTCACGGAAAGATTCTTTCAATGCGCTAAATGGTTTTACGGCCAAAAACACATTTTTAGAAAAGAGTGATTTGATTTGCATAAAAATACGACGAGTTTATATTTTAGCTAAAAGGAAAAGGATTTTTTATGTTCTAGCTCAAAAAACTTGACTAATCTTGGATAAATCTTTATATTTCACGCACTTCAAAACGGTGAGATGTCCGAGTGGTTGAAGGAGCACGCCTGGAAAGCGTGTATGTGCGAAAGTGCATCGGGGGTTCGAATCCCCCTCTCACCGCCATTCAAATTACAATCCTTTATAAATATCCGAGCATTTTTTAAATCATAGATTCTTGATATTTTATGGATATAAAAAAGCACGCATTAAGCGTGCTTTTGTTATTTATACGAGTATTTAGTTAGCGCCAACGTATCCCAACACCTGCACCCGCACCAAAATCACCACGGCTACTTGCAGTACCGCCTACTTTAAATAGCAGTTTGCCATTATCAGAAGCACGAGAATAACCGACTGCTAGCGCACTTTCATTACGGAAAGTTCCTGCACCTACACCAAGCACGCTTTCCCCAGAAGTAATTGCTTGGGGGACTTGTGTTAACGCAATAGCGCTGGAAATGCCTGCACGTAATTTTTTCACGTTGTGTTTCAAATCTGAGCGCAATGATTCAGTAGAACGTGTCATTTCAGAGCGTAAATCAGAAATCTCTTTTGTATTTGTCATCACTTGATTTGATAAGTGATCTAAACGTGAAGCGTTATTAGCAATATTTTGCACGTTATTGTTTACTTTATCAGCAAGTGCTTTGGTGTTTTGAGTATTACTTGATGAATTATGGCTGATTCTATTTTTTAGATCATCAATATCAGTTCTGTTCGTTTGAATATTGTTTGTATTATTTTTTACTTGGTTATCTAGGTTATTTAGATTTTTTTGGGTATCCGTAACACGCTCTTCTACACCCGTGATACGATTATCTAAATCCTTACGATTCTCCGTAATTCGCTCATCTAAATCTTTACGATTCTCCGTAATACGATTATCTAAATCTTTGCGATTTTCTGTAATTCGTTCATCAAGCGCTCGACGATCTTCAGTAATGCGACTATCTAAACGACCCACTTCATCATTAATGCGATTATTTAGATTTTTATCCGTTTGGTTTAAACGTTCATCAACGCCAGTAATACGATTATTTAAATCTTTCTGAGCGTTGGTGATGCGATCATCAAGACGTCCTACTTCAGTTGTTACACGATTATCAATTTCAGTTTGAGTATTCGTAATTCGTTCATCTAATGCTCGGCGATTTTCTGTGATATCTTTATCTAAACGCCCCACTTCGTCATTAATGCGGTGGTTGAGATTTTTATCTGTTTCATTAATACGATCATTTAAATTTTTGTCCGTTTGATTAAGTCGAACATCGACACTCGTGATGCGATCATCAAGTTCTTTACGCTCATTTGTAATTCGATTATCAAGAACTGAACGAGTTTCAGTAATACGATTGTCTAGTCTTCCTACTTGAGCATAAACTTCAGTTTTTGTTGCGGTATCTTCTGCGAAAGCAAGAGATGCACTTCCAAATAAACATACAAATAATAGTGTTTTTTTCATTAGGTTTAATTCCTTTAAATAAAAAATATCCGAAATATAATAAAAGTTTCATTTGGTATGAAACGAAATGAATAATACTTGTATGAAATAATTTGGTAAATATTTCAACATAAAAATTTACAAAGATTTACATTGTAAAACAATAACTTATGATTTTGTGAGGTGATTCGATTTTTTGAGAATGTATATAATGGCACGCCCTAAAGGATTCGAACCTTTGACCCACGCCTTAGAAGGGCGTTGCTCTATCCAGCTGAGCTAAGGGCGCATTTTAAGGGTTACATCTTTTGTATGGAATTTCGAGGGAAATATAAAAGAAGTGGTCGGCGAGATAGGATTTGAACCTACGACCCACTGGTCCCAAACCAGTTGCGCTACCAAGCTGCGCTACTCGCCGACGATTGAGCACAATTATAGTGAGCTTTTCTTTTCAGTCAATTAATTTTTTAGATTCCTCTTTCAATTGCTCAAAATTATTCCAGTTTTTCAACCGCACTTTTGTTGTCTTTGTAAAATAAGGCGTTGTCAGTTAAAATAGCAAACGTTTACTTAATGCCATCTTGAGGAAAAACGCATGACTGCTCAAATTATTTCAGGTACTGAACTATCAAAAAAAATCAAATCGGATGTTGCCAATAAAATTGAACATTATCGTGCTCAAGGTAAACGTGCCCCAGGACTTGCGGTAATTTTGGTAGGGGCAGATCCCGCTTCTCAAGTCTATGTAGGCAGTAAACGAAAAAGTTGTGAGGAAATCGGGATGGTTTCAAAGTCCTATGACTTACCTGAAACAACGTCGGAAGCAGAACTACTACAACTGATAGATCAATTGAATGCTGATGAAACTATTGATGGAATTCTCGTGCAACTTCCATTGCCTGAACAAATTAATAGCACATCAGTAATTGAGCGTATTAACCCTGAAAAAGATGTGGATGGTTTCCACCCTTATAATGTGGGGCGCTTATGCCAGCGCATCCCAACTTTACGCGCTTGCACCCCTTATGGTGTGATGAAATTATTAGAAACCACTGGGATCGATTTGCACGGTAAGCATGCGGTGATCGTTGGTGCATCAAATATTGTGGGGCGTCCAATGTCGCTTGAATTATTATTGGCAGGCGCTACTGTTACTGTAACGCACCGTTTCACCAAAGATTTAGAGCATCATATTCGTCAGGCAGATGTTTTAGTGGTGGCTGTGGGTAAACCTCGTTTTATTCCGGGCGATTGGATTAAAGAAGGGGCAACAGTCATTGATGTGGGGATTAACCGTATCAATGGTAAATTAGTCGGTGACGTGGAATATGATGTAGCGATACAAAAAGCGGCTTATATTTCGCCAGTACCGGGTGGAGTAGGGCCAATGACGGTTGCCATGCTGATGTTTAATACACTTTATGCCTATGAGCATAACAATCAACTCGTTTAAGAAATGAAAAAAGTGCGGTTAAATTTGACCGCACTTTTTGCATTAATGTAATTTCAATCTTGGTTTTAAATAATGGTTGAGTTTATCCACTAAAATAATCAAGCCGATCTTAATACATCCATGCAAAGCATGTTGGTGCATTCGATATAAAGACACATACGCAAATTGCGCAAATTTACCTTGAACAGTCAGTGGGTTTTTCCCAAATTTATTTGAAATGCTACCCAATGCGGTAAAGCTTGAAAGAGAAACCAAGGTGCCTTTATCGTTGTATTTGAAGGCTTTTAATGGTTTTTGCTCAAAAAGTGCAAAGATGTTTTTCGCACAAGCTTTTGCCATCTGGTGTGCCGCTTGCGCTCTTGGCGGAACTAATTTACCGTTTGGTTGCATTAATGCCGCACAGTCGCCAATGGCAAAAATACTGTCATCCACCGTAGTTTGAAGAGTATCTTTTACCACTAATTGATTGATGCGGTTAAGCTCTAATCCATCGAATTGCTGTGTCACTGTTGAGGTGCGAACACCCGCCGCCCACACAATAAGATCAGCTTTGATTTCTTCGCCATCTTTGGTGATAAGTGTATTTGGTTGGGCTTCCGTGATCATGGTATTTAATTTCACATTTGCCCCCATTTCTTGCAATTCATCTAATACCGCTGCAGATAAATTTTCAGGTAGAGCCGGTAATAAGCGAGGACCTGCTTCAACTAAGGTGACTTGCAAGCAAGAATTATCAATTTTACCGTAACCGTAAGAAGACAAGTCTTCAGTCGCATGATAAAGCTCAGCAGTTAATTCCACACCAGTTGCACCACCGCCAACAATCGCAATATTAACTTTGCTTTCATCGACTAATTTCTGTTTAAATTCTTCTTCACCGATATCATCTAATGCGCGGTTTTCAGAGAATTTAAGGAATAATTCTAACATTCTTTGTTGGAAGCGAAGCGCTTGATCAGAGCTGTCTAAGAAAATACAGTTATCGGTAACACCTTTTGTATTAAAATCGTTCGATTTACTGCCAATCGCAATCACTAAGTAATCATAAGGAATACGACGTGCAACCACGAGCATATCGCCTTCTTGCCCATAAACAGGGGCAAGTTCAACATATTTTTGCTCTCGATTAATGCGTGTGATCGAACCTTGCTCAAAACTGAAATGGTGGTTTTTACCATGTGCACGGTAGCTCAGAGAATCTGTGCCATCATCCATTACACCTGTAGCAATTTCATGTAATAAGGGTTTCCACAAGTGGGTCGCATTGCGATCCACAAGCGTCACTTTAGCCTGTTTTTTGCGACCTAATTTATCGCCTAAAAATGTCGCTAATTCAATGCCGCCGGCGCCCCCGCCAACGATCACGACGTTTTTCATAAAGTACTCCTAAAAGCAAAATTGTTAAAAATGTTAAACTAATGTAATGATAGCATAACAAATAAACAAGACGAAAAAATTTAATGGAAATGACCGCACTTTATTGATGGCAGCGATCGTAAAGCGGTTGCAATTGTTGAATGGTTTGGGTGATAAATAAAATGGGATCGATTTGATGGAGTTCAGCTTTTTCAATGCTTTTTCCAATGCACCAAAAATCCTCATCTGAACGCAAGAGAAGATCCTTTTCAGAAATGTCCTTCACCTGGCGAAAATCATCATATTCGCTTTCATCTTCTCGCCAAATATCAAAATCAGCAAATTGTTTGAAATCAAATTGATCAAGCCACTGATTATATTGTTGTACATTAATTTGTGAGCGATCTGCACGATAGCAATGCCAATCTAAACACACTCTTAGTCGGCGACGATTTAATAGCACAGAAAAGATTGCTGCAGAATTTTGGTTGAACTCGTATTTAAAATAAGCGAAGAAATGCGCGCGAACCTGCCAGCCATTAGTCCAACTTTCAATATGTGGTTTCGCAAAAGGCATGCCAAGTTGCTTTGCCACTTCTTGAATAATCGCTTTCCAGTTATCCCAATGTAATTTGTAATCAGATTTAATTGTCGGAATATCTTCCGGGCAGAATTTCTTCATTTGGGCGAATTGGTAGAAAGGAATATTGAATAGTTCGCAAGATTCAGCCGTAAGCGAGAGCATAGTATTTCCTTAAAAATCACTGTAATTTTTGACCGCACTTTGCGAGAAGAACTGTTTGTCTTCCCAACGCAACAGGGTCATTCGATTATTCCATACACAACCCGTATCTAAGGCATAGATACCTGGCGGAGTTGGCTCATCCACTAAACTTGCCCAATGTCCAAATACAATGGGAATTTGTTTATAAAGTGGATTATCTAAATTAAACCAAGGCATGAGCTCCGCTGGCGCATCTTTTAAAGGGGATTTACAGGCAAAATCAAAGCGATGATCCAAATAGCAAAAACGCATTCGAGTGAAAGCATTAATAATGTAACGATGGCGATCTAAGCCTTGCAAATCTGGAGACCAGCGATCAGGCTGTTCGGAATACATATTTTCAATGAGATAATGAAAATCGCCGTGCTGTAAAATGTGTTCAACTTCAGCTGCACAAGATTTCGCCGTTTCCAAATCCCAATCAGGCGAAATACCTGCGTGTGCCATCAGGAAGTTTAATTCTTCATTATGCACAAGTAGTGGCTGATGGCGTAACCAATGAATCAGCTCATCAAAATCGGGTGCATTAAAAATGGCATCGACACGATCACGCGGTTTCACTTTTTTAATACCCAGTGAGGTCGCAATTAAGTGTAAATCGTGATTTCCTAGTACAGTTTGCGCGGCATTACCAAGTGATTTTACGAAACGAAGACATTCAAGTGATTTATCCCCACGCGCCACAAGATCCCCCACAAGATAAAGTTTATCTTGCGTTGGATTGAAGTTCACACGCTCTAATAAAAGCTGTAATTCATCATAACAGCCTTGCAAATCACCAACGAAATAGGTTGCCATTCTTTCTACAATGCTCCAGTTATGGTTATTAGGTTTTGGCAGTCTTTATGCTAAGAATTTACCATAAATTCTAGCATAGATTTTTTGTGAAGATACTATTCATTTCATGATCTTAAAATAGTAATATAGCCTGCAATTTAAGGCAGATATGATGTTTTTCTATGTATTCTATTGAACATAAAAATGTAGTGATTAGTATTTCAACGGCGGATAAACGTCGAAATCACATTATCGATCAATTCGGTCAGAAACAAATTCCCTTTGAATTTTTTGATGCATTCACACCTTCTGATCGACTTGATGCTCATTTACAGCGTTATCTTCCAAATGTTGAAGCTACATCAAAGCTCACGGCAGGAGAGAAGGGCTGTTTGGTGAGTCACTTTATGTTATGGAAAAAGTGTGTTGATGATAATTTAGATTATATTTCTATTTTTGAGGATGATATTCTGCTTGGTGAGAATGCAGAACAATTTCTTGCAAATGATGAATGGCTAAAAGAGCGGTTTGATTTTCAAGAGATTTTTGTTTTGCGTTTAGAAACATTTTTAATGCCTGTTCAACTGGAAAAACAGCAACAAATTTTACCTTTCCAAGAAAGAAACATTGATATTTTAAAATCAAAGCATTTTGGTACAGCTGGTTATATTATCTCTAATGGCGCAGCGAAATACCTCATTAATTTATTTGAAAACCTCGCTGTAGATGAAGTCAAAGCAATTGATGAGATCATATTTAATGAACAGATTAATGTTGGTGCCTATCAAGTATATCAACTTAATCCTGCCATTTGTGTTCAAGAATTGCAGTTAAATCAAGAAAATAGCTTATTGGTAAGTGACTTGCAGCAGGAGCGTAAAAAAAATACGGCAGTGCATACCAAGAAAACATTGAAACAGCGTTTAATTCGGGTGAAGGAAAATATTATACGAGCGCTAAATAAAGAAAAATGGAAAGAACAACAGCGCCTGAAAGAAATGCAAGGTAAAGAAATTGTTCGTTTTATGTAGATAAGCGGATGAAATACTTTATATAGGCTTAATCTCTTAAGCCTATTCGTAAAAAGCGATTTACACGCAAAATCAAAGTAATGGTACTCCAAGCCTTGAAAATCACCAATGAAGCTGGTTGTTATTTTAGAAAATTAAAAGATGTGATAGACAAATTTATATTTAATTTCTCTAATGAGCCTTCTTACTTTTGTTCTAAAGTCAACAACATCAAAATCAGCCTTAAAAGCAGGATAACTATTGCAGATTTCCTTAAATAGTGAATACCCTAACTTAGCTTTTAAGTGAGAACTTCGGCTAGACCAAAACTTATCTGGTCCAGGATAATGGTAAATAACTGCAGGAAATTGAATTTCTCGTTCTTTTCGATATTTTATATAGCCAGATTCAGATGGTGTGAAGTTAAATCTTGTATTTATAAATTTAACATCGTCTTTGAAAATACCATTTAAGATATCCTGATCTTGATACTTTATAATGTCCTTATATTTATTTAACCACGTCAGACTCATCTCTAGAACATTCAGTTCTCGCCATCTTCGCATATTGATAAGAAGCACTCCAGCGTTAAAATAATGATGATTTTCTAAACCAATTTGGGCCTTGTAATCGGCTTGCTCAATTTCAATAAAGAAATCCTTACATGCGGCAAGTGAATACTGTTCGATATCAGTATTCCATAAATCATCTAATGAGCCATTTGTTAGCGTATCAACATCAATATAAAGTAACTTATCTACATCAGGGATATATTGAGTTATATTTAATCTGGCATAGGTTGCTAAAGAAATATAATTTATTGTAATGGGAAAGTTAGCAAATTCATCTTTATCCACACTTATAAACTTGATACTTTTTCCATGATTGCAAACGATATTTGCTATAATTTCTTTATTGATATTATCAATACCAAAATCCAAAATATAAAAACAAATTTCAGATTCAGAATTATTTTTTAATACACTTAATATGCTGACGGCTAAATATGGTGCATAGTTATTATCAGATGAAAACGCGATATTCATATTAGTCTTCACTTAACTCTAAAAATTTATCTCCATCTAAATCAGCTGGTGGATTATCCGCCAACCAGTTTGCTAAGCGCGCATAATCTGCGATAGCCAAATTTTCTGCACGTGCATTTAAATCAATACCAAGTGTGGTCAGATTTTCAGGTGAAAATAGTGTTGAGAGAGCATTACGCAATGTTTTACGACGTTGATTAAACGCTTGGGAGCAAACACGGTTCAGCCAATATAAATCTTTTACAGGGTGCGGTAATTCTTTATGCGGAATTAAACGCACAACGGCTGAATCTACTTTCGGTGCTGGTTTAAATGCAGAAGGTGGTACTTCAAGTACAGGCATCACTTGGCAGAAATATTGCGCCATAATGGTTAAACGACCGTAAGCTTTGCTATTTGGGCCTGCGCATAAGCGTTTTACTACTTCTTTTTGTAGCATGAAGTGCATGTCTTGAATCACATCGTGATACTTAAATAAGTGGAACATCAATGGGGTAGAAATGTTGTAAGGCAAGTTACCAAATACGCGTAATTTCTGACCTTTTTCCGCTAAATTCTCTTTTGTATAAAGCTCACCAAAATCAAATTGCATCGCATCCGTTTCAATGACGGTGAGTTTTTGATGTAAAAATGGATGATGACGTAAACGTTCGGCAAGATCTCGGTCAAGCTCGACCACCGTAAGATGATCGACAAGCTCTCCAACAGGCTCCGTTAATGCACCAAGCCCTGGGCCAATTTCTACTAAGAATTGATTCGGTTGTGGATGAATTGCCGCCACGATACCTTGAATCACAGAAGTATCATGTAAAAAGTTTTGTCCAAAGCGTTTACGGGCTGTATGGCCTAAGTGTTTTTTTGAGTTCATAAAATAGTCTAGTAAATGATAAAGTTTGTGGTTTATATCTTTAAATATCTAGCCACTCTGGTTTTATTTCTCTCGGGGAGATCTCATTAACATTATCATGGTAATGAAGAATATGGCATGCATTCTTAGAATTTGGATGCCAATGTGTAAAATTTTCTTTGTCTTGCGAGTAAAAACAAATCATAGGTTTATTTAACCCTGAAGCAATATGAATCGTTGATGTATCAACCGAAATAAGTAGGGCACAGTTTCTAATCAACTCAATGGTATGGTAGATCGTTGTGTGAGGATTAGGGTAAACAAATACATCATCAAATTGATTGGCGATTCTACTTAAATGCTCATGAGTATCAGGTGTTGATAGTAAGATCAATGGGCATTTACGATGATTTCTAATATATGCTAAATAATCTATAACGTGAGTATCGTTAAATTTTCTATTTTTCCCCGCACCATAGAAGTTAATTGTAATGTAATTATTTAACTTGTTATCAGTAATAAATTGAAGAATTTCTTCTTTGGTTGAGCCATCTTGCGGAATGTCATAGCTATCATCACTTAGACTGATGTTTGACTGAGCTAAAGCCTCTTTGTAAATTTCTGAAAAATGGCCATCTTTATTAATATTTATATTAAAAATATTATAATCTGCTTTTCTATAGCCGATATAATTACGGGCATTGAGTATTCTCAATAGCAACAAGTCTCGGTTTCTAAGTACAAGAGTTGGATCAATGACAACATCGTATCTTTCTTTTCTAATAAACAGTGCCGTCTTGATGTAGTCGAGAATATTTCTTTTCTTTACAAGATAAATCTCATCAACGTTATGGTTTCTTTGAAACAGATAAGCGTTCTGTTTCGTGCAGATGACACCAATTTTTATCAACGGGTTAAATTTCTTTATTTCCCGAAAAACAAAAGAGCTAACGATATAATCGCCAATTTTCCCATCTTGTCGCAAAAATAAGAAACTCTTAGGATGTTCTAAACTTTGGGGATTAGCTGATCTTGATGATTTATCGAGTATCCATTTCCCTATTTTTAACCTTAGTGCTTTTAGCTTATTCATATCGATGTTCAATTTTGTCTATTTCTGAGTCACTGTTTAATCCTCTAAATACACATGGTGGCTCAATGCCATAGGCATCAATACGTGTTTTTTGGATTAATCCCGTCAGATAATCAGCAGGCAGTCTTATTGGATAAGCGTAATTAAGTAATTTTTTAGCACCCGATAGTGTAATTAAATAAGCGGTTGCATAGATAATACATCTTCTTGAATTTTTTGAAGGTGACTTGTAATGTGCAAGTCTATATCCTTCCACAATCCGTTTCTTAAAGAAATGTGATTTAACTTTTCCGTGATCAAAAAAGATTAGCTCATGATTTTTATTAATCTTATTGAGCGTATCCTCAACAATTTCCTTAAAGTGCTGTGAAACGATCGCATCGTCTTCAAGAATAATGGCACTTTTAATATTGTTTTCTACCATGTGCTCATAAACTTTAATATGGCTTATTGCACAGCCAATTTCACCGAGCGTTAAGGGCTTAGGTGATAAATAGTGTTTCGGATAGAAATTATAATCGACAGATTCTAATACGGAAGCGGGTAGTTTTTTCCCATCTGTCGCATCAAAAAAAGTAAAGTCTAACCCCAAACCAGAAAGGCGTTTAGCAATATTTTCTCTTCTTGTTGAATTTTTTAAACTAATTACAATTATTTTAGGTATAGCCATAAATAACCCTTGGGTTGAAGTCTTTGGTTGACATACAAATTGACGAAAATCTAAGTAAAGTTTGCTTTAGCCTTTTTCGATAGAACAGTCCTCTTGGAAAGTGGATGTCATATAAGGCTTAGAGCTTACTGGTTTCGAATGCTAAATTAAATTTCTACCAGATCTGCTTTTTGAAATATTATAATCGAATTATTGAAAAAATAATGGGGATTTCAACAAAATACCATTTTAATCTTTCGTCTAACATTAAAAACGGCTATAATTCGCCCGTTTTTTATTTATAGCCGCAAAAAGTGCGGTCAAAAAAATCATAATTTTAGAGGATAAAATGGCAAAAGAAGATTGCATTGAAATGCAAGGTACAATTTTGGAAACCTTACCAAATACCATGTTCCGCGTTGAGTTAGAAAATGGTCACGTGGTGACTGCACATATTTCTGGCAAAATGCGTAAAAACTATATTCGTATCTTAACGGGCGATAAAGTAACTGTAGAAATGACACCTTATGACTTAAGCAAAGGTCGTATCATTTTCCGTAGCCGTTAATTTAGAAATGAAAAGAAAAGCCGATATGTTGATATCGGCTTTTTTGTTTGAAAAGCGTACAAATTATTTGAAGTCTGAAAAAAAATCTGTATAATCAGCGCCCTTAGCCACGTTCATTTTTTCGTTCCTTGCCTTTGCAGATTGGTGGCTAATCTACGTCAAAGGCTGATTAACCCGTAAGGAGCAGTAATGCGTCACTACGAAATCGTGTTTATGGTTCATCCGGACCAAAGCGAGCAAGTACCAGGTATGATCGAACGTTACACAGGTTCTGTTAAAGAAGCTGGTGGTCAAGTTCATCGCCTAGAAGATTGGGGTCGTCGTCAATTAGCGTACCCAATTAACAAATTACACAAAGCACACTACGTGCTTATGAATGTAGAAGCGCCTCAACAAGTCATCGACGAGCTAGAAACGACTTTCCGTTATAACGATGCTGTATTACGCAGTCTTGTTATCCATACTAAGCACGCCGTAACCGAAGCGTCCCCAATGAAAGCGGCTAAAGAAGAACGTAAACCTTTAGCTGAAGTTGAAAACAACGATTTTGAGGATGCTGAAGAGTAATTCAAAACTTGATAATCGTTTCTCGTTAATCGGCACTGTCTGTCAATTACCCAAGCGAAATAAAAGCCCTAACGGGATTGCGCATTGCCAGTTTTGGCTGGAACATCGTTCCGAACAAGTCGAAAGTGGTTTATCACGCCAAGCGTGGTTAAATATGCCAGTTCAAGTCAGTGGTAATCAGTTAATAGAAAAAACTCAAAGCATTACGGTCGGCAGTAAACTTCTTGTGGTGGGGTTTATAACTTCACATAAAACCTCAAATGGTTTAACACAGTTAGTATTGCATGCCGAGCAAATCGAATTTATAGATTAGGAGACAGCCAAATGGCACGTTATTTCCGTCGTCGTAAGTTCTGCCGTTTCACAGCGGAAAATGTTGTTGAAATCGATTACAAAGATATCGCTACATTAAAGAACTACATTTCTGAAAGCGGCAAAATTGTACCAAGCCGCATTACCGGTACTCGTGCGAAGTACCAACGCCAATTAGCACGCGCAATCAAACGCGCTCGTTATTTAGCGTTATTACCTTACTCTGATTCTCATCACAATTAAGAAGGAGTTAGGAAATGCAAGTAATTCTTTTAGATAAAATCGTTCACCTAGGTAACGTAGGTGATCAAGTTAATGTTAAATCAGGTTTCGCTCGTAACTTCTTAATCCCACAAGGTAAAGCAGTTATGGCAACTAAAGCTAACATTGAACACTTTGAAGCACGTCGTGCAGAGTTAGAAGCAGCGGCAGCAGCAAGTTTAGCAGCAGCTCAAGCTCGCGCAGCACAAGTGACTGCATTAGGTTCTGTAACTATCGCATCTAAAGCTGGTGAAGAAGGTCGTTTATTCGGCGCAATCACTACTCGTGATGTAGCAGAAGCAGTAACTGCAGCAGGCGTTGAAATTGCGAAAAGCGAAGTTCGTTTACCAAACGGTCCAATCCGTACTCTTGGTGACCACGACGTTCGTTTCCAACTTCACGGCGAAGTATTTGCAACATTAGATGTTATCGTTGTTGCAGAATAATTATCAAAGTTTTTGATAAAAGAAAACCCGACGTAATGTCGGGTTTTTTGTTTTCTAGATTAAGAAAATATTTTTCTTAGTCAAAGATAATACCTCAAATTATTTAAATTTATCTGCATATTTTTCAGTATTAATCCAAGAATGATCTTGTTCCCAAGTAAACCGCCATTTTCTTACAGGACCAGCCATAACATTTAAATAATAATTGTCATAACCTGCAATAGTTGCGACTGGATGGTATCCTTTTGGTACTTGAACAACATCCCCATCATACACCGCCATACATTCATCTAGTGAACGATCATCGGTATAAACTCGTTGTAATGCAAAACCCTGTGATGGTGAGAAACGATGATAGTAGGTTTCTTCCAAATAGGTTTCAGTCGGAGAGTTTTTATTGTCGTGTTTATGGCTAGGGAAAGAACTCGTATTACCTTCATCTGTAAATACTTCGACAACCAATAAGGCATCTGCAGTTTCAGTTTCAGGGAGAATATTATGTACTAAGCGCTTATTATTTCCATATCCGCGTTTTTCTACACCTACATCCTCTGGTTTAATTAAACGAATTGGTAAACTACCTTGACTTGGTGCTCTACAAACAGCCAATTCTAAATAACTTTCAGCTTTGATTTGTACTTTTTGTTGGTGTGGAACATAGACTGAATAAGGTGGAATGCGCTCAAATGGGGAGGCGCGATTACCAATATGCTCGAAAGTGGCTTGGGATGTAACAATAGTAGCCTTACCAGCAACGAGAACAAAACAGGTTTCAGTATTTTCAGTATCAAAAGTTAGTTCTTGCTCTTCTTGTAGATGGTATATTTCAAAACCAACATACTCCCAATTTGCTGTTTTTGGGGTGATTTTTTGTACTTCACCATTCTTTTCAGGATGATCTTTTCGTGATTTGGATAGTAAATAACTCATTTCATGCTCCTAAAATAGCCAAATAACTTCTTAAGATAATACTCCGTTCAGTGAATTAATCTAGCGAGATTTATACAAAATCAGACATAGATCACACAAATGAAATAAAAAGTTCAAATTCATTATTTTTGTATTTAAATTTTCAAAATAGAGATCTACTATGGGATTGTATATAAAATCCACAAGGATGAGAGTGTGTAATTTATAAGCTTAGTCTGTAAGTTAACAATGGAATATTCATCAGGAGGAGGTGTATGGACATTGAATTAAGAAATAGATACTTATTTTCTCAAAAGTTAGTTAAAGAAGTTGGGGAAATTGCACTTGATTTTTACTTTAATCGTAATGAGTTAAAAATCGAATGTAAGAAAGGTGATTTGCAAGATCAAGTTAGCATTGCAGATAAAACTGTTGAAGCAAAAATCAAAGATACACTGAAAAGCCACTTTCCTCAAGATGGTTTTTTGGGAGAGGAATCTGGTGCTGAAAATTTAGCCTGTGAGTACTGTTGGGTAGTAGATCCTATTGATGGAACTAGCTCATTTTTATATGGCTTAAATGCTTGGTGTATTTCTATTGCAATTCTACACAAAAATCAGATTGTTTGTGGCGTGATTTTTGATCCTGTTCATAATGAGCTATTCAGAGCAATGAAAGGAGATGGTGCGTTTCTGAATGATCATCCTATTCGTGCATCTTCTTCTATTTCATTAAAAGAGGGATTAATAGGATTGGGAGTATCTCACCGGGTTCATCCTAATACATTTACGCCTGTGTTAAATCATATTTTACTCGATGGTGGGATATTTATTCGTAATGGTTCAGGAGCATTAATGTTAGTGTATGTGGCTGCTGGTCGCTTGATTGGGTATTTTGAACCCCATATTAATGCATGGGATGTTTGTGCCGCCATTATTATTGTTCAGGAAGCAGGAGGTTATGTGAATAACTTCCTTGAAAAAGATGGATTGTTAAAGGGGAATTATATATTAGGTTGTTGCACAGAAGAACTGTTTCTAAGACTTAACCGTATTATACGTGTTAATGACTAATAATGTGCACAAATGATATCTACATTTTCGTTAATAAAAAGGAGTTTTATATGAAAGACTTACTTTATAAATATGGATTTACTCCCGTTTCATTTTTCCAACTTATTTTAATTACTGTAAATGCTCAGTTAATTTATGCTTTTTGGGATATCCGAAATAGTGTTCCAGGTGGATTTCCAGCCGCATTAGGTGTGACAGACCAAGAGGCTGGTTATTTGTATTCAATGCAAGGACTTGTAATTATTCTAGGTACAATAGCATTAGGTTGGGTTGGCGATCGATTTTCTATACGAAGTATTATGCTGTTGTCTACTATTGGTGTTGGTAGTATATCTCTCTTTCTTACCATTTGCTCACCAGGATTAAGTATGCCAGTGCTACTTGCATGCTTTTTTTCTATGTTATTTTTTAGTGAAGTGTTATTCAAACCAGCTAATTTTAAGGCTTTAAGAATTTCAACTTCAGAAGAACATCAAGGTGCTGCATTTGGGTTATTTGAATTTGGTCGAGGTCTATTGGCTTTTCTTATTTCATTACTATGGACAGCCATGCTCTATTATCAGGCTAGCCCAAAAGCTATGATGATGACAAGCTGTATTATTGTGATTATTACAGGGCTCGCAGTCTTTTTTGTCGTACCGAAGGGACAAAAGGTTGGAGATGATACTCAAGCAAATAGTACAAAAGAAGCCTTAAGTGGTGTTTGGCAAGTTGCAAAGTTACCAGTTGTTTGGATTGTTGGGGTTAATGTATTTTGTATCTATGGGGCATTTGTTGCGGCAGGTACTTATTTTGCTCGCTTTTTGCAGGGGGGGTATGGAACCAGTGCTGTAGCTGCGGCTGTATTTGCAACTGTTGTGATAGCATTGCGAATGTTGCCTTTAGTATCAACAGTATTAGTTGAAAAAGTTTTCGATTCTACAGCTCATTTTATGAGATTAATGCAGGTAATACTTACTGTAATACTGTTAGCAATTGCATTTATATTTTTTAGTAACCATCCTGATATTTCTTTGTATGCAAATGGCTATTTGCCTAATCAAGCACCAGATAATCTTATTTCTCCTTCAATGTTCTGGAGTTTAATTGTATTAATGTTATCTGCTTCAGCATGTATTTTTATGATTAGAGGAGTTTATTATGCACCTATTGGTGAGTTAGGGGTGGCTAAAAAGCATTCCTCTGCAGCAATGTCTTTTGCAATTACTATTGGTTATTTCCCTGCATTGTTGGCGCCTATTTTATTAGGTGGACTTGTAAAATCTCCAGACAAAGATGCAGCAGGTCAAATTATTCGTTCTTATCTAACAGATACTCAGATTCTAGGGTGGGCATTTTTAGGGCTTGCAGTATTAGTTGCTATATCAATTCTTATGTCTCATATTTTAATTAAATTAAAACAGCAAAGATCTTAAAATTTAAATACAGGTTAGAGTCTTATGGATAAATTAATTAATGGAAGAAATTGGATGTCTTTTTGTGATTCTGGGTTATGTATTTCAGAATTACTGATACCGGGTACACACGATACAATGACCGCTAGTTGTCAGCAGAGATACTATAAAACACAACATTTATCTCTTGAGGAACAACTATCCTGTGGTGTGCGGTTTTTAGATATTCGATTAAGACAAGAGATGGTTGCCGCTCACAGAGAATGGATAAGCCATATTACATTTGATCAAATTATTAAAAATTGTCATGATTTTTTACAACAAAATTCCAAAGAGTTCATTTTGATGCGTATTCAAAATGCCAATGAGAATAAGGATGACTTTGAGGGGTATGGAGAATCTTTGTTAGAGAAAATAAGTCAGTATTCATCTATGTTCTATTTTTGGACTGAGAATGAGTTAGATATGGAGGGAAATCCTAAATGGCCTAGGGTTGAAGATGTGAGAGGAAAAATTATCGCTTTAGAATGTTCTCCTGTTCAATTTAAATTTAATCGTTTAGAAAACAAATTCTGGGCAGCAAACTGGCATTCTAACCCTAATATAGAATTGCAAGATTTGTGGGATGGTCCAACTATTCATCAAAAACAGGAGGCAGTCGAAAATCTTATCCAAAATAGTATACATATTCCAGCTGATAAGCTCATTCTCAATCATATTAGTGCGACTAATGGGGAATTGGGTTTTCCTGATCTTTATGCTGAAAATTTAAATCCATATACACAAATATTTTGGAAAAGTAAGCAGGGGATTAGAGGGGTTCAAATTTATGATTTTATTGATCCAAGCTTGTCTAGAGAAGTTTTTATGCTAAATCATTAGCAGGATGAAATCCTTCTCGATTATCCTTTTTAGTTAATTGTTGAATAAGATATACGACAATTCAAATTCTGTGAGGCGATACATTCCAATAAGTGTATCGCTTTTTTATTTTTAAAATCAGACATAGATCACAAAATGAAATAAAAAGTTCAGGTTTAATAAAAAATGAATTGAAAAGTTCGATTTGTTACCCTAATCTATGTTAACCCTAGATAGTGAATATTGTTTTTTATGCAAGTTGTTATTCATTTGTCGCATCTTAATTTCTGAAACTGTATGAAGGAGTTCAAAATGGAAACTGTTTATAACTTTATTAATGGTAAACAAGTGCCAAGCAGAGGGACAAAAGCGCATCCAATTTATAATCCTGCAACAGGTGAGCAAATTCGCCAAGTGATTATGAGTACTCCGGATGATGTAAATGAAGCTATCGAAGTAGCACATAAAGCTTTTGCTGATTGGTCAGCAACCTCTCCGCTACGTCGTGCCCGGATTATGTTTAAGTTTAAAGAATTGTTGGAAAGAGATTGGGATTCATTAGCTCGTTTAATTGTAGAGGAGCATGGTAAAGTTTATTCTGATGCTTGTGGTGAGTTGACTCGTGGGTTGGAAGTTGTTGAATTCTCATGCGGTATTCCTCATTTATTAAAAGGTGAATTTTCAGAGCAAGCAGGACGCGGCATCGATATTCATTCATCTTTGCAACCACTAGGGGTAACTGTTGGTATTACGCCATTTAACTTCCCTGCAATGGTTCCAATGTGGATGTTCCCAATTGCATTAGCTTGCGGTAACACTTTCATTTTAAAACCAGCTAAAGCAGATCCTTCCTTGTCTATTCGTTTGGCTGAACTGTTAAAAGAAGCTGGTTTACCAGATGGCGTATTTAATGTGGTACATGGTGATCGTCATGATAATGAAATTTTATTGCGTGATCCGCGTGTTCATGCAGTGAGTTTTGTGGGTTCTACACCAGCTGCAGCGCATGTATATAAAGTTGGTTCAGAATTTGGCAAGCGTGTACAAACTTTTGGTGCAGCGAAAAACCATGCATTAATTATGCCAGACGCAGATATTGAATCTACTGCAAATGCTTTATTAGGTGCCGCATTTGGTGCGGCGGGAGAACGTTGTATGGCATTGGCATTGGCGGTTACGATTGATGATGAAACTGCAGATAAATTAGTGGCAGCTTTAAAACCAAAAGTAGAAGCACTTCGTTATGGTCCAGGTATTCCAAAAGATGGTGAAAAAGAAATGGATTTTGGTCCATTAATTACTCAGCAACATCTCAACAATGTGACAAATTATATTACAACTGGTGTGGAAGAAGGTGCAACACTTCTTGTTGATGGTCGAGGTAAAAAGCCAGTTGGTCATGAGAATGGTTTCTTTATCGGGGGTTCCTTGTTCGATAATGTCACTTCAGATATGGTGATTTATAAAGAAGAGATTTTTGGACCTGTATTGGGAATTGTCAGAGCAAAAAGCTTTGAAGAGGCTATGAAGTTAATTAATGAACATCCTTATGGAAATGGTACTGCTATCTTTACCTCTGATGGTGGTGCTGCTCGTGAGTTTGCATATCATGTTCAGGCAGGTATGGTGGGTATTAACGTGCCAATTCCAGTACCAATGTCATTCCATTGCTTTGGTGGTTGGAAGCATTCATCTTACAGTACCTTGAATGTTTATGGACCAGACGGTGTTCGTTTCTATACGAAGATGAAAACAACAACAACACGTTGGCCAAATAAATATGTAATTGAAAATGCTGCATTTAGTATGCCGACACTTTAATTAACATAATTTTTTAAATCATGAAGAGGAGATAATCGCATTAAGAACGTTATCTCCTCTTGTTCTATGCAATAAATAGTAAGGATATCGTATGAAACAGGTTCGTATTGGTTTGGTTGGTACCGGATACATCGGTCGTTGCCATGCTATTGCTTATGCTCAGGCTCCAACAGTATTCCCACTAGATGCTGAATTGGTTCTGGAATATTTAGCTGAGATTACTCCTGAATTAGCAGAGAAAAAGGCAAAAGAATTCGGTTTTAAGCGTTTTACGGGCGATTGGAGGGATATTGTGCAAGATCCAAATGTGGATGTAGTAGATATTTGCACTCCAAATTTTCTTCATAAAGAAATTGCATTAGCAGCCATTGCTAATGGTAAACATGTTTACTCTGAAAAACCACTAGCCCTCACGGCAGAAGATGCCAAATTAATGTATGAAGCGGCGAAGAAAGCAAATGTTAAGACCTTGGTTGGGTTTAATTACATAAAGAATCCAACTACTCAATTAGCCAGAGAAATTATTGCTAATGGTGAAATTGGAGAAGTAGTACATTTTTATGGTACTCATAATGAAGATTACTTAGCTAATGAAAATACACCATTGGAGTGGCATTGCGTGAAAGAAAAAGCGGGACTAGGTGCATTGGGAGATTTAGCCGCTCATATTGTACAGATGTCTCAGTATTTATTAGGGCAGGATATTCGGGCTGTTATCGGAGATATGCAAACGGTAATTAAAAATCGTCCAAATCCTCATAATTTACAAGAGCGTTTAGATGTTGAGAATGAAGATCAGGCAACAGCATTAGTTCGATTTGATAATGGATGCATGGGCACGATTGAAACGTCTCGAATTGCTTGTGGACGAAAAATGGGACTGAGCTATGTGATTACGGGAACAAAAGGCAGTATTTCTTATACTCAAGAAAGAATGGCTGAATTAAAGCTTTATTTACATGATGAAGATCCAGCAAGACAAGGATTTAAAACAATTCTTACTGGACCATTGCATCCTGATTACAAAAATTTTTGTGTGAGTGCAGGTCATGGCATTGGTTTTAACGATCAGAAAACGGTGGAGATCAGAGATTTAGTAAATGGTTTAGCTTCATCTGAAGGTGTTTTATATCCTGATTTTGAAGAAGGATATAAGGTGTCTCGCGTGTTAGATGCAATAGCATTATCGTATCACCAAAAACGTTGGGTAAATGTGGAAGAAATAGCGTAATTCGATGAGGGGCATTCAATTATAGTGCCCCTTATTTTTTTATTATTAATTGGAAGATTTTGCGAATAGTAAATATTTTCGACTAAAAAGTAAGATCTACTTCACACTTTCAAAAAATGACGGTTGCAGAAAATCTTCTTTTAATGATATAGATAGCATTGGATGATTTATTCCAATTTATATCTCGATGAAATTTATATTCGCATGTTGTGAGAGTATAGCTGTATTTCAATCTTTGTTATTCGTTAACTAATAAAGGGAGTAGCATTATGAAAAAAACATTGCTTGCGTTATTTTGTGGTGGAGTTTTATTAACGTCTCAAGCTGTTATCGCTAAAAATGTTGTGATTGGTGCACCAATGGTTGCCTTTTCTGATAAATGGCAAACTTATCTTCAAGATGCCATTCGTGAGTTTGATAAAGCACATGATGATGTGGAAATTAAACTTGCAGATGCGAATGGTGACCCTGCTCGTTTATTAAACGATGCAGAAACATTTATTGATCAAAAAGTTGATGCATTACTAGTGGTTCCAACAGATCCAAATATTGTTAAGGTTATTGGCAAAAAAGCGAAACGAGCCGGTATCCCTCTCATTATTATCAATCGTAAACCATTAGACGAAGATATGCAGTTCGTTACTAGTTATGTAGGATCGGATGAAATCGAAGGTGGACGTATTCAAGCTAACTTCATTGTTGATACCTTAAAAGGTAACCCTGCTGAAGCTGCTATCTTGATGGGACCTTTAGGTCAGGATGCTCAAATTAAGCGTACACAAGGTAATAAGGAAATTTTTGGTCAGCATAAAAATATTAAAATTTTTACGGAACAAGAAGGTAAATGGGATAGAGCTAAAGGCTTAGAAATTGCAGAGAACTTACTTGCGGCAAATAAAAATTTAAATGTTGTTGTTAGTAATAATGATGAAATGGCGATTGGTGCGGTATTAGCAGGTAGAAAATTAGGTCTTAAAGATGAAGATTTAATTATTGTTGGTCTTGATGCAACACCTGATGCATTAGATTATTTAGGTAAAGGATTAGATGCTACGGTATTCCAATCAGCTGCAGGACAAGGTTCTGCGGGGGCTGAAATGGCCTACCTTGCTGCAAAAGGTGAAAAAGTTCCAGCTGTGAAATGGGTACCTTTTGAACTCGTTACACCAGATAAAAAAGAGGAATATCAAGCGAGATATAAAAAATAGATTTTCTCATCTAAATAACGGAAGGGTGACAACCCTTCCGGTTAAAGCTAAAGAGATTTATTAATGGAGGGATGAATAATGTTAAAAAAGGTATGCATTTTAGTTATTAGTCTCTTTTTTGCCCCAGTTATTTTAGCCAAGTCGATAGTAGTTGGCGTTTCAATGTATAGCCTTGCAGATAAATATCCCACTTATTTGCAGGATTCCATGGATAAGTTTGTCGCCTCCCAATCTAACCTTAAATTTAAATATGCCGATGCAAATGGCGATCCCGCCAAGATGTTAAATGATGTGGAAAATTTTATTGATTCGAAGGTCGATGCTTTGATCATTATGCCAACAGATCAAAAGATCGTAAAAGCCATTGGATTAAAAGCAAGAAAAGCGAAGATTCCTTTAATTGTGGTGACAGTGAAACCGAATGAAGAAGACATGCAATACGTAGCGAGCTACGTTGGTTCTGAAGAAATTAAAAGTGGTGAAATTCAGGGCGAATTTATTGTTAATTCATTGAATGGTAAACCAGCTAAAGCCATTATTTTACTTGGGCCGTTGGGTTTAGAAGCTCAAATTAAACGAACAGAGGGTAATAAAAAGATCTTTGCTCAGCATCCTGAAATTAAAGTGGTCGCAGAACAAGAAGCAAAATGGGATAGAGCTAAGGGGATGGAAGTCGCAGAAAACTTGCTTTCAGCTCACCGAGATACAAATGTAATTCTAAGCAATAATGATGAAATGGCGATCGGGGCTTTATTGGCTGCGAAGAAACTCGGCTTCAAAGATGAAGACATGCTCATTGTAGGAATTGATGCTACACCAGATGCTTTAGCTTATTTAGGTAATGGTTTGGATGCGACCGTTTATCAATCTGCATCAGGACAAGGACGATTGAGTGCAGAAATGGCCTACAAGGCTGCGCTTGGTGAAGAGATTCCCAAATATAACTGGATTCCTTTTGAATTGGTTACCCCAGAAATGAAGGAACAATATATCAACAAATATAAGGAGTAAATTGACCGCACTTTATAACGTTATTTCCGTATTTATTTTTATCGAGTCAAGGAGTTAAACATGACTAATAGTAATAACTCAAATTCTCCCTATATTTTAGAAATGAGAAATGTATCGAAAACATTTCCTGGGGTTAAGGCATTAGATCGGATCAATCTCCGAGTCAAGCGTGGAAGTGTTCACGCTCTGATGGGGGAAAATGGAGCAGGTAAATCCACATTGATGAAAATTCTATATGGAATTTATATTCCTGATGAAGGTGGAGAACTTATTCTAGATGATAAACCTTTTAAACCGGGGCGTCCTATTGATGCAATTCGTCGTGGTCTAACTATGGTGCCTCAGGAAATTTCTCCTGCTGCTAACTTGACGATTGCGGATAATTTTTATTTAGGTCGGGAAATAACGAAAGGTAAATTTTTCCTTAATCAAAAAGCAATGAATGAGCAAGCCTCCGCGATTCTAAAAGAACTTGGTGTGCCGATGGACGTGACAGAAAAAATGTCCGATGTATCGGTGGCAAAAGCTCAGTTGGTTGCGATTGCGACAGCTGTTTCTAATGATGCGAAAGTGATCATTATGGATGAGCCAACAACGGCATTAACTGAAAATGAAGTAGATCAACTTTATCGCATTATTGAGACGGTTAAAGCAAGAGGCATTGCGATTATCTTCATCTCTCACAAATTAGATGAAGTTTTTAGAGTGTCTGATGAGATCACGGTAATTCGCGATGGTCAATATGTGGATACGAAGCCAACAAAAGAAGTGACCAAAGAACAACTCATTTCCATGATGGTTGGCCGTGATATGTCAGAAATGTTCCAACGTGAGCGTTTTGAGTTATCTGATGAGATTGTTTTAGAAATTAAACATTTTACCCGAGAAGGAAAATATCAAGATATTAATTTTGCTGTACGTAAAGGTGAGATCTTTGGAATTGCTGGATTAGTTGGAGCAGGTCGTTCAGAAATTGTAGAAGGCTTATTTGGTTATAAACCTGCGGATAGTGGTGAGATTTATATTAAAGGCGAAAAAGCGATTATTAATAATCCACTAGATGCCATGAAGCATAAAATTGGCTTTGTAACTGAAGACAGAAAATTGACAGGCTTGTTCCTAAATCTGAGCATTACAGACAATATGATCATGCCTGAAATGTCGCCTTATTTAGAGAATTTTCTCGTATCTGTTGCAAGAGCACAAAAAACGGCAAATGAACAAAAAACAAAACTCAAAATAAAAGCGCCAAATGTGGATGTGATTACGAATAATCTGTCTGGAGGTAACCAACAAAAAGTATTGCTTGCTCGTTGGTTATTACTAGAGCCTGAAATTTTGATTTTAGATGAACCAACGAAAGGGATTGACGTAGGGGCTAAAGCTGAGCTCTATAAATTGATGGTTGAGTTATCAAAACAAGGTAAAACAATCATTATGATTACGTCAGATATGTTGGAGCTTTTATCAATGAGTGATCGCGTTATGGTTATGCATGAAGGGCATCAAGTTGGCATCATTCCACATACAGAATTGACTCAAGAGCGAGTACTTGAATTAGCTTCGGGTTAGCGTCTATTAATTAGAATAGTTTATTTATTAAGATTAAAAAAGTGAGAGGTTTATTATGGAAAACGTGACACTGAAGAAAATGATTAATGCGTATGGAATGGTCTTAATTTTAATTCTTCTCTTTTTGGCATTATCTGTTTCAATAGACGGATTTTTTTCAGCTAGAACAGTATGGAGTATTATCGAACAGGTATCCATGTTTGGTATTATTGCAATTGGCGTAACCTTCATCATCATTACCACAGGTATTGATCTATCATCAGGCTCTGTGGTGGCGCTTACAGCGGTCGTTTCTGCTTCAATTGTGACTGGTAACGATAGTGTATCATCAGCGCTACTGGCTTTTGCCGCATCAATTTTAATTGGTGCTTTATTGGGATTATTTAATGGTGGATTGACAGCGCTTGGAGGCATTCCGCCGTTTATCTCAACGTTAGGTATGATGATTATTGCACGTGGTGCTGCACAGCTTTATTCTGATGGTCGTCCAATTGATGCATCTTCAGAAGCATTTACCTGGATTGCTGATGTGAATATTTTTGGACTTCCAGGGCTGGTTTTGTTGTATATCTTAATTGTGATTGCTTCTCATATTTTACTTAGCCGTTCAACTTTTGGTCGTCATGTTTATGCAGTAGGTGGAAATCTGAATGCAGCTAAAATTTGTGGTATTAACACAAATAGAACATTAATTTGGGTTTATGTTCTAGGTGGAGCATTATCTGGATTAGCAGGCGCTTTACTCGCATCACGAACCTATGCGGGTAACCCATCTTACGGTTTAGCTTGGGAGCTTGATGCTATCGCGGCAGCCGTTATTGGTGGGGTTTCTTTAAGTGGTGGCTTCGGTACTATTCCAATGTGTGTGATTGGAGCTTTAATTATCGGTACCACCAATAAAGGCTTAAATATGTTAGGTGTGGACCCATACTGGCAGCAAATTGTTAAAGGGGCGATTATTGTAATCGCAGTATTACTTGATACTTTAAAACGTCGTAAAAAAGGGTAATGGAGACAAATACCCATTGATTTCAGAAAAGGCTACCTATGGTAGCCTTTTTATTTACATAAAGATTTAAAACATAAATAGAATACATGTATGCGTTTTTATTAAGAAAAGTGCGGTCAAAAAAGAGGGTATTTTTGAAATGATGTGGTAATTATCTAATATGCTAGTTGGACTTATTGGAAATTAAATCTCTATGGTAAATGAGGGAATGTTTCCCACCATTTTTTGTTATTTTAGGAGATAAAAAAGACCTAAATTTCCTTAGGTCTCTTTCCATATTTATATGTTTAGTTCTAAGCAATTTCTGCTAATTTAACTGGGCGTCCTTCATCTAATGAACGTTTAGCCGCAAGAGCGATAATTACAGGTTGTAACCCATCATTACCATTCACTAAAGTTGGTTTGTCGTTTACTACAGAATCAACAAAACAAGCCATTTCATCAGCAAAAGATTGCATATAACGTTCTAGGAAGAAGTATTTAGGTTTCTCAGCAATCACACCTGCTTCACAGGAATAAACTGCAGTAGAATCGGTATCATTGCGAGTTTGCACCGCCCCTTTTGAGCCGAACACTTCAGCTCGTTGATCGTAACCGTAAACAGCTTTTCGGCTATTATCGATCACGCCAATAGCACCGTTAGCAAGTTTTAAGGTGATAACAGCGGTGTCGATATCTCCAGCTTTACCGATTTCTGGATTGACCAACACACCACCAGCTGCGTACACTTCTACAACCTCACTGCCAGATAAATAGCGAATCATGTCGAAGTCGTGAATAGTCATGTCGAAGAACATTCCACCAGATACTTTTACATATTCAATTGGTGGTGCATCTGGGTCACGCGAGGTTACTCGAATTAAGTGCGGTTCACCAATATCACCATTTTCTACACGAGTTTTAATCGCCTTGAAGTTATGGTCAAAGCGGCGATTAAAGCCAACTTGGAATTTCACGCCAGCTTTTTCTACTTCTGCTAACACTTCTTTGATGCGATTGACATCTGCATCAACTGGTTTTTCGCAGAAAATGTGTTTGCCTGCTCGAGCAGCTTCAATAGAAATTGGTGCATGGGTATTGGTAGACGAACAGACTAATACAGCATCAATTTCCGGATCTTGTAGAATTTGTTTGTAATCCTCATAAACATGAGCAATGCCCATGCCTTTCGCCCATTGTTTAAGTTCATCCGTCACTTTGACGTCAGAAATTGCTTTAATTTCAGCGCCCTTCACATATTTTGTAATACTTTCAGAATGTACGCGACCAATACGACCGGCGCCGATAATACCTACTTTAATCATAATTAGATCCCCGCTGTTTCTTTAATGTATTTACGGCCTTTTACGGCGTATTCAAATGGGTTGGCTATAGCTGGGTCTTGTTCTGCCTCAACCACCATCCAGCCTTTATAATTGTGTTTTTCAAGAATATCAAAAATTGGTCTGAAATCGATTACACCATCACCTGGCACAGTGAATGTACCTTTGCGAACACCTTCTAAAAAGCTAAGATCATTTGCTTTCACTTCAGCCACGACTTCATCACGTACATCTTTTAAATGCACGTGGCAAATTCGGTCTATGTATTTTTCTAATACGTCTAGCATCGCTTTTTGTGAGCCTTCAGAATAATAGATATGACCAGAATCAAATAACAAATACACATCATCGTTAACGACTGCCATATATTTATCAATTTCAGCTGGAGTTTGAATACCTGTGCCCATGTGATGATGCAGGCATACTTTCATTCCTTTTTCAGCTGCTAATTTGGCTAGTTCATTATAGCCCTCAGCAAGGCGTTGCCATTCTTCTTCAGTAAAAACAGTTTTTTCTTTAAAAACGGCTTTTGTTGTGCCTTGGATACTACGGCTTTGTTCGGAACAGCCAATAACCTTGGCTCCCATAGCATGAAGAAAATCTCGATGTTTAATGAATTCTTTGATCGTTTCTTCTTTTTTGCCATCTACAAAAAAGGTACTAAACCAAGCATTACAAATTTGAATTCCACGAACACTCAATTTGTGTTTTAGCACTTCCACATCGCGCGGATATTTATTTCCGACCTCACATCCAGTAAAACCGGCCAGCGCCATTTCACTAACACATTGTTCAAAGGTATTTTCTTTGCCAAGATCAGGCATGTCATCGTTAGTCCAACCAATTGGCGCGATACCTAATTTCACGTTTTCAGCTTTCATAGTTTTTCCTTCTCGAAAGAGTGGTTAAATTGGAGATAAATCAATAGCGTCTCGCTTCGTTAATGTGTTTCACACTATTTTCATGAGCCTTACGGATAGTCTCTTTTTCAGAAACCTCTGCTACGCCGACGTGCCACCAACTGCCGTAACCATGTATCATGGTTTTTGGTAGTACTTTGATATCAATTAAGGTGGAAACATTTTGTTTTTTAGCATCTGCTAAGGCTTCGTACAATTCTTCTTCTGTTGTGACTTTGTAGGTTTTACATCCATAAGAAGCAGCGTTCATGGCAAAATCGACAGGTACGAATCCACCATCTAATTTGTTAGTTTGTGGATTTCTGAAACGGAATTCTGTCGCAAAGCTATCCATACCATTGCCGATTTGTAAGTTGTTAATACATCCGTTAGTCATATTGTCGAATAACACGACGTTAATTTTTTTATTTTCTTGTATGGATGTGACAAGTTCAGAATGAAGCATCATATAAGAACCATCACCTAATAAGGCATAAACCTCTTTTTCTGGTTGAGCTAATTTTGCTCCTAAAGCCGCATTGACTTCATAGCCCATACAAGAATAACCATATTCTAAATGGTAGGTATTTTCGCCTTTAGATTGCCACGCTCTTTGTAAGTCGCCAGGTAAGCTACCAGCCGCCCCTACAATGATATCGTTTTTACCTAAGGTCTCATTGAGAATGCCTAGAACACGGCTTTGTGTTAAGCAAGATTGAGTAAGCTTAATAAATTCCTCATAAACTTTTTCTCGATCCAAGGCATCATTCACTTCTGGGATGAAATCTTTTTCAGTGTAAGTCGCGTGATAAATACGTTGTAATTCCTGTTTAAATTGAGCTTTAGCTTCACTAATTGAATTGCCCCATTGTGCACGATAACGATAACCTGTTGGTGATAGAAGTGCGGTGAGTTTTTCTAGCGTTTCTTTCGCATCAGCAACCACTTGAATGCCATCTAATTTATAAGCATCAAAACGGGCAATGTTAATATTGAGGAATTTCACCTCTGGATTTTGGAAGATCCATTTAGAGGAAGTTGTGAAATCTGTATAGCGAGTACCAATACCGATAACGAGGTCTGCCTCTTTTGCCAAGAGATTAGCGGCTAAACAGCCAGTTTCACCGACACCGCCAACGTTAAAACCGTGTTCAGAAACGACCGCACTTTTACCAGCTTGAGTCTCTGCAAAAGGAATATGGAATGTTTCTGCAAAGTGTTTGAGTTGTTCTGCGGCTTCTGAATAACGCACACCACCGCCACAAATAATTAATGGTTTTTTCGAACTCATAATAAGCTCAATGGCAGATTTCAACATCGGCTCAGTTGGTAGTGTTCTTTCAATTCGGTGAACCCGTTTTTGTAGAAAATATTCAGGGAAATCATAGGCTTCAGCTTGAACATCTTGTGGTAGGGCGAGAGTTACTACACCAGTATCTGCCGGGTCAGTTAATACTCGCATGGCATTAATACAGGCAGTCATTAATTGTTCTGGGCGGCTAACACGATCCCAATATTTGCTTACTGCTTTAAATGCATCATTTGTGCTAATGCTTAAGTCGTGAAATTGCTCAATTTGTTGTAAAACAGGATCAGGTTGGCGGGTTGCAAACACATCACCCGGTAAAAGAAGAAGTGGAATACGATTAGCTGTTGCGGTGGCTGCTGCTGTAATCATATTAGCTGCACCAGGCCCAACAGAAGAGGTACAAGCATAAATTTTTTTGCGTAGATTTTGCTTTGCAAAACCAATGGCCACATGGGCCATACCTTGTTCATTACGCCCTTGACGAACGATGAGATTACCGCTGTCTTGTTCTAATGCTTGACCAATGCCTAATACATTGCCATGTCCAAAAATACCAAATATACCTTCAACAAATTTAGTGACTTTACCGTCAAACTCAATATATTGATTATCAAGGAATTTTATTAGCGCTTGTGCCACAGTTAGTCTTACAGTTTTCATTGTAATCTCCTTTTAGGGTAACCTGCATTAGTGCTAGTATATAAGCATTCTTCTAATTTTAAATATTTTTGAAATAAAAATTTCATTTTTGAGACATAGATCAAACTTTTTTTAGCACGAGAATCCGATTTTATAAAATGAAGGTTAGACTGCGTAGTAAATAGGATTGTTTTAGATCTAGTGGAACAGTTTTTAGATATTGATTTTGTGATTAATGTCTAAAAAATGAAATTTCGTTATTGCTTTTTTTGAAATATATGTTTCAATTTATGTTGACGAAGCAACTTTATTAATTAGAAGGAATGGCATTATGAAAACGGTAGAAAAAACACTAGACCTCATTTGTCTCGGTCGCGTAGCTGTTGATCTTTATGCGCAACAAATTGGTGCGAGATTAGAAGATGCATCTTCTTTTTCTAAATATCTAGGTGGATCTTCAGGTAATGTAGCCTATGGAACTGCTGTGCAAGGTGTGAAATCCTCAATGCTAGCACGTGTTGGGGATGAGCATATGGGCCGTTTCTTGCGTGAAGAATTACAGCGTGTTGGCGTAGATACCAGTTATCTCATTACGGATAAAGAACGCCTAACCGGACTTGTCATTTTAGGTATTAAAGATCAGGATACATTCCCATTAATTTTCTATCGTGAAAATTGTGCCGATATGGCTATTACAAAAGAAGACTTTGATGAAAGCTATATTGCCTCCGCTAAAGCATTAGCTATTACAGGGACTCATTTATCCCACCCGAAAACCAGAGAAGCCGTGTTAACCGCATTAGAGTATGCCGGTAGAAATAATACGAAACGCTTGTTAGATATTGATTATCGCCCGGTATTATGGGGGCTAACTTCTCTTGGTGATGGTGAAACTCGCTTTATTGATTCAGAAGCGGTGACAAAATCGTTACAAGAAGTATTACATCATTTTGATGTACTCGTGGGTACCGAAGAAGAATTTCATATTGCGGGTGGTTCAACTGATACATTAACCGCACTTAAAAATGTGCGTAAGTTCAGCCATGCTGTTTTGGTTTGTAAACGTGGCGCATTAGGTTGTTCAGTATTTGAAGGGGATATCCCTGATGATTTGGATGGTGGATTAAATGTTTATGGTGTGAGAGTGGAAGTACTGAACGTACTTGGAGCAGGTGATGCATTCATGTCAGGACTCATTCGAGGTTACATTAATAATGAAGGTTGGGAACAATCTTGTCGTTATGCAAATGCGTGTGGTGCATTAGTGGTGTCTCGTCACGGTTGTGCTCCGGCAATGCCTACAAAAGCCGAGTTAGATAATTACTTAGCCCGAGCAGAATCAGTACCTCGTCCAGATTTAGATCCACAATTAAATCATTTACATCGAGTCACTACCCGAAAAGCAAAATGGGATAATTTATGTATCTTTGCTTTTGATCATCGTAAACAGTTAGTTGATCTCGCTGAGAAATGTGGTGCAGATGTCAAACGAATTCCTAAATTGAAACAACTTCTCTTACAAGCTGCAGAAAGAACAGCACAAGAAGAGGGGATTTATGATGGACAAGCAGGAATTCTTGCTGATACGACTTTTGGGCAAGCTGCATTAAATGAAATTACGGGTAAACATTGGTGGATTGGCCGTCCAATTGAACTTCCTGCTTCTCGCCCATTACGTTTGGAATATGGTGATTTAGGTAGTCAATTAGCAAGCTGGCCACAAGAACATGTGGTGAAATGTTTGGTCTTTTACCATCCGAAAGACAGTATTGAAATGAAAACAGAGCAAGATGCAACATTAAAACAAGTGTATCAAGCTTGCTGTCGAACAGGACATGAATTGCTATTAGAAGTGATTTTACCTTCAGATATGGAACAAAATGAAGAATACTATGCTGAAATTATTACTCATTTCTATCATTTAGGCATTAAACCAGATTGGTGGAAATTACCAGGTGTTTCAGCAAAAGTTTGGGCGCATATTAGCGAAGTCATTCAAGCAAATGATCCATATTGCCGCGGAATCTTGATTTTAGGTTTGGATGCACCGGAAGATAAGTTTAAAGCAGTATTTGATGCATCAGCCAATGCATCTTTAGTTAAAGGTTTTGCTGTAGGACGAACAATTTTCGGGCAACCATCAGGAGAGTGGTTAAGTGGAAAATTAACAGATGATGAGCTTATTGCTGAAGTGAGTGAAAGATACAGAAGACTCATTAAGCTTTGGAAATCTCGTCAATAATTGTAAATGTAAAATGCCCCATCTTGGGGCATTTTTATTATTTGGTGTTTTTATCTTTTTCTTTTTCTAAACCTAATACAATTGCAAGTGTTTGCACTAAGGTCATTGTTGAACACTGAGAGCGGAAGCCGAGTACTTGTGCTTCTTTGATGACAAATGCAATATCACTGAATGCGAGTAATGGGCTAATTTGGCTATCTGTAATAGAAATTTGTTTAACCCCTTTTTTAGCGCAAACCTTACTAATATTAACCGTTTCAGCTGCATAAGGTGAGAAACTAATTGCGACAACAACGTCTCCTTCTTTGACTTGATTAAGCTGTTCATCAAACATTCCACCTAATCCATTAATTAAAAAAGAACGACAATCTAAGTGTTGTAAGGCATAGTTTAAATAGCAGGCAGCACTAAAGGAACGCTTTAATCCAATGATAAAAATATTATTGGCCTCTTTGAGGATTTTGGCTGCTTCATTAATTTGTTCATTTGTAGTTTGTTCGGCTAACTGATGTAACGCTTGGCTATTGGCTTGTGAGAAAATAGTCAAAATATCTTCTGGTGATTCTTCACCTTCTGATTTAGCAATTTTATGTGAAAGTTGAAGTCTTTCCGTGTAATTAGTGGTCTTTTCCATAAGATTTTCACGGAAGATTTGTTTCATTTCGTTAAAACCGGAAAAGCCGAATTCAGAAGCAAAACGAATAAGCGTTGAAGGGGGAACATCAGCTTTTTCTGCAATAACGGCAACGGTATCAAAAACAATACTGTCACTATTATCTAAGATATATTTTGCAACTTGTTTAAGTCTTTTACTTAAACTATCGTAACGAGTTTGTATTTCTGTTTGTAAATTGGTTAATTGAGATTTTTCTTTCATATAAAGTTATTTTTAGAATAAATGTTCGCAGATCTTATAGAGATGAACAAAAAATTCAAGAAAAAAGTGCGGTCATTTTTGACCGCACTTTTACTTATTAATTTAGTATTTTTAAATTACAAACCTAATACAGCAAATAACACCCAGATTGTGTAAATCATGGCTAAGCCGTAAAAGATAAATCCGCCTGCTGGTACGTGGATTTTAAGATCGTGCATTGCATGATGGATACGGTGTAAACCACACCACATTGGGAAAATGGTTAAAACTAAGATAACTAATTTTCCGATCCAAGAATAAGCGAATGTAATTAAGTTATGTGGATCAATTAATCCGAATGGTAACAATAAACCAAGGATTAAGATCACAACAGGGAAGAAAATCGCACTGACAGTCCCGCCAGCACCAAACATCAACCATACTGGTGGTTCACCAGAGCGTTTTGGATTTTGATCGACCATTTTTTCTCTCCCTACATATAAACTAAAATTAATGCGATAACACTAATCACAGCGGTAACTGCCCAAAGTGCATTTCTTAACACGTGATGTGGTAAACGTTCATTTTTAACAATGATGTTCATCACTTTTGGTGTCATCACGAAATAAGTTGCAGTGTGATATAAAGTCGCAATTAATGTAATGATATTTAAGATCACTACAATTGGATTTCTTAAGAAGCTAATGAAATCAATAATGCCTAGACCTGGTACAGGATTGCTTGCAAGGCAAAGTACACCGTAAAGCAATACGATACAGAACCATACAGCAAAGATAGAAGTTGCTTCACGTACCATATACGCTTTGTAGAAATCCAATTTTTGCCACCAAGTAGCCGTCATTGGGCGAACATATTTTTTGCGTTTACTTACTGTTACTGACATATTCTTCCCCTTAGCCTTTTGGTTTTAGCATTGAGATAACATAATCTTTGGCACTTTCCACTTTGCCTTGGTTGATTGCAGAAGCTGGATCCACGTGTTTTGGACACACTTCAGAACAATAACCAACGAAAGTACAGCTCCAAACACCGTTTTTACCATTTAATAATGGCATACGTTGTGCTTTACCATGGTCACGGTTATCAAGGTTGTAACGGTGTGCCATTGTAATCGCTGCAGGGCCTAAGAATTCAGGGTTTAAACCAAATTGTGGACAAGCCGCATAGCATAAACCACAGTTGATACACATTGAGAATTGACGATATTTTTCAAGTTGTGCCGGCGTTTGTTTAGTACGGCTGACTTGCAATTCTTTTGATGGATGTGGTTTACCATCTAATGCTGGTGCTTCGTTACCAATAATATAAGGTTTAATTGCCTCTAAACTTTCGATAAAGTGGCTTAAATCAACCACTAAGTCGCGTTCAATAGGGAAGTTTGCTAATGGTTCAATACGCATATGGCCGCTGTAATCACGTAAGAACGTTTTACAAGCCAATTTAGGTTTGTTATTCACCATCATCCCACAAGAACCGCAGATCGCCATACGGCAAGACCAGCGATAAGAAAGAGACGGTTCAAGTTTATCTTTAATGTAACCTAACGCATCTAAAAGAGAAGTTTGGTTATCATAAGGTACTTGATAAGAGCTTAAATGTGGCTCTTGATCATTTTCTGGGTTGTAGCGTAATACTTCTACAGTCATTACTGGTGAATTAGCCATTTGCTTGCTCCTTAGCTTTCGCAGCCGCTTCTGCCGCTTCTGCTTCAGCACCATAAACACGTTTTGCTGGTTGAGATTTAGTGATTTTCACCGGGCTGTATTCAATACGCGGTGCATCATCGCCATTGTAGTAAGCAAGGGTGTGTTTTAAATAATTCACATCATCACGTTCAGTGTAGTCTAAGCGTTGGTGTGCACCACGAGACTCTTTACGTTCAATTGCAGAGTTTGCAATAGATTGTGCGACATCAAGGATGTAACCTAATTCTACGGTATAAAGCACATCGGTATTGAATACGCTTGAACGGTCTGCAACACGAATACGTTTATAACGTTCTTTAAGCTCAGCAATTTTATCTACTGCTTTTTGCATGCTTTCTTGGTCACGGTAGATACCACAACCTTCTTCCATTACGGTACCCATTTCGTCACGGATTTCAGACCAAGATTCATTACCTTCTTGGTTATAAAGTGCTTCAAGGCGAGCCACAACATCTTGTGCTTGTGCATCAACTGCTGCACGGTTTGCTGGTTGTGCTTCTGCTGCACGTTGTGCGGCATATTCACCTGCAACACGGCCTAAAACCACTAATTCTGCAAGCGAGTTAGAACCTAAACGGTTTGCCCCGTGTAAACCAGAAGACGCACATTCACCCACAGCAAATAATCCTTTAATGCGAGTTTCGCTGTTGAAATCTACTTCGATACCACCCATGGTGTAGTGAACAACTGGACGAACTGGAATTGGTTCATTAACTGGGTTTACCCCTTCATAAGCACTTGCTAATTCACAAATGAATGGAAGACGCTCATGTAAATATTTTTCACCTAAGTGACGTAAGTCAAGGTGAACCACATCAACACCTTTTGCCGTTTTTAAGGTGTTACCTTTTTTCCATTCTTGCCAGAACGCTTGTGAAACTTTATCACGTGGACCAAGTTCCATATATTTGTTTTCAGGTTTACCGATTGGGGTTTCAGGACCTAGACCATAATCTTGTAAATAACGGTAGCCGTTTTTATTCACTAAGATACCGCCTTCACCACGACAACCTTCAGTCATTAAGATACCGGTGTTCGGTAAGCCGGTTGGGTGGTATTGGACGAATTCCATATCACGAAGAGGAACACCATGACGATATGCCATTGATAAGCCATCACCTGTTACGATACCTCCGTTGGTATTGAATTTAAATGCACGACAACCACCGCCCGTTGCAATCACAACTGCATTTGCGTTGATTTGAACAAGTGAACCTTCCATCATATTCATCGCCACCATACCGCGAGCATGGCCATCATCAACTAAGATGTCTAAAACGAAGTGCTCGTCAAAGCGTTGAATTTGTGGATATTGAATGGATGTTTGGAAAAGAGTATGTAATAAGTGGAAACCGGTTTTATCTGCCGCGAACCAAGTACGCTCGATTTTCATCCCACCGAAACGACGCACGTTTACATCGCCATCTGCTTTACGGCTCCAAGGGCAGCCCCAACGTTCAAGTTGAGTCATTTCCACTGGAGAATGTTCAACGAAGTATTCCACCACATCTTGTTCACATAACCAGTCACCACCGGCAACGGTATCGTGGAAGTGTTTATCGTAGGAATCTTCCTCTTTAATTACTGCGGCCGCACCACCTTCTGCTGCAACCGTATGGCTACGCATAGGATAAACCTTAGAAACTAATGCGATCTTTAAGTTAGGGTTTGCTTCTGCTGCTGCAATTGCTGCACGTAAACCGCCGCCACCAGCGCCAACAATAGCAATATCGACATTAACCGTTTGCACGATATCCTCCAATCAATAGAAAGTAAAAAAATAAAACGCCCTAAATTAATAGGGGCATGTTGTCATTCTGCCATTTTTGTTTACAAATTAGTAACTTTTTTTCTGGAATAAACGGACAAAATACCAAAAGTGTGATCTAACTCAAAAAAGTTAGTTTTTTATATATTTATAGATGATAACCGTTTGCGTTTAAGAATGATTTAGTCGGATTATTGAGTTAAAAATCACTCTTGTTTACAATAGCCTAATTCATTTTAAAGGTGAAAACGGAGAAAAAAATGACCGCACTTAGCGATAAAAAAACAGAATGGCAACCTTCCGCATCAATTAAAAATCTATTGGCGCGTGCCAAAATCATTGCGGATATCCGCCAGTTTTTTACTGAACGTGGATTATTAGAAGTGGAAACCCCTGTTTTAAGTGAATTTGGCGTAACGGATCTTCACCTTTCCACCTTTAATACAGAATTTGTTGCCCCTTTTGATGAACTCTCGAAAACGCTCTGGCTTTCTACCAGCCCCGAATATCACATGAAGCGTTTATTGGCGGCAGGCAGTGGACCAATTTTTCAAATTGGCAAAGTATTTCGTAATGAAGAAGCGGGGAATCGCCATAATCCGGAATTCACCATGCTTGAATGGTATCGACCACACTTTGATATGTATCGTCTAATGAATGAAGTAGATGATTTATTACAACAGATCCTCGATTGTAAACCCGCAGAAACCTTAAGTTATCAGTTTGTTTTCCAAGAATATGTCGGATTAGATCCATTATCAGCCACTCGTCAAGAGCTGGTGGAAGCAGCACGTAAACACAACTTCATGGCAGATGAAGATGAAGATCGTGATACCTTATTACAATTTCTATTCAGTGAAGTGGTGGAGCCTAAAATTGGGCAAGAGGCCCCTGTTGCGGTTTATCATTTCCCTTCTTCCCAAGCCGCACTTGCACAACTTAGCCCAGAAGATAGCCGTGTGGCAGAACGTTTTGAGTTCTATTATAAAGGCTTAGAGTTAGCCAACGGTTTCCATGAGCTCACCGATGCACGAGAACAACAATACCGCTTTGAAAAAGACAATCGCCTACGGGAGAAAGCAGGCTTGCCACAGCGTGAAATTGACTATCGTTTTCTAGGAGCTTTACAAGCAGGCATTCCAAATACCTCTGGTGTGGCTTTAGGTGTGGATCGTTTAATTATGATTGCATTAGGTGCAGAAAGTATTAAAGAAGTGATTTCATTTTCGGTGGAATGTGCTTAGTTTGTTTAAAAAATATTCATTATTCCTTCTGGAATAAATAAAAAAAGAAAAATAAATTGCTCAAAATAGAGCGATCATTGTATAGACAAAATTCTGAAAAGTTCGATGTGAAAGGATGTTTTTGATTAAAAAACATCCTTTTTTGTATAAAAAATGTGATCTTGATCCAATTTTAGAAAATTGGAAGAGATCCTCCCATTGACACTATAGGTTTATTTTGTAATATTTGCGACGTCTATTTCGGTGATTGAACTTTTTATGAAAAATTGCTTCAATCAAAAATCATAGGTAACAACCAAAAGGAATAACAATTATGAAAAAGACACTAGCAGCATTAATCGTTACTGCATTTGCCGCTTCAGCAGCAAACGCAGCAGTAGTTTATGACAACGAAGGTACTAAAGTTGAATTAAACGGTTCTCTTCGTTTAATCATGGAAAAAGCGGATAAAAAAGTGTACAACGCCGCTAACCAATCAACTAAAAAAGCTAACTCTGCTTTACGTAATGCAGGCTCACGTTTCGGCATCACTGTAAAACATAACTTAGATAACGATTTCTATGCATTAGGTCGTTTAGAATTCCGTTTTGATGACACAACTTCTCGTGATAAATTTGGTAGACTTTATGCTAAACGTGCTTATGTAGGTTTAGGTAGCAAAGCGACTGGTGACATCACATTTGGTCGTCAATTAACTATCGCTGATGATTTAAGCCAAGCAGTTGACTATGAATATGGTTTCATTCCAAAAGGTGAATATATTCCTACTGCAGGTACTGGTGTAGTTCGTTATGACTATAAAGGTATCGAAGGTTTACAATTAAGTGCAAACTATAACTTTGGTCAAACAAATGACGAAAAAGGCAATCCACTTAAACCTGGTATCAAAAATGCTTACGCTGTAGGTGCCTTATATACAGCGGGTGATTTAGATGCGCGTTTCGCTTATGGTCACACAAACTTTGAAACTGGTGCATCATACGCTCACCGTTTAGATGGTGTTTTAGCATCATTAGGCTATAAATTTGGAGATTTCACATTAACTGGTGACTTTGGTTACGGCCATGAAAAATTTGACGATGCAAAAGTAAATAAATTCTATGTATCTCCAGGTTTTGCATATCAAGTTGTTCCTGCGTCTAAAGTATATGGTAACTACCTATATGAACGCGCGAAAGGTGAATCTGATAAAGTGAAAACTCACGGTTTCTTACTTGGTGCAGATTACAAACTTCATAAACAAGTTGTATTATTTGTTGAAGGTAAATATGTGACTAAGAAAGAATACGTTGCTGATACTTACAATGGTAAAGTTAAAGACAGAGCTATCGGTGTAGGTATGCGTGTATTCTTCTAATCTTTGATTAGATAAGAATCTTAAAAGGCGAATCGAAAGGTTCGCCTTTTTGTTTGAATCTTATAAACTATTTTTAAATCTCCCCAAACCCCTCTTTACGAAAGAGGGGCTTTTTTATAAGTTACTTTTAATATTTTAGGGAGTATTTGAGAGAGCTAAGAACGGAAAGCATTTATTTGCCAATAAAATACCCCCCTCTTTTGTAAAGAGGGGCGGGGGGAGATTTAACTATTTCAACTTATCCAAAATCAATTTTCCCATCATTTCAATATGCGCTTTTTCAGCATTCAATGCGGGGATATAGTGATAAGACACACCGCCGTGATTTAAGAACGTTTCTTTATTTTCAACCTCAATTTCTTCTAAGGTTTCTAAGCAATCCACCGAAAAACCTGGGCAAATCACGGCTATTTTTTGAATGCCTTGATAAGCCGCTTCTTCTAAAAAGTGATCGGTATAAGGTTGCAACCATTCTTCTCGGCCAAAGCGAGATTGGAACGTCATATTCCATTGGTTTTCTGTGAGACCTAATTTATCCACAATGGCAATCGTGGTTTGTTTACAATGCTGACGATAATAATCGCCCATATTCTCATAACGCAATGGAATGCCATGATAAGAAAAAAGCAAAAACTCATCGGGTTTTAACCGCACTTTAATCGAATCCACTAAGGCATTAATGTAGTTTTCATCAAGATGATAAGAATGAATAAACTCAAAAGGCACAATATTGCGTTCTTGTGCAATGGCACGATTGAAGGCATCAATTAATGCGCCTGTTGTTGTGCTGGAATATTGTGGATAAAGTGGCAACACAATCATGCGTTCTACATCATTTTTGAGTAAATTTTTGACCGCACTTTGCATTGAAGGATTGCCATAGGTCATGGCAATTTCTACTTGGGCATTGATGCCTTGTTCAGTCAAATAAGCCTGCAAACCGGCTTGTTGTTGTTTTGTAATGGCAAGCAGGGGAGAGCCTTGTTCTGTCCAAATAGCTTGATAATTTTGAGCAATGCGTTTAGAACGCATTGGTAAAATAATGGCTTTTAAAAGAGGATACCATTTCCAACGAGGCAAATCGACCACACGGGGATCCATTAAAAAATCTGCTAGATAACGGGAGATCGCAGCGGGTTGAGGGGCATCAGGCGTACCAAGGTTTGCTAAAATGATGCCAATTTTTTGAGTTGTAGTCATAAATGTTTGATATAAAGCGTTAATCGAGAAACGCAGCAAAGTTTATCTTGTTCATCGCGAATGTCAATTTGCCAAACATGGGTATTTTGACTTAAAGCAATTGGTGTTGCCTTTGCGGTAACAAAACCTTTTTTTGCTGGGCGAAGATGATTGGCATTGATATCTAATCCTAAGGCAACTTGTCCTTCTTCTATACAGAGAAATCCTGCTAATGAACCAATGGTTTCAGCCAACGCCACAGACACACCGCCATGTAATAAACCGAAAGGCTGTGTGGTGCGATGATCAACCGGCATTTTTGCCTCAATCCAGTTTTCACCATAAGCTGAGATCTCAATCCCTAAATGCCCAACCGCGCAATGCTTCCCCATTTCATTGAGCTGCTCAAGGGTAAATGTTTTTTTCCAAATTGCCATGTACTTTTCCTTATCTTATTTGATGGCGTTAGTTTGATCTAATTCGATACTTTCGTAAAGCAAAAAGAAAAATGATGTTACGCTTTTAGCATGCAAAAATGTTTGTTTTTTACACAAAAATTTACATATTTTTAAATTTTTTGTAAAAAACGCCAGAAATCTTTACATATATTTACATAACTTAAGTTTTATCTTAATTAATTGTAATTTTTGGTAAATCCTTTTTATTATGCTTCCTTTTTGTACAAAGTTCGCTTAGAATAAGCTGTTCCGACCAGAAAGGAAGGGGAAACTATTGCCAAAATCTGT
>JAGZRA010000008.1:0-41405 GCA_018381885.1 Parahaemophilus parainfluenzae | reverse complement strand
TATGCAAGTGCGGTCACTTTTTCAGCCGGATTCCAGATACATTTTTTATCTTCAAAATAGATATGACCACCAAAATCAATACTGAAACGTTTTGATGGACGCATAAATTCCCAAGGTGCCCCTTTTTCCAACCAATCATCCGGACGTTCAACTTGTTGACCATTTTCAATTTTTTGACGGAACATACCGTATTCATAACGAATACCGTAACCCATCGCTGGAATTGCTAATGTTGCTAGTGAGTCCATGAAGCAAGCTGCAAGGCGACCTAAACCACCGTTACCTAAACCTGGATCCACTTCTTTTTCAATAATCTCTTCCAAATCAACATTTAATTCAGCCAGGGCTTTTTCTGCCACGTCATAAACACCTTCTGCGATCATCGCATTAGAAAGTGTACGGCCGATTAAGAATTCCATGGAAAGGTAATAAACACGGCGAGTTTCTTCTGCACGAGATTGACGAGCGGTGGTAATCCAGCCTTCAGTCACTAAATCACGCACTGCATGAAGCGTCGCATTTAGCCAGTCGCGTTGACTCGCCTCTTTTGGTGAACGACCAATTAAGAAAATTAATTTATAAACAATTGCTTTTTTCACGCCTTCAACATCAAGACTTGGTCGATTGTAGAGAAATGGCGAATCAAAATTGTCCATGATCATAGAAAGTAAAACCTCAATAAAAAAATCGCGCAAATTTTAAGCTTTTTTACGAAAAAAACAACAAAAATCCCCCTCTTCAAAGGCGATTATTTTGAAGAGGGAGTCAATCCATTGAATTATGAATCTAAAATGCCTAAATAGAGCTGCTCATATTGAGCGGCTGCATTTTTCCAACTAAAGTCCTGAGCCATGGCATTATTACGAACCATCGCCCAAACACGTTGTTTTTGCCACAAGGCAAAGGCATGCTGGATAGCACTTCGTAAATCATCTGCTTCGGCTTTCTGGAATACAAAGCCTGTTGCAGTACGCTCTTTAATGGTTTCGCTTGTACTGTTCGTCACGGTATCCGCTAATCCCCCAGTCGCACGAACAAGCGGTAATGTGCCATATTGCAAGCCATATAATTGGGTTAATCCACAAGGTTCAAAGCGACTTGGTACTAAAATGACATCACCACCGGCAACCATTAAATGTGAAAGTGCTTCATCATAGCCAATTTTTACTGCAATATTTTCTGGATAACGTTGTGCTAATTGACAAATACCCTCTTCCAAATGTTTCGCACCAGAACCGAGAATGGTTAATTGACCACCTTGTTTAACAATTTCATCCGCTGTGGCAATCAGTAAATCCACGCCTTTTTGTTCGGTTAAGCGAGTCACCAGCACAAATAAGAGTGCAGCAGGTTGTTGTGGCAAATTGAAGTAAGCTTGTAAATCAGCTTTATTTTTCTTCTTGCCTGCGATGGATTTCAATTTGTAATGATGCTGAATATACGCATCACAACTTGGATGCCAAATTTCTTGATCTACGCCATTTAAAATCCCCACCAACTTTCCTGCTTCACGTAAGCCTGTTAATAAGCCTTGCAAGCCATAAGCAAAGTCTGGTGTAGTGATTTCTTTCGCATAAGTAGGACTCACTGCTGTGACCATATCAGAATAATAGAGGCCAGCTTTTAAATATGAAATTTGCCCAAATAACTCTAAACCATTTACATGGAACATCCCTTCCGGCAATCCAATTTCATGTAAATGACGGTGGGCAAATTGTCCTTGATATGCCAGGTTATGAATTGTAAATACTGATTTTGCAGGGCGACCTTTATTAAATAGATAAGCTGCTGCTAAGCCTGCATGCCAATCATGGGCATGCACCACTTCAGCTCGCCACCAACTATCTAAGCCTGTCGCAAGCTCAGCGCCCACCCAACCTAATAAAGCAAAACGCTTATAGTTATCGGCATAGTCATTGTAATCGGTATCATGATAAGGATTCCCTTCCCGCCAATAAAGATGTGGTGCATCAATCAGATAAATCCCCACGCCATTGTATTCGCCATAACGTAATACAACATGACCAGCAAAATTGTCAAACTCTGTCACGACATGCGTGTTCTCAATGCCCGCTGAAATTTTTGGATAAGCCGGTAATAAAATACGCGTATCGATACCAATTTCTTTTTGTGCAAAAGGTAACGCCCCTAAGACATCGGCAAGTCCGCCGGTTTTGAGTAAGGGATACAGCTCCGAGCAAACATGTAAAACTCTCATAATTTTCCTTTTATACTTAAAATTGTGCTGTCATTGATAACAGCACAATCTTTTAGTTCACTTAAAACACTGTCAAAATTGACCGCACTTTAATCCAAATGTTCTTCGTTAGTGACTTCTTCACCCTGCAATTTTTTCAACATTGCTGATGTAACCAGTACAACTTTACCGGTAGAACTTACACGGAAACGTTTACTGTCTAGGGCTTTATCTACACCGATTTCCATACCATCTGGAATAATACAATGACGATCAATAATACAATCTTTCAATGTACAATTTTTACCAATTTGTACTTGCGGTAACACGACGCAGTGATCAACAGAAGAGTCCTCATCAATTTTGATTCTATCAAACAACACAGAATTACTAATAGATGCATCGGTAATTACACAGCCACCACCGATAAGCGAGTTATCCACCGGTTTGATATTCGCTTTTTTATAGAAGAATTTAGATGGATAAGCCTGTACTGGATTACCACGAATTGGCCAGCTTTGATCGTAAATATCTAATTGTGGATTTTCTGAAACTAAATCGATGTTGGATTGCCAGAAACTATCAAGTGTACCCACATCACGCCAGTAAATTTCACCTTCAGTGTTACGGCCCATACAAGAACGGCTGAATGGATGCGCATAAAGCACGCCTTCTTCTAAGCATTTTGGCAAGACATCTTTACCAAAGTCATGAGATGTGCAAGGTGTGTTTACTTCTCTATCAAGCATTTTATAGAGATATTCTGCATCAAAGACATAAATCCCCATAGACGCTAATGAAATGTCTGGTTTACCAACCATTGCTGGCGGATCTTTTGGTTTCTCAACGAAGGCTTTCACTTTAAGATTTTCGTTTACTGCCATCACACCAAATTCACTGGCTTCGGAACGTGGCACTTCAATACAACCTACGGTACATTTTGCTCCACTTCTCACGTGATCCATCAACATGACGCTGTAATCTTGTTTATAAATATGGTCGCCCGCAAGAATCAAAATGTATTTTGGACGATAGTGATTACGGATAATCGCCATATTTTGATATACCGCATCTGCAGTGCCACGATACCATGTAGAATCATCAATTTGTTGACGAGCTGGTAGCATATCCACGAATTCACCACGCTCTTGCGGTAAGAATGACCAACCGGTTTGTAAATGGCGTAATAAAGAGTGAGCGGCATACTGAGTCACGACTCCAATGCGATTCAGACCTGAGTTAAGACAGTTGGAAAGCGCAAAATCAATAATGCGACGATTACCGCCAAAATATAACGCAGGTTTAGCACGTTTATCGGTTAATTCATGTAAACGGGAACCACGACCACCAGCCAAAATAAGCACTAAAGTATCTTTAACTAATTCATATTTATTAAGATCACTTTTCATAACAAACTCCATAGTTTTCATCATCCATATGTTCCAACACTTCAAATGCTATACCGCTCACATCACATTGTTGAATCACGCTATTTTCAGTTTCGGCAATCTTTTTCCATTTCCTCTTTGGCAAATAAAAAGATTGCGGTTCAGTTTTTGCATTAATTAAGAAAAGATATTTGCCGTCCAACATGACTTGTAGAGCTTTACTTTCCCGATTATGCCAATCGTCTAGGGTCATAGGGTTTCCCCCAGTATTCAACCACTCGACATTTTCACCCGACCACCAAGCCTCCTGTTGCAAACTTTGAATTTTTTTTCGTAATGCAATGGTTTGCTTAGTAAAGTCAAATAAGGTTTGGTTAAAATTCTCCCACTTTAACCACGTAATTTCGTTATCTTGGCAATAGGCGTTATTATTGCCATATTGGGTGTTACCAAACTCATCTCCAGCAAGTAGCATAGGTACACCATTTGATAATAGTAACGAGCCTAATAAGCCTTTTTCCGATAAAACACGGCGTTTTTCAACCGCACTTTGCCATTCATCGGCTAAATCCAGTTGAGAATCTTCAATGCCATGATTGTAGCTATAATTTTCATTGCGTCCGTCACGGTTCTCTTCACCATTGGCTTCATTGTGCTTATGGTTATAGCTCACTAAATCTCGTAATGTAAAACCATCATGGGCAGTAATAAAATTCAAGCTACCATGTGGTAATCGCCCTTCTCGCTTAAAAATATCGCTAGAGCCTGCAAAACGCTCTGCGAAGGCACCCATTTCACCACTTTGCCATAACCAAAAACGGCACATATCATCACGGAAACGATCATTCCATTGAGAGAAATAAGCGGGGAAATACCCGACTTGATAACCGTAATGACCGATATCCCAAGGTTCAGCAATTAATTTAATTTGTTGTAGAACGTCATCCTGTTCCATTTCCGCAAACAATTGTGCATTTGGATTGAAATCAGGTGTTTCACGTCCAAGCACCGTAGCTAAATCAAAACGGAAACCATCTACATGGCATTCTGTTACCCAGTAACGTAAGCAATCTAATACCCATTTGCGAGTGACATTATTGGCAAGATTGAGCATATTGCCGCACCCTGTCCAGTTGAGATAATCTCCATGCTCGTTTTGCCAGTAATAGGTTTTGTCATCAATACCACGCTGGCAAAAAGTCGGAAATGATTTTTCGGATTCTGCCGTATGGTTAAACACCACATCTAAAATCACTTCGATACCCGCTTGATGCAGGGCTTTCACCATGCTTTTAAATTCGTTTAATGGTTGTTTTTGATCCGCCGCATAACTTGGTTCTAAAGCAAACATAGCTAATGGGTTATACCCCCAATAATTGCGTAATCCTTTTTCTTGTAAATGTGGTTCATCAATAAAGAAATTAACCGGTAACAACTCAAGACTGGTTATGCCTAATGATTTAAAGTACGCAATATTTTCAGGGTGTGCCAACGCCGCATAAGTCCCACGGATATGTTCTGGAATACGGGAATTTAATTGGCTAAACCCTTTAACATTCAGTTCATACACAATGGTTTGAGCCCAAGGAATAGACGGTTTACAATCCCCTGACCAATAAAAATGCTCGTCAATAATGCGACCTTTAGGTGCAACGTCGGCATTATCTCGTCCATCATTTAATAAGAAAATTGAACGGGCTTCTGATGAACTTAAATCTGGTTTATGAGTAACCGCTTTTGCATAAGGATCAAGCATTAACTTTTGCGGATTCGCTAAAGTGCGGTCATTTTTGCCTGTGATTCTGAACGCATACTCATCATTTAACTCAACGCCTTCAATTGCCACATGCCAAATATCATCGGTTCTGCTCATGGCAAAACGGCTTTCTTTGCCATCACGGAACAAGCACAGTTCAACAGCATCAGCCGCACTAGAAAACAGTGCAAAATTCGAAATTTTTAGGCCGTTTTCCAGCGTTTGTGAATATCCCATCGGGGAAGGTTTACCATTGTTATAAAAACTAAACATCGTGTCCTTCGCTATTGTTATGCTTTGTACTTCAAATAGATTGTTGCGAGTGGCGGAATGGTCACGCTAATCGAATTGTCACGTCCGTGACTGGTGATAGCTTCGCTTTCTACCAAGCCAAAATTACCAACATTTGAACCTTGATAATACATTGAGTCAGTATTCAAAATTTCTTCGTATTCACCTGCTACATTTACACCGATACGGTAGCCTTCACGTGGAACAGGTGTGAAGTTACTGATCACGATAATGCGTTCACCATCACTGCTTTTACGTTCAAAAGCAAAGACTGAATTTTCCGCATCATCTACCACTAACCAATCAAAGCCTTCCGGTTCACCGTCTAATTCAAAGAGCGGTGCATTTTTTTGATAAATTCCGTTCAAATCTTTAACTAATTGCAATACACCTTTATGCCATAGTCCACCATGGTTTTCGTCAAGCAAGAACCAATCCAAACTTTCTTCATAATTCCATTCGCGACCTTGAGCAAATTCATTGCCCATGAATAATAATTTCTTGCCTGGATAGCCCCACATATAACCGTAGTAAGCACGCAAGTTAGCGAATTTTTGCCATGCATCACCCGGCATTTTGCCGAGTAACGAACATTTGCCGTGTACCACCTCATCGTGAGAAAGCGGTAACACAAAGTTTTCACTGTATTGATAAATCATCCCGAAAGTCATTTTGTCGTGATGATAACGACGATAAACGGGATCGAGTTTCATATAACTTAGGGTGTCATTCATCCAGCCCATATTCCATTTGAAATTAAATCCAAGACCCCCATTTTCTGTCGGATGGGTTACACCACCGAAAGAAGTGGATTCTTCCGCAATCGAAATCGCACCGGACACCTCAGAATGGATTTTCCAGTTGGTATGTTTTAAGAATTCAATGGCTTCTAAGTTTTCACGACCACCATATTGATTTGGAATCCATTCGCCTTCAGCTCGGCTATAATCGCGATAAATCATTGATGCGACCGCATCTACACGGATACCATCTACACCAAATCGTTCAAGCCAAAACAGTGCATTACTGGATAAGAAGTTTCTCACTTCATTACGACCATAGTTATAAATTAAGGTATTCCAGTCTTGATGATAGCCTTCACGTGGGTCAGCATGTTCATATAAGGCTGTACCATCAAATGCCACTAAACCGTGTGTATCACTAGGGAAATGCCCTGGCACCCAGTCTAAAATCACATTAATGCCTGCTTTGTGGGCTTTTTCGACTAAGCGTTTAAAGCCTTCTGGTGTACCAAAACGACTCGTTGGTGAATACAGCCCTATCGGTTGGTAGCCCCAAGAGCCATCGAATGGAAATTCGGAGAGCGGTAAAAACTCAATATGGGTAAAGCCCATATGTTTGACATAAGGAATAAGTTCATCAGCAATTTGGTCATAATCAAGCCAGAAATTATTCTCTAAATTACGACGCCATGAGCCCAAATGTACTTCGTAAATCGAAATAGGTTGATTACGTTGATTCGCTTTACGACGTTGCTCCGTCATTTCGACTACATCCGGCAACATACTGATTTCTGATGCAGTATCTGGGCGCAATTCCGATCTGAATGCATAAGGGTCAGCTTTTAAACGAAGGTTGCCGTTGCAATCAATCAATTCAAATTTATAGCGTTGCCCAAGACTAGCTTTTGGTAAGAATAATTCCCATACTCCACTTGCCGGATGGAAACGCATTGGATGACGACGACCGTCCCAATAATTAAAATCACCTACCAACGAAACGCGCTTAGCATTTGGCGCCCATACACGGAAATTTACGCCCGGTACACTGTCACATTCAGTAAAATGTGCACCTAATACTTCATAAGGGCGCAATAACGAACCTTCCGCTAATAGCCATTGATCCAAGTCATTAATCATCGGATGGAAACGGTACGGATCTTCAATAATTTGAGCTTCTACGCCCCAATACACTTTTAATTGATAGGCAAAGAAATGATGAATCTCCGGCACAATAGCAGCAAAAAATCCGCGGTCATCCAGTTTTTCTAGTTCAACAACGATGGATTGACTTTCTTTGTCAATCACTTCGACTTTATCTGCATCGGGTAATAAAGCACGAATCTCAATACCATTGTGAGTTTCATGCATGCCTAATACAGCAAAAGGATCGGCATGTTTGCCATCAAAAAATGAATTAATTACTGATTGAGCGACTAATTTCGTCATGACATACTCCTTTATGCTTTGCAAGCTTGATTATTTACAACCGATTGTATTTTCTCGTTTTTTGAGCGGCAAAAAGCATTAAACGATAATAGATAAAAGGCAAAGCAGGCAATGAATGAAAGTGCGGTTGAATATGGAATTGTTTTTTCAAACTGAATTTGGTTTTGCTCGTCGAGCAATTGATAACGCAAAGAAGCATCAGGAGGAGAAGAAAACGCGATTAAATCATCATGAATGGGTTCATTTTCAAAGGCACATATGACATTTTGGAACGGCTGATTTTGTCCAATATTTGGCGGAAATTGCAACTGCTCGATAAAATAATCAATACTGGTTGGCGATGCATCAATCAAATGCCCATCAATATCATAATGGGAAAACGAAATGCCAAGTTTTTCAGCAGATTGTTTAAGTGATAAGGACATTTGCATACAACGAATGATACATCTATATAATACTTATTAAGTATTATAAGTAAGCACAATTGAAATACAATTGCCAATCTTGCAAATTGTGACCTAAATCAAAAAACAAAGTTTAAAGAGAATAAAAAAACAGCGAAATTTAAATTATTCAGTTTCAATGACAAATTCAAACCAATCAATGACATCTTCTTCATGTACGCCATCTTGAATTAAAATGCCTGCTTTTTTCACAGAATTAGGATCGCCGCTAACTAATGGATGCCATTCGGGCAGAGGTTTCCCCTCATACAATAAGCGATATGCACAGGTATTCGGCAGCCAACCAAAATCAGGTAAATTCTTTTTGGTTAATTTCGTACAATCACTTTCGATTTTAAAACGCTCAGGATAATTACGACACTTCCCTGTTTCCACATCTAAGAGATTGCAAGCAATGCGTGTGTAATAAAGTTTTTCACGCTTGCCACGCCCTTGAATATATTTGCGATAGCAGCATTTACCACAACCATCACATAAGGCCTCCCATTCAGATTCCGTCATTTCAAGGAGCGATTTTTTTTGCCAAAAATGAGATTCAAATTGCATAGTGAAACCAATAAAAAAGTGCGGTCAAAATTTACGTGATTTTTGACCGCACTTTGTTGTTTAGAATTAGAAGCCTTCTTTTAAGCTTACGGTTAAGTTAAACACTAAGTGCTCTGGGCGACTATCTTTGTTATCCGCACAGAAATAACCTTCGCGTTCAAATTGGTAACCTTTTTCTGGTTCCGCATTTGCGAGGCTTTGTTCTACAAAACCATGTTTCACCACTAAAGAGGTTGGATTTAACACACTTTCGATTTCCTCTGCAGCACCTGGGTTTGGTACGGTGAAAAGACGCTCGTATAAACGGAACTCTGCTGGGTGATTATGTACTGCAGATACCCAGTGGATTACCCCTTTCACTTTACGACCATCTGCCGGATTTTTACCTAAGGTTTCTGGATCGTAAGTACAGAAAATCGTGGTGATTTCACCATTTGCATCTTTTTCGACACGTTCAGCTTTAATCACGTAAGCGTTACGTAAACGCACCTCTTTACCTAATACTAAGCGTTTATATTGTTTATTCGCTTCTTCACGGAAGTCTGCACGATCAATATAAAGCTCTTTCGTAAACGGTAATTGGCGTTCACCTAATTCAGGACGATTTGGGTGATTTGGTGCCGTTAAGGTTTCTTCACCTTCAAAGTTTTCAATCACGACACGAACAGGATCAATCACCGCCATTGCACGTGGTGCGTTTTCATTTAAATCTTCACGAATACATGCTTCAAGTGCAGAATACTCTACGACGTTATCTTGTTTAGTCACACCGATACGAAGGCAGAATTCACGTAATGAAACGGGTGTATAACCACGACGACGTAAACCTGAGATGGTTGGCATACGCGGGTCATTCCAACCATCCACAATACCGTCGTTTACTAATTTCAATAACTTACGTTTAGACGTTAACGTGCCTTCTAAATTTAAACGAGAGAATTCATATTGATGTGGTAATGGACGTTCAATACTAATATTATCCAATACCCAGTCATATAAACGACGGTTGTCTTGGAATTCTAATGTACATAGAGAGTGTGTAATACGCTCAATCGCATCAGAGATACAGTGAGTGAAATCGTACATTGGGTAAATACACCATTTATCACCAGTTTGGTGATGGCTCGCAAATTTAATACGATAAAGCACAGGATCGCGCATGACCATAAATGGCGATGCCATGTCGATTTTCGCACGAAGACTTAATGTACCTTCGGCAAACTCACCGTTTTTCATTCTTTCAAATAACGCTAAGTTTTCTTCAACACTGCGATCACGATATGGGCTGTTTTTACCTGGCTCAGTTAATGTACCACGATATTCACGCATTTGGTCTGGTGAAAGTTCATCTACATAGGCTAAACCTTTTTCGATTAACTCAATCGCATAGCCATAAAGTGCATCGAAGTAATCAGAAGCATAACGCGGTTCACCTTCCCATTTAAAGCCTAACCATTCCACATCGGCTTTGATGGAATCCACATATTCCACGTCTTCTTTCACCGGGTTAGTATCGTCAAAACGTAGGTTACATAAACCGTTATATTCTTTTGCTAAGCCGAAGTTTAAGCAAATCGATTTGGCGTGACCAATATGTAAATAGCCATTTGGCTCAGGCGGGAAACGAGTATGAACACTTTTGTGTTTACCCGAAGCTAAATCTTCATCAATAATTTGAGTAATGAAATTGTGTGTGCGGGTATTTTCCGCATTTTCTAGAGTGTGTTCTGTATTGCTCATAAATTTCTCAATAAATTGAAAATAATTTCCCCATTCTATACGAAAAGTCTGGCGTTGTGAATTTGATCCAAAAACTAACCGCACTTTCATTAAATTAATACTGAATTTTTGAGGATTTTTAGGTCTAACTTGAAGATTTTTCGTGCAAACTGAAAAGTTTACCTTTAGAATACACTTCCACTGAACAAACGTTCATTTTTTTATTTGGGATGACAAAGTCTTTATGAAAAAACGCTTTTTTATTTTACTTGGATTACTCATTGCTGCTGGCGCAGCTTATTATTTTTTCTCAAGCAATAGCAAACAAGAAACCACCTATCTGACTGAATCAGTTACCCGTGGCAATGTGGAAAAAACAGTTGTCGCCTCTGGTTCAGTTGAAAGCGTTAATGAAGTCGATGTCGGCGCCCAAGCTTCAGGTAAAATCACCAAACTCTATGTCAAATTAGGGCAAGAAATCAAAAAAGGCGAAATGATCGCGGATATTGATTCTACAACCCAAATTAATACCTTAAATACCAAAAAGGCTGCATTGGTTAGCTATCAAGCGCAATTAAAAGCGAAGAGAACCGCTTATGATGTAGCCCTTTCAAGCTATAACCGCTTATCAAAACTTTATACGCAAAAAGCGACATCTTTAGATAGTCTGAATACGGCTAAAAGCACCCTTGATAATGCGAAAGCGGAAATGGAAGCCATTGAAGCCAATATCAAACAAGCTGAAATTGAAGTGAATACGGCTGAAACCAATGTGGGTTATACCAAAATCACCGCACCAATGGACGGTACTGTCATTTCTGTGCCCGTTTCTGAAGGTCAAACCGTTAATGCCAACCAAACGACGCCAACGATTGTAACCATTGCCGATTTAAGCAAAATGAAAATTAAGCCCGAAATTTCAGAAGGCGATATTACCAAAGTTAAAGCAGGCCAAGAAGTCAGCTTTACTATTTTATCGGATAACCAAACGGTGTATCACTCTGTCATTGATTCTGTTGATCCAGCCAATACCACGACAAGTGATAGCTCTTCAACATCATCTTCGACAAGTTCAAGTAGCAGCTCAACAACCAGTGCGATCTACTATTACGCCAATGTTTTAATTGATAACCCTGATCGTACCTTACGCATCGGAATGACGACAGAAAACAACATTAAAATTGCCAACGCTAAGGATGTGTTATTGGTTTCCAATATGGCTATTCAAAAACGTGATGGCAAAAACTTTGTCAATGTATTGAATGATAAAAATCAACCTGAACAGCGTGAAGTTGAAACCGGTGTACAAAATGATTTCCACACTGAAATCAAATCCGGCGTAAACGAAGGTGAGAAAGTTATCGTGTCACAAGTCGCGAATGGTGAACAGGTTGGCTCTATGCCTCGTGGTCCAAGAATGTTCTAAAAGTGCGGTAGAAAATTAATGAATGTTATTGAAATTAAGGATCTCAACCGTTACTTCGGTGAAGGCGAAAATCGTGTTCATATTTTAAAGAATGTCTCTTTAAATATTGAAAAAGGCGATTTCGTCGCGATTATTGGGCAATCGGGTTCCGGTAAATCAACCCTGATGAATATCATCGGATGCTTGGATACGGCAACCAGTGGTTCTTACAAAATCAATGGTAAAGAAACCATTGAATTGAGCAAAGATCAGCTGTCAGATTTGCGTAGCCAAAAATTTGGCTTTATTTTCCAACGCTATAACTTATTGTCGAGCTTGACCGCAGCAGAAAACGTCGCTTTGCCTGCAATTTATGCGGGAATGTCACAAGAAAAACGGCTTTCCCGTGCAAAACAACTTTTAAAAAAATTGGGCTTAGGCGATAAATGGCAAAATAAACCAAGCCAGCTTTCTGGTGGTCAGCAACAACGTGTGAGTATTGCGCGTGCGTTGATGAATGGCGGTGAAATTATTTTAGCCGATGAACCCACTGGTGCATTGGATTCTCAAAGCGGTCAAAATGTGATGAAAATTCTGCGCCAATTACATTCAGAAGGTCATACCATCATTATGGTAACCCACGACCGAGAAATTGCCGCCAGTGCAAATCGCGTGATTGAAATTAAAGACGGCGAAATCATTGGGGATACGCAAAAAGCAGCGGTAAAAAGTGCGGTCGAAAATCCAACCAAATCTAAACCGCACTTTGGATTTAGCAAAGATCAATTTGTCGAAGCCTTTCGTATGTCTGTGAGTGCGATTATCGCCCACAAAATGCGTTCTCTTTTAACCATGCTAGGGATTATTATTGGGATTACGTCTGTGGTTTCCGTCGTGGCATTGGGAAATGGTTCACAACAAAAAATCTTGGAAAATATCCGAGGAATTGGCACGAGTACCATCACGATTTTTAATGGTACTGGCTTTGGCGATCGTCGTGCTGAACAAATGCAAAATCTCACGATTAATGATGCTACTGCTCTAAATCAACAAAGTTATGTACAAAGTGTCACGCCAAATAGCTCATCAAATGGCACATTAATTTATGGTAACCAGACTTTCTCCTCGACCAGTTTAAAAGGTGTAGGCGAACAATATTTTGATGTCGATGGCTTAAAACTAAAATCTGGTAATTTATTTTCGCCTCAAGATGTTGCTGATAACAACCAAGTAGCCTTAATCGATGAAAGTGCGAAAAAGTCGATTTTCCCGGATGAAAATCCTATCGGTAAAATCGTAATGTTTAATAAACGTCCATTACGTATTATTGGCGTGGTATCTGATAAACAAATGGGCGGGGCAAGTAGTTCACTTAATCTCTATGCTCCTTACACCACCGTGATGAATCGTATTTCGGGCAGTAAAAAAATTGGTTCAATTACCGTTAAAGTGGATGATTCCGTGAATACGACTGTCGCTGAAAAAGGGATTACTGAATTGCTCACCATGCGTCATGGTAAAAAAGATTTCTTCATCATGAATAGCGATACCATTAAGCAAACCATTGAAAGTACCACTGGCACGATGAAATTACTCATTTCCTCTATTGCCTTTATTTCATTGATCGTTGGTGGGATTGGTGTGATGAATATCATGTTGGTTTCTGTTACTGAGCGAACCAAGGAAATTGGTGTGCGCATGGCTATTGGGGCAAGACAATTCAATATTCTGCAACAATTTTTAATTGAAGCCGTGCTGATTTGTTTAATTGGTGGCGTGACAGGGATTCTGCTTTCGGGCTTAATCGGTCTGCTATTTAACGTATTTATGACTGACTTTACGATGGCATTCTCAACTGGCTCAATTGTTGCAGCAGTGGTCTTCTCTACCCTGATTGGTGTGATCTTCGGTTATATGCCGGCAAAACGCGCAGCACAATTAGATCCGATTACCGCCCTTGCACGAGAATAAAGAAATTTTGTAAAACACAAAAGAGCGGTTAAAATTCTTATTAATTTTTGACCGCACTTTAATTAAAAAGAAAGGAAAAAATCCATGTTAAAAATGAAAAAATTAACCTTAGCAATCGCGATGGCAACTGCTCTAGCAGGTTGTGCCAATATCGATGATTCTTATAAAGCGAGCCAGCAGGATTACCAAAATTATGCGGAAATCACCAAACAATTTAATGTAAAAGAAAACTGGTGGGCGCTTTACAATGATTCACAATTAAATCGTGTGGTAGAACAAGCATTAGTTAACAACAAAGATTTAGCCAAAGCGTCTGTTGCCGTAAACCGTGCTCTATATAATGCAAACCTTGCAGGTGCGAATTTAATTCCTGCATTTAGCGGTTCAACCCAATCTTCTGCAAGTAAGAATGTGAAAACAGGTGGTAGCTCAGCAGTAAGCCATCAAGGTGCATTAAATGTGAGTTATACGTTAGATCTATGGCAACGTTTAGCGAATACCGCAGATGCCGCAGAATGGTCACATAAAGCTACTGCTGAAGATTTAGAAGCAACCAAACTTTCACTCATCAACTCAGTTGTGACAACGTATTATCAAATTGCTTATTTGAATGATGCTATCAGCACAACCGAGGAAACCATTAAATACTACAACGACATTAGCAGTATTATGCAACGTCGTTTATCGCAAGGTGTGGCTGATAGTGCAAGCGTAGATCAAGCACAACAAGCCGTATTAACCGCACGTAACAACTTGATCAACTATCAAACACAACGCAAAACAGCGGAACAAACTTTGCGTAACTTACTTAACTTAAAACCGGAAGAAGCATTAAATATCAACTTCCCACACATTCTTAATGTGAAAAATGTGGGCGTAAATTTAAATGTGCCCGTTTCTGTGATTGCAAACCGTCCTGATGTGAAAGGCTATCAATATCGCTTAAGCAGTGCATTCAAAAATGCGAAAGCAACCGAAAAAGGCTGGTTCCCTGAAGTCACTTTAGGCGGAAGCTTAACATCAAGTGGCACCAAAGTTGGCAACGCATTGCACAATCCAGTGGGTACAGGGTTAATCGGTATCAGCCTACCATTCCTCAACTGGAATACGGTGAAATGGAACGTGAAAATCTCTGAAGCAGATTATGAAACCGCACGTTTAAACTATGAGCAAAGCATTACTAAAGCCTTGAATGATGTAGATACCAACTACTTCGCCTATACACAAGCACAAAGTGCCTTTGCTAACTTACAAAAAACACACAGCTATAACCAACGTATCACCAAATACTATCGTGATCGTTACAATGCCGGTGTATCTGAATTACGTGAATGGCTTGCTGCGGCAAACACAGAGAAAACCTCTCAACTTTCTATCTTGAATGCGAAATACAACATCATTCAGGCAGAAAATGCCGTATATAGTTCAATGGCTGGTTATTATTCCCGTTAAAATCATGATTAAGGAAGTTTCGGCTTCCTTAATCTTTTTTATGGACATGAAAAATGAAAAAACAACTGACTTTTTATTTCATTCGCCACGGTAAAACTGTTTGGAATACGGAAGGTTTAATGCAAGGTCATGGCGATTCCCCTTTAACTGAAGAAGGCGTTAATGGTGCGAAAAAAACAGGTATTGCACTTAATCATATTCCTTTTGTTGCCGCCTACTCCAGCGTATTAAAACGTACTATCGCGACAGCCTCTCACATTATCGGCGAACGTGATATTCCCCTTTTTCATCACCAAGGTTTAAACGAACAATATTTTGGTACCTGGGAAGGGCAACTTGTTGATACTTTAAGAGAACATCCCGAATTCCAACAACTCATTAAAGATCCTGCCAATTACAAGGCTCAAGTAAATGGTGGTGAAACGTTCGAACAATTGGGCAAACGTGCCATGAAAGCGTTACAGGATATTATTAAGATCCACGATCAAGGCAATATTCTTATCGTGTCACATGGCCATACCTTGCGTTTATTACTTGCCTTATTAAACGGCGCAACCTGGCAAAATCACCGCTATGAAGATAAATCAGTATCGCTCATTAACACCTCAATCAGTGTTGTACATTATGACGATGAGAACGGTTTTCGCGTTGAGAAAGTAAATAATGCAGATCATTTAAAATAAGCCAATTTAGCTAAAAAAATAACCGCACTTTGGATGACCTAAAGTGCGGTTAATTTTTATGATGTTTTTGTGATTATTTCACTTCGCGGAATAAAATTTCGCCTGGAATCACAGAGCCTTGCCAGTAAAGCTCGGTTGATACTTTCTCTGCTAAATCTAAGAAAGATTTCGCAATTTCACTGTCTGGTGCTGCAACTACGGTTGGTTTACCCGCATCTAAATCTTGACGAACTTGGATATTCAACGGTAACTGACCTAATACTTTCACATTGTATTTTTGTGCCATTTTTTCTGCACCACCGGTACCGAAAATTGCTTCGTGATGACCACAATTGCTACAAATATGCATAGACATATTTTCCACAATACCTAACACTGGCACAGATACGCGTTCAAACATAGATACACCTTTCACCGCATCTAATAACGCGATGTCTTGTGGTGTTGTAACCACTACCGCACCCGTTACAGGGATTTGTTGTGAAAGGGTCAATTGAATATCACCTGTACCCGGTGGCATATCGATCACTAAGTAATCTAAGCTATCCCATAAGGTTTCGTTTAAAAGCTGGCTTAATGCACTACTTGCCATTGGACCACGCCAAATAGTCGCATTATCTTCATCCATTAAGAAACCGATTGAGTTTGCAGATAAACCATATGCTTTAATTGGGGTGATATGTTGATTATCTGGTGAAGTTGGGCGTTGATGCGGTGCACCTAACATATGCGGAATAGATGGACCGTAAATATCTGCATCTAAAATACCCACACGCGCACCTTGAGCTTGTAAAGCAAGTGCAAGATTCACCGAAACTGATGATTTCCCTACCCCACCTTTACCTGAAGTCACTGCAATGATGTTCTTCACACCTTTTACTGCCGGTTGATTATTTGCACGTTTTAACGTTGCGATTTGATAATTCACCACCCATTTGATTTCTTTGCTATCTGTTGCTTTTAATAACGCATCAGAAAGCTGCTGTTTCACTTGCTCCACGCCAGTGTTCCATGCAAAAGGCAATTGTAATTCAATACGTAATACGTCACCGCCTTTTTCAACTTTCTTCACAGTCTTTAATTCGATTAAGTCTTTTTGTAAGGTTGGGTGTTGAAATTGTTGGAAAAGTTGCAGAACCTGAGATTGTTGTTCTGCCGTTAAATTTTCAGAAAAAGCAGTTGCCATAATATTCCTTTAATAGTAGTAGGTAGTAGAGTAAATTTGTCAGGGATATTCTACCCCTTTTACACCTCAAATGTTAAGCTAAAAGTATAACTAAACTAGAAAAAATCACACTAATCGGGTAACATACTCGCAATTTTTGCAAAAAGAATAAGAGAAAAATAATGACAACTCAACCTCGTAAAATTTTAGTCACTTGTGCATTACCTTATGCAAATGGTGCCATTCATTTAGGCCATATGTTAGAACATATTCAAGCGGATATTTGGGTGCGTTTCCAACGTATGCGTGGCAATAAAATTCATTTTGTCTGTGCTGATGACGCGCACGGCACACCAATCATGCTTAATGCTGATAAATTAGGCATTACACCAGAAGAATTAATCGCAAAAGCAAAAGCTGATCACGTACGTGATTTTGCAGGCTTTAATATCAGTTTTGATAACTATCACTCTACTCACAGTGAAGAAAATAAACAAATCACTGCGGACATTTACAATAAATTAAAAGCTAAAGGCTTCATTAAAACGAAAGTGATTTCTCAGTTATTCGATCCTGAAAAGAACATGTTCTTACCGGATCGTTTCGTCAAAGGGACTTGTCCAAAATGTAAAGCTGAAGATCAATACGGTGATAACTGCGAAGTTTGTGCTTCGACTTATAGCCCGATGGATTTAATTAATCCACGTTCTGCTGTATCAGGCGCAACACCAATCATCAAAGAATCTGAACACTTCTTCTTTGACTTACCTGCTTTTGAAGGGATGTTAAAAGAATGGACTCGCTCTGGTTCACTTCAACCGGAAATTGCAAACAAAATGCAAGAATGGTTTGAAAGTGGTTTGCAACAATGGGATATCTCTCGTGATGCCCCTTATTTTGGTTTTGAAATTCCAGGTGCAAAAGATAAATTCTTCTATGTTTGGCTAGATGCTCCAATCGGCTACATGGCTTCTTTCAAAAATCTCTGCGATCGTGAAGGCATTGATTTTAATGAATTCTGGGGCGAAAACAGCGATGCAGAACTTTATCACTTTATCGGTAAAGATATCGTGTATTTCCACAGTCTATTCTGGCCGGCAATGTTAGAAGGTAGCGAATTCCGCAAACCAACCAATGTGTTTGCTCACGGTTATGTCACCGTAGATGGCGCAAAAATGTCCAAATCACGCGGTACATTTATCCAAGCCAGCACCTATTTAAATCACATTGACCCAGAATGTTTGCGTTACTACTACGCAGCGAAATTAAACGATCGCATCGAAGATCTTGATTTCAATTTGGAGGATTTCGTTCAACGAGTCAATACAGATATCGTGAATAAATTAGTCAATTTAGCTTCTCGCAATGCGGGCTTTATCACAAAACGTTTTGAAGGCAAATTAGCAGATAAATTAGAAGATGAAGCGCTTTTCAATGAATTCACTGCACAAGCTGAACAAATTGCTGCTTACTATGAAAGCCGTGAATACAACAAAGCGATTCGTGAAATCATGGCATTAACTGATAAAGCCAATAAATATATTGATGAAAAAGCCCCTTGGGTCATTGCAAAAGAAGAAGGCAAAGAGGCTGAATTACAAGCAGTTTGCTCAATGGGTATCGAGCTTTTCCGTGTATTAATGTCTTACTTAAAACCGGTTCTTCCAAAACTAGCTGAACGTGCAGAAGCGTTTTTACAAACAGAACTCACTTGGAATAATATTGCACAACCATTATTAGGTCATCAGCTTACTCCATTTAAAGCACTTTTCTCTCGTTTAGAGAAAAAACAAATTGATGCTGTTGTAGAAGAAACTAAAGCACTTTTCGCTGAAGCAAACAAAGCGACAGAAAAAACAGTGGCAAAAGCGACCGCACTTTCAAATGTCGAACCAATTGCTGATACCATTACCATTGACGATTTTGCTAAAATTGATATGCGTGTAGCAAAAGTGCTGAAATGCGAAGCTGTACCTGAATCAAACAAACTCTTACGTTTTGAATTAGATTTAGGTGATCATACTCGCCAAGTCTTCTCTGGTATAAAAGCCGCTTATAATAAACCTGAAGAATTAGAAGGTCGTTTTGTTATTGTGGTTGCAAACCTTGCACCACGTAAAATGAAATTTGGTGTATCGGAAGGGATGATTCTTTCTGCTGGTACTGGCGGAAGTGATTTATTCTTACTTTCAGCTGATAGCGGTGTTACTGCCGGTATGCAAGTAAAATAATTTAATATTTAGGCGACTTCGGTCGCCTTTTTTATTGCCAAATAGAACCAAATACCCTACCATATCAATCAGTTATTTATCACGCAAATTAAAAGGAATTCATTATGACAAACGAACTTATCTGCTATAAACAAATGCCGGTTTGGACAAAAGATAAATTACCTAAAATGTTCCAAGAAAAACACAATACTAAGGTGGGAACATGGGGCAAACTCACAGTGTTAAAAGGTAAACTTAAGTTTTATGAGCTAACCGAAGATGGTGATATTATTGCTGAGCATATTTTCACGCCAGAAAGTAACATTCCGTTTGTCGAGCCACAAGCCTGGCATCGAGTTGAAGCACTTTCTGATGACTTAGAATGTACGCTTGGTTTCTATTGTAAAAAAGAAGACTACTTCAGCAAAAAATACAACATGACTGCAACGCATAGTGATGTGGTTGATGCGGCTAAAATTATCAAGCCTTGTAAAGTGTTAGATTTAGGCTGCGGACAAGGTCGAAACTCCCTTTATTTAAGTTTAAAAGGTTATGATGTGACTTCTTGGGATCACAACGAAAACAGCATTGCCTTCTTAAACGAAACTAAAGATAAAGAAAACTTAAATATTAAAACGGCTGTTTATGATATTAACACCGCTAATATTCAAGAAAACTATGACTTTATTGTATCAACCGTAGTATTTATGTTCTTAAACCATGAGCGAATTCCAGCCATTATTAAGAATATGCAAGAACACACCAACCCAGGTGGTTATAACTTAATTGTAGCAGCGATGTCTACACCTGAGGTGCCTTGTCCATTAGCGTTCTCATTTACTTTCTCTGAAGGTGAATTAAAAGAATACTACAAAGATTGGGAATTCTTAGAATACAACGAAAATATGGGCGAGTTACACAAAACCGATGAAAATGGCAATCGCATTAAATTAAAATTTGCGACGATGTTAGCAAGAAAAAAATAATTCGCTAATTTAGAAAAGAAAATGACCGCACTTTGTCATATAAAGTGCGGTCATTTTTTATAGTTTTCACAATCTCTAGATGGATAACGATAAACGAGGTTTATTTTAGTAGTTATAAAGAGATCTATTTCTTCTGCTCCCTTACAATATCTATCATTTTGAAAAATAAATCCAGTCTTTGCCAAGGTATCCTTAATTAGAGATATTTTCGTATTTTCTTTAAAATTAATTATGATATAGGAAGAAATTTTAGTGTTATTGTTTATAGAATCAATAAACTGAGCAACTTCTTTATTGAATACCGATAAAATATCATTTTGGTGCTTAAGAGAATCCCATCTTTTTTCTGATTGGCTTTTCATTCCCCAAATAGAAAAAAATATAAAAACAACAAAAATAAACTTTTTAACCATTATTATCTAATATCTATAATAAATAAAACCGCACTAAGTTATTTCAAAGTGCGGTTTGTTTTCTATAAGATCTTAATTACTCTTCAATAGAACGTAATAATTCGTTGATACCTACTTTGCCTAAAGTTTTTGCATCAACTTTTTTCACGATTACTGCACAGTATAAGCTGTATTTACCACATTTTGATGGAAGGTTACCTGAAACAACCACAGAACCAGCAGGAACGCGACCATAGAACACTTCACCGGTTTCACGATCGTAGATTTTAGTTGATTGACCGATGAATACGCCCATAGAAATCACACAACCATCTTCCACAATCACGCCTTCAACGACTTCAGAACGTGCACCGATGAAACAGTTATCACCGATAATGGTTGGATTTGCTTGTAATGGCTCTAATACACCACCGATACCAACACCACCAGATAAGTGAACATTTTTACCAATTTGTGCACATGAACCAACCGTTGCCCATGTATCAACCATGGTACCTTCACCCACGTATGCACCGATATTGACATAAGATGGCATCAATACACAGTTTTTAGAAATGTATGCCCCTTTACGTACGGTTGCAGAAGGTACGACACGGAAACCTTCTTGAGCAAAACGCTCCTCGGTATAGTCAGCAAATTTCAATGTCACTTTGTCATAATATTTAGTTTCAGCGCCATCAATGATTTGGTTATCATTGATACGGAAAGATAATAATACCGCTTTTTTCAACCATTGATGAGTCACCCATTCGCCATCAATTTTTTCTGCAACACGGTATTTACCGCTATCTAATCCTTCGATCACTTCTTCGATTGCTGCACGAGTTTGTGCATCAACTGTTTTAGGGGTAATTTCCGCACGTTTTTCAAATGCAGCTTCAATAACTTGTTGTAAATTTGACATTTTGCTTCCTATTGTTGATGTGAAATAACGGTTGATAGTTTTATCATATTTTTGACTTTCAAGCAAAAAACAACCGCACTTTCTTTTGATTTAAAACATAAAAAAAGCGAACCTTATTATGGCTCGCTTTTTTCTATTTCTAGTTTTAGTTAGTTGATAACAGAAACATTTAATGATGAACCGCCAACGATTCTTACGCGACGACCCGCTTGGAAGCTAGGATCCGCTTTTTGAACCACAACGATCTCTTCTCTATTATCTTTTCTGATAACAAGTTCTGCACCATTAACTTGGCTCATTTTCTCTTCAGCTTTGCTACCAATAATCGCCCCGCCAATTGCACCTACTGCCGTTGCAATTGCTTGTCCGGTGCCACCGCCAATTGTACTACCAGCGATACCACCTAAAGCACCACCACCAACTGTACCAATGACACCTGGGTTATCCGCTTGGATTTTAACAGGACGGACAGAAACAATAGTACCATAACTAATTGAACGTGCTTCTTTTGCTTGTCCAGCTTCATACACATCACCGCTAAAAATATCAGTGTTTGCACAACCGGTTAAGCCGATAGACATCATAAGTGCTAATGCTACTGTTACTTTTTTCATAAAACTAACCTTCTAAAAATGAATTAGATTGGGTTTCTTGGAGACCAAGTAGAAACGTTTTTCACGCCTTGACCGTTGTCAGATACTTTCACACAAGCACCAGTTACTAAAGTTGAATCGTATTTGTGAACGATAACTTCTGTTTCACCTTCTTGTTTGTATGAGCAGTCGTTTTTACGAACGGTTAATTTTACATCATCACCTTGGAATTCGGTGAAGATAACTTGACCTTTATAAGCACTTTCATCTTTTTGTGATTGAGATGAACAAGCTGATAAACCTAAACTTAATAAGACAGTTAATGCTAAGGTAATTTTTTTCATTACACTAAACCTCGAGTATTTTCTTTATTGTATAAGGATGAACCTTTATGCAAACGTGATTTTCTGTTTTATCAACAAAACTCACTGCAATGGATGGATTGGGCAATTGCTCCCCTTCCACCTTAGGTTCGCTCACCTTCATGGTTAATTGAGTTAGTTCCTTCCATAAAAATGTATTGCAAATTCGATTAACCCAATCCTCAACAGATTCATGAGATAAAAACGGCATTACAATTTCAATATGTTCCCAAGTTTCTTGGGGATATTGTTTATTTTTAGGAAACGGTAATTCAATAACATCGACAGGCTGACCAATGAAATCAACTGGCTCATCTAATTCAATCAAATAGATAGGACGCCCATTGACGATATTATCGCTTAAAATTCTACCGCACTTTAATAACTCTGTCAGCCAATTTTTTGCTTTTTCTTCAGTATTTGCTCTTAAAGCTAAATGATCAATTTGATAATCCGCTAAATTCACTTTCATGACAGCAGCTAATTGCTGAATTTTTTCCTGAAATAAAGGCAACTCTTGATAAAGTGCGGTCGATTTTTCCATTAAATTTGACATTTTCTCCTGCTCTTACTTTGAGAAATCTATAAACAACGGTATCATAGCCGATTATTTTCATTATTCAATTTCAAGATTAGGAAAAACCGTGAATATTCAATCTATTTTATCCGATAAAATTAAACAAGCGATGATTGCTGCTGGCGCAGATGAACAATGTGATGCGCTTATTCGCCAATCAGGTAAACCACAATTTGGCGACTACCAAGCAAACGGCATCATGGCTGCTGCTAAAAAACTAGGTTTAAATCCACGTGAATTTGCACAAAAAGTATTAGATCATGCTGATCTTTCTGATGTCGCTGAAAAAACTGAAATTGCTGGTCCAGGTTTTATTAATATTTTCTTAAATCCAACTTGGTTAGCGAATAATGTTTCTGCCGCATTAAAAGATCAAAATCTTGGTGTCAGCGCAAATGAAAAACAAACCATCGTGATTGATTATTCTTCACCAAACGTTGCGAAAGAAATGCACGTAGGCCACTTACGTTCTACCATCATCGGTGATGCTGTTGTTCGTACCCTTGAATTTTTAGGTCACAACGTTATTCGTGCGAATCACGTGGGTGACTGGGGTACGCAATTTGGTATGCTTATTGCTTATCTTGAAAAAATGGAAAATGAACATGCGAGTGAAATGGAACTTCAAGATCTTGAAGCATTCTATCGCGAAGCGAAAAAACATTATGATGAAGATGAAGCTTTCGCTGAAAAAGCCCGTAACTATGTGGTGAAATTGCAAGGTGGGGATGAATATTGCCGCACAATGTGGAAAAAATTAGTCGATATCACCATGCAACAAAACCAACGTAACTACGATCGTTTGAATGTCACCTTGACCGAAAAAGATGTGATGGGTGAAAGTCTTTATAACCCTATGTTACCAGCTATCGTTGAAGATCTGAAAAAACAAGGTTTAGCCGTTGAAGATGAAGGTGCATTGGTCGTTTATCTTGATGAATTCAAAAACAAAGAAGGCGAACCGATGGGGGTAATCGTTCAGAAGAAAGATGGTGGTTTCCTTTATACCACTACCGATATTGCGGCGGCTAAATATCGCTATGAAACCTTAAAAGCGGATCGCGCATTAGTGTTCTCTGATACACGCCAAAGCCAACACATGCAACAAGCTTGGTTAATTACGCGTAAAGCAGGTTATGTACCAGATAGCTTCTCACTTGAACATAAAAACTTCGGTATGATGTTGGGTAAAGATGGTAAACCATTCAAAACTCGTACTGGTGGTACCGTAAAATTAGCAGATTTATTAGATGAAGCGATTGAGCGTGCCACTGTATTAATCAATGAGAAAAATACCAATTTATCTGATGAAGAAAAAACTGCGGTTATTGAAGCGGTGGGTATTGGCTCGGTGAAATATGCGGATCTTTCCAAAAACCGCACAACTGACTATGTGTTCGATTGGGATAATATGCTCAGTTTTGAAGGTAATACCGCGCCTTATATGCAATATGCTTATACGCGTATTCGTTCAATCTTCAATAAAGCAGACGTGAATCCAACCGCACTTGCAGAAGCGAAAATTCAGCTTTCAGATGAAAAAGAACGTGCATTAGCGATCAAATTACTTCAATTTGAAGAAGCCGTTCAAACTGTGGGTAAAGAAGGTACACCTCATGTACTCTGTGCTTATTTATATGAGTTGGCGGGTGTATTCTCTTCATTCTATGAACACTGTCCAATCTTAAATGCAGAAGATGAAAACGTAAAATTAAGCCGTTTAAAACTCGCTTCTCTTACAGAGAAAACCTTAAAACAAGGTTTAGCGTTATTAGGCATTAAGACAATCGAAAAAATGTAAAAAAAGTGCGGTCAATTTCGACCGCACTTTTTCTTTATACATCCACTAAAATGAGTATCGCAGCTTCTCCGCCCCATTCTTTGGGAGCTTGGTGTAACGCTCGGACTTTAGGGTGCTGAACTAACCAACGTGGAATTTGTTTTTTCAACGTAAAGGTTCCATAGCCCGTCATGATGCTCGCGCAATAAACATGCTCATCTTCACAAGCTAACAACAGTGCTGCCAATTCCATTTTAGCTTGCTCACGGGTTAAACCATGTAAATCCAAAAATAATTCAGGTGAAAAATCACCACGACGAAGTTGTTTCAATAAATGGCTATCTTCCCCTTCGCGTAAATATTTGATGACACCATCATGTTCATTTAGCAAGGGTTCATATTCATCGGAAAAATAGAAAAGCGTATCTTCTTTTTCTCGAATATCACGTAAATGGGATTTTTTTGACCGCTCTTTTGACGAGGTGCCACAAAGGTATCTTGCTTGATGGGTTTGATCCCTTTGGTTTCTGCCCGAAAAAGATCAAAATCGTCTGGTTCTGTCATTATTTTTCTCAATTTGTTATTTTGCTTAATGATAGCACATCTATTCTATGGTATAACTAGCCAAATTTTTTATTGAGGCAGAAAATGGAAACCTTACACAATCAAGAGCTTGTTACAACAATTTTAGAAGATAATGTGGCAAGTGAATTAACAACCATTCAAGATTTTTTACGCTGGACATACAGCACATTCAACCGTTCTGATATTTATTACGGGCAAGGCCATGACAATGCGTGGGATGAAAGCCTTCAATTAGTCCTTGCGGGACTTCAATTACCACTCGATTTACCGCAAGATTTATTTAACAGTAAACTGACTCATTCAGAAAAAGAAACCTTAGTACAATTGGTTTTAAGCCGTATTGAGCAACGTGTGCCAGTCGCTTATTTAACGAATAGTGCGTGGTTCTGCGGATTAGAATTCTATGTGGATGAGCGTACAATTATTCCTCGCTCGCCAATTAGTGCATTAATCCAAGATAAATTTGCTCCGCTTTTAAAATCTGAACCAAAACGCATTTTAGATCTTTGTACTGGCAGTGGTTGTATCGCAATCGCGACAGCTGAAGCCTTTCCTGAAGCGGAAGTAGATGCAGTCGATCTTTCTGTGGATGCGTTAAATGTGGCAGAGATCAATATTGCGCGTCATCAATTAGAACATCGTGTTTTCCCGATTCAATCAGATTTATTTCAAAATCTCTTCGGTCAACAATATGATTTAATCGTCACCAATCCGCCTTATGTGGATGAGGAAGACTTGGCAGATATGCCTGAAGAATTCCATTATGAGCCTGAATTAGCCTTAGGTTCCGGTGTTGATGGTTTAGAAATTACAAAACAAATTTTAAAACAAGCGCCGGATTATTTAACATCAAATGGCATGCTCGTTTGTGAAGTGGGCAATAGCATGGTGAGTCTTATCGAGCAATATCCAGATGTGCCATTTGAATGGGTTGAACTAAAAAATGGCGGCCTAGGTGTATTTGCTATTAGCCGCGAAGATTTAGTGAAATATCGCGATTCTTTTTAATCTCAAGTGCGGTTAAAAATCATCGTAAATTTTGACCGCACTTAACAAATTACTGGCGCGCGTTCTTAACGCGTGCTTTTCTTTTTTAAATAAAACAATGAATTTACAAAAACTTTTACTGACTCGTCGTTTCTTTTCTACCCTTGCATTCTTTTCCATGCAAACGGTATTTTTCATCTATTTACAAAGAAAAGGCTTAAGCAACAGTGAAATTGCCTTTTCGCTCTCGTTGCTTTTCTTCTGTAACCAAGCATTAGCGATTTTAGCTGGTATCTGGGGCGATCGCTTTGGATTGGCTAAAATGATGTTGCTCGGCTGCTTTTTAGATGTCATTGCCTATATTTTCTTTCTCTCTGCTGACAATTATATTCTGCTTTTAATAGCCACCACTTGTTTTGGCTTAGGCAGTTGTTTGTTTGGTACCAATGCGAAAGCCTGCCTATTGGTACTCGCGGGTGAAGAATACAAAGAGAAAACTCGATTACAGGGAAAATATTTAAAAGTCTCCTCTATGTCGTCTATGTTTGCGCCTTTGTTAGTGATTCCATTTATCAAATATAATCACATTGAATGGTTGATTTGGGTCTGCTTTGCGATGGAAGCGGTTCTCTTTGCCCTAATGGTTAAACCGTTTTATCAAATCCAAACTTTGCAAACCTTAGTGAAATTTCGCTTTGCCCAAATAAAAGAAATCATCACCAAAGAATTTTTATTGGTGCATTTGATGTTGTTTATTCCTCTTTCCATTTCAACGTCATTCTTTGTGATCTTCCCTTTCCTGTTTGATAACAAATTAGGCATGCCGGAACACTCCCCCATTGCACTTTTTGTGAATGGTTTACTGACCATGTCATTACAAAGTTATTTTTCTCGAAAAATTAATTTAACGATTAAACAAACCCTATGGGTGGCACCAATCTTGACCATTGGCATTATCTTACCTTGGTTCATTACGTTGAAATATATTTCTGTGGTTTCTGCTTATATTTACTTGGTCATCTTCACGGTAATTGAAGTCTATGCTTTAACCGCGATGGCGAATTTATTAGTAAAATTTGATAACGGTACCAATCGCGGCTTTATCTTTGGCTCATCACGATTATTGCTTTCCATTGCAACAGTTATCGTCATGAACTTAGTGCCACATTTATTTTTATTGTAAAAAAGAGCGGTCAGAATTCGTATTAAATTCTGACCGCCCTTTTATATTTTTCTATACTTATTTCACTTCTAATTCAACATTATCAAACAATTTCTTCACCGCGCTGTTATCACGCAATTTCTCAGCCTTTTCAACCATTGGTCGGGTTAAGTGTGGAGAGAAAAATTCAATAAAGTCATACATATAGTTGCGTAAGAAAGTGCTGTGTTTAAACGCAATTTGCGTCATACTCGCACGGAACAAATGCCCTGCATCAATCGCCACTAAATCCTTATCTGCTGGTGTATGTGCCATAGAGGCCATAATACCTACACCTAATCCTAAACGCACATAGGTTTTAATCACATCCGCATCCGTTGCAGTAAACACAATATTCGGCAAAATACCGGCTCGGTTAAAGGCATAATCTAAATCAGACACACCTGTAAAGCCGAAGGTATAAGTGACTAACGGATATTTGCCTAATTCTTCAACGGTAAGCTTTTTCACTTTTGCTAAAGGATGGTCAGGTTTAACAATTACCGAACGATTCCACAAATAACAAGGCAGTTGAATTAAATCATCAAAAAGATACGGCGCTTCTGTTGTGATCGCTAAATCCACTTCGCCCGAAATCAATGCATCATGGATTTGCGTCGGTGAACCTTGATGAATATGCAAACTCACATCCGGATATTGTTTCGAGAAACGTTCCACCACAGCCGGCAACATATAACGCGCTTGCGTATTAGTTGTCGCAATGCGTAACACGCCATGATTCGGGCAAGTATATTCATTGGCCACTGATTTAATGCTTTGGGCTTTCACTAAAAGCTCACGAGCAATGGCGACAATTTTTTTACCTGCCGGTGTAATGGATTTAATGTGTTTACCATTACGCTCAAAAATCTCTAAACCTAATTCATCTTCTAACAAGCGAACCTGTTTACTGATACCAGGTTGAGAGGTATAAAGCGCATTCGCGGCTTCAGTCACATTTAAATTTTGGTTTACAATCTCAACAATGTAGCGGAGTTGCTGCATTTTCATCGCGAATACCACCTATTTTTTATAGCGTTTACTTAACTCAGTATAACGTTTTACTGCTTTACGAATTTGACCTGATTTTGGTCGACGACGAGGTTTTGTTACGTCTAATTTGGTTTCGGTTTCAGGCGGTAAACCCACTAATTCACGTAAATAGTTGACGTTTTCCAGATCCATTTCTTCCCAACCACCACGCGGTAAGCCTTTCATCAGCTTAATGTTGCCATAACGAATACGAATTAAGCGGCTTACTTGAATGCCTTGTGATTCCCACAGACGGCGCACCTCACGGTTACGACCTTCCATTAAAGTCACGTCGTACCATTGATTCATCCCCACACCGCCCGCAAATTTGATTTCTTTGAAATTGGCTGGACCATCTTCCAACTGTACGCCTTTACGTAAACGCGCTAACATGGCGTCGTCCACTTGACCAAATACACGCACAGAATACTCACGCTCAACTTCACGGCTTGGGTGCATTAAACGATTCGCTAATTCGCCATCTGTTGTGAAAAGCAATAAGCCTGAAGTATTAATATCCAAACGACCGACAGCAATCCATCTTGCGCCATTTAAGCGTGGTAAACGATCGAATACAGTTGGACGACCTTCGGGATCACTACGCGTACAAAGTTCACCTTCTGGTTTGTAATACATTAATACACGGCATACTTCTTTTTGTGCTTGTTGAAGATTAATGATACGACCATCAATACGCACTTTTACACCAGAATGTACATCGATACGATCGCCAAGGGTCGCCATTTTGCCATCGACACTCACACGATTTTCAGCAATCATTGCTTCAATTTCGCGACGAGAACCTTGTCCTGCTCGCGCAAGCACTTTCTGTAATTTTTCACCTTCTACAGTAGATTGACGAGATGGCTTAGCCACCTTAGTCTTAGGAGTTGATTTGATGTCAGAATTGACCGCACTTTTACGATCTTTACGCTCAAAGTGCGATTGTTTTCCCGCTTGTTTTTCACGTTCTTGTCTGACTGGTTTTTGAATAGGTTTCATTTGTTTTCCTTTGTCGCTTTCCCAAGCGTCTAAAATAAGTTAAATGAAAGGAGCGGTACTACCACTTCCTTCACGTAAAATGACTGGTGATTCTTCCGTTAAATCTACCACCGTTGTTGGCTCTTGACCTAAATAACCACCATGAATAATTAAATCCACTTGACGTTCTAAGCATTCGCGAATCTCTTCAGGATCGGAATAAGTCATATGTTCATTATCAGGCAACATCAGTGAGCAAGATAAAATCGGTTCACCTAATGCCTTCAATAAATCTAAAGCTATTTGATTATCCGGTACACGCAAGCCAATCGTTTTGCGTTTTGACGTCATTAATCGACGAGGAAGCTCTTTTGTTGCCGTCAAAATAAAGGTATAACGCCCCGGTGTATTGTTTTTAATTAAGCGATAAGCCACATTACTGACCGTTGCATAGGTTGAAAGCTCGGATAAATCGCTACATACCAACGTAAAATTATGCCCGTCTGGCAATTTACGAATCGCTACGATACGATCCATCGCATGTTTATCGCCGATCATACAACCCAAGGCATAGCCCGAATCTGTCGGATACACAATGACGCCACCTTGACGCAAGATTTCTACCGCTTGATTAATCAAACGCGCTTGCGGATTTTCAGGGTGGATATAGAAAAATTGGCTCATAATTTTGTCCTTAAAAAACTGATGAGATTATACACCGATTTAGAGACAGGTTATAAGAATTTGTTATAAAAAACGACCGCACTTTGAAAACTCATCCAAAGTGCGGTCAATTTTTTAAGTTTTTATTTCAACAATTCACGGAGGGCTGAACCGATTTCAGCGAGACTTCTCACTGTCTTCACACCCGCCGCTTCAAGTGCAGCAATTTTATCTGCAGCGGTTCCTTTCCCACCGCTAATAATCGCTCCTGCATGTCCCATACGCTTGCCTTTTGGCGCCGTTACACCAGCGATATAAGCCACCACAGGTTTTGTCACATGAGATTTAATGAACGCTGCCGCCTCTTCTTCTGCAGAGCCACCGATTTCACCAATCATCACGATGGCTTCAGTTTCAGGATCTTCTTGGAATCGTTTAAGAATATCAATGAAGTTAGATCCTGGAATAGGATCGCCGCCGATCCCTACGCAAGTGGATTGACCGAAACCTTCATCTGTTGTTTGTTTTACCGCTTCATAAGTCAAAGTACCTGAACGAGAAACAATGCCTACTATGCCTTTTTTATGGATATTCCCCGGCATAATACCAATCTTACACTCATCCGGTGTAATCACACCTGGGCAATTTGGGCCGATCATCACAACACCCGTTTCATTTAATTTTTGTTTTACCAACAGCATATCTAATGTTGGAATGCCTTCTGTAATACAGACTACCAACTGAATACCTGCATCAATAGCTTCTAAAATGGCATCTTTACAAAATGGTGCGGGCACATAAATCATGGTTGCCGTAGCCCCTGTAGCTTGCACCGCTTCACGCACTGTATTAAATACCGGCAAACCTAAGTGAGTTGTTCCGCCTTTATTCGGTGAAACGCCACCCACTAACTTGGTACCATAAGCCAATGCCTGTTCGCTGTGAAATGTCCCTTGTGCACCAGTGAAACCTTGGCAAATTACTTTTGTCTCTTTATTAATTAAAATCGCCATGATTATTCTCCTTTTGCCGCTTTCACTGCCGCTTGTGCCGCTTCTTGTAAACTATGTGCTGCAATTAAATTCACACCACTTTCGGCTAAAATTGCTCTGCCTTGTGGGGCATTGGTTCCTTCTAATCGAACCACAACAGGTACTTTTACACCGACTTCTTGAATCGCCGCCACGACACCTTCAGCAATCAGATCACAGCGTACAATTCCACCAAAAATATTCACTAAGACAGATTTCACATTTTTATCTGTGAGAATAATCTTGAAGGCTTCAGCCACGCGCTCTTTAGTTGCACCGCCACCAACATCAAGGAAGTTTGCAGGGTTACCACCATATAATTTCACGATATCCATGGTACCCATAGCAAGCCCGGCGCCATTGACCATACAGCCAATATCACCTTCCAAAGCAACATAGTTAAGCTGATATTTTTCTGCTTCTGCTTCACGTGCATCACTTTGACTTAAATCACGTAAGGCTAATAAATCAGGATGTCGATAAAGTGAGTTATCATCAATGCTCACTTTCGCATCTACGCAAATTAAATTGCCTTCTTTCGTCACCACGAGCGGATTCACTTCAACTAAAGAAAAATCTTTTTCGATAAAAAGTTGAGCGAGTTTTACAAAAATCTCGGCAAATTGTTTATTTTGTTCGCCGCTTAAACCAAGTTTAAAGGCTAATTCTCGACCTTGATATGGCATTCCACCCACGAGAGGATCAATTGTCACTTTATAAATTAATTCAGGCGTTTCTCTTGCCACATCCTCAATGCTCATCCCCCCTGCTGAAGAAGCCATAAAAATCACTTTCTGCGAAGCGCGATCAATCACTGCACCTAAGTAGAGTTCTTTCTCAATCTGGCATGTTTCTTCAATATAAATGCTATTAACGGGTTGGCCTTTTTTATCAGTTTGGAAGGTGACTAAATGTTGGCCAAGCCATTTATCTGCAAAAGCACGCGCTTCTTCTGCATTATGCACGAGCTTCACACCACCGGCTTTTCCACGTCCACCCGCGTGAACTTGACATTTCGCTATCCAAACATCGCCATTTAGCTGAAAGAGCGCCATTTCAGCTTCATCTTCTGTTTGACATACGACTCCTTCACTCACAGGCAAATCATATTGCTTAAAAAGCTGCTTGGCTTGGTACTCATGTAAATTCATATTTCCTTCCTATTTTGATGTTGTTTAGCGAAACAAACAAAAATGTGACCGCACTTTGTTTTATTTTAAATTCTGGGCTTGCTCTTTACATATTGAGCTATATACTGAGCTAGAATAACCACAATCCATGTTAAGGATAACAACATGCAAACAAAAAAATCAAGCAATCTTGCGATTGCGCTCATTTGGTTTACTGCTGCTATTTCAATGGCAGAAATTCTCACTGGTACTTGGTTTGCTCCTCTAGGGTGGCAACAAGGTTTAATTGCCATCGTCGTTGGGCACTTTATTGGTGGTTCGATGTTTTTCTGTGCAGGTTACATCGGTGCAAAAACCCAAAAAAGTGCCATGCAAACGGTACAAATATCATTTGGTGAAAAAGGTTCTGCCCTTTTCTCTTTACTCAATGCCATGCAACTGATGGGGTGGACTGCTGTCATGATTTATATGGGGGCTGAAGTCATTTCTATCTTAAATCAAACAGCTGATGCTTCCATCTTTCCATTCCTTACACTTGGCTTAGGCATACTCATCATACTTTGGCTACTACTCGGCTTCACTAAATTAGGTATTTTCAAAAGCCTCTCACTTGTCACCATGTTTTTACTGATGCTGTGGCTAAGTATTCAAGTTGCGAATAAACCATTCATTGCCATGGATGTAGCACAAAATATTAAATTTGGTACAGCTGTTGAAATTGCTGCCGTCATGCCGCTTTCTTGGTTACCGGTAGTATCTGACCATACGAAGAATAGCGAAACGCCATTTAAAACGACCGCACTTTCAACGCTGACTTATACCGCGACTAGCTGCTGGATGTATGCTCTTGGCTTAGGTGCAGCATTAGTGACCGGTAAATCTGAAATCTCACAAATTCTTTCGCTTGCTGGTGTCAGTGTTATTGGCGTATTAATTGTCATCGCCTCTACCATGATTAACACGGCTCTTCCCGCCTATTCCACCGGCATGAGTTTAAACAATATTTTCCCTCAATTTAAAGTCACGCCAATCTCAGTTCTGACCGTGATTGTGGGCATCATATTAGCCTCAACCTTACCTGTAACAGAATACGAACATTTCTTGTTCTTTATTGGCTCAGTATTCGCGCCAATGATCGCCGTGCTTATCGCTGATTTCTTTGTGCTTAAACAGCATGATGTGAGAAAATCAGTTGATGGTGTTGGACTCGGCGTTTGGTTTGTCGGCTTCGTGCTCTATCGTTTTCTTATGGCAAAAGGTTGGGAAAGCGATTTAGGTCTGACTTTTCCTGTTATCATCATTACCTTTATCTTAGCAATCTTAGTACGCAAAATAACTAAATAAAGATTGGATTTTAACGATAGAAAGGCGGGCATTGTTCCCGCCCTTTTAATTACTTCGATATAAAAAAGGCTTTTTCCCTGAAAAGAGAAAAAGCCTATGTGCTTAAATTTCTAATAACAAACGAGTTGGATCTTCTAATAAGTCTCTAATTGCTACTAAGAAGCCGACGGATTCACGACCATCAATTAAACGGTGGTCATAAGATAGGGCTAAATACATCATTGGGCGAATCACCACTTGACCATCTACCGCAACCGGACGTTCTTTGATGGCATGCATGCCTAAAATTGCACTTTGTGGTGGATTGATGATTGGTGTAGACATTAAAGAACCAAACACGCCGCCATTAGTAATGGTGAAGTTACCGCCTGTTAAATCTTCAACCGTTAATTTACCATCACGGCCTTTTTCTGCGAGTGATTTAATTTGTTTCTCAATATCCGCCATGCTAAGTTTGTCGCAATTGCGTAATACTGGTGTAACTAAACCTCGCGGCGTTGAAACGGCAATGCTAATATCAAAATAGTTGTGATACACAATGTCATCACCATCAATTGAAGCATTCACTTCAGGATAACGTTTTAATGCTTCAACCACGGCTTTAATGTAGAAAGACATAAAGCCTAAACGTACACCATGTTGTTTTTCAAATTTCTCACCGTATGTTTTACGTAATTTCATAATCGGCTGCATATCCACTTCATTAAATGTGGTGAGCATTGCGGTGGTATTTTTCGCTTCCAATAAACGCTCTGCAATACGTTTACGTAAACGAGTCATTGGTACTCGTTTTTCTGAACGCGAGCTGTATGCCACAGTGCTGATTGTATTCTGCTCTGTCGCCACATCTTGTTTTGCTTTTTGAGCATCACGTTTTGCCACTTCACGTGCAATATCTTCACGGGTAATACGACCACCTACACCAGAACCTTGAATTTTCTCTGCATCTAAATCGTGTTCAGCTAATAAACGACGAATAGCTGGACCTTGATCCGCTGAATTATTGTGACTATTTTCAATCGCTGCTTTTTGACGATCTGCTGGTGTTGGCTCATTGCCTTTCACTGTCTCTGATGAAATATCGCCCGCTTGTTGAGTAGAAAGTTTACCTAAAAGCTGTTTACTTACTACGGTTGCACCTTCTTCTTGAAGAATTTCAGCCACTACGCCATCACTTAAAGCTGGCACTTCAAGTACCACTTTATCTGTTTCGATTTCCACTAAGACTTCGTCACGTTTTACCGCTTCACCAACTTTTTTATGCCATGTTGCAACAGTTGCATCCGCAACGGATTCCGGTAAATCTGGAACAAGAATTTCGATTGTCATTTTATTTTCCTTTAAATTATTCTTTCTTTAAAAATTACTCAAATTTTGACCGCACTTTTACAATGTCAGCGCATCTTCTACCAATTGTTTTTGCTGTTTGGTGTGTAAAGACATATAACCTACCGCAGGTGAAGCAGAGGCTGGACGACCTGCGTATTTTAACTTCACATGCTCAGGAATTGAGCTATCAAAGTTATGTTTACTGCAATACCAAGCCCCTTGGTTCAATGGTTCTTCTTGACACCACACAAAATCCGTCACATGAGCATAAGGCTCTAACGCGTTCTTCACATCTTCATGTGGATACGGATAAAGCTGTTCAATACGAATAATCGCTACATCTGTTTGGTTATTCGCACGGCGTTTTTCCAAGAGATCGTAATACACTTTACCTGAGCATAGAACCACGCGTTTAACTTGTTTTGGATCGATATCATCAATTTCACCAATGACAGTTTGGAATGTGCCATTTACTAATTCATCCATACTTGAGACCGCAAGTGGATGACGTAATAAGGATTTCGGTGAAATACCAATTAATGGACGACGCATTTTACGAATCGCTTGGCGACGTAACATGTGGTAAACCTGTGCTGGTGTAGATGGAATACACACTTGCATATTCTGTTCAGCACAAAGTTGTAAATAACGTTCTAAACGAGCGGATGAGTGCTCTGGGCCTTGGCCTTCATAGCCATGTGGTAATAACATGACTAAACCGCACATTCTGCCCCATTTTTGTTCGCCAGAACTAATAAATTGGTCAATCACGATTTGTGCACCGTTTGCGAAGTCACCAAATTGTGCTTCCCAAATAGTTAATGTTTTTGGATCCGTTGTGGCATAACCATATTCAAAAGCCAATACAGCTTCTTCAGATAATACAGAATCCCATACTTCAAAACGACCTTGGTTGGCATGTAAATGTGTTAATGGCACATAGCCTGTCCCGTCATTTTGGTTATGCACAACTGCATGGCGGTGGAAGAACGTACCACGTCCAGCATCTTCACCTGATAAACGAACATTAGCACCTTCATCTAATAAGGTTGCGTATGCCATAGTTTCCGCCATACCCCAATCGAACAATTTCTCACCTTTTGCCATTTCACGACGATCAGCATAGATTTTTTCGACACGAGGATGAGCACGCAAGGTTTCTGGATATTCACTGACACGCTCTGCTAAAGTTTGGAAACGTTCTTGTGGGAATTTACTTTCGTAAGGTGATGTCCAGTCATAGTTGAGATATTGCAACCAGTCCATTTGGGCAGTATCCATTTCTCGCCATTCTTTCACTACGCGATCACCGTTATCTAAGGCATCACGATAGAGATTCATCATCTCGATGGCTTCTTCTTCGGTGATTACCCCTTCAGCAATTAAACGATCTGCATAGACTTTGCGTGGCGTTGGATGTTTTTTGATGATGCTATACATCATTGGTTGAGTGGCTAATGGTTCATCAGCCTCATTATGACCATGACGACGATAAGAAATGAGATCAATGAAAATATCGCGTTTGAATAAATTACGATATTCCACCGCCATTCTCGCCGCAAAAGCGACAGCTTCAGGATCATCACCGTTTACATGAATAATCGGTGCCTGAATCATTTTCGCGATGTCCGTACAGTATTCAGTTGAACGTGTGTCATTTGGGTTAGAGGTGGTAAAACCAATTTGGTTATTGATCACAATACGGATTGTGCCACCAACGGTATAACCACGGGCATTAGACATATTCAAGGTTTCTTGTACGACACCTTGTCCTGCTACCGCAGAATCACCATGAACAGTAACGGCTAATACTTGATTACGTTCTGTATCATTCTTTTTGGTTTGACGAGAACGTACCGCACCAATCACTACTGGGCTGACAATTTCTAAGTGCGACGGGTTAAATGCAAGGGTTAAATGCACGCGACGATCACCGACCGCAAAGTCAGAAGAGAAACCTTGGTGATATTTCACGTCACCTGTACGCTCGCCTGAATGTTTACCCGCAAACTCATCGAAAAGATCTTCGGGTTTCTTACCAAGCACGTTTACTAACATGTTTAAACGGCCACGGTGAGCCATACCAAACATCACATCTTGTACGCCTTGTTTGCTTGCATGACGAATAATTTCTTTCATTAAGGGAATAAAGGCATCACTTCCCTCTAAAGAGAAACGTTTCGCCCCCGGGAATTTCGCACCAAGATAGCGTTCTAACCCATCCGCAGCGGTCAATTCACTTAATAAATTAATTTTTTCTTCTTTGCTAAAGAGCGGTTTATTTAATTGGCTTTCTAATTTGCTTTGTAGCCAACTTTTCTGCTCCATATCTTGAACATGCATAAACTCAAGACCAATTGAGCCACAATAGGTCTCTTTCAGCATTTTAGCTAAATCACCTAATTTGATGTTATCGCGATGATAAACGTAGTGATTAATATTGAAGGTTTCATTGAGATCCTGCTCAGTAAAACCGTGGTAACGGTAATCCAACTCAGGTACGCTGGAGACTTTCCAACGATAATAATTGATTGGGTCTAGTTTCGCTTCTAAATGACCACGGAAGCGATAAGCATTGATAAATTGAAGGACTTTGACTAATTTTGCACTGGCTTCTGGATCGATAACCGTCACGGCTTCTGTTGTATTTTCTCTTGCTAAACGACGGAAATAATCACGCACTGGTGAATGTGGTTGCTCTGCGGCGGTTGTTTTTGGCAATGCATCAAATGTGGCACGCCAGCTTTCATCGACTGACGATGGATCTTCTAAATAACTTTCGTATAACTCTTCAATATACGATTGATTCGCCCCACCTAAAGCGGTTGAAGCCAACCATTCATCAAAGGCATTATAATGCTGCATATCTACCCCTTGTATTACATGATGTTGTCCGCACATTATACATAGGATACAAAAAGAAATAATCCTCCAAATCACACTTTGTTACAATTTTGTGATCTACTTCAATAAAAAAACCGCACATAAAGTGCGGTCTGTTTTATCTGAATTTTCTTAGAAACTTAAGAATGGGGTAATTTTCTCAATTGTGGCTTCACCGATACCATCAATATTTGAAAGTTCGGCAGCGTTTTTGATTTTGCCCACTTTGTTACGGTAATCAATGATCGCTTGTGCTTTTTTCTCACCAATACCAGAAAGTTTTTGTAAGGTTTCAGCATCCGCTTTGTTGACATTTACTTTTGCAGAAGAAGCGACTTTCTCTTTGGCTGCATCTTTTGTAGAAGCCGCTTTTTCTTTCACTTCTTTTACTTTGTCTGCTGCTTTTGTTTTTGCATCAGACGCTTTCTCTTTTGCACTCTCTTTGACTGAATTTAATTTTTCAGTAGCTTTATCTTTAATTGAGGGTTGATTACTCTCAGTCGCTTTTTCTTTTAAAGCTGATGCTTTCTCTTTTACCGCATCTTTTGCAGAAGTTGCTTTATCTTTCATTGCATCTTTTGCAGATGTCGCTTTTTCTTTAGCCTCTTTTACTTTATCTAATGCAGTTGATTTTGTTGAACTTGCACTATCTGTCATTGATTTAAGCTTATCATTTGCTGCATTTTTCATATCAGCTTTTGTGCTTTCAACCATTGATTTTGAATTGGTTACAACATCTTCTTTTGTTGGCAATACGGAAGTATTCGTTGCTAATGCAGAACCTGATACCGCTAATGCGAGTGATGTTAATGTTAAAAGTGATTTTAAAGATTTCATAAAAACTCCTGTTTTATTATCAATAGGTTCAACTAGCGAACCTGTATGCTAAGACTTCTCTTCAGAAAATTAGTTCAAAACAAAAAACGCCCCTAATAAGGAGCGTCTTTAAATTTAATACTAACTAGTCATCGCTTGAGAAGATAGAAAGTAATCTTAATAAGCTAATGAATAAGTTGTAAATTGATACATAAATATTCACAGTTGCACGAATATAGTTTGTTTCACCACCGTGAATAATATTGCTGGTTTCATAAAGGATTGTCATTGTTGAGAACACCACAAACAATGCACTGATCCCTACCGCTAGTGCCGGAATTTGGAAGAAGAAGCTTGCCACAATCCCTAACAATAACACGATAAATAATGAGAAAATTGCGGTAGAAAGGAAAGACATATCTTTCTTCGTAGTGAGCACATAAGCTGAACACGCAAAGAAGACGATTGCTGTACCTGCGAATGCAAGCATAATTAAATCTTCCATTCCTCTCGCCACATACATGTTTAAAATTGGCCCGACGGTATAACCCATAAACCCAGTAAACGCGAATGCAGCTAAGATTCCCCATGCACTATTTGCTAAGCGGTTTGTCACGAAAAGTAAACCGTAGAAACCCACAAGTAACATGATAAGGTTAGGATAAGGCAAGTTTAAGCTCATAGAGATATAAGCAACAACTGCCGAAAATGCCATCGTTAATCCCAATAAGAAATAGGTATTACGTAGCACTTTATGTGTGCTAAGTAGTGATTCTTCCTGTGAATTAACAACAATGCGAGATTGCATAAAAGCTCCTTATTTTACAAAGAATAAAGTTGATGAAACATCAATACGTAAAGTAAGGACTATAGGTCAAAAAGTCAATGGTAAATCAAGAATTTGTTTTAATTTTTAAATTTAAGAAGGTAAAAGTGATCTACCCCCAAAACCTGGACATCTAATTTGAGATGCAGATTATGTCCTACTCTTATCAATTTCGTTTGAAAATTATCAAACTCGTCACCGAACAGGATTATGGTATCCGTGAGGTGGCTAAACTTCATCAAATTTCCCATGCTCTCGTCATTTATTGGCTAAAAGCATTTCGGGAAAGAGGGCTTGATGGCATAAAATCGCCTTATACAAACCTTCAAACACCGAAAGTAGTGAAGCCAAAGATGAAAAAGAAAGGCATTGAAATTCCAGAAACCACAGACTTTTCACCTAAAGCGGCTTAAAAATAAGCCGCTTGTCATCGTTATTTTTCAGCAAACACTCGAATTTGCTCTGCGCCTAAATGCCCTGGCACAGTTTTCTTCACATTTAAATCAGAATCTAAAAATAGATTAAACGGATAACCTCGAACATGAACACGATCAATAATATCACCATTTTCATCTAGCAAGACTTTAATATTTTTATATTCTAGCCCTTTGTACCATTCAATAAAATCAGCAGGTGATTTTTCACCTTTATGACCTGGCGAAACAATGGTTATGACTTCAAATCCACGATTTTTTTCCGCACTTAAATCATCAATTTCAGCTAAGCCAGCCAAGCAAATTGGACACCAAGATGCCCACATTTTTACATACACAGGTTTGCCTTTATATTGGCTTAAAGTAACTGGCTGATTGTTTAAGTCTTTGAGTTGAACATCCGCCAAATTAGTTTGTGCAAAAGTGTTTAGGCTGAATGCCATTAAAAATATTGATAGTAGTTTTTTCATTGTTTTTTTCCTTTTATAGATTTCTTTTGTTGAGGTTATGTCTTACGAAAAATTATTCGTAATCAATAAAATGCCCATCACGATAATTAAAATTCCGCCACCGATTTTAAATTTGTCTAAGTGTTTATTTAACCCTTTGGCACGTTTTAGCAAGCTATCAGAGAAAAACGAAAACAGCACAAAAGGCGTTGCTAAACCAAGTACATAAACAAACATCATTGATGCACCGTAAAGTGCAGAGCCTTCATCGCCTGATAAAGCTAACACGGAAGCCAAAATCGGGCCAATACAAGGTGTCCAACCAAGACTAAACGTTAAACCAAGCACAAATGCCTCAAGTGCGGTCGATTTTCCTGATGTTTTGATTTCCACTAATTTCGTGCGTTCCAACAAACCAATTTTGAAAATGCCAAGTTGATGAATACCCAAAATAATCACGATAACGCCAGCGATAATGCGGGTAGTGTTACTAAATAAAATATTCCCTAAAAAACCAAAACTAAAGCCTAGACTTACAAATGTAAGGGAAAGCCCTAAAATAAATAAAAAAGTATTTAGGACTTTTTTACCGCCTTTACTCAAAATACCAAAATAAATTGGAATAATCGGGAAAATACAAGGCGAAAGAAAAGAAGCAAGCCC
>JAGZRA010000007.1:0-41679 GCA_018381885.1 Parahaemophilus parainfluenzae | reverse complement strand
AAAAAACAACCGCACTTTTTGATGAATATCTAAAAACATCAAAGTGCGGTTGATTTTTATTAGGTTCTTCTTGATAAAATCCATCGACTGAAGTATAAAATTACTCATCTCACAACACATACATAAGGAAAAGCTATGTTTGAACATATCAAAGCGGCTCCGGCCGATCCTATCTTAGGCTTAGGCGAAGCATTCAAATCTGAAACGCGTGAAAATAAAATCAATTTAGGTATTGGCATTTATAAAGATGCACAAGGTACAACACCGATTATGCGTGCGGTGAAAGAAGCGGAAAAACGCTTATTTGATAACGAAAAAACGAAAAACTACCTAACTATCGATGGTATTGCCGATTATAACGAGCGCACAAAAGAACTCCTTTTCGGTAAAGATTCTGATGTAATTAAAGCGAATCGTGCAAGAACGGTACAAAGCTTAGGTGGCACTGGTGCATTACGCATTGCTGCGGAATTCATTAAACGCCAAACCAAAGCACAAAATGTGTGGATTAGTACGCCAACATGGCCAAACCACAATGCCATTTTCAATGCGGTGGGCATGACAATTCGTGAATATCGTTATTATGATGCAGAACGCAAAGCCCTTGACTGGGAACATTTGCTTGAAGATTTAAGCCAAGCAAGTGAAGGTGATGTGGTGCTTTTACACGGTTGCTGCCACAACCCAACTGGTATTGATCCAACGCCTGAACAATGGCAAGAATTAGCCGCGCTTTCAGCGAAAAACGGCTGGTTACCACTCTTTGACTTTGCTTATCAAGGTTTAGCAAATGGCTTAGATCAAGATGCTTACGGTTTACGTGCTTTTGCGGCAAATCATAAAGAATTATTAGTGGCGAGCTCATTCTCTAAGAACTTTGGTTTATACAATGAGCGTGTCGGTGCCTTTACCCTTGTCGCTGAAAATACAGAAATTGCTTCAACTGCACTAACACAGGTGAAATCAATTATTCGCACACTCTACTCTAACCCAGCATCTCACGGTGGGGCGACCGTAGCAACGGTGTTAAATGATCCACAACTTCGTCAAGAATGGGAAAATGAATTGACTGAAATGCGTGAACGTATCAAAAAAATGCGTCATTTATTCGTTCAGTTATTAAAAGAATATGGTGCAGAGCAAGATTTCAGCTTTATCATGGAACAAAACGGTATGTTCTCTTTCAGTGGCTTATCGCCTGAACAAGTTGATCGCTTAAAAGAAGAATTTGCGATTTATGCGGTTCGTTCTGGTCGTATCAATGTGGCTGGTATCACTGAAGACAATATTCGTTATTTATGCGAAAGCATCGTTAAAGTGCTTTAATCAATAAAAATAAAAAGTGCGGTCGAATTTGACCGCACTTTTTTCATCTCAACATAACAAAAGAAAAGGCAGATTTTACTCTGCCTTTTTATCAAATAATTACCATTGGTAACCGATGCTTCCGCCCCAGTTCACATCACTGCGGGAATTGATACTTGCACCAACTTTAATCGAAACTTTGTTGTTATCAGAATTTCGACCATAACCAACCGCTAATGCATTTTCATTGCGATAACCACCAACACCAACAGAAACTAAGCTTTTGCCCGCTTCATTTGGACGTTGTAAGAAAGAAATCGCTGTCGCACCTGCAATACCTGCACGTAATTTACGATCAACGTGATCAATTTTGTTGTCTAAACGATTGATGTTGTTATTAATGTTTTTCACTGCATTATCAACATAACGTTTATTTACTGCATCAGTTGGGTCTTTCGGATCGGCCACATTCACAATACGATTATTGTGAACATCCAAGCCGCCATGTGCATGGACAGTTCCACCAACGTTAAGATCACCCGTTGTCGTGACATTGGTAAATGTTGGCGTATCAGAGACCGCAACACTTAACACCTTGCCTTTTTTGTGGGTTAATTTAATATTTTTACCTGCATCAAGTGTTAACTTATCCATTTTTGTTGCAGTAGATTGAACCGTTTCTTCTGTCACTTCATTTACAACAGTACCTTCAGATGCACTTGCAGTCACGTTAAATCCACGACCCGCTGCATTTTTGATTTCATCTTTAATTTTTTGTGAAAGATCCACTTTGTAATTGGTTACTGTGGTTACAGTCACTCCATCTTTTCCTGTAACTTTGGTTGGTTCGCCCACTGTTACAGTAATTGCATCCGAACCTGCTTCAACTGATGCTGAAGTGTCTTTTGCATTTACTTTAATTTCTGCTGCATTCTTACCATCTTTTACAACGACTTCGGTATTTTCACCATTTACAAAATTCACTTTGCCATGGGTATTAATACGCGATGTTTCAGAACCATTGTTTTGAATGTTAAAGCCTGCATTGTAATATGCTTGATATAACTGGCTACCATTTACCGCATCATTTGAAGTTGCAGTAATTCGACCTGCCCCCACATTTTGGATCTGGCGAACAAGTTTTCCATCACCTACAGAAACCGCACCAGTTTGAGTTGAAGAGGTGCCATTATAGTTAATGGTTGTACTTGTAGCGGTATCACCAAAAGAAGATAAAGCTTTTGCTGTCTGATCAAAATCATTAGCCGCACTACTTGAATAAGAACCTAATGTCACAGAGTTTTCATGCGTACCTTTTGCTTGAGTACCAATTACTACCGCACTAACCCCAGAGACGTTACTAGATGTACCAAGAGCAATAGCATTAACAGCAGAAGAATTACTATCTTTACCAACTGCTACTGCATTCGTTGATGAAGCTACAGAGTTAGAACCAGTTGCTAATGCATCTGCAGCTGAAGCGTTAGATTTTGCTCCCAAAGCTAATGCACCACTTCCGCTTGCGTTTGATCCATTACCTAATGCTGAAGCCTGAATAGCACTTGCTTTCGCATCGTTACCTACAGCGGTCGAAACGATTGCACTTGCATTAGCTAAGGTACCTAGAGCCGTCGCACTTTGAGCACCAGCATAAGAACGACGTCCTAATGCTGTTGATTCTCGTCCTTCAGTGACTGCAGCTGAACCCACAGCAATAGAATTATCTGCTCTAGCCGATGCGCCTACACCTAATGCTGTTGCGCCCCATGCTGAAGCTGATGCACTATCTCCCAATGCGGATGCACTTTTTGCAAGAGCTTTCGAGTTTCGACCAACAGCGGTTGCTAGAGCACCTGTTGCATTTGCTGTTGCACCAAAGGCTGAAGCCCCTTCACCATCAGCATAAGATGCCACCCCTACAGCAGTTTGGCTATTTCCACCCGCTTTCTCATTAGAAGTTTTAGCCATTAAGCCAATAGCAATTGCGTTTGCACCTTTACCACTATAGGCTCTATTACCAATCGTCACGCCATATTGAGAATTACCATCAGCTTTATCACCTAAAGTTACTGACCAACGTCCTGTATTTGTAGTATTACCACCAATTACTACGCTCTCAGTTATTTCAGATTTAGCTTTATTACCTAAAACAACAGAATTTCCTGTTGTACCAGTTCCACCAAGAGCGCTCGCACCAATACCACCAACGATATTTCCCTGATCATTTGATACCACATTGGTTTCAGCCATTGCGGTTGTGCTTACACCCGCTAAAACTGCAGCTCCAATAATTACATTTAATGCTTTACGTTTGTCTATTTGAGATGATTTACCCACAGATTTGCTTAGTTCTGAAACAGCAATCCAGCATTGGTTTACTGTATTCCAGATAATTTTAAAAACATGATTCATAATTAATTTCCTATTGTATATGGTTATATTCAAGTACAAATAACCCTGAACAATACCGCACAAGTATAATACAATATTTATTACAATGAATACTAAATTTACATTATTTTACATATCATTCAATAAAACAGTATTTCTCATTGAAAAATAAAGAAATTTACAAATCATCACATAATATATCAAAATGCAGTTACACTTTTTTTACAGGAATAAAAAATGGCCATAAAAATGACCATGTTTTTTATATCGAATTACCACTTCTCTAACGCTTCTTTATCGCTCTCTCTTGCTTCAATCCAATGTTCGCCTTGATGGGTTTGTTCTTTTTTCCAGAACGGGGCTTTGGATTTTAAGAAGTCCATAATAAATTCATTAGCGTGGTAGGCATCACCTCGGTGAGCAGAACTGATGCCGACTAAAACAATTTCATCGCCGGTACACAGAAGTCCTACTCGATGTATCACAGACACTCGCTGGATATCCCAACGCGCTTTCGCCTGTTCTACAATTTCACGTAAGGCTTTCTCTGTCATTGCGGGATAATGTTCTAAGTATAAGCTGGATACCTCATCGCCTAAATTAAGATCGCGAACTTTACCCACGAAAATAACCGTTGCACCAACCGAATGTTGTTCAGAAAGCCATTGGTAAACGGCATTTTGATCAAAAGGTTGTTCTTGTACTGAAATTTGAATATCCGTCATTTAGCCCCCCGTTACCGGTGGGAAAAATGCAATTTCATCACCATTTTTGACCGCACTTTCTAATGGCATCAAGGTTTGATTAATGGCGACTAAAAGCTTCCCTTTTTCTAACGCTAGCGCCCATCTATCACCTTTTTGAGCAAGATGTTCACGCACCGCTTCCGCCGTCGCAAAATCGCCTTCAAGCTGAATAGAATCTTCCCCAATTAATTCTCGAGTTTGAGCAAAAAATAAAACATTTAGCATCTTATTTTTCCTCCGCAATAAAATGACCGGATTTTCCACCGCTCTTTTCTAACAGGCGAACGTGCTCAATCACCATGTCTTTTTGTACGGCTTTACACATATCGTAAATGGTTAAGGCTGCTACGCTTGCTGCCGTTAATGCTTCCATTTCTACGCCAGTTTTTCCGGTTAATTTACAAAGAGATTGAATACGAACTTGGTTTGTTTCAAGTAACGGTTCTAAATTCACTTCTACTTTAGAAAGTAACAATGGATGGCAAAGTGGGATAAGTTCCCAAGTACGTTTTGCCGCTTGAATACCTGCAATACGTGCTGTAGCAAATACATCGCCTTTGTGATGTTTGCCTTCCACGATCATGGAAAGGGTTTCTTTTGACATGGTTACAATGGCTTCAGCACGAGCTTCGCGAACAGTCTCTGCTTTTGCAGAAACATCCACCATATTGGCTTTGCCTTGAGAATTGATATGCGTAAATGTAGTCATAATAAAATAAAGTGCGGTTAAAATATTGAATGTTTTACATGTGTGATGAAAGCAAAATAAGTGAATAATAAAAGTCACCTATTTTCTTTTAGCCACCGATAGAGGCTAAATGATTTCTTACACCACTATCACCGATATGCAAATAATGATGTTCACGCTTACCTTGCAATGCAGAAAAAATACGTGCTTGCAAAATATCTTGCTGTTCATGGGATTGCAATAAATCACGTAATTCAATGCCTTCTTCGCCGAATAGACAGAGATGAAGTTTGCCCTTCGCTGACACTCTGAGACGATTACAGCTTGCGCAGAAATTCTTCTCATAAGGCATAATTAAGCCAATTTCGCCTGCATAATCAGGATGCGTGAATACTTTAGCAGGACCATCAGTATGGGATTTGTGTTGTAATTGCCAACCGTTTTGCAGCAATTTATCAGCTAATACTTGTCCTGAAAGATGGAATTTATCAAAGAAACTATCCATTTCGCCCGTTTGCATGAGTTCGATAAAGCGCATTTGAATTGGGCGATCTTTCACCCAAACAAGGAATTGTTCAAACTCTTTGTCATTCAAATTTTTCATCAAAACTGAATTGACTTTAACTTTGTTGTAACCCACTTCAAAGGCACGATCGATACCACGCATCACGTCATCAAATTTATTGATACCTGTAATTTGATGGAACATTTTTGGATCTAAGCTATCAACACTGACGTTAATAGACGTAATCCCTGCTTTCTTCCAATCAGCCACATCTTTTGCCATGCGATAGCCATTTGTCGTGACGGCTAATTGACAGATTCCATCAATATTAGCAATGCTTTCAGCAATAGAAATAAAATCTTTGCGTAAAGTCGGTTCGCCACCCGTTAAACGGATTTTCTCTGTGCCCATTTCAGCAAACGCTTGAGCAAGATGGGTAATTTCTTTTAAGGTTAAGAAACTTGGCTTGTTAGCTTCAGGTTGATAACCATCAGGTAAACAATAGGTACAACGAAAATTACACTGATCGGTAATCGACAGTCGTAGATAGTAATATTGGCGTTGGAAAGGATCGACTAAGCGAGACTCTCCTACGTTCTTGATAGGAATGGATTGCATTTTACACCTTTCTAAATATGGAGAGGATAAACCGTTTCCAGCGTATCCCTGAATAACGTACCGCGTTATTGGCTTGCCACCGTATTTCTTGTGAAACTTAGGCTAAACAAGCTCGGAGTTATGCGTTAAAAATAAATTGTGTTGGTATTGTAATAAAAGCAAGCGGTTAATAGCAATAATTTGGTAGAATAACCCGACTATATTGATAAAAATAACAGAATTAACTTATATAAAAAAATATATAACATTATTTTTTTATAATAATTTATAGGTAAAAAAGGAAGAAAAATGTCTGATTTATCTCGTCACAGCCGTCATGAACATTTAGACGAAATCAAACATATTGTTGCCATTGGTGGTGGTCATGGATTAGGGCGTGTATTATCGGCGCTTAGTTTTATGAAAGAGCGTTTAACCGGTATTGTCACCACCACAGATAACGGTGGTTCAACTGGCCGAATTCGCCAAGAACAAGGTGGTATCGCATGGGGCGATCTACGTAATTGCTTAAACCAAATCATCATTGAGCCAAGCACGGCATCTGCATTATTTGAATACCGCTTTACTGGCGAAGGTGAACTTTCTGGGCATAATTTAGGCAATTTAATGCTCAAAGCCTTAGAAGATATGCATATTCGCCCTATTGAAGCCATTAACTTAATTCGTGAATTACTCAAGGTAAAATCTCACATTATTCCCATGTCAGAAGAACCTGTTCATCTTGCCGCGAGTTTAGGTTCAGGCTCCAGTATTGTAGGTGAAGTAAGCATTGATAATTTAACGGAATTACCTCAATCACTTTTCTTAGTGCCTATGGTTAAAGCCGCACAAGAAACCATCCAAGCATTAGAGCAAGCGGAAGTCATTTTACTTGGTCCAGGAAGTTTCATGACGAGCATTATGCCACCATTATTATTACCTGAATTAGCGACTGCCCTGCGTAATAGCAAAGCGAAAGTGATTTTTATTGATAATTTAGGGACAGAAATTGGTGCAGCCTCTCAGCTTTCACTGACTGATCGTATTCAGAAAATTAATGAAATCGTCGGCGAACCCGTCATTAATGGCGCCATTACCCCTTATCGCGAAAAAAGTGCGGTCGATTTGTCTGCCATTTCTTCCGTTAAAATCTTGGCTAAACGCTTGAATGCAGATGATATCAGCTATCGTCATGATCGGACATTACTTGTCAAAGCTATCGATGAATTAGTGGGTGAATTAGATTACGAATAAAAAAACCACACGTTAAAGTGCGGTCATTTTTTGCTTATTTTTTCCCAAAAACTCTCACATTCGTGAAACCATTTTCTTTTAAATAAAGCGCTTGCAGTTTACTCATCACGCCTCGATCACAATAAAGCACATAATTTTTACTTTGATCTAATGAGCCGAATTGTGAAGATAATTTATAAAACGGCAATTGCATCACTTGATGCTCATCTGATTCAAATGGATTTTCATCTGTCTCTTCTGGGCTACGAATATCTAAAATAATATCATTTTCGCCAAGCACCGAAATGGTATCTACTTCCACTACTTCTTTTTCTGTTTCTTCTGCAATTTGGCGGATATCTAAATATTGTGCATTTTCAACCGCACTTTCCAATACGCCAAAATCAAAATAATTTTCTTCTTCAAGAATTTTTTCACGTACCGCTTTAATCGTTGGATTTTTAGAAATCACTCCACAGAATTCAGGCATTGATTTAGCAATATCATCGGTACCGATCTCTTTCGCCATCGCGATAATCTGTTCTTTATCATGAGTAATGAGTGGACGTAATACTAATGCATCTGCAGCTTCATCAATTAAACGCAAATTGGTTAAAGTTTGGCTCGAAACTTGTCCGAGTGCTTCGCCGGTAACAATGGCTTGAATATCAAAACGTTGTGCAACTTTACTTGCAGCGCGCACCATCATTCGTTTTAATACTACGCCCATTTGGCCGTTATCGACTTTCTCTAAAATTTCGCCCACTACACCTTCAAAAGGAATGGCAATAAAGCGGACTTTATGAGATGAGCTATAGCGATTCCAAATATGGTAAGCCATTTGTTTCACGCCAATTTCATGGGCTGCACCACCTAAATTGAAGAAACAATAATGCACACGTGAACCACGGCGAATGAGCATATAACTGGATACGCCTGAGTCAAAGCCACCTGAAATCAATGAAAGCACATCTTCTTGCGTCCCAATTGGATAACCGCCTAAGCCAACATGACGAGCTTTTACCAGCATCATTTTGTCATCTTCAATATCAATACGAACAGTTACATCAGGATTTTTTAAGCGTACTTTTGCGCTTTCAATATGCTGATTTAAACCACCACCGATATAACGTTCAGCTTCAATGGAACTAAAATCATGTTTCCCTTTACGTTTTACACGTACACAAAAGGTTTTGTTTTCAAGTTGAGCTGCAACATCCGCTAAGGTCAACTCAAAGATATGATGTAAATCGGTAAACGGTTTTTCTTCCACTTCTAAAAAATGATGAATCCCCGGAATGCGTTGTAAAAGCGCAATTAATTCTTCACGGTTTGCTTCATTTTTTGACCGCACTTCGATGTAATCCCAATGACGAACAACCGCTGTTTCTTCATCATATTTCTGTAAAATATTACGTATATTTGAGGTCAAAATTTTCGCGAAACGCTTACGCACGGTTTCGCTTTTAATCATAATTTCAGGAAAAAGTTTAACGATAAATTTCATAATAATCTGTGAATAATAAAAAATGGCCGTATTGTACGCTAAATTCCAGATCCCACAAAGTTCAAATTCTCACGAAAAACTGACCGCACTTTGAAATAAGTTTTTAACATCCCTATAAAAATCAAGTACAATACGGAGCAATTTATTCATCTGAAAAGGATAATTTAATGGCGCGTAAACCAGCAAATGCTGAACCTGATTTTGAAACAACACTTGCACAATTAGAAACAATTGTGACAAAACTTGAAAGCGGTGAATTACCATTGGAAGATGCGCTGAAAGAATTTGAAAACGGTATTAAATTGGCTCAACTTGGTCAAGAACGCTTACAACAAGCAGAACAACGTATTCAAATTTTGTTACAAAAAAGCGAAACCGCCCCATTAAGTGATTATCAAGGGGACGAGTAATTCATGAGTTATCAATTCGGCACTGAACTCAAACAAGTTCAAGATCGTATTAATCAGTTTTTAGCCAATCAATTTGAAGAAATTGACTCTTATAATGCCCCTTTGCGTGATGCCATGAAATATGGCTTATTGCTAGGCGGCAAACGCGTTCGTCCTTTCCTTGTCTATGCAACGGGTAAAATGCTGGGCGCAGAAATGCCCGCTTTAGATTACGCCGCCGCAGCCATTGAATCTATCCATGCTTATTCTTTAATCCATGATGATTTGCCTGCCATGGACAACGATGAACTTCGTCGTGGTCAACCAACATGTCATATTGCTTTTGATGAAGCGACGGCCATTTTAGCTGGCGATGCATTACAAACTTTTGCCTTTGAAATTCTTACGCAAGCGCCTTCTCTTTCTGCAGAACAAAAATTGCAATTAGTGAAAGTCTTGGCTCAAGCATCTGGCGTACAAGGCATGTGTTTAGGTCAAAGTTTAGATTTAATTTCTGAGCATAAACAAGTTAATTTAGCCGAATTAGAACTTATTCATCGCAATAAAACGGGTGCGTTGCTAACAGCTGCATTAAAACTGGGTTTTATCTGCTCTCCTCACTTTGAAAACAAAGAATTAGAGCAACAACTAGAACGTTATTCACAAGCTATTGGTTTAGCTTTCCAAGTACAAGATGACATTTTAGATATTGAAGGCGACAGTGCGGAAATCGGTAAACCGGTGGGATCTGATTTAGATTTAGATAAAAGTACTTATCCAAAGCTGTTAGGATTAGAGGGCGCGAAACAAAAAGCACAAGAACTCTATCAAACCGCCTTACATGAATTAGACAATTTATCTTTTGATGCAACTGCATTGCGTGCATTAGCTGAATTTATTGTCAATCGTAAAAGTTAATGGTGACAGCACTGATTTTGATTTTTCAAAGTGCGGTCACTTTTTTCACATTTTAGGACTAACGAATATATGAACAACTACCCTCTTTTATCCTTAATTAATTCGCCGGAAGATTTGCGTCTTTTAAATAAAGATCAGCTTCCGCAACTTTGTCAGGAGTTACGGAGTTATCTGTTGGAATCCGTTAGTCAAACCAGTGGTCATTTAGCGTCTGGTCTTGGTACCGTTGAATTGACGGTTGCACTACATTACATTTTCAAAACCCCTTTTGATCAATTAATTTGGGATGTGGGCCATCAAGCTTACCCACACAAAATTTTGACGGGGCGTCGTGATCAAATGTCCACCATTCGCCAAAAAGGCGGTATTCATCCTTTCCCTTGGCGTGAAGAAAGTGAGTTTGATGTATTAAGTGTTGGACACTCTTCCACTTCAATCAGTGCAGGACTAGGTATTGCTGTTGCAGCAGAACGTGAAAATGCGGGTCGTAAAACCGTTTGTGTGATTGGTGACGGTGCTATCACTGCGGGGATGGCATTTGAAGCCTTAAACCATGCGGGTTCTTTGCATACTGATATGTTGGTCATTTTAAATGACAATGAAATGTCTATTTCTGAAAATGTGGGGGCATTGAATAATCACCTTGCTCGCATTTTCTCTGGTTCATTATATTCAACGGTTCGTGACGGCAGTAAGAAAATTTTAGATAAAGTGCCAACTGTTAAAAACTTTATGAAGAAAACTGAAGAGCACATGAAAGGTGTAATGTTCTCTCCAGAAAGTACGCTTTTTGAAGAGCTCGGTTTTAACTATATTGGACCAATTGATGGGCATAATATTGATGAATTAATTGCCACCTTAAGCAATATGCGCGATCTCAAGGGGCCGCAATTCTTACACATCAAAACTAAAAAAGGAAAAGGTTACGAGCCTGCAGAAAAAGACCCGATTGGTTTCCATGGCGTACCAAAATTTGACCCAACAAGCGGCCAACTTCCTAAATCAAATGCCAAACCAACCTATTCAAAAATCTTTGGCGATTGGTTATGTGAAATGGCAGAACAAGACGATAAATTAGTCGGTATTACACCTGCAATGCGTGAAGGTTCTGGCATGGTAGAATTTTCAGAACGATTCCCACAACAATATTTTGATGTTGCTATTGCAGAGCAACATGCTGTCACCTTTGCGGCAGGTCTTGCAATTGGTGGTTATAAACCTGTTGTAGCCATTTATTCTACCTTCTTACAACGTGCTTATGATCAGCTTATTCACGATGTCGCCATTCAAAACTTACCTGTTCTCTTTGCCATCGATCGTGCAGGTATCGTAGGTGCTGATGGTCAGACTCACCAAGGTGCGTTTGATTTAAGCTTTATGCGCTGCATTCCGAATATAATCATTATGACACCAAGTGATGAAAATGAATGTCGCCAAATGCTTTATACGGGTTATAAATGTGGTAAACCGGCTGCGGTACGTTATCCGCGTGGAAATGCAATCGGCGTAGAATTAACCCCACTTGCAGAATTAGAAATTGGTCGTTCAAAAATGGTTCGTGAGGGTGAAAAAATCGCTATTCTGAATTTTGGTACACTCTTACCAGCTGCTTTATCTGTGGCAGAAAAACTCAATGCGACTGTTGTCGATATGCGCTTTGTGAAACCAATTGATGAAGCTCGTATTCTAGAAGTGGCAAATACCCATGATGTCATTGTGACATTAGAAGAAAATGCAATTCAAGGTGGTGCGGGTTCTGCTGTTTCAGAAGTGCTAAATTCTCATAGAAAAACAACCGCACTTTTACAACTAGGTTTACCTGATATCTTTATTCCGCAAGGCACACAACAAGAAGCGCTTGCTGAAATTAAATTAGATGAAAAAGGGATTGAAGAGCAAATTATTGCCTTTATAAAGGGCTAAATTCGTTCATTTTGGTTTAATTTTGATATTTTTTAAATATTTTTTCAAAAATATCGAACTATTTCAAAAACACACAGTCTGATACATTGCTAGTGCACTGCATATTGCAGTTATCTTTTTGAAGTTTCTTATAAATTAAGACCTCCCCGCTATTCAAGTTTTGAGTAGCGGTTTTTTCTTTTTGGAAGGTAATAAAAAAGGACGCTTTTCAGCGTCCTAATTTTTGAATCTAAACTTTAAAAAATTAAAGTGCAGATTTTGCTTTTTCAACTAATGCAGCGAACGCTACTTTGTCGAATACAGCGATATCAGCAAGGATCTTACGGTCGATTTCAACAGACGCTTTTTTCAAGCCGTTGATGAATTTGCTGTAAGATAAACCATTTTGACGAGCCGCAGCGTTGATACGTGCAATCCATAATTGACGGAATTGACGTTTACGTTGACGACGGTCACGATATGCGTATTGACCAGCTTTGATCACCGCTTGGAAAGCAACGCGATACACGCGTGAACGTGCACCATAATAACCTTTAGCAGCCTTAAGAACTTTCTTATGGCGTGCTCTTGCAATAACACCACGTTTTACACGAGCCATTATTTAATCTCCTATGTAATATTTTTAACTAATTTAACTAATCGTACGTTTTGCTTAAATAACGGCTTATGCGTATGGTAAGCAAGCTACTACTAAAACTTGGTCTGCTTTCGCAACCATTGATTTATGACGTAAATGACGTTTACGTTTAGTTGTCTTTTTAGTCAAAATATGACGTAAGTGAGATTGTTTACGTTTGAAACCGCCAGAAGCTGTTTTTTTGAAACGCTTAGCAGCACCACGTACTGTTTTAATTTTAGGCATTGTTAAAATAACTCCGCATTTTAAGTTAAACACATAATTAGGCGAATCCGAAGATTACTTGTAGGCACTAATTATTCCAATATGGCAAATTGAATTGCCCTTCTCCAAAAGCAATTAGGCTGCGTAGTTTGCCCAATATGCAGTTGTATTCTCACCGAAGTGAAAATTCGATTATCTAGATTAGATCTAAATAAAAAATTATTTTTTCTTAGGTGCTAACACCATTACTGCTTGGCGACCTTCTAATTTACCCGGTGCAGATTCCACAACAGAAATATCAGCTAAGTCATTTTTAACGCGTTCTAACACGTCTAAACCGATATCTTGGTGAGCCATTTCACGACCACGGAAACGTACAGTAATTTTCGCTTTATCTCCATCTTCTAAGAAACGGATTAAGCTACGTAATTTAACTTGGTAGTCACCTTCATCAGTACCTGGACGGAATTTAATTTCCTTCACTTGTACAACTTTTTGCTTTTTCTTCTGTTCTTTTGCAGTTTTACTCTTTTCATAGAGGAACTTGCCGTAGTTCATAATACGACAAACCGGTGGTTCGGCATTCGGACTGATCTCAACTAAATCAAGCGCTGCTTGTTCTGCCATATCTAAGGCCTGTTGAATTGATACAATCCCCGCTTGTTCACCATCTTGGTCAATCAAACGAACTTCTTTTACTCGAATTTCATCGTTAATGCGATTCGGGCGGTTAGCTGCCGGAGCTTTTTTTACGGTTTTGATAATGTTATTCCTTCTATTTATTTAAGATAAAACCCACTGCATTTAAAACAGAATATTTCTTCAATCATTTGCTATAAAAACAAGCAAAAAACGGGCAAAATTTTATAGTATTTGCCACGTTTATGCAACAAGGATTTCTATTCCTTTAAATATCAGTAGTTAAAGCACTTATTTCAGCTGAAATACTCTCTCTAAATTGAAGCAATTTTTCTAATCTTGCGGTTTCAATACATACCATTGTTCTATACCCTTCAGGTTGCATCGCACTTGGTGTTTTCTCCCAAGGATTCCATAGCACAATTGAATCTGCATGATGATGGGTAATTTGAATACGTCGATTAAATGCTTTATCCACCAACAATGTTTTATTTTCTTCTAATGAATAAATACAATCGACGCCTTGTTCTATTCTTCTAATCGAAGGAACGTCTGTATGCTTACCTTGTAATGAATCAAAACAACGATTTGGTAAATTTTGGACTTCAATTTTTGAAATATCACCAATATTAAAATAGCTGTGCAATGCGGCTTGAGCCGGCTCTTGACCTAAATGCGTTAAAGTCATTGTGCATTTATCGGTAAATTCCATTTTCATTTTGGCTTCAATCACACCATATTCAGAAAACAGTGAAAATTCTAACCGCACTTTATTCGCTTGCAGATCATAATCACTTAATTGCCACAAACGTAAACGCGCTGTACCGTGTGAAGGTTGTTTAACGCCTCCAAACCAAGGGTAACAAATCGGCACACCGCCGCGAATTGCCACACCTTGTGTGAAAGGTTCAATCTCACTTAACCAAAAAATATCCTGCTCTGCCCCTTTAGGTTGCCAATTTAATAATTGCGCCCCTTGTAATGCAATTCGAGCTGAACCTACGGAGTGATTTAAGATTAAAACAGGGATTTCATTGATACGTTCTAAAGTTAATTCTGGTGTTAATTGTTGAATTTGAGCTGTCATATTCGTCTCCTTGTGATAAGTCTATTATATAGAAGAAAGAGATACTTGAGTTTATTTTTATACCGTGAATATAAAAAAACCGCACATCAAAGTGCGGTCATTTTTAATTAAGATTTTAAAGAGTCAATTACTCTTCGCCCAATAATTTCAACTCACGTTGTCTTACTTGGGATTTTAAGATTTCAGCAAATTCTTCAATCGTGAAAGTACCTAAATCAGCACCTTTACGGGTACGTACTGCCACTTTGCCTTCTGCGATTTCTTTATCACCGCAAACAAGCATATAAGGCACGCGACGTAAGGTATGTTCGCGGATCTTGAAGCCAACTTTTTCATTACGTAAATCTGCTTTAACGCGTAATCCAGCATCAGAAAGTTGTTTCACCACTTTTTGAACATAGTCTGCTTGGCTATCTGTAATATTCATGACAATCGCTTGAACTGGTGCTAACCATGCAGGGAAGAAACCCGCATATTCTTCGGTGATAATACCGATGAAACGTTCAATTGAACCTAAAATCGCACGGTGAATCATAACTGGTGTACGACGATCATTATCTTCTGCCACATAAGACGCATTTAAACGACCTGGTAATGCAAAGTCTAATTGGATAGTACCGCATTGCCATTCACGATCTAAACAGTCACGTAATGCAAACTCAATTTTCGGACCATAGAATGCACCTTCACCCTCTTGAATTTCATATTCAAGACCGTTATGCGCTAATGCTGCCGCAAGACCTGCTTCTGCACGATCCCACATATCATCTGCACCAATACGTTTTTCAGGACGAGTAGATAATTTCACCTGAATATTTTGGAAACCGAACGTGCTGTAAATGTCGTAAACCATTTTGATACAGCTGGTTACTTCACTTTCAATTTGATCTTCAGTACAGAAAATATGTGCATCATCTTGAGTGAAGCCACGTACACGCATTAAACCGTGTAAAGAACCTGATGGTTCGTTACGGTGACAAGAACCAAATTCCGCCATACGGATTGGTAAATCACGATAAGATTTTAAACCTTGGTTAAAGATTTGAACGTGTCCTGGGCAGTTCATTGGTTTAATCGCATATTCACGGTTTTCTGATTGCGTAGTAAACATCAAATCTCCGTAGTTTTGCCAGTGACCTGTTTTTTCCCATAACACACGGTCCATCATGAACGGACCTTTCACTTCTTGATAATCGTATTCTTTTAATTTAGTACGTACGAAGGTTTCCAATTCACGGAAAATTGTCCAACCATCGTTATGCCAGAACACCATACCCGGTGCCTCTTCTTGCATATGATATAAATCTAACGCTTTACCGATTTTACGGTGGTCACGTTTTGCCGCTTCTTCTAAGCGAGTTAAGTATTCCGCTAATTGTTTTTTATCTGCCCAAGCCGTACCGTAGATACGTTGTAACATTTTATTTTTGCTATCACCACGCCAGTAAGCACCTGCAACTTTCATTAATTTAAAGTTGTGGCAGAAACGCATATTTGGCACATGTGGTCCACGACACATATCAATGTATTCTTCGTGATGATAAAGCGCAGGCGTTGCGGTACGTTCGATATTTTCATCTAAGATAGCCATTTTGTATGGCTCGCCGCGTTTTTCAAAAGTATCTCTTGCTTCTTGCCAGCTTACCGGAGTTTTGATGACGTCATAATTGGTTTTCGCCAATTCAAGCATACGTTTTTCGATAGCATCAATGTCTTCTTGCGTTAAAGAGCGGTCTAAATCCACGTCATAATAGAAGCCATTTTCAATCGTTGGACCGATTGCCATTTTGACATCTGGGAATAATTGTTTGATAGCGTGACCAAGCAAGTGTGCGCAAGAGTGACGAATAATTTCTAAACCGTCTTCATCTTTTGCTGTAATAATTTCAAGGTTAGCATCTTCATTGATGATGTCACACGCATCACGACGTTCACCGTTTACACGGCCAGCAATGGTTGCTTTGGCAAGACCGACTCCGATATCTTGAGCCACTTCTAACACAGAAACTGGACGATCAAATTCACGTTTAGAACCGTCCGGCAAAGTAATAATAGGCATAATTTTTCCTTATACAGTGGTCGCCCATACGAAAGGCAACATGCAAATAATGATTAAAAACAAACCGCACTTTCATTCACTCCCACTATCGAGCAAACCAAGTGCGGCGGAGAATTTTAGCACTTTCCACCACACTTGTTAATATCTCGCTGAATTCTTTCCAATGAGTAAATAATGATTTTCCTGATAGCTACTTTATCTATTCAAAATTTCCGATAAAATGACCGCACTTTTGATAAACACCAATTAAAGGAAACTCTATGAACGTATTAGTATTGAAATCAAGCATCCTTGCAGATAACTCTCAAAGTAATAAATTAGCCGATTACACCATTGAAAAATTAAAAGACCACAACATTGTAGTACGTGATTTAGCGGCGCAACAACTTCCCCATTTTGATGCAACGGCGGCAACTGCGGTACGTGGCGAACCTAAAACTGCAGAAGAAAATGCACTTTTAGCTTTATCTGATGAGTTAGTGGCTGAATTAAAAGCCGCTGATATTATTGTAATTGGTGCACCTATGTATAACTTAGGCATCCCAACACAACTTAAATCTTATTTTGATTTTATTGCGCGTCCTCGTGTGACTTTCCAATACACCGCAAATGGTCCTGAAGGTTTACTTCAAGGTAAAAAAGTGATTGTATTAGCAAGCTTTGGTGGCATGTATGATGAAAACAACAATGTGACAAATTACTTAAAAGCAATTTTAGGTTTTGTTGGCATTGCCGATGTTCAGTTTGCTTATGCAAAAGGTATCGGATTAGGTGCTGAAGCGATTGAAAAAGCACAACGTTCAGCAAGAAATAAAATTGATGAGATTGTTGCATCTCTCTAATTACTAAAATCCCCAGATAAGCCATTTTGAGATATGCCTCGAAATGGCTTTTTTCTAATCAACTTCCTCTATTTTTAATATCTTTGGTTAAAAATTAAAAAAATATTGTAAAATCACACCAATTTTTTGATTATTTTCTTGACTTATACGTCATGTACTAGTTTAATAGTGCAAAAGTTCAAAATACAGGATTGATTATGAAAAATACCCCTTTTATTGCGGTGACCTCTCAACCGGTTCCCTATCATGCCGACACCACCGCAATTTTTAATACATTATGCCAACAGAACTCAAATTCTCTTCTCCTCGACTCTGCCGAAATTGGTAGTAAAAATAGCTTACAAAGTCTTATTTTAATTAATGCTGTCGTTAAAATTACTTGTTTAGGCAATCAGGTGACCTTTAGAGCACTGAATGCGAACGGAAAACAAGTCTTAAAAGAAATTCATCCCGTATTAAGCCAACTCGGTACCGTAAGTGCGGTCAATTTTGAGAATGAATTTTCTGTGCAATTTGCGTCACTTGATAATCAATTAGATGAAGACAGCAAATTACAAACTGCAACCATTTTTGATGGACTTCGTGTAATTTCTAACCATTATCAACATAGCAGCACACCTGTCTTTTTAGGTGGTTTATTTGCTTATGATTTGGTGGCAAATTTTATTCCAATGCAAGGTGTTGAATTAAAAGATGATGGCATTAACTGCCCGGATTACAGTTTCTATCTCGCAGAAAACTTAATCACCATCGATCATCAAAGCCAACAAGCCACATTAAAAAGCTTTTGCTTTAGCCAAGAAGAACAAGTGGAAGTCGCAAAAACAGCACTTTCTATTGCCCAAAAATTAAAAAATATTGATGGCGTATTTTCCATTAAAGCAGCAAGTGATGAGGTCAGCACCAACTTTGAAGATCCTGAATTTATCGGTATTGTCAAAGCATTAAAACATCATATTAATATTGGTGATGTGTTCCAAATCGTGCCATCTCGCCGTTTTTCATTAGCATGCCCGAATACCCTTGCGAGCTATGCGCAATTAAAACATAACAATCCAAGCCCTTACATGTTCTACATGAACGATGAAGATTTCATTTTATTCGGTGCGTCACCAGAAAGTGCGCTGAAATATGCGCCAGATAATCGTCAATTAGAAATCTATCCAATTGCAGGTTCTCGCCCGCGTGGTTTTGATGCGCATGGCAATATTGACCCTGAATTGGATGCGCGTTTGGAATTAGAATTACGTCTTGATCATAAAGAGCAAGCTGAACATTTAATGTTAGTGGATTTAGCCCGTAATGACATTGCTCGCGTGTGTCAAAGCGGTACACGTAAAGTTGCCGAATTAATGCAAGTGGATCGCTATTCTCATATTATGCATTTAGTTTCTCGCGTAGTGGGTAAACTTCGTCCTGAACTTGATGCCTTACATGCTTATCAAGCTTGCATGAATATGGGAACGTTAACTGGTGCGCCTAAAATCAAAGCGATGCAGTTAATTTATCAATTTGAACAGCAAAAACGTCACAGTTACGGTGGTGCTGTCGGCTATCTCACCTCTGATGGTCATTTTGATACCTGTATCGTGATTCGTTCTGCTTTTGTACAAAATGGCATTGCCCATATTCAAGCGGGTTGTGGTGAAGTGTTGGATTCTGATCCTCAAATGGAAGCGGATGAAACTCGCCATAAAGCGGCTGCAGTGCTTAAAGCAATCAAACAAATCAATACCCAAGCAAAATAAGGACGATAAATTATGGCTAATATTCTCTTTTTAGATAATTTTGATTCATTCACTTATAACTTAGTGGATCAATTCCGTGTGCTTGGGCATAACGTAAAAATTTATCGCAATGACACTAATTTAGAACAAGTGGTACAAGAGGCATCAAATACACCGGATACGATTCTTGCGCTCTCACCGGGACCAGGTACTCCGGCTGAAGCAGGTATCTTACTCCCGCTCATTGAACGTTTAAAAAATGATGTGCCAATTATTGGTATTTGCTTAGGCCATCAAGCGCTTATTCAAGCCTTTGGTGGAGAGGTTGTACATGCAGGCGAAGTATTACATGGTAAAGTATCGCGCATTCAACACGATAACCAAGCCATGTTTAAAGATATTGCCAACCCAATGCCTGTGGCTCGTTATCACTCTTTGATGGGTAAAAATCTGCCTGACGAATTTATTGTCAATGCCGATTACAATGGTATCGTGATGGCAATTCGTCATAAAACCTTGCCAATTTGTGCTTTCCAATTCCACCCAGAAAGCATCCTTACTGTGCAAGGTTCCAAATTATTACAACAATCTGTGGAATGGTTATTAAACAGAGATTAAGGAAGAAAAAATGATTACCGTATATGGATTAAAAGAAACCCTTACCCCACGTCGTAAAGCTATTGCCAAGGCTATTTATGACAGTCTTAATTTAGGCTTGGATATTCCGCATGGCAAGCATACCATTCGATTCGAGTGTTTGGATAAAGAAGATTTTTTCTATCCAGAAGATCGTAGCGAAAACTATATCGCAATCGAAATTAATCTTATGCAGGGACGTTTAGAAGGGACTAAAAAACGTCTGATCAAAATGCTATTTAGCGAATTAGAATACAAAATCGGTATTAAATCCTATGATGTAGAAATCACCATTAAGGAACAGCCTGCTCATTGTTGGGGCTTCCGTGGTATGACCGGTGATGAAGCGCGAGACTTAGTCTATGATCTTAACGTATAAGGAAGATTGATTATGCAAACGGCTCAATTATTAGAACAACTTTACAACGGAAAAACACTTAATAAAGAAGAAAGTGCGGTCACTTTTAATGCCATTATGCAAGGCGAACTGAATAACGAACAAATCGCTGCCATGCTGATTGCGTTAAAAGTACGTGGTGCCACTATTGAGGAATTAAGTGGTGCGGTATCTGCATCCTTGCAAAATGCCAAATCATTCCCTCGACCTGGTTACCCTTTTGCGGATATTGTAGGAACGGGTGGCGATGGTCAAAATACAATTAATATTTCTACTGCGAGTGCCATTGTTGCAGCCTCTATGGGTGCAAAAGTAGCAAAACACGGTAACCGTAGCGTATCAAGTAAATCCGGTGCCAGTGATGTATTAACCGCTCTCGGTGTAAATGTGAATGTCGCGCCAGAACAAGCTCGTCAAGCGCTTGATGATATTGGGGTATGTTTCTTATTTGCTCAACAATATCACAGTGGTTTTAAACATGTTGCCCCTGTTCGCGCGGCATTAAAAACGCGTACACTTTTTAATATTTTAGGTCCATTAATTAACCCTGCTCGCCCAACTTATCATTTGCTTGGCGTGTATGCCCCTGAATTAGTGAAAACCTATGCTGAAACCGCTGTTGCATTAGGCCATCAACATACTTTTGTGGTTCATGGTGCAGGTCTAGATGAAGTCGCCGTACATGGTGAAACGCAAGTGGCAGAAATTAAAAACGGCAAAATTGACTACTTCACCTTAACACCTGAAGATTTTGGTTTAAAAACACAATCTTTAGAAAGTTTACGTGGTGGCGAACCGCAAGAAAATGCCCAATATCTGACCGCACTTTTACAAGGTAAAGGCAAAGCGGAACATGCTAATGCGGTAGCCGCAAATGTGGCATTATTACTGAAATTATTTGGTCATGATGACTTAAAACAAAATGTTCAAAATGTATTGGCTCATCTTGCATCAGGCAAAGCGCTTGAGACACTACAACATTTAACAAAATATTAAGATAAAGGCTGATTTGATAAGCCACAATAAGAAGAAAGATTATGATCACGCAAGATTTCACTAAACCAATTGACTCTGCGACGGTGCTGCAAAAAATCGTCTTAGACAAAGCACAATGGGTTAAGGCAAAGGAAGCTGAATTTCCGCTTTCACAATTTAAAGAAAACATTCAAAAATCTGACCGCTCTTTTTATGATGCGTTGGCTAAAGGCACCCATCAAAAACCGGCTTATATTTTAGAATGCAAGAAAGCTTCACCTTCTAAAGGATTAATTCGTGGTGAATTTAATTTAGATGAAATCGCCAATGTGTATAAACATTATGCATCAGCTGTTTCTGTGCTAACGGATGAGAAATACTTCCAAGGTAAATTTGACTATTTGCCTCAAGTACGTGACGTTGTCTCACAACCTGTATTGTGCAAAGATTTTATGATCAGCGAATACCAGGTTTATCTTGCACGCTACTATCAAGCTGATGCTATTTTATTGATGCTTTCAGTGGTAAATGATGAAACCTATCGCGTATTGTCTGATCTTGCACATTCTCTCGGCATGGGCGTATTGACAGAAACCAGTAACGAGGAAGAGTTTGAGCGTGCCCTTGCATTAGGTGCGAAAATTATCGGTGTTAACAATCGTAATCTTCACGATCTCACTGTTGATTTAAACCGCGTGGTAGAACTTACACAAAAATATGCCAATCGCATTCCTGCTGATGCACGTATTATCAGCGAATCAGGGATTTATAATCACAGCCAAATTCGTGATTTGCAAAAAGTGGCACATGGTTTTTTAATCGGCAGTAGCCTAATGGGCAGTGCTGATTTAAACAATGCTGTGCGTGAAGTGATTTTTGGAGAAAATAAAGTATGCGGTTTAACTCGCACACAAGATGTCAAAGAGGTTTACGCAAACGGAGCATTATACGGCGGCTTAATTTTCGTCGAACATTCAAAACGCTGTGTGAGCCTACGTCAAGCCCAAGAATTAGTGACAGCATCACCACTTCGTTTTGTGGGCGTATTCCAGAATCAAGAAATTGATTTTATTGTAAAAATCGCTAAACAATTGCAGCTTTATGCCGTTCAGCTACACGGTTCAGAAACCGCTGAATTTATTACCGCACTTCGTCACCAACTGCCTGAAGAAATACAAATTTGGAAAGCCATTTCGGTGAATACTGAAGCGCAAAGTATGGTTGATTTTACTGATGATTTAAATATCACTCGCTATATTTTCGATAGCCAATCTGCTAATCAACAAGGTGGCACAGGAAAAACCTTTAATTGGTCACTCATTCCTGAAAACTTGAAACACAAAATTATTTTGGCTGGTGGAATTTCACCTGACAATATTGAACAAGCCATTAAGCAAGGTTGCTTAGGGGTTGATCTCAATTCTGGTGTAGAAACTGCCGCTGGCGTGAAAGATAGCGAAAAAGTGCGGTCAGTTTTTAATAAGATTTTATCAAATTAATCTGATTGCTAAGGGGAAGCATTATGCAAAGAACAGCGTTAGTAACCGGCGCAACTGCCGGATTTGGTGCGGCAATTTGTCGCACACTTATTGAAAATGGTTATCGTGTAATTGGCACAGGGCGCCGCGTAGCTCGTTTAGAACAATTACAACAAGAATTAGGTGAAAACTTCCACTTTCTTGCCTTTGATATTTCAGATCGCCAAGCAACAGAAGATGCGTTCCATTCCCTTCCCTCTAATTGGCAATCCATTGATTTATTGGTGAATAATGCAGGTTTAGGATTAGGCTTAGAAAGTGCAGATAAAGCGAGTTTAGACGATTGGATGCAAATGATTGATACCAATATTAAAGGTCTCGTCACCATCACTCGTCTTGTGTTACCACAAATGGTTGAACGCAATTCAGGTCATATTATTAATTTAGGCTCAATTGCAGGTACTTATCCTTATCCAGGTGGCAATGTATACGGTGGCACTAAAGCTTTTATAAAACAATTTAGTTTAAATCTTCGAGCCGATCTTGCTGGTACACAAATTCGCGTGTCCAATGTTGAACCCGGTCTTTGTGGTGGAACTGAATTTTCTAATATCCGCTTTAAAGGTGATGATGCCCGAGCTAAAAAACTCTATGAAAATGTAGAATATGTCAGCCCACAAGATATTGCTAATATTGTGTTATGGCTCAATCAACAACCTGAACATGTCAATATTAATCGCATTGAAGTGATGCCTACTGCACAAACCTTTGCACCACTTAATGTCGCAAGAATTCAAAAATAACAAGGAAATATTATGTCAGCAACCCTTTTAAATCCTTATTTCGGTGAATTTGGCGGAATGTATGTACCGGAAATTCTCGTACCGGTACTACAACAGCTAGAAAAAGCCTTTGTTGAAGCAAAAGACGATCCTGAATTCCAACGTGAATTTCAAGATTTACTTAAAAATTATGCGGGCAGACCAACCGCACTTACCCTTTGCCGTAATTTAACCAAAGGCACAAAAGCAAAAATTTATTTAAAACGTGAAGATTTACTTCACGGTGGTGCCCATAAAACCAACCAAGTGTTAGGTCAAATTTTATTAGCAAAACGCATGGGTAAAACACGTATTATCGCAGAAACTGGTGCGGGCCAACATGGCGTGGCAACAGCCCTTGCTTGTGCAATGTTAGATATGCCTTGTCGTGTTTACATGGGGGCAAAAGACGTGGAACGCCAATCACCAAACGTATTCCGTATGCGTTTAATGGGCGCAGAAGTGATTCCTGTACAAAAAGGTTCTTGCTCATTGAAAGATGCATGCTGTGAAGCCATGCGTGATTGGTCAGCCAACTATGAAAACACCCATTATTTATTGGGTACAGCGGCAGGTCCTCATCCATTCCCGACGATTGTACGTGAATTCCAAAAAATGATTGGGGAAGAAACCAAACGTCAAATCTTAGAAAAAGAAGGTCGCTTACCGGATGCTGTCATTGCGGCAGTCGGTGGTGGTTCGAATGCGATTGGTATGTTTGCCGATTTTATTGATGAAAAAAGTGTACGCTTAATTGGTGTGGAACCTGCAGGTCATGGCATCGAAAGTGGTGAACATGGTGCACCATTAGGTCATGCAAAAGTAGGTATTTATTTCGGTATGAAATCACCTTTAATGCAAACTGAAGATGGCCAAGTGGAAGAATCCTACTCCATTTCTGCGGGATTAGACTTCCCTTCTGTAGGACCTCAACATGCTTACTTGCAAAGTATTGGTCGTGCAGAATACCCAAGCATTACAGATGATGAAGCGTTAAACGCTTTCCAAGAATTAGCAAAACATGAAGGGATTATTCCTGCATTGGAAAGTTCGCATGCATTAGCACACGCATTAAAAATGATTCATCAAGAACCGAATAAAGAACAAATTTTAGTGGTGAATCTCTCTGGTCGTGGAGATAAAGATATTTTCACCGTTGATAAAGTTTTAAAAGAAAAAGGAATGCAATAATGAGCCGTTTTGAAACTAAATTTGCAGAACTTGCAGCAAAAAAAGAAGGGGCTTTTGTACCTTTCGTGACATTATGCGATCCAACATTTGATCGCTCTTTTGAGATCATTTGCACGTTAGTCGGAAATGGCGCAGATGCGTTGGAATTAGGCTTTCCATTTTCTGATCCACTATTAGACGGTCCCGTTATCCAGGCGGCTAATAACCGTGCGCTCAATGCGGGCCATAGCACTGAAGACAGCTTTAAATTACTCGCTAAAGTGCGATCAAAATATCCAGAAATTCCGATTAGCTTACTCCTTTGTGCGAATTTAATTTTTGCAAAAGGCTTAGATAATTTCTATCAACGTTGTGCAGAAGTCGGTGTAGATGCGGTTTTAGTGGCAGATATTCCACTATTGGCAAAAGAAGACTATATTCAAGCCGCTAAAAAGCATGGCATTCAACCTGTCTTTATTTGCCCACCAAATGCTAATGCAAAAACAGTACAAGGCGTTGCTGAAAACAGCGAAGGCTATACCTATTTAGTTTCTCGTGCAGGTGTAACAAGTGCAGAGAATCAAGCTCATGCCGCAAACTTAGATACACTTGTAGAACAACTTAAAGCCCACAAGGCTCCACCAATTCTACAAGGTTTTGGTATTGCTCAACCTGCTCAAGTGAAAGAAGCCCTTCAACTAGGTGCAGCAGGCGCGATTTCTGGTTCTGCAACTGTAAAAATTATTGAGCGAAACTTAGATAATCAGGCTCAGTGCTTATCTGAACTTGCCGAATTTGTTCGCAATATGAAAGCTGCAACCAAATAATAAATAAAAAAAGTGCGGTTAAAATTAACCGCACTTTTATTTTTCTTTCATTAATCCACAATTCGTAAATGAGATGCTGATTTCTGTGGTTTCTTTTCAGTTTTAGGCTTATCTACCGCTTCTGCAAAGCTTAATGGCTGTTCTGATGTTGGCTCACGATTTAATTCATCGTAAATTTCTTCTGGCTCAAACATCACGCCATCACCATTTTCACGTGCATAAATGGCTAAAGCTGCGCCCATCGGAATGTATAACTCACGAGCCACACCTTGGAAACGTGCATTAAACTGAATAAAATCATTGGTTAATTGCAAATTCCCAGTTGCTCCCGCAGAAAGATTTAAGACGATTTGCCCATCTTTCACGTATTCCACAGGCACATTGGTACCATAATAATTAGCATCCACCACCAAATATGGGGTGAAATCGTTATCCACTAGCCAATCATAATAGGCTCTTAGTAAATAAGGGCGTTTGGGAGAAGGCGTGTGGGTCATTATTTATCATCCATTAAATTTTTAGGTGCAGCTTCACCTACAGATTGTAAAAATGAATCACGGCTAAATACACGATCCATATAGCCTTTGATTGCTTTGCTTCCTGTACCGCTGAATTCCACGCCCATATTACGTAGTTTCCATAATAATGGTGCAACATAGCAATCAACCAAACCAAACTCTTCACTCATAAAATAAGGAGTTTGTTGGAAGATAACCGATACTGCTAACAATTCTTCTTTTAGCTGTTTTAATGCTTCTTCACGTTCAACTTCCGTGCCTTTTTCAGCAATTTCTAATGTTGGGTACCAATCTTGTTCGATACGTAACATTAAAAGACGGCTTTTCGCACGAGAAACCGGATAAACTGGCATAAGTGGAGGATGTGGAAAACGCTCATCAAGATATTCCATAATGATGCGTGAGCTGAATAACACTAAATCACGATCCACCAATGTTGGTAATGTGCCGTAAGGATTTAATTCCATTAAATCTTCTGATAATGCTTGCAAATCAACTTCTTCGTTTTCGTAAGCGACACCTTTTTCAGCTAAGACAATTTTTACCTGATGGCAGTAAATGTCATTTTTATTTGAAAAAAGAGTCATTACTGAACGTTTACTTGATGCATTGGACATTTATTCCTCCGAAGATCCAAAATAATCTATATACTTCTACTAAAAGTGGGCGATTATTTTAACATAACCGAGAGCCAAATTGCCAACATTTTCTTTTTTTTGTTTTAAAATCAATCAATTACAAATAGATAACAAGAAATCAAAGAATGGTAATTTTTAATTAATTTATTTTTTACAGACACAAAAAAAGCAGAGATTGCTCTCTGCTTTCTTGAAACGATAATAAAAAATTAACGTTTGGAGTATTGTGGACGACGACGTGCTTTGTGTAAACCAACTTTTTTACGTTCAACGCGACGTGCGTCACGAGTAACGAAGCCAGCTGCACGAAGAGCAGGACGTAAAGTCTCATCATATTCCATTAATGCACGAGTGATACCGTGACGGATTGCACCCGCTTGACCAGAAATACCACCACCTTTAACAGTGATATATAGGTCTAATTTATCAGTTAATTCCACTAATTCTAACGGTTGACGTACGATCATACGAGCTGTTTCGCGACCGAAATATACGTCTAATTCACGTTGGTTGATAGTGATTTTACCACTGCCCGGTTTGATAAATACACGAGCTGAAGAGCTTTTGCGGCGACCAGTGCCGTAGTTTTGATTCTCTGCCATTTCCTAAACCTCGTGATTAAATGTCTAATACTTGTGGTTGTTGTGCTGCGTGTTGGTGTTCTGCACCCGCATACACTTTTAATTTACGGAACATTGCACGGCCTAATGGACCTTTTGGCAACATACCTTTAACCGCAATTTCAATCACCGCTTCAGGACGGCGAGCGATCATTTCTTTGAAAGTCGCTTGTTTGATGCCACCTACATAGCCAGTGTGCCAGTAGTAAAGTTTATCTGTTTCTTTACGACCAGTTACTGCCACTTTGTCTGCGTTGATAACGATGATGTAATCACCAGTATCTACGTGTGGAGTGTACTCAGCCTTGTGTTTACCACGAAGACGGCGTGCTAATTCAGTAGCTAAACGACCTAAAGTTTTACCTGTCGCATCTACCACATACCAGTCACGTTTTACTGTTTCCGGTTTTGCTACAAAAGTTTTCATTAATTAATTACCAAAATATAAGTTTGATACCCAGTGTTCCATATTGATTGAAACACAACCATTAATCTTAATCTCCACCCCTTCGAGTGTGATCTCGATAAAATAATGCACGGTGGGAATCCGTGCATTTACAGGGTCGGCGTATTATACCTATTTTTAGAAAAAATGCTAACTTTTTGTGCAAATAAATTGATTTTCTTTTAAAATACAACGCGTAACAAATAATCATTAATTTCATTCATCATTTTGATGAAATCATTGAAATTGACGCATATTAGTTCTTATCTTATGATAAGTGCATTCTAATAAAAAACGTAAGAAGGCATGCTATGAGCTACGCAAACGAAATTAACACCTTAAATCAACATCTTGCTGATACTAACAAAAAAATTAATGTCTCCTTTGAGTTCTTTCCGCCTAAAAATGAAAAAATGGAAAGCATGCTTTGGGATTCCATCCATCGCTTAAAAGTATTAAATCCTAAATTTGTTTCCGTCACTTATGGCGCAAACTCTGGCGAACGTGATCGTACACATAGCATCGTGAAAGCCATTAAAGCAGAAACAGGCATAGAAGCCGCACCACATTTAACTGGTATTGATGCCACACCTGAAGAATTAAAAGAAATTGCAAAAGATTATTGGGATAGCGGTATTCGTCGTATTGTGGCATTACGCGGTGATGAGCCAAAAGGCTATGCGAAAAAACCTTTCTATGCGGCTGATTTAGTTGAACTACTTCGCTCCGTAGCTGATTTTGATATCTCAGTTGCAGCATACCCAGAGGTTCATCCTGAAGCAAAATCAGCACAAGCAGATTTAATCAATTTGAAACGTAAAATTGACGCAGGTGCTAATCATGTCATTACTCAATTCTTCTTTGATATTGACAGTTATCTTCGTTTCCGTGATCGCTGTGCATCCATTGGTATTGAGGCTGAAATTGTTCCAGGTATTCTACCTGTTACTAATTTCAAACAGCTGCAAAAAATGGCATCATTTACGAATGTAAAAATCCCGGCATGGTTGGCTAAAGCTTATGAAGGGTTAGATGATGATCCAACGACTCGCAATCTCGTCGCGGCGAGTGTGGCCATGGATATGGTAAAAATCCTTTCTCGTGAAGGTGTGAATGACTTCCACTTCTACACGTTAAATCGTAGCGAACTCACGTATGCGATTTGTCATACATTAGGTATTCGCCCTACAGCAAATCCATAAAAGAAAAGTGCGGTTAAAATTAACCGCACTTTTTTCTTTTCACTATACTCGTCTAACTTGCCAAAAAGCTTTTTTCCAATAAGGGCTGTTCATTGAAGAGTAAATCACACCACCTTTGGTTGAAGCATGTAAAAACTTATCTTCTTTTACATAAATCCCAACATGATAGCCATTTGGTCCTCGTCCCGTTTTAAAGAAAATTAAATCGCCTGTTTGGATATCTTCTTTACGAACAAGTTTTCCGTATCCCGCTTGATCTTTCGTTGTTCGAGGAAGGTTGATATTAAAACGATCAATAAAGGTTTTTTGCACAAAACCAGAACAATCAATACCACCACGAGACTGCCCACCTAACACATAAGGTGTACCCGCCCATTCGTATTGTTGTTCACTTAACATGGCAATCGCTATAATCGGATCTCCAATCTGACCTTTATAGTTCATGGCATACTCTTCACGAACACCGCTTGAACAAGCAAAAAGCAAAAAACTTCCTGCGACTAAAAAAGCACATTTAATCTTATTCATGTTCAATCCTGACAAAAGTGCGGTCAAAAACGACCGCACTTTTCTTACTATTGTTTTGGCTTGGTATTTTCCACGCGAGCACGTAATTTTTGCCCAGGCTTGAATGCCACTACACGGCGCGCAGAAACAGGAATACTTTCACCTGTTTTTGGATTACGCCCTGGACGGGAAGCTTTATTACGAAGTTCAAAATTACCAAAACCGGATAATTTCACTTCGCCACCAGATTCTAACGATAAACGAATTTCCTCAAAAAAGTCTTCTACTAATGCTTTAGCTTCCGCTTTTTGTAATTGATACTTATCTAATAAGTATTCAGTAATATCAATTTTTGTAATCGTTGCCATGTTAGTCTCCTGTTTAGTCTCTAAGCTCCGCATTAAAGCGTTGTTTAACTTCGTTTAATACAGCAGAGATTACCGCATTAATCTCATCATCTTCAAGCGTTTTTTCATTATCTTGAATGGTTAAACTAATTGCTAAGCTCTTATGTCCGCTAGCAACGCCAATGCCTTGATATACGTCGAATAAATTGACTTGTGTTAATTTTTCTCCGCCGGCTTGTTTACATGCATCAATAATATCGCCTGCTGGCACATTATCGGCAACAACTAAAGCTAAGTCACGACGGTTCGCAGGGAATTTTGAAATCTCCTTGGCTTGAACCACACGACGATTTGCAATGGCATCCCATAAAACTTCAAAAACAACCGCTTTGCCATTTAATCCTAGTTTTTGAGCAATAAGTGGATGAATAGTTCCAATAAAACCAATTTCTTTTCCATCTAATTCAATTGCAGCAGATTGACCTGGGTGCAAGGCACTGTATGCTTTTGCCACGAATTTAACTCGATTACCCACTTCGGTAAGAGAAAGAATACTTTCTAAATCACCTTTAAGATCAAAGAAATCAACCGTTTCTGCTTTACCTGTCCAACATTCTGATTTTGCTGTACCGGTAATCACACCTGCAAGAACAAATTCTTGGCGCACACCAAATTCTGCATTGGCATCAGGAACAAAACGTAATCCCGTTTCAAATAAACGCACGCGGTTTTGTTGACGATTTTGGTTGTATAGTACTGCACCGAGTAATCCACTTAACAATGAAACGCGCATTGCTGACATTTCAACTGAAATTGGATTTGGCAATACAAGCGCTTCAATTTCTGGATGAAGTAAAGTCTGTACCTTTGGATCAACGAAGCTATAAGTAATCGCCTCTTGATAATCCGCATCCACAAGTGCGGTCTTAATTCGGCTTAATTCTAAATCGGCTTCTTTATGCTCACGCATACGAAGATGCGCTAATGGTGCGTTATTTGGAATGCTGTTATAGCCATAAATACGGGCCACTTCTTCAATTAAATCTTCTTCGATTTCAATATCAAAACGCCAGCTTGCAGAAGTCACGGTCCAAACATCATTAGCATATTTCACTGCAAAACCTAAACGCTCAAAAATCTCGGTCACGGTTTCAGTTTCGATATGATGACCTAATAAGCTATCTAATTTTTCACGACGTAAAGTGACTTCATTGACTTTTGGTAAATATTGCTCGCTCACGACTTCACAAATTTCGCCTGCTTCACCACCACAAATTTCAAGTAACAATGCAGTTGCTCTTTCCATTGCGTGACGTTGTAGCGTAAAATCAACACCACGTTCAAAGCGGTGTGAGGAATCTGTGTGTAAGCCATATTGTCTTGCGCGTCCTGCAATCGCTAATGGTGCAAAGAATGCTGCTTCTAAAATTACATCTTTTGTTGTTTCAGCATCAACACCGCTAGCTTGCCCACCAAAGATACCTGCCATTGCTAATGGACCAGTTTGATCAGCAATCACTAAAGTATTCGGTTGTAATTTTGCGGTTGTACCATCTAATAAAACAAGTTCTTCGCCGTTATTGGCTAAACGTACTTGAACAGGTTGAGCCACTTTTGATGCATCAAAAGCATGCATTGGTTGACCTAATTCAAGTAAAACATAGTTGGTAATATCCACAATAGGATCGATAGAACGAATACCACAACGACGTAATTTTTCTTGTAACCAAATTGGTGATTGCGCTTTAACATTCACATTTTTCACCACGCGCAATAAATAACGAGGGCATGCTTCTGGCGCTTTTAATTCAATTTGAACTTTATCTGAAATCATTGCAGGTACGGCATCAAAGTGCGGTTGATTAACAACTTGTTTATTCACCACACCAACTTCACGCGCAACACCAGCAATGCTTAAACAATCTGCACGGTTTGGCGTTAAGCTAATTTCAATGGCTTTATCATCTAAATCTAAATATTCACGTAGATTTGTACCCACTGGTGCATCTAACGGTAGCTCAATAATACCATCTGCATCCACATCAATGCCTAATTCAGAGAATGAGCAAAGCATCCCTTCTGAAGGTTGGCCACGTAATTTAGTCTTCTTAATTTTAAAATCACCAGGTAATACCGCACCTTCAGTTGCACATGCCACTTTTAAACCTTGACGGCAATTTGGTGCACCACAAACGATATCTAATAAACGGTCGCCACCAACATTTACTTTAGTAACTCGTAATTTGTCTGCATCTGGGTGCTGCGCACATTCAACAACTTCACCTACAACCACTCCAGTAAAGTCGCCTGCTACTTTTTCAACACCATCAACTTCTAAACCAAGCATCGTGATTTGATCACATAACTGCTCTGTTGAAATTGATGGATTAACCCATTCTCTCACCCAATTTTCGCTAAATTTCATTATCTCTGTATCCTTTATTGATGAACGTGTTACGTTCTAAATTAATCATTATCGTCAATTTAACCCACGGTTAATTACTTAAATTGTTTTAAAAAACGTAAGTCGTTTTCAAAGAATGAACGTAAATCTGTGACGTTGTAGCGTAACATAGTTAAGCGCTCAACCCCCATGCCTACTGCGAAACCAGAATATTTATTTGGATCAATACCTACGTTACGTAACACATTAGGATGCACCATACCACAACCTAATACTTCTAACCATTTACCATTTTTCCCCATTACATCGACTTCTGCAGAAGGTTCAGTAAATGGGAAATAAGAAGGACGGAAACGAACTTGTAAATCCTCTTCAAAAAATGCACGTAAGAAATCGTGTAATAAGCCTTTTAACTCGGTGAAATTTGCTTTTTTATCTACATAAAGCAATTCAATTTGATGGAACATTGGCGTGTGTGTTTGATCGTAGTCGTTACGATATACACGACCTGGCGCCATAATACGAATAGGCGGCTGCATTTTTTCCATGGTACGAATTTGTACACCGGAGGTTTGTGTACGAAGTAATAATTCAGGATTAAACCAGAATGTATCGTGATCAGCACGTGCTGGGTGATGTTTAGGGATATTTAATGCATCGAAATTGTAATAATCACTTTCAATTTCGGGACCGGTTTCCACAGAAAAACCTAACTCTGAAAAGAATTTTGTTACGCGATTGATGGTAATGGTAACGGGGTGTAAACCACCTGTTTCTGTTTTACGACCTGGAAGACTCACATCAATACGTTCTTTTTCCAATTTCGCATTGAGTTCAGCTTGTTCCCATTCTGCTTTTTTAGCATTTAAAAAATCTAACGCAGCTTGTTTCGCTTCATTGATTTTAGCGCCCATTGCAGGACGCTCTTCCGCTGCAACATTACGCAATTCCTGCATAAGTTGGGTAAAATGCCCTTTTTTACCAAAATATTCCACACGAATTTCATCTAATGTGGTTAAACTTTTATTTTCGATTTGTTCAATCGCCGATTTTGCTTTCTCAACAAGATCTTTCAGATGTTGCATAGTTTCCCCTGATTATCTTTTCTAACTAAAATACACCTAATGATAATACTAACTCATTAAAAAATCACGCGTTTATTGGTGAATTGATGTTTCAGATGAAAAATGACAAAAATTTTTGCTATTTTTTGAGATATATCACAGTAATTTTTAGTGCTTTCGTTAGAATGAAGAAGAATCGACCATGTCTAGGAGGCGTATTATGTGGAAATCAATTTCTCAAGTCTTAGCTGATCAATTTGGTGCTTACTATAACATCAAAGAAAAAAACAAAGTGCCTGGTGGCGAAGTAAATGAAACTTGGCTCATTACGGATGGAATCCAACCTGTCTTTGTTAAAGTGAATGAACGGTCCTATCGTTCAATGTTTCGTGCAGAAGCTGACCAATTAAACCTACTAGGCAAAACCAATACAATCAGAATTCCACAAGTGTATGGCGTAGGCTGTTCTCAAAATCATAGTTTCTTATTATTAGAAGCGCTTCCTATTACTCAGCAAACCAATGCTACGCCACATTTTGCTGAAGAATTAGCTAAACTCCATCAAGTATCTGGTACTAAAAACTATGGATTAGATTTTGATACTTGGCTTGGACCTGAGTATCAACCGAATAAATGGAATGGAAGTTGGGCAAAATTTTTTGCAGAACAACGTATTGGATGGCAATTACAACTTTGCAAAGATAAAGGTTTAGACTTTGGTGACATTGATTTAATTATTGAAAAGGTAAAACACAAACTTTCAAAACATAATCCTAAACCTTCTTTGTTACATGGTAACTTATGGATTGAGAATACTGCTATCGTAGGTAATCAAACCTTTACTTATGATCCTGCTTGCTACTGGGGGGATAGAGAGTGTGATTTAGCATTCAGTGAACTATTCCAACCTTTCTCACCTGAATTCTATGAAATTTATGACCGCACTTTCCCGCTTGATAAAGAAGGTTTTGAAGAAAGAAAACACCTTTATCAGCTTTATTACCTGCTAAATTTCAGTCATCGTTTTAATGGAAGTTATATAAACTTAACTACTAAATTGATTGAAGAACTTTTACTTGAATAATTTCTTAACATAAAATAAAAAAGAGCGTAATTTTTATTACGCTCTTTTTGTCTTCTCTATCTAATTATTTTTGATAAAGAGGTGCTGGACCTTGAGTTCCACCGTTAACTTGACCACCTTCTTGTAATTTTAATACAGAACCAGAAGCAGTGATTTCTACACGACGGTTTGGACGTAAACAGTCTTTCTCAGCTTTACTTGCGTGTTTGTAACCATTACAAGCTTTAACTTGTGGTACTTTACCGTAACCAACAGCTGTAATTTCAGATGTTACGCCATCTTGAATTAAACGAGCTTTAACACGGTTTGCACGACGTTGAGAAAGATCTAAGTTGTAAGCATCAGAACCTAAACGGTCAGTGTAACCTGCAACTTTAACTTCTTTAGCACCAGTTTCTTTTAATTGTGCTGCAACGTTATCAACAACTTCTTTACCACGTGGAGTTAAAGTATCTTTATCGAAGTCGAATAAGAAGTCACCACTTAAAGTAAATGCTGAGTTGCCGTTACAACCATTTGGATACCAGAAGAAGCTTTGAGCATTGTGGTTTTTGTCAAATAATACTTTGTATTGACAAATTTTGTGAACACCATTTTCACGATAGTTGAACACATAATCCCACTCTTCAACACCGTATAAACCTTCAGAGAAGTGTGGACGACCGATTAGGTTATATAATTGGTCTTTGTTCATACCACGTTCGATCATACGAACGTTATCCCAGTTCGGCCATGAACCAAATTGGCTACCATCATGGTTGAAACCAGCTTTATCAATCTTAGGCCATACGAGTTGTGGTACTTGTTGACCATCAACTTCTTTATATTCTGGAGTACCAGCTTCTGTAACTTTGCTTAAGTTACCACAAGCAGCAACTGTCGCTACTGCTACTGCAGATAATAAAATACGAGATAATTTCATTTCTTTACCTTTTTACTGTTAAGGTGCAATCCTTGCAAGAAGAACCTACACAACTAAACTTTATAAATTTTACAAATAAAACTATAAAAAGTTTCATGACGTATGGTAGTCATAATTCTTTAACTTGTAAATAAAAAAACATTAAAAAATGATTTTTTATGGAACTTTTTTGTAAAGTTGTGTAAAGAGTTGTCAAATAAGTAAATTTTTTTCTTATTGAATAAAATTCTGCCCATTTTTTGTTAAATTTCGATGGATAATTCCCTCGATACTCTCTTCAGCTTGCTTACCTATTTTTTGTAAAAGTGGCTTTTTCACTTTATATTTCACTGAGATCACAGACTTATCTTTCATTTTTTCAAGAATAATATCATCACTGGTTGCTAACTCATCAACTAGCTGAAGCTCTAGCGCTTGCTGACCGAACCAATGCTCACCAGTTGCGACTTTATCCACATCTAAGTGTGGTCGATTTTGGGCCACAAATTGTTTAAATAATTGATGGGTTTCTTCAAGTTCAGCTTGGAATTTTTGTTTTCCTTTTTCGGTATTCTCACCTAACACTGTGACTGTACGTTTAAACTCCCCGGCTGTCATCACATCAACATCGACATCATGTTTTTTTAATAAACGATGAATATTAGGGATTTGTGCAACCACACCAATAGAACCGATAATCGCAAAAGGCGCAGAAACAATTTTATCTGCCACACAAGCCATCATGTATCCACCACTTGCAGCGACCTTATCTACTGCAACCGTTAATTTAATCCCTTTTTGTTTTAAGCGAGCTAACTGTGAAGCAGCTAAGCCATAACCATGAACAACACCACCAGGGCTTTCTAAACGTAATAAGACTTCATCATCGGCTTTTGCCACATTAATAATTGCCGAAATTTCCTCACGAAGTGCGGTTGTTTCTGATGCAGAAATATCACCCTTAAAATCGAGCACGTAAACACAAGGTTTAGGTGCTGCTTTCTCACCGTTTTTTAATTTTGCTTTTAAAGCCTTTGCTTCTTGTTTTTTGGCTTTCTTCTCTGTTTTTTCCGCTTGTTTAAGCTCTTCTTCTGAAAGTTGGAAATCGCGTAAATGCTTAACTGTTTCCTTAAATTCTTCAGAAAGATCTGTCACGACCAACTCACCATGATGTGTTGCATTACGTTGCTTTGCAGAAATAATCATTGCCACGATAGCTGCGATTACAAGTAAAATCGTTAAAATCTCTAAAATAAAAATGCCATAGCCGGTCAAAATATCAGACCACATAGTTTTTCTCCTAAATAAAGTGAAGGCATTATTTTACTGTGCAAGCCCGATTTACACTAACTTTTTATGGAAAATTTTGCGATTTAAGGTAAACTAACACAGTTTTATTGCCTAATTTATAATGAATTACAGAGGTTTATATGTCTAAAGTTGCATCTATTGTTGATGTATTACAAGGTAAAATCGCTATAGGCGAAAAAGTTACCGTACGCGGATGGGTACGTACCCGTCGTGATTCTAAAGCGGGTCTTTCTTTCCTTGCAGTTTATGACGGCTCTTGCTTTGACCCTATTCAAGCAATTGTTAATAACGATATTGAAAATTATGAGAGCGAAGTCTTACGCTTAACAACGGGTTGCTCTGTTATCGTAACTGGTACTATTGTTGAGTCACCTGCTGAAGGTCAAGCTGTTGAACTTCAAGCTGAAAAAGTAGAAGTGACAGGGTTCGTAGAAGATCCTGACACTTACCCAATGGCAGCAAAACGTCACTCAATTGAATACTTACGTGAAGTGGCTCACTTACGTCCACGTACGAATATTATCGGTGCCGTGGCGCGTGTTCGTCACTGCTTAGCACAAGCTATTCATCGTTTCTTCCATGAACAAGGCTTCTACTGGGTTGCTACTCCATTAATTACCGCTTCAGACACTGAAGGTGCGGGTGAAATGTTCCGTGTTTCAACCCTTGATTTAGAAAACCTTCCTCGTGGTGAAGATGGTAAAGTCGATTTCAGCCAAGACTTCTTCGGGAAAGAATCATTTTTAACGGTTTCTGGCCAATTAAACGGTGAGACTTACGCGTGTGCATTAAGCAAAATCTATACTTTCGGTCCAACATTTCGTGCTGAAAATTCAAATACAACTCGTCACCTTGCAGAATTCTGGATGGTTGAACCTGAAGTTGCATTTGCAACACTTGCTGATAATGCGAAATTAGCAGAAGACATGTTGAAATACGTTTTCCGCGCCGTGCTTGCTGAACGTAAAGATGACTTGAAATTCTTTGAAAAACATGTAGATAAAGATGTTATTACTCGTTTAGAAAACTTTGTAAACTCTGATTTTGCTCAAATCGACTATACCGATGCGATCGACGTGTTATTAAAATCAGGTAAGAAATTCGAATTCCCTGTTTCTTGGGGGATCGATTTATCTTCTGAACATGAACGTTTCTTAGCAGAAGAATATTTCAAATCACCTGTTGTCGTGAAAAACTATCCGAAAGATATCAAAGCCTTCTATATGCGTTTAAATGACGATGGCAAAACTGTAGCTGCAATGGATGTTCTCGCGCCTGGAATTGGTGAAATCATCGGTGGTTCACAACGTGAAGAACGTTTAGACGTATTAGATAAACGTATGGAAGAAATGGGCCTAAATCCTGAAGATTACTGGTGGTATCGTGATCTTCGTAAATATGGTACTGTACCACATTCAGGTTTCGGTCTTGGTTTTGAACGCTTAATTGTTTATGTAACTGGCGTACAAAATATTCGCGATGTGATTCCATTCCCTCGTGCACCAAGAAATGCAAATTTCTAAAAATATTGTTTAAATTGACCGCACTTTCTTTAAAGTGCGGTCATCATTTTAGGCGATAAATTTATCCCCTATTTTATTTATTGTGTTTGAATCAATCTTTCAAATACATCATATTAAGGAAAGTAGAAATGGACAAAATTAAACAACTCTTTGCAAACAACTATAGCTGGGCGCAAAGAATGAAAGAAGAAAATTCCACTTATTTTAAAGAACTTGCCGATCACCAAACACCTCATTATCTTTGGATTGGCTGCTCTGATAGCCGTGTTCCTGCTGAAAAACTCACAAATCTTGAACCGGGCGAATTATTTGTTCATCGTAATGTTGCTAACCAAGTTATTCATACGGATTTTAACTGCCTTTCAGTTGTACAATATGCCGTTGATGTACTCAAAATTGAACATATTATTATTTGCGGTCATACAAATTGTGGTGGTATTAAAGCAGCGATGCAAGATCACGATCTAGGGTTAATCAATAACTGGTTGCTCCATATTCGTGATATTTGGTTTAAACACGGGCATCTATTAGGCAATCTTTCAGCAGAAAAACGTTCAGATATGCTCACTAAATTAAATGTTGCAGAGCAAGTTTATAACCTAGGACGCACATCTATCGTAAAAAGCGCTTGGGAACGTGGACAAAAACTCTCCCTACATGGCTGGGTATATGATGTAAATGATGGATTCTTAGTAGATCAAGGTGTTATTGCAACCAGTCGGGAAACTCTTGAAATCTCTTACCGTAATGCGATTTCTCGCCTATCTAGCCTCGCAGAAGAAGATATCCTAAAAAAAGAACTTCCAGAAAACGAAGAATAAAAAAAGTGCGGTTAAATCTAATGAAATTTAACCGCACTTTTTATTTCAAACTTACTATTTAACTAACTCTGTTTGCATATACATCAAACGATCAATATTCGTTAAATAATGTCCTAGCTCTTGGGATTCTGGTTTATGAATATAAGGGATCTTACCTAGCAAAGGCGCATCAATCTGAGCCTCTAAAATATCTACCACCTCTTTATAATGCCCTAAACAAGGATTAATTCGATTTGCAATCCAGCCTAATAAAGGAACACCAAGCTGTTTAATCACTTGAGCTGTCAGCAATGCATGATTAATACAGCCTTCTTTAATACCTACAACCAACACAACTGGCATTTTATGCTCAACAACCCAATCAGCAAAACTCTTACCTTCTGCCATTGGTGTGAGTAACCCAAATGAACCTTCCACGACAACAGATTGATATTTTTGAACTAATATCGTTAAGGCTTGATTAATCTTGCTTAATTTAATGCGTGATTTATCTCGAGTCAGCATCGGCAAGGAATGAGCAAAAGTATAGCTATTTACTTCTTGATAAGATACGGACTCATTCGTTGCATCCATTAAAGCTAACACGTCTGAATTATTTTCAGCATCATAATCTGTTTGGGATTCATTAGACTGATTTTCGACAGGATAAATCCCCTCTTCACAGCTACAAGCAATCGGCTTATAACCCACAATTCGCACGCCCTTTGCTTGTAATGCCTGAATAATGGCACGGCAGGCGGTGGTCTTACCCACGTCAGTATCTGTACCTGCCACAAAGAAACTACTCATTTTTATTCTCCTTTTAAAAGTGCGGTCAATTCTAAAGGAGTTTTTTGAGGAAAATATTGAGATAAAGCAAGATTTGGATATTTTTAGGAAAAAATAAAAGGCTTATTTGATCTCACTCAAACTATTAAACAAGCCATCATCTTGTTTTGGCATTTGAAGATAAAATCCTTGCTGAGTAATTTTCTCCATAACCTCATCTTTATCTGCATGAACAAGCGGTTTACTCCCCCTCAAATTGAAAGGCATAAGAAATTGAGGCTTACCAAAACTCTGCATTAATATATCCGGTACAGCTGAAAAATCATCTCGTTTTGAAATATAAAGATAGCAGCCTGGTTTACGTTTACTTTTATAAATTGCACATAACATTTCATATTGCTCCAAAAAGAAAAAACCTACCAGATAATCTCTGATAGGTTTTATTTTACGAAAGTTTAATTATTTAGTCACAGCTTCTTTTACTTCAGCTGCTTTATTTGCTGCCGCATCTTTTGCTTCAGCCGCTTTATCAGCTGCCGCATCTTTTGTTTCTGAAGCTGAGTTTTTTACTGCTTCCATTTTAGAAGACATCGCATCTTTTGCTTCAGCCATTTTATTTGCTGCAGCATCTTTCATTTCAACTGCTTTATCTGCTGCTGCATCTTTTGCTTCAGAAGCTGCATTTTTTACTTCTTCCATTTTAGAAGACACTGCATCTTTTGCCTTAGCCATTTTATTTGCAGCAGCATCTTTCATTTCAGAAGCTTTATCAGCTACTGCTTCTTTTGTTTCAGCCATTTTATTTGCAGCTGAATCTTTTGCGTCAATTGCTGCATTTTTAACATCAGTTGCAACTTCTTTTGCTGCATCTTTAATTTGTGTTGCTGCATTTGCTGTTGCATCTTTTGCTGCTTCAACTTTTTGAGCTGTTTCTTGTTTATCGAAACAACCAGTTACGGCTAAAGATGCACCTAATACTAATACGGCTAATACTGATTTTTTCATTGTCATTCTCCATTTTATAATTAAGAATTAATCCAAAGCTATCTGCTTTGTGTGATCTAGTTTACGTAAAAAAAACTTAAAATAAAACATCTTTCAAAAAAATTTACATTTCTAAAGATATAGTTTTTTATAAAATCTCTCTAAAACAACTATAACCCAATGAAATTAAAAGATTTGTAAAAAAGTTCATTATAAAAATTTTATTTTTTGTAAAGATAAAAAATCACTTTTTTGTGTTTTTTTTGAACAATCCCACTCAGTTAATTTGAATAATCCTTAACTATTGCTTTTACTTTTCAGTTACTTTTTTACGGCTGCAGATTGATCTTTTGTTTCAGAATCTACATTTTTTACTTCCTCTGCTTTAGAGCACACAGCATCTTTTGCTTCAGTCATTTTATTTTCCGCAACATGTTTAACATAGTTAGCTGCTGCAACCACAGCATCTTTAACTTGTACTGCCGCGCTTACTGTGGCATCTTTTGCAGCTTCAACTTTAGAAGACATTACATCTTTTGCCTCTGAAAGCGAATCTTTTACTTCAGCAACTTTATCTTCGACAGCTTCTTTTGCTTTTACAGCTTTATCTTCAGCTGCATCTTTTAGCTCAGATGCTTTATCTGCAGCTTCATCTTTTGCTTCTGAAACTACTTTTTTCACTTCTGATGCTTTATCTTCCACCGCATCTTTTACTTCTGAAGTCGCTTCTTCTGCTTCTACAGCTTTATCTTCAGCCGCATCTTTCACTTCAGCAGCTTTATCTTCAGCTTCATCTTTTAACTCAGCCGCTTTATCAGCAGCTTCATCTTTTGCTTCAAAA